>JBBQHP010000004.1:0-184239 GCA_038324085.1 Burkholderiales bacterium
CGACCATTCAGGGCCGCCCATGAGCCCTCCAGAAGCTTCGGAAACCGACTTCAGCACTGGATCGGTGTCTCGCCGCAAGAAAACGCAGCGCGCCTCGCACGGGTCGGCTTGCCAACACTTAAGTCCGACAGGCTCCTAGGAATCGGGATAGCGCATGCGCAGGCGCGCAGAGGCCTCGACGATGGCTGCGAGTTTGCGTTCCGCCACAAGGGCCGAGGCTACGGGATTGTCGGCAAATGTAGCGAAACCGCAATCCGGATTGAGCAGCACGCGCGCGGGCCCGAAGACCCTGACGGCACGCTCGGCTTTCGCCATGATGGCATCCACCGTCTCGATGTGCAGATGCTTCTGGTTGACTACGCCCACGCCCACGCGGCGGTCGTCGGGCAGGGCGCGCAGTACTTCGATCTCGCCGGCGCGCGGCGTGCACAACTCGAGCGAGAACGTGCCCACGTTCATCGTGGCAAATGTGGACGCGAGTGGTGCGTAGTTGCCGCTGAGGCAAGTGGATTCGTCGGGTGTCCAGTTGCCGCGACACATGTGCAACGCCAGCCGCTCGAGGGGGAAGCCGGCGGTCACCGCGTTGACGAGATCGCGCGCGAAGGCGAGTTCGCCGGCGGCGTCGCCTCTCTCCGAAAGTGCCCCGCACATGAATCTTCGCTGCGGGCTGGGGCCCGTGAACACGACCTCGGCAAGCACCGGTTCGTCGAACTGCACCAGGGCGACGCCGGCGGCCAGGAGATCGGCAAGCTCTTCGCGCAGTACGCGCACGATGTCCTGTGCCATGTGCTCACGCGATGCGTATGCATTGTCTGAAATGCATACGCATCGTGCGCGTGAGCAGATACGGACCGGGCAACGCTACCTTGATCGGCCGGTCCGTCAGGGTGCGCACGAACGCGGCTTCCTGCACCGCGATCGGCCGGCTGCGGCCGATCGGGCCGAACACGGCCGGGTGGCGGATCGCGCCCGCCGGAACGTCGAGTGCGCCCAGTTCGCGTTCGAATGCGTCCGGGTCGTCCACCAGGGGCAGCAGGTCGGTGAGCGGGATGAGCTGGCAGTTGTCGAGCCGGCCGCCGACGAAGCTCGCATAGCTGTCGCGGCGCTGCTCGCCGTCCGTGACGACGTCGGCACCGGCACGCAGTTGCGCTTCCACGGCTAGGCGCACCGCGTCGTCGGCCGTCGCCTGGAACTCGTCCTCGCCGAGGCGACCTTCCATGCGATCGTGCACAGCCTGCAGCATCCAGCGCGGCCGCGGCCAGCTGCCGATGCCCATGACCGCGAACGGCGCGATCCTGGCAGCCGCCAACGGTAGTGGCAGACGGTCCGGAATGATCACCGGCACGATCTGCATGCGTGCCGTCGCGGGTCGCGTTGCGGCACGCCGCTCCGACAGGCTCCCCTTGCAGACCAGAAACGAGCGTTCGCGCCCTGTCTCACGGATCGAAACCAGTTCATTGCCGGTGAGGCGACACCACGCCGGCAAATCCTCGTGCACCGACGTTTCCGTCGAAAGGATCTCCAGCAGCTGTCCGCGATCGAGCGGGTCGATGTGCTTGCGGATGAGCAGCAAGAGCCCATTGCCGCAATCGAGATCGCCGCCGTCGAAGCTCGCGTCGGGGTGGTGTTCGTGCCGGCCGGCTTCCGCGCCGGCTGAGTTGCCGGGACTCAATACGACAGAGACGGCGTCCCGTCGGACAGGAACTCCACCAGCTTCGCGCCGCCCACGATGGTCGCCCCGGCGACGAGACTGCTCTCGTCGAGTTTCCTTTTCTTGAAGCAGGGCGAACACACCCAGACCTTGCCGCCCGCCTTGATGAAGTTGTCCATCAGCTCCTTCAATGGCGCGAACCCGTCCTCATGGATGGCGTCGGCGACGCCTTTCTGTGCCAGCCTGACGCCCTCGATCGACAGGAACACCAGGGTGTCCTGAGCCGAGGCGACGGCCGCGTTGGCGACCACGAAAGCCACAGTGGCCTTGTCCGCGTTGTCGGTCGAGCACGAAAGGGCGACGCAGAATTTACCGGTACCGGGCATGGGATTGTCCTCCTGGACGACGATTAGCGGTCCGCGCCTCGGGGTTTGCGCTGGATCCAGTAGAGATGGCGTTGCAGGTCTTGTTCTACGATCCGTTCACCCGTCAGGCGGCACCATGCCGGGAGATCCTGAATGGCGCCCGGATCGGTGGCATGAACACGGATGATCTCGTCGGGCCGCATGTCCTGAAGCAGAAAACGCAACCGGATCAGGAGATCTCCGCAGCCGAGATCGCCAGCGTCCCATTCATGCTGGTGAACAGTCCCCATCGAGCCGTGGAGAGTAGCGGGGTCGGATGCAATTCGCAAACCCGGCGGGTCGCTTATGATTCCGCGCCGCCGCCAATCCCGGACCGAGTGCATGAGCATCGTCTTCTACAGCCGCACCGACGCGCCCGAGCCCTGGCGAGAAGCCATCGCCGCCGAGTTTCCCCACCTCGCGTTCCACGTCTGGCCCGATGCGGGCGATCTGGCGTCGGTGCGCTACACGTTGGTGTGGAAGCCGCCATCCGGGTGGCACTCTCAATTTCCGCGGCTCGAGGCGATTCTCTCGCTCGGCGCGGGCGTCGACGCGATCCTGGCCGATCCACGACTCCCCCGTGGCATCAGCGTATTGCGTCTCGTCGACGCCGGACTGAGCCGGCAGATGGCCGAGTACGCCGCCTTCGGCGTCTTGTACTTTCAGCGACGCCTGCACGGGTATGCCGCGCAGCAGCGCGAACGACGCTGGGAGCCGCTCGTGCCGCTCGAGACCGGCGCATGCACCGTCGGCGTCATGGGGCTTGGCGTTCTCGGGGCGCACGTTGCCCGATTCATCGCGGGCATGGGTTACCCCGTGATCGGCTGGAGCCGTACGCTCAAGCGCGTACCGGATGTCATTTGCCACGGCGCAGCCGACATCGACGTATTTCTCGCGCAGACGAAGGTGTTGATCAATCTGCTCCCGCTGACGCCTGCCACGAAAGGCATCCTCGATGGGCGCTTGTTCGATCGCCTCCCGCGCGGGGCATGTCTGGTGAACATTGCGCGGGGCGGACATCTCGTCGAGGGCGATCTAGTCGCGGCGCTGGACCGCGGCCAGCTGGACGGTGCGCTGCTCGATGTCTTCGACGAAGAACCGCTCCCCGCGAGTCATCCCTTCTGGACGCACCCGAGGATCGTCGTTACCCCGCACGTCGCCGCGGTGACGCACGCATCGGCGGCGGCGGCGCAGGTGATCGCGAATCTGCATCGCCTCGAACGCGGCGAGATTCCGCAGGGCATCGTGAATCGCAGCGTGGGCTATTGACGATCGCGCTATCCGGGGAAATCCGCGCCGCAGCGCATCCGGGCGTGCCGGTTGCGCCGGGATTCGTGTCCGCCGCACCGGTGGCGGCGCAAGTTCAAGCCGCCAGGCTTACAGCCACAGCATCATGCCCATACCCAGCCTATGGGTCAGCAGCTCATGGTACGGGTATACGCGCACGCGGTACTCGAGCTTGCCGCAGATCTCCGGCGTGAGCGAGAGCACGAAGCGATGCTCGTTCTGGTCGGTCAGGGTCCCGTCGGCCTCGAAACGATAGTGGGTGATCTGGCGTTGACTCTCCACGAGCGTGTGCCGGGCCAGTGCCAGTTCGACCACGATGTCCTCGGGCTTCATGCCGTCGAGATACACGGCCACCTCGAGGCCGATATCGCCCCCGAAGGCGATCCGTTTCGGGGCGGAATCGAGCCGCCGGATGCGGACGTTGGTCCAGCACGCGCGCACATGCGCTTTCCAGTCGGCAAGCCGGCGCGCGTTGGCATAGTCGCCTTCGCTGTGACGTCGCCATTGGCGAGATGCCGGAAGATAGAATTTCGCGACGTATTCGTTGACCATCCGCGTCGAATTGAAGCGCGGCAACAGCGTGGCGATGGACCGCTTGGCCATTCGCACCCACTCTGCCGAGAAGCCCATCTCGTTGCGTGAGTAGTACGCGGGAATGACGTGGTCCTGCAGCAGTTCGTACAGGGTCTTCGATTCCTCGAAATTGCGGCGATGCTCGTCGAGCGATTCCGCCACCGGCTTGATGGCCCAGCCGTTGGTGCCGTCGTAGCCCTCGTCCCACCAGCCGTCGCGCACGGACAGATTGAGAACTCCGTTGATCGCGGCCTTCATGCCCGACGTCCCGCTTGCTTCGAGCGGATAGACCGGATTGTTGAGCCATACATCCACCCCGGAGACGAGACGCCGCGCGAGGCGCAACTCGTAGTTCTCGACCAACAGCACACGTCCCTCGAACTCCTGCAGGCGCGAGATCTGATTGATGCGACGGATGAGGTCCTGGCCGGGAACGTCGGCCGGATGCGCCTTGCCCGTGAAGATGAACAGCACCGGGCGCTCATCGTTGCATACGATCTGTTTCAGACAATCGAGATTCTCGAACAGCAGCGCCGCGCGCTTGTAGGTGGCAAAACGACGGGCAAAACCGATCACCAGCACGTTCGGATTGGCCGGATCCACGAACTTGAGCAGGCGGTCAAGGTGCGCTTCCGAGCCATTGTTGCGGAAGTGCTGCCGGGCCACGCGATTGCGCACGAGGTGCAGCATCTGCGACTTGAGCGACTGGCGTACGCTCCAGAACAGGTGATCCGGGATTGCATCGATGCGCTGCCAGAACCCCGCGTCGGTCACGTGCTGGGTCCATTCGTAGCCGAGGAACTTCTCGAACTGGTCGGCCCATTCCTGCGCGAGGAAGGTCGGCACGTGCACGCCGTTGGTGATGTACTGGAGGGGGTTCTCGCGTGCCTCGACCTGTGGCCACATGCCGGCGAGGATGCGCGAGGACACGGCGCCGTGGATGCGCGAGACGCCGTTGTTGAAGCGCGAACCGTGAATCGCGAGGGCCGTCATGTTGAAGTCGCCACCGCCTTCGCCCATGCGACCCAGGGCGAAGAACCGGTCCAGATCGATGCCCAGTTCCCCGACGAACTTCTCGAAGTAGGCGGTCATCATGTCCACGGGGAAGTGATCGTGGCCCGCCGGAACCGGTGTGTGCGTGGTGAATACCGTGTTGCCCGCGACCGCTTCCATGGCGGTGGCGAAAGGATGGCCCTGGGCGACCAGTTCGCGCATGCGCTCGAGCACCAGGAAGGCTGCGTGGCCTTCGTTGATGTGCCAGACCGTCGGCTTGAGGCCGAGGGCGGCGAGCGCACGCACGCCGCCGATGCCAAGCACCAGCTCCTGCTCGATGCGATCGACCTTGTCCCCGCCGTAGAGTCGATGGGTGATGTCACGGTCATGCACCGCATTGCGCTCTAGGGCCGCATCGAGCAGGTAGAGCTTGACGTGGCCGACTTTGGCCTGCCAGACCTTGAGCCAGATCTGGCGTCCCGGAAACTCGACGGAGACGAAAACCTCGGTTCCGTCCGGGCGCGTGACCGGGCTGATCGGCAGGTCCTCGAATTCGGAATCAGCGTAAGAGGCGTGCTGGTTGCCGTCGCCGTCGATGGTCTGCGAGAAATAACCCTGGCGATAGAGGAGGCCCACGCCGACGAAGGGTAGTCGCATGTCGCTCGCGGCCTTGCAGTGGTCGCCTGCGAGGATGCCCAGACCGCCGGAATAGATGGGCAGCGATTCGTGAAAACCGAACTCGGCGCAGAAATAGGCGACCAGATCGTTCTGTCGCAGCCACTCGGAATTGTTGCGGCGAAGCGGCTCGTCGTGATAGCTGTCGAATGCCGACAGGACGCGGTTGTAGCTGTTGATGAACACCGCATCGTCGGCTGCCTCGATCAACCGCTGCTCGTCCACCCGCTTCAGGAACGCTTTCGGGCTGTGGCCCACGGCGTCCCAGAGGCTCGTGTGCAGCCGGGAGAACAGCGTGCGAGTGGGTCGGTCCCAGCTGTACCAGAGGTTGTCCGCCAGTTCCTCGAGGCGGGCAAGGCGGCGCGGGATCTTGGGATTGACTTCGAGCAGGAAGGTATTGCCGGATGTCATGGCGTCTCGATCCGCGATGGACAAGGATGCAGCGGATTGTAGCGCGCCCCCCAGCGTCCCTCATCCAGCGCACCATCGTGGTGCGCTGGGGATTGCAGCCGGGCTCGCGCGTCGCGAGTTCGGCGCGCTGCCCGGGCGCTACAGGACGTAACGCGCCAGATCTTCCGTGGCGGCGAGCTTGCTCAGGCGAGCGTCGACGGCGGCGGCGTCGATGGTGACGGTGGTTCCATCGTGTTTGGCGGCGTCGAAGGAGACCTCCTCCAGCAGCTTCTCCATCACGGTATGAAGGCGTCGCGCGCCGATGTTCTCGGTGCGCTCATTCACCTGCCACGCGATCTCGGCGAGCTTCCGAACGCCTTCGGGCGTGAATTGGAGGGTGACGCCCTCGGTTGCGAGCAACGCTTCGTACTGGCGGGTAAGGCAGGCGTCCGTGGACGTGAGGATCTGCTGGAAGTCTTCGACCGAAAGGGATTCGAGTTCCACGCGGATCGGAAAGCGCCCCTGCAGTTCCGGGATGAGATCCGACGGCTTGGCAAAGTGGAACGCGCCGCTGCCGATGAACAGGATGTGGTCGGTCTTGACCATGCCGTATTTGGTGGTGACCGTCGTACCCTCGACCAGGGGCAGCAGGTCGCGCTGCACGCCTTGGCGCGAGACATCGGCGCCCTGCATCTCCGAACGGCTTGCGATCTTGTCGATCTCGTCGAGGAATACGATGCCGTTGCCTTCAACGCTCGCGAGGGCACGCGACTTCAGCTCCTCGTCATTGATGAGTTTCGCCGCCTCCTCGTCGGTGAGGAGCAGCATCGCCTCGCGCACCTTGAGCTTGCGCAGCTTGCGCCGGCCCGCCCCCATGTTCTGGAACATGCCCTGGATCTGCTGGGTCAGGTCCTCCATGCCCGGCGGGGCGAGGATTTCCATGTTCGCCGGCGCCTGGGCCACTTCGATCTCGATGTCCTTGTCGTCGAGTTCGTGCTCACGCAATCGTTTGCGGAATTTCTGTCGCGCCGTCGACTCCTGATCGACCGCTTCCACCGAACCGAAACCCGAATCTCGCGCTCCCGGAAGCAACACGTCGAGGACGCGGTCCTCGGCGGCATCCTCGGCGCGATGGCGCACCTTCTTCATCTCCAGTTCGCGCGTCTGCTTGATCGCCGTTTCGACCAGGTCGCGGATGATCGTGTCGACGTCGCGACCGACGTAACCCACTTCGGTGAACTTGGTGGCCTCGACCTTGATGAAGGGCGCGTCCGCGAGTCGCGCCAGGCGCCGCGCGATCTCGGTCTTGCCGACGCCCGTGGGGCCGATCATCAGGATGTTCTTCGGCGTGATCTCCTGCCGCAGCGGCTCCGCCACCTGCTGGCGGCGCCAACGATTGCGCAGTGCGATTGCCACGGCCTTTTTTGCGGCGTGCTGGCCGATGATGAACTTGTCCAGTTCGTGGACGATTTCCTGTGGGGTCATTGAAGACATGGACGGGATGGGGCGTTGCGCGGGGCAGCGCGACCGAAATGGGACCGGCGACGGCCGGGCGGTGGATGAATTACCCGAGCTCTTCGATCACATGCGACTGATTGGTGTAGATGCACAGATCGCCGGCGATCGAGAGCGACTTCTTGACGATCTCGGCGGGGGAGAGTTCCGTGTTCTCCAGCAGGGCGCGCGCGGCCGCCTGCGCATACGCCCCGCCACTGCCGATCGCCACCAGACCCAGTTCGGGTTCGAGCACGTCGCCGTTGCCGGTGATGATGAGCGAGCTTTCGCGGTCGGCGACCGCGAGCATGGCTTCGAGACGGCGCAGGATGCGGTCGGTGCGCCAGTCCTTGGCGAGTTCGACCGCGGAGCGCACCAGGTGGCCCTGGTGCTTGTCCAGCTTGGCTTCGAAACGCTCGAACAGCGTGAACGCGTCCGCGGTTCCGCCGGCGAACCCGGCCAGGATGCGATCCTGGTACAGGCGCCGGACCTTGCGCGCCGTCGCCTTCACGACAATGTTGCCGAGGGTGACCTGGCCGTCACCCCCCAGTGCTACGCGTTGACCGCGACGGGCCGAAAGTATGGTGGTGCCGTGGAACTCGGCCATAAATGCCCTGACAGGTGGAAAAGATCACGCCGAAGGGGTGACGATGGAGGCGTAGTTGCCGAGATTCAAGAGCTCGAGCAGACCGGCCACGAGCTGGTTGGGGCGGATGAGACGGATGATCTTGCCGTCCCTGGTCAAGGCTGCAAAGGTATTTGCCAGCTGAGCGGCGCAGACGAAATCGAGGCGCTCGAGCTGCGACAGGTCGATATTGAGATATTGATGCTCCTGGGCGAATTCGACCAGCGCAAGAAGTTGCGCGTCGTCGGTACCTTTCATGCTCCCGGACAATACGAAAGTCTCGCGCATGGCATAGCGGGGTTCGTTGCGGCGCTCGCCAGGGAGGATCAGCTGAGGCTGCGGCAAGATCAAGGGTTCCCATGATTGCGTGGGAACGTTCGCAGCGAGTGCGTACTCGAGCGCGGTGTGCTCGAATCCGACCCTGTCCTGGGCGAAGCGCAGCAGTGTGAGCAACAGGTCCCAATAGGGTCGTCGCGCAGGCTCCGTCTCGAGTGCCGCCCGGAGCAGTCGACCCAACAACAGGTCGCCGGTGAGGACCACACCGTTGCCGGCAGCGATCAATTGGCCGAGCGTATCTGCCAGGAGGCGGCATCCGGTTGGTTCGACGGCCGACAGGCGCGACAGGTCGAGATGCACGATCGTGTGGTGGCTTGCCGCCTCGCGCAACCGGGCCAGCGTCCCAACAGCGCTGGCATCCAGCGTTCCGGCCAGGGCCCAGCAGGCTTTGCCGCCGGCGCGCAATGGCTCCGGCAGGCGCGCTTCCAGTTCCTGGCGCTCGAGCTCCGACGGCGGCTCCTGGGCGAATTGCCGGCGATAGCCGCCCACGACGCCTTCGTAGTCCATCCAATGGCCTTCGAGGCGATGCAGATCGAGCAGCATCAGCCAGAGTCGGCGTTCGTCCGGGGATTGGGACACGCCTTGTTCGAGAGCGCGGCGCGCTTCCGCCGTGAAGCCCCCGGCATGCCGCAAGGCGGCACTTTCTACGGCGGGGTGGAGACGCCCCTGGATTTCCGAGACCTCGATACTGGATACGCTCATGAGATCCGCAGTCGAAGCGAAAAGCGCGCCCTGTCGCGCAATGGCGACAGGGTAATCGCGCGGCAACCCCGGAATCAAGGAAACTCGCTGTGAATCAGGACAGCTCGCGGGCTGACGACGGTCTGGAAGTACGGGACACGAGTCTTTTCACGCTCCACGCAACGATGGCCGCCAGGACGAGGCAAAGCACCAGGACCGGGCCGAACGGCTGATCCTCGACCAACGCGACCTGGAACGCGATGACGTAGGCAACCAGGCTGACGAGTGTCGCAATGACCAGCGAATGCCGCCAACTCCTGCCCCACTGGTACGCGATCATGGTGGGAATGAACACCAGCGCGAAAGCGGCCATGACGCCGATCGATGCCGTCGCGAGCGCGAGGCCCCCTGCCACCAGCAGGTCGAACAGAAGATGGTAGCGGATTGCCGACAGTCCGCTTGCGCGGAAGAAGTCGGGGAACATCCGCTCGAGCAGGAGTTTGCGTGACAGCCAGCGCATCAGCGCGCCGACGGCGAGGGCGAAGGCAGCCATGCTCCATAGGTTCGACAGACCGGTGAAATAGAGCTGGCCGTCGAACAACGCGTGACCCAGGTGATCAGCCAGAGGCGCGTTGGCGAGCATCAGGATGCTCGCGCCCCAGCCTCCGACCATGAGGATCGCATAGCCGTTGTTGCCGCTGCGAACGAGCGAGGCCTTGAGGGCAGCAGCCAGCCCCGAGACGCCCAGCCCGCCCACCAGCACCGGCAACCCCAGGATCGCGGCTCCGAGAGAGCCCGCAGCGGCCAGTTGTGCGAACGCCAGCGCCGCCAGCCACTCCTCTCGCAGGCGCAGGTACATGCCCAGTACCGGCAGTACTGCCGCCACCAGCAGGCCGGTGGCAAAAGGTGTAAAGAACATCGGATCGAACATTGCAGTCCAGCTCATCGCCGTTCGACCTCCACGATCCGTGCGCCCAGGGCCTCGATGAAATGGCGGTCATGACTCACGAGCAGAACGCCGCGCCCGTCGCGGGCGCCGGCGATGACCTGCTGAAGCAATGCGACCCCGGCGATGTCGACGTTGTTGGTGGGCTCATCGAGCATCACCAGGTCCACTGGCGCGGTGAGGCAGGCCCAAACCTGCAACATTTGCAACTGACCGCCCGAGAGCTCCGAGAGACGGCGCGTCAACAGCGGCTGCATCGCAGCCGGCAGCGCTTTGGCGTCGCTTTGCGTCAGTGCCAGCAACTCCCGTCCCGACAGCGGGATATCACGCAATGACAACGGGTTCTGATGCTGATGCGACACCCGCAGGCCGGGCTGCTTGCGCAGGTGACCGCCGAAGACGCGTGCCCCGCCGCCAATCGCATTCATCGCCGTGGTCTTGCCGGAGCCGTTCGGCCCCCAGAGCGCCACGATCTCGCCGGCGTCGAGCGTGAAGGAGAGCGGGCCGACCACCGCTCGGTCATAGCCAGCTTCGAGGCTGTTCAATTCGAGGCAATGCGGTCGCGTTGACATGTCAAAGCTTGAGCGCGTCGAGCATGCGTCGTATGGAATCGTCGAACAACGTGAACAGATCGGTGGCACCCTCGGACCCGCCTACCGTTGCCGGCAACATGATCGCGGGAACGTTGATGCGCTGTGCAAGCCACTCGGAAGGCGCGGGCGACTGGTAGGACGCACGGATGATCAGCTTGACGGGATCGGACTTCTGATTCTCGACCAGCTCGCGCAAGTGGGCGGAGGTTGGTTCGACGCCCGGCTTGGGTTCCAGCGAAGCGACCTGCCGCATTCCCAGAAAGTCGAACAGGTACGAGAAGTTCTTGTGGTGCTGGATCACCGTCACGCCTTTCAGCGGCGCGCCCATCTTGGCCCAGTGTTCGGTCGCGGCATCCCAGCGTCGGGTGAAGTCGGCGAGTCGCGTCCGGTACTCGGTCTCGCCCGCAGGGTCGATGCGCACCAGTCGCCTGGTCAATTCTTCCGCCGCGAGCCGGATCTGCCTCGGCCCGAACTGGATGTGCGGATTGCCTTGCGGGTGGACGTCGCCAAGTGCGCGATCGACCGACGTTGGCACCTCGATGCGAGGCACGACGCTCGCAGCTTCGAAGAATCCGGGCTTGCCGGCCTGGATGCGTGCATTGCCGGCTTGCGTGCGCACCAGCGGCATCCAGCCGATTTCGAGGTCGGCGCCGGTGCATACCACGAGATCGGCGGTTCGTGCGCGCGCGATCAGGCTCGGCCGTGCCTGGATGCGATGGACGTCCTGCAGTGCCGTGGTTGCGACGAACGTCGACGCCCGCGGTCCGGCGAGTTCGGTGACGAGCGAGCCCCATTCGGGACTGCAGGCGAATACCTGGATCGTCGCCTGGGCCAGGATGGCGCAGAGCAACAGCGTCGCGCCGATCGCGATGTTGGTCGATAGCTTCATGTGGGTTGTCCTTGTGGCCGCGCCATCCTGGCGCTTGTCAGAACTGATGAGCGCCGTGAGCGCCGAGGCTGAACACGTATTGGAGAAAGAGCTGGTTGTCGGCGATGGTTGCGCCCGTGGCGATGTCCTGTCGCGTCAAGTCGCGGTTGTACTGCAGCCTGACACGGCTGAACTCGCTCGGATTCCAGTCGAGCATCAGGCTGTAGCGCTGCGGGTCGAACGCCGGCGCGACCAGATTGGCGGCGTTCGAATTGAGCGCAACTGTGCCGTGCCGCAGGCGGTCGTAGCGACCGCCCACTCGCCAGTACGGCACGAACTGGTACACCGCCTGCGCGTACCATCCGGATTGTCGTGCCGCCAGCGCATCCGTTGCTGCAAGACCCGCGGTATCGAAGGCAAGATCGCCGTCGTACTTGCGCTGATACCACTCGGCCGCGAACTTGAAATTGCGATACTGCGGGTTGCCGTCGGGCGCCCACTTGTAGACCATGTCAACGCCGCTGATGCGCTGGCGCCCCGAGAACAGATTGGTCACTCCGGACTGGTCATCGTAATCGAGGAAGGCGACCCCACCCGGAGCAGTGTGCTGGCGGAGATGGGATGCGCCGATCTGGTAGCTGCCCGAGGTACCGATATCGCCACCCAGTTTCACGAAGAAAGCGCGGGACGCCGCGCCGTTCTGGTTGCGGTTGACGTCGCCGACGCCCGGGAACTCCCGGCCGCGACCGATCTCGGCGCCGAACTGGAGCAAGACCGGCAGCGGCGCAACCCAGCGCAGCTGCACCCCGTCGTCGCCGTAGTTCGGGCCCAGGAACGCACGCTGCACGAGCGCCGGATCCACGAAGTCCCACGCATGGGCGTGGACCGAGTTGAGGTATCCGAGGCCGGAGAAGAAGCGACCGGCCTTCACGGTGAGACCCTGGCCGAGCGCCAGCGTTTCCGCGTAGGCTTCTTCGACCTCGACGGTGTTCTCGGACGTGATCGCCGCAAGCAGCGAACCGCGGAAATACGGGTCGATGCTCGAGGTGAGGAACAGCTCGGACTCTCCGAGGGAAGCCCCGCGCGCCGGACTGACATCCCCGCCGGAAGGCGCGAAGCCCGTCATGCGCGTGGTCGGATCGTTGCCGTAGCGGCCCCAGGTGCCATTCAGGATCAGTGACAGCGCCGGATTGAAGGCGGTCTGCGAAGTGGGCGGAACTTCTGACTGTGAAACCGCGGCGTTGGATTGCGCGGCCGTGGTTTCGGCCTTGGCGGCGGAAGCCTCCGCCCGGGCGGAGGCTTCCTGCGCCTTGACGACGCTCGATTCGGCCGCCTTCAGTTTGTCCTCGAGTACCCTGATGCGGGCCTCGTAGCTGCTGCGTAGTTCCTGGATGTCTTTGCGGATCTGGTCGAGCTCCGCGGTCTGCGCGGTCGCCGGACCTGCGCAGGTGCATGCCGCCGCAAAGACCGTTGCAGCGATGAGCGTGTGACGCATCGTCGATCTCCTGTGAAAACGAACGGGCGCGTAGCGGACTCGATCCGCGATCGCGCGTCGAAACGGTTCTCAGGAGATCGGAGGCGGGCCTCGCGGTGAAAACGCGTGTGTTCGAAGTGGCGTCCAGGCAGCCGCCTGCTCCAACTGTGGCGCGGCGAATTCCGCAGAGGACTGGACCTCGATGACGA
Source organism: Burkholderiales bacterium (assembly GCA_038324085.1). Classification (GTDB taxonomy): domain Bacteria; phylum Pseudomonadota; class Gammaproteobacteria; order Burkholderiales. The sequence goes on from JBBQHP010000004.1 coordinate 13,200, forward strand.
CGGAGCCGGGCGCGCCATGCACCTGCGCGAAAGCCATGCATTCGTCGCAACCGTGGGTCGGCAAACCCTTGCCGTGATGATGCGAAGGCGCATGCCCGAGGCTATGGGCTACCGCGTGTCCGATCCCCACCTGCTGCGCGAACAGCAGCATGGCAGCCAAAGCGAGTTGGGCGATCAGTTGGCGCATGGCAGTCTCTGAACATGAGAGTTGCATACTTGTTCCCTTACGCGCAAGTCGGGGGCGACGCGCACGCCGGCTGATTGCAGGTGGGGGAGGGCCTGTACGGGAGGAACCTGGTGGTGACCGCAGTGCGCTCGTCGAGTCCCGGCCGTGATCGCGCCACGGGACGCAGCCGCGGCCACGGCTGCATTCGAGTGGGCCACGCTGGAGGCCGGTTGTCCGCGACACGGACGCGCTCCCGAGGCCAGGCCACACCGTGCCGGGTTTGCTTCAGACGTCGTCGATCGCGTCGCGGACGCCGAGATGGTCGATGTCACCCCAATGCAGGACGGTCCAGCGTGCGGCCTGAATCTCGAACGTGTTGAGGCTCGCATTGAGGAGCGTGAAGGTGCGCGGCGCCTCGAGCGGCAGGCCGGTCGCGTGGCGGAACAAGACGTCCAGTGCCCCGCCGTGGGTGACGATAAGGAGCGTCGCACCCGGGTGGGCAGCGGCCAGCTCGCTCACGCAGGCAACGCAGCGTGCCGAGAACTGGCGCAGGGTCTCGCCGCCGCGCAGATCGTGGTCGGCATCACGCGACTTGAAGCGGCGCCAGTCGTCGGGATGCTGCAGCGCGGCCTCGGTGCCGGTCAGACCCTGGAAGATTCCCAGATGCCGTTCACGCAACCGGGCGTCGGTGGCGATCTCGTGGCCGGTGTGCGCGGTGATGCCGCGCGCTGTGGCCAGGGTGCGTCCGAGATCACTCGCCACCAGGACGTCGATCGCCTGGTCGGCAAGGCGGCGCCCGAGCGCGTCGGCCTGCTCGACGCCACTGGTGTCGAGTTCGCTGTCGAGATGCCCTTGCATGCGACCGGCAACGTTCCAGCGGGTCTCGCCGTGCCGCACGGCGAGTAGCGTGGTGGGCGCGCTCATCTCAGGCGGCCACGCACAGCATTCCCTTGAGGTACTCGCCTTCGGGAAAACCCAACGTGACGGGGTGATCGGGGGCGGCGCCGAGATGCCGAAGCACTCGCGCATCGACGCCAGCGTCAGTCGCAGCGCCCGCGACGATCTTCTGGAACAAGTCGCGATGCACGCCGCCGGAACACGAGAACGTGAGCAATGAACCCTCGGGCCGCAGCAATTTCAGCGCCCACAGGTTGATGTCCTTGTACGCGCGAGCCGCTTTCTCGGCATGAGCTGCCGTGGGCGCGAACTTTGGCGGATCGAGCACGATGATGTCGAACTTGCGCGCCTGATCGCGGAACTTGCGCAACAGCGCGAAGACATCGCCTTCGATCAGTTCGACTCTCTCGAGCGGGAGCCCGTTGTTGCCCACGTTTCGATGCGCGGCGGCGATCGCGTCGGCGGAGCTGTCGATGGCTGTGACGCGGGCGGCACCGCCCGCCAGCGCATTCATCGCAAACCCGCCCGTGTAGCAGAAACAGTCGAGCACCTCGCGCCCGTTCGACAACGTCCGGAGCAGCGCACGATTGTCGCGCTGATCGAGATAGAACCCGGTCTTGTGCCCATGCCTCGGGTCGACGTCGAACGTGAGCCCGCTCTCCTCGATGGCGATCGTGCGCGGCGGATCTGCTCCTTCGAGCGGTCCGACCCGCGGCGCCAGTCCTTCGAGCGCAAGCACGTCGGCATCGGAGCGCTCGAACACGTTGGCCACGCCGCTTGCCTGGGCAGCGAGCCGCGCAAGGTCTTCCCGCCAACGCCACGCACCCGCGCTGGAAAGCTGCAACACGATCCAGTCGGCGAAACGGTCGACGACGACACCGGGCAATCCATCCGCCTCGCCATTGACGAGCCGTCCTGCCTGCCGTTGTCCGCCGGGCTTGGCCAAATCCGGCCGTCGCCCGATGGCGCGTTGCAGACGGCTCGCCAGGAATGCTTCGTCAATGCGAACTCCTTCACGCCAATCCCAGACACGCGCTGCGATCTGGGATTGCGGGCTGTAGGCGGCCCAGGCGAGAAATCCGCCCTGCGAAGAGCGTATTTCGACCGTGTCGCCGGACGCCGGATGGCCTTCGATTCGTTCGACGGCGCCGGAGAAGACCCACGGATGCCGGCGCTGCAGCGATTTCTCGCGCCCGGGCTTGAGCAAGATCCTGCTCATGGTCCGGACTTCCGTTTGGCTCTCGGATGCGCGGCGTCGTAGACCTTTGCCAGGTGTTGAAAATCAAGATGGGTATACACCTGCGTCGTCGAGATGCTCGCGTGGCCGAGCAATTCCTGCACGGCACGCAGATCACCGCTCGACTGCAGGATGTGTGACGCGAACGAGTGCCGCAACACGTGGGGGTGGACGTTGGTCGTCAGCCCGCGCCTCGCGGCGAGCGCCTTCAACGCAGTCTGCACTGCGCGATGGCCTATTCGACGTCCGCTCCGGTTGAGAAACAAGGCGGTCTCGCCGGCTCGTGCGAGCTCGTCCCGCCGCGGCAGCCACGCCTCGATTGCCGTTGCTGCCCGGGCCCCGATTGGCACGACCCGGGTCTTCGATCCCTTGCCCGTTACTCGTACGATCCGCTCGCGCAAATCCACGTCCGCGGGATCGAGCCCCACTGCTTCGGCGAGCCGCAGGCCCGACGAGTAGATGAGTTCGAACAGCGCCGCGGAGAGCTTGTCCGCATCGTCGTCCGTTCCAGTGCCGTCGAGGAGACGGGCGGCTTCATCGGGCGTGAGGCTCGCGGGTAGCCGCTTCGGCGACTTCGGGGCCTTCAGGCCCGCGACGGGATTGGTCCGGAAACCGTGGTCGCGGGCGAGATAGTCGAACAGGCCCCGCCAGGCGGAGAGCTTGCGGGCGATGCTCCGCCCGCCCAGTCCGCTTCCGTGCAGCCGCGCGACGAAGCGGCGCAAATCGTGAACGCTCAGCGATTCGAGCGGAAGTTTGTCCGCAAGACGCAGGAGGTCGCGCACATCGCGCGCATAGTTCTCGACCGTGTGTGCGGCAAGCCGCTTCTCGTGGGCGAGATGGGAGAGGTAGCCGGCAAACCTGGCATCGACGACAGGCTCGGACCCTGCCGGCCTCGGCGCCCGGTCCGCCACGGTCATGCCGGTAGGAATCTGGCTAACGCAACGCTCACGAGTTCGCCGAGCCGTTTGAGGTAGAGCGTGCCCATTTCCGGGTAGAACCGTTCGCCATCCTCTGCGCCGAGGGCAAGCAGTCCGAAGGGTTGCTCGGTGCGCAGAGGAACGTAGGCGAACGAGTGCAACGAATGGCCATCCTCGCCGAACCATGAGGTGGTCTCGAACATCGGATGCGCGCTGCAATAGGGATTGGTGAGGCTCTCCGTGAATACGCGCACTTCCTGGCTGATGGTGCCGAACTCCGGACGCTCCCACCCGCCTTCGGTCCAGATGCGCATGGCCACGTGCGGCACCGCGAAATCCTCGCGCAGGTTGTAGTAGAGCGAAGCGAACAGGATGTCCAGCTCCCGCGCCATCATCATGGCCAGCGTGATCCGATGCAGCCGGTCGATGATGGTGTCGTTCTCCTGCCCGAACTGGACCAGCTCGCGCAGCTTGTCTTCGAGCGCACGGTTCTTCTCGCGCAGCGTGACGATCTGCCGCTCCGAAATCGGGATGGCACGGCCGCCATGCGGATGGGGCACATAGATCTCGGCGATCAGTTCGGCGTATTGATCGAAGAACTCGGGATGGTCCTTCAAGTACTGGGCAACGGCGTCTGCGTCTGGTCGCATCTCGGGTCTCGGGTCTTGATGTCTGTCAGGCGGGCACGCCACGCGGCAACGGTACGGCGACCACGTCATCCCGCAGTTCCATTTCGCCTTCGAACACGCTGATGGCGGGACCGCTCATGAAGACGCTGTGGCCTTCGCCGTCCCATCGGATCTGGAGCTGGCCGCCGCGCATGTCCACTGCGACTGGACTATCCAGCAGGTCCTGCGCAATACCCGTCGCAACCGCCGCGCACGCACCGGTGCCGCACGCGAGCGTCTCGCCCGCACCGCGTTCGTACACGCGCAACCGGATCGAATGCCGGTCGATGATCTGCATGAATCCGGCATTGACACGCGCCGGAAACCGGGCATGCCGTTCGATGGCCGGGCCTTCCGTCGCGACTGGCGCAGTCTCGGTGTTCGCCACGATCTGCACTGCGTGCGGATTGCCCATGGACACTGCGCTGATTTCGCGCAGAACGCCGTCCACCTCGATCGGATAGGTCAGCGCGCGCGCCGGCGCATCGAACGGGATGTGGGCGGGTTCGAATTCGGGTTCGCCCATGTCGACCGTCACTGTGCCATCGGCTTCCAGTCGCGGGGTGATCACGCCGGAAATCGTTTCGACCCGCAGGTCAGTCTTGGCGCTGAGACCGGTGTCGCGCACGAAACGCGCGAAACAGCGTGCGCCGTTGCCGCATTGTTGGACTTCGCCACCGTCCGCATTGAAGATCCGATAGTAGAAATCGGTCCCGGCGCTCCGGGCCGGCTCGACGATCAGCACCTGATCGCAACCCACGCCGAAGCGGCGGTCAGCCAGGTGCCGCACCTGGCCGGGCGTCAACCGGATCGGATGGCGGGTTGCGTCGATGACGACGAAATCGTTGCCGGTGCCCTGCATCTTGGTGAACTGAAGTCTCATCTGTCAGGCCTGTCAGCCGTGGAAACGCCCAAGGGCCGCGAGATCCTTCGCCATGATGAAGTCGTCCATGACGAAGCCGTTGCCAATGTCGAAGACCGCCGACTCGACCACTTCGAAGCCGTTCTTGCGATAGGCGCCGATGGCGGAAACATTGTTCTTGTTAACCTGGAGGACGAGTCGCGAATAACCCATCGACCTCGCTTCGTGCTCGATGTGCCGCAGGAGCTCTGTGCCGAGGCCACGGCCGCGCAGGTCGTGACGGGCATACAGCTTGTCGATCTTGGCGGTGCCGGGCTCTTTGCCCCGTTCGTACTGGCCAAAGGCAGCAAGCTCGCCGTCCAGCAGCAACTTGTCCCACCACACACCTGGCTCGTGCAGTTGCCCGAGAATGACTGCTCGATCGTAGCGCTGAGCCAGCATGTATTCTATCTGCGCGAGCGAGATGATGCTCGTGTAATGCTTCACCCATGTGTCGCGCGCCAGCGCAACCAGTGCCGGTATATCGTCTTCGAGCAATGGCTCGATGCGGATGTCGCCGTCCATCATCCGAGTCCCAGGGCGGGTTCGCAGAGGGTGCTCAGGTCGGTCCGGATGCAGCGATCCATCACGGTCCAGATGCCATGCGCAGTAGCGCGTACGGCCGCGTTCTCGTTCATGATGCCCTGCTGTATCCAGAGTCGCCGGACGCAATCATCCACCAGTGCGTCAAGGTGCTCCGCGGATCGAAACACATTGACGAGATCGACCGGCTGCGGGAGTTCGGCCAGGCCTTTTCACCCAGCACCTCATCGACCAGCGGGCGCACCGGAACGATGCGAAAGCCCGATCTCTGCAGCGCGACTGCGACACGAAAACTCGGCCGACGCGGATTTGGCGATAGCCCGACCACGGCAATTGTCTTGATTCGCGAAAACATGTCGCGGATCTTATCGGGCCCCGGATTGGCGAATCGCCGCGTGCGCGTCTCGATAGCGGTCAATAGTATTTCTCCTCGCCTGCGGGTCGAGTCTTGAAACGCTTGTGCAGCCAATAGTACTGCTCCGGCATCTCGAGTATCCGTTCCTCGATGAAGGCGTTCATGCGGCACGCGTCTGCCTCGGCGCTGGCGCCGGGATAGTCTTCCCAGGCCGGATACATGCGCATGACATAGCCTTCTCCGCCCGGCAACTGACGCACGACGACCGGCACGATCGCTGATCGGGTGAGACGAGCCAGGCGCGACAAGGCCGTGACTGTTGCGGCGGGGACTCCGAAGAACGGCACGAACACGGCGTCTCTCGGACCGAGATCGAGATCGGGCGACAGCTGCAGGCCGAGCCCATCCTTGAACCCGCGCAGCAGGGTCTTGACGCCTTCCTGGCGCGCGACCATGCGGGTTCCGGGGAAGCGACTGCGAACGCGAACGAGAAACTCGTCGAAGACGCGGTTCTTCTGGTGGCTGTATACCGCCATGCCCCGATAGTCCATGGACATGCGCAACCCTTCGAGTTCGATGCCGACGAAATGCGGAACGAGAAAGATGATGCGCCGATCGGCCAGCGCACGGGCGTGTTCCTCGCCCTCGATCCGGACCACGCGCCGGAGGCGACGCTCCGAACCCCACCATCCGATGGTGCCTTCGAGCAGGCTTCGACCGATCGCCCTGAAGTGCGCTTTGAGCACGCGTTCCCGATGCGTCTCGTCCCAATGAGGGAAACACAGTCGCAGGTTGGTCCGCGCGACTTCGCGACGTTCGCGGCCGAAGACTAGCAGCGCCCACCCCGCGAAGACTCCGACGCGGGCAAGCAGGGCGAGCGGCAGGAAATGCAGCAGCCAGAGCAGTCCGATCGCAACGCGGGTCAGCATCAGCGCGGGGCAGCTGCCGGAGGTGGCGCTACTCCCGCCGGGACTTTGAAGCGGTTGTAGCTCCACAGGTATTGCTCCGGACAGCGCCGCACCACTGCTTCCACCGCAGCGTTGAGTCGTCGCGCGCCGTCGGATCCGGAGAGGTCTTCGTGCAGGACGTCGAGTTCCAGTGCGAACCCACGTCCGTCCGGGAGGCGTCGCGCGAAAGCGATGATCACGACGCAATCCGTCGTCTTCTGCAGCTTGCCCACCAACGTCATCGTGTAGGCGGGTCGGCCGAAGAACTCGGCCCAGACGCCTTCACCGAATCCGGGTACGTGGTCGGGTAGGAGACCCACGGCCTCACCGTTGCGCAGCGCCTTGAGCAGCTTCCGAACGCCACCGAGCGTGGTCGGCGCGAGGCGACCATAGCCGCGAGTACGACCTACCCGCATCAGCGGTTCCAGCCACTTGAGCTTTGGCGGACGGTACAGCACGGTGATCGGCAGCCGCGTTGCGGCATACAGCGCCGATACCTCGAAACAACCCAGATGCGGAGTCAGGAACAGGATGCCCCGGCCAACGGCCCGCGCCGCTTCGACCGAGTCCCAGCCGTGCGCCTCGACGACCAGTTCGGATGCTTCCTGAGCAGAGCGAAACCAGATCGCCGGCAATTCCATCAATCCCTTGCCAGTCTCGCGAACGGCTGCACGACATATGCGCTCGAAAACGCGCGGATCGTTCGCCAGACCGCTAGCGGCGATATTATCGGTCAGCTGCGCTGCGTAGCGCGGCGCGAGACGGTACGTCAGCCAGCCCGCAAAGGCACCTACGCCGTGCAGCCACCGGAGCGGTAGGCGGGCCAGCAGCCTCAGGACGGCTTCGAGCATCGCCTCGTCAAAATTCGACGGAGTTGAGGAATCTGCTATCCTGCCGGGCTGTTTCTATTCACTTATTTATTCCCAGGCCTTCCAAGCATGAACGAGTTTCTATTTACATCGGAATCGGTATCCGAGGGACATCCGGACAAGGTTGCTGACCAGATCTCGGATGCCGTACTAGACGCGATCTTAGCGCAGGACAAGAAATCCCGGGTAGCCGCGGAGACGCTTGTCAACACGGGCCTGGTGGTCATGGCTGGTGAGATCACCACGAATGCCATCGTGGATTTTCAGCAGGTCGCCCGCGACACGATCAAACGCATCGGTTACGACAACACCGAGTACGGCATTGATTACAAGGGATGTGCGGTTCTGGTTGCGTACGACAAGCAGAGTCAGGATATCGCCCAGGGCGTGGATGAGGGCAAAGGCATCGACCTGGATCAGGGTGCCGGTGACCAGGGTCTCATGTTTGGCTACGCGTGCGACGAGACGCCGCAACTGATGCCGATGCCCATACATCTGGCCCACCGGCTGGTCGAGCGTCAATCGGAGTTGCGCCGGGACGGGCGCTTGCCGTGGTTGAGGCCGGACGCCAAATCTCAGGTCACCATCAAGTACGTCGGCGGCCGGCCCGATTCGATCGACACGGTCGTGCTGTCCACCCAGCACGCTCCCGACATTTCGCACAAGCAGATTGAGGAAGCGGTGATCGAGCAGATTGTGAAGCCGATCCTGCCGAAGGAACTGATCAAAGGGCGGATTAAGTACCTGATCAACCCGACCGGGCGCTTCGTGATTGGCGGACCGCAGGGCGATTGCGGTCTGACCGGACGGAAGATCATCGTCGATACCTACGGCGGCGCGGCCCCGCACGGCGGAGGCGCATTCTCAGGCAAGGATCCCTCGAAGGTGGATCGCTCGGCGGCCTATGCGGCACGTTATGTCGCCAAAAACATCGTGGCTGCGGGGCTTGCGTCCAGATGCCTCGTGCAGGTGTCCTATGCGATCGGCGTCGCCAAGCCTACGAGCGTAATGGTTACGACATCCGGTACCGGCAAGGTCAGCGACGAGAAGCTCTCGGCGCTCGTCCAAAAGCACTTCGATCTGCGGCCCAAGGGTATCGTGCAGATGCTGGATCTGCTGCGTCCCATCTACCTGAAGACTGCGGCGTATGGGCACTTCGGCCGCGATGAACCGGAGTTCACCTGGGAAGCCGTCGATCGCGCGTCAGCGCTGAAGGCTGACGCCTGAGTCTTGAGACCGGCTGCCGCGATCCGCGGTAGCCGGTCTGGAACCGATCAGGGACGACGGGCGCGCTGCGGTGTGCCCGTGCTTCTTTCGGTGTGCTGCTCCCGCTCGCGATTCGAATGCGGCCGAGCGCTGAACGATCGACCGGAAGAACCTCTGCCTCCCGTGCCCGCGGACCGCGCATTGGCAGCAGGCGCGGCCATACGAGGCTCCAGGCCTTCGATCGTCGCTACCGGAATCTTCTGCGTGGTGAAGCGCTCGATACCGCGAATCTTGTGCAGGTCAGCATGCTCGGCAAGCGTGATGGCCAAGCCCATACGTCCGGCGCGACCCGTACGCCCGATACGGTGGACGTAGTCCTCGGAATTGATAGGCAGGCCGTAATTGATCACGTGGCTGATGGTCGGTACATCGATGCCGCGCGAGGCCACGTCGGTGGCTACCAGCACGCGCAAGCGGCGCTGCCTGAGGCCGGTAAGGGTGCGATTGCGTTGCGACTGCGGCATGCCGCCATGGAGCGCAGCTACGGCATGACCGTCCACTTCAAGTGCCGCGGCGATGCGCTCGGCATCGCGCTGGGTCGATGTGAACACGATGGCTTGATCGATCTCGGGATCGCGCAGCAGGTGATTGAGCAACCGCTCCTTGTGCGCGCGGTTGTCCGCCCAGTGCAGACGCTGCGTGATGCCCTCGTGCCGGTCGCGATGACTTGCGAGTTCGACTCGCTGGGGGGCATTGAGCAATCGCCCCGCCAGCTTGGCGACATTGCCGTCGAGCGTCGCGGAAAACAGCAATGTCTGGCGCGAGGCCGGCGTTGCCGCGGCGATTGCCTGAATATCTTCGATGAAGCCCATGTCGAGCATCCGATCGGCTTCGTCCAGTACGAGAACCTCCACGCGCGACAAGTCGAGACGACCACCGTTGAGCAGGTCGAGCAGGCGACCAGGTGTTGCGATCAGGACGTCCAGAGTGCCGCGAATGGCGCGCAACTGGGCGCCGTAGGGGACCCCGCCGACGACGGTAGCGGTCCGGAGCCATTTGAGGGTGCGACCGTAGGTCTCGCAGGCCTTCGTGACCTGCAGCGACAGTTCGCGCGTAGGCGTCAGAACCAGTACGCGAGGACCGCCGCCAGGCACACCGCGTTTCTCGGAGCTCACCAGTCGCTGTAGCGCCGGCAGCACGAAGGCGGCGGTCTTGCCGCTGCCGGTAGCGGCCGAAACCATGAGGTCCACGCCCGTGATGGCCAGGGGGATGGTTGCGGACTGAACTGTGGTGGGGGTGGTGTACCCGGCGTTTTCGACGGCCTTCAACAGTGCGTCGTTTAGACCGAGGGTCGCAAAAGTCGGCGCCTCAGGCGCGATCGCAAGATCGTGACTCAAGTGTATTCTCCAGCATCTTATGGCGCCGCGGGATGACGGTGCGCCGTGAAGTCGCACCCTGATGCGACGGCATCGCCGCCAACCGGGTGCCCTACGAATGCCGGGGCTGAAGTCAGAGCCGATGAAAAGGCGTTCTTTCCGGTGAACGGATGGAATCGGCAGGTGGTCGATCCCGAACGCGAGGCGCGCAGAATACGCGGAATTGTGCGGCGCCGCAAACCAATTTGCCATTTCCGCAGGCGGCAGTACAATCCCGGCCGTCCTGAGGAGCGCTGCAACGGGTTAACCCGCCAGGCTCAGGTTTCGGAACCGCGCTCGTTGACTCGTGACCAGGCTCACGAGTGGCGAGACGGGGCGGAAAAATCCCTCCCTGGTCCGCCCCTCGTCCTGGCCCATCAACCGGGAGAGATGCAATGTCCGCTGTTTCGCAACCGAAACCCGTCGCCGACTTCGTCGTCGCTGACTTGAAGCTGGCCGATTGGGGCCGCAAGGAAATCCGCATAGCCGAGACCGAGATGCCCGGCCTCATGGCGATTCGCGAGGAATACGCCAGTCAGCAGCCGCTGCGAGGCGCGCGTATCACGGGGTCCCTGCACATGACGATCCAGACAGCCGTGCTGATCGAGACGCTGCAGGCACTGGGAGCGGAAGTTCGATGGGCGTCCTGCAACATATATTCAACCCAGGATCACGCCGCCGCTGCGATTGCAGCGAAGGGCGTTCCAGTATTCGCCTACAAGGGTGAATCCCTCGAAGAATACTGGGACTACACTCATCGCATCTTCGCCTGGCCGGACGGCAAGTACTCCAACATGATCCTGGACGATGGCGGCGATGCCACGCTGCTGCTGCACCTGGGCACTCGCGCCGAGACCGACGCCACCCTTTTGAACCATCCGGGCAGCGAGGAAGAAACATACCTGTTCGCGGCAATCAAGGCGAAGCTCGCGAAGAATCCCAAGTGGTATTCCACCCGGTTGGCGCAAATCAAGGGTGTGACGGAAGAGACCACGACCGGCGTGCATCGGCTTTATCACATGCACAAGGAAGGCACGCTGCGGTTCCCTGCCATCAATGTCAACGACTCGGTCACCAAGTCGAAATTCGACAATCTGTACGGCTGCCGCGAATCGCTGGTCGACGCAATCAAGCGTGCCACCGACGTGATGGTTGCCGGCAAGGTCGCGCTGGTGTGTGGTTACGGCGACGTGGGCAAGGGCTCGGCGCAGGCACTGCGCGCCTTGTCCGCGCAGGTCTGGGTCACCGAGGTCGACCCGATCAATGCGTTGCAGGCCGCGATGGAAGGCTACCGTGTCGTCACAATGGAGTACGCCGCGGACAAGGCGGACATCTTCGTCACGGCGACGGGCAACTTCCACGTGATCACGCACGAGCACATGGCGACGATGAAGGATCAAGCGATCGTCTGCAACATCGGCCACTTCGACAACGAGATCGATGTCGCGTCGCTTTCGAAGTGCGAGTGGGAAGAGATCAAGCCGCAGGTCGACCACGTCATCTTCCCGGACGGCAAGCGCATCATCATGCTTGCCAAGGGACGGCTCGTGAACCTTGGATGCGGGACAGGGCATCCGTCCTATGTGATGAGTTCCTCGTTTGCGAACCAGACCATTGCGCAGATCGAACTGTTCAACAATCCGGACAGGTACCCGATTGGTGTCTACGTTCTGCCGAAACACTTGGACGAAAAGGTCGCCCGCCTGCAATTGAAGAAGCTGAATGCGCAGTTGTCCGAGCTTACGGATGCGCAGGCCCGTTATATCGGCGTGAAGAAAGAAGGCCCCTACAAGCCCGACTCGTATCGATACTGACGAGCTGCCCGAAGTTCGTCGAAAGACTGTACGACCGCGCTGATCGACAGTGCTCCGCAAGGAGCGGTCTCGATCGGCACGATGCGGATTGGACGATCGATGTCGTTGTCAGGGAGAGGCGCCTCTTGGTTGAGCGTACGTATTCGTTCGAATTGTTTCCACCGCAGACTCCGGAAGGGCTGGAAAAGCTGCGCGTGACCCGCAGCCAGCTCGCGCAGTTGAAGCCCGCGTTCTTTTCCGTCACGTATGGCGCGGGCGGTTCGACCCGCGAGCGTACTCACGATGTCGTGATGGAATTGCAGCTGGAGGGGCAGAAAGTTGCCCCGCACCTGTCCTGCGTCGCGGCGACACGCGCCACCACGGCCGAGATCCTGGACAAGTACCTGGCGGCCGGCATCAGCCGGGTCGTTGCGCTACGCGGGGACCTTCCCTCCGGAATGGTGGAGATCGGTGAATTTCGCTATGCCACCGACCTCGTCGCGTTTGTCCGGGAATCGTACGGCGATCGATTCCATGTCGAGGTCGCCGCCTATCCCGAATACCATCCGCAGGCGCGTTCCCCCGAGGAGGACCTGCGCAATTTCGAGCGCAAGGTGAGGGCGGGCGCCGACTCGGCCATCACCCAGTACTTCTACAATACCGATGCGTACTACTACTTCCGGGACCAGTGCGAGGCGCTCGGAATCGATGTCCCGATTGTGCCGGGTATCATGCCGATCACACGGTTCACGCAACTCGCCCGATTTTCCGACGCCTGCGGCGCGGAAATCCCGCGCTGGATCCGCCGCAAGCTCGAGGGTTTTGGCGACGATACCGCCTCGATCCGCGCGTTTGGACTCGATGTGGTCACCCGTTTGTGCGACGATCTGTTGCGCAACGGGGCGCCCGGTCTGCATTTCTACACGTTAAATCAGGCCAGCGCCGTCACTACGATCTGGCAGCGTCTCGGGCTGTGATGCCTTGGGCATTGCCGGCGGCGCGACGCATCCCGTAGACTGCCGCGCGTGCCCAGCCCCCGTGCCCGCCTGCTTGCCGTTCTGATCGCGGCTTTCATCGGCCTGATCGTAGTCGAGGCGCGCTGGCTGCATTTCACGGAAGCATTCTCGAACCGGGTCGCGGATTTCTTTCTGAGCAGTCAGGCGAAAAGCCTGAAAGCCGACGCCGATGTCGTCATCGTCGCCATCGATGAGCGAAGCATCACGGGTATGTCCGAACTCGCAGGCCGCTGGCCCTGGCCGCGTTCGGTGCATGGCGAGATTGTCGCGGCGATCGAGGCCCAGAAACCAAAGGCGATCGTCTTCGACATCATGTTCGGGGAACCCGATGTGTTCCGCCCCGAATCTGATGAAGACTTCAACCGCGCCATCCGGGGGTTCGACAATATCTATTTCCCGACGGCGCGCAACGACGACCCTGCCGTCGATTCTTTCGGTGTCCCCATCGCGGACCTGGCGCCCGCATTGGGCGCGATTCGGGGGCCGCGCTCGGTCAAGGATGCGACCATCGACGTACTGCAGCCCCGTGCCCTGGCTACCGAAAGCTGGCGCCTGGGTCTCATCAATTTTCTCCAGGATCGCGATGGCGTGGGGCGCCGCTACATCGTGTTCTCGCCTGCGTACGGCTGGCGCATTCCATCGTTACCCGCACGAGTGGCGGCCGACCTTGGTTGGCCGCTGCCGAACCGGGCGGACATCCAGCTCGGCTGGCACGGTGGAGCCATGGCGCATCCGCAGGTTTCTTTCGTGGACCTGTACGTTGATCTCAACAGCGAGAAGAAGCGGCGCAGCCAGGACGAGTTCAAGGACAAGATCGTCCTGATCGGGGCGACGGCGACAGGTCTGGGCGACATCCGGGTAACCCCGGTCAGTACCAAGCATCCTGGCGTCGAGATCCTTGCGACCGCCATCGACAACCTCAAGAATTCCACCTGGCTGCGGGCCGCACCGGCGTGGCTCGAACCGGTCATCGGCATCGCCTTGATCGCCGCGTTGGCGGCCGCGCTCTGGGCTCGTGTCAACACGGTGCGTATCGGAGCGGGACTTGCTGCGGCGAGCGTGGTGCTGCTCGCCGTGAGTTATCTGTCAATTGGCCACGGCATGCGGATGCCGGTCGCCACGCCGGTTTTCTTTGCCTGGATCTTTTTCCTCATCACTGCGATGAACGACTACATGGACGAGCGGCGATCGCGTGAATTCGCCGTGCGCGAGTTCAGCCGCTTCGTCAACCCGCACGTGGTGCAGGAGATCATCGCCAAGGGTGGGCTGTCGCGAGCCGGCGAGAGCCGGGAGGTCACGATCCTGTTCTCGGACATCCGCGGCTTCACCACACTGTCGGAATCACGTTCACCTCAGCAAGTGGTTGAGCTGCTGAACCGCTATTTCTCAAAGCAGGTCGATGTCATTTTTCGTTACGGGGGGACGCTCGACAAGTTCATCGGCGATGCGATCATGGCATGCTGGGGCGCACCCATAGACGACCGCGATCATGCCAAGCATGCCGTGGCCGCTGCGCTCGACATGGCCGACACGCTCCAGGCGTTCAAGCGCGATCTGGGAGGAGCGGACGCGGATTTCGACGTCGGGATCGGCATCCACTCCGGGCCGGCAGTGGTGGGTCTGATCGGGTCGGATGCGCGACGGGAATACACTGCCATCGGGGACACCGTCAATCTCGCGAGCCGCATCGAGGGCATGACCAAGGGGGTAGCGCGCATCCTCGTTTCCGAGGAAACGATGCTTCGGTGTGGCGCGGACTTTGACTTCATCGATCGCGGCTCCTATAAAGCGAAAGGTCGGACGCAGGAGGTCCGTTTGTTTGAACCGGGAAGGAAGGGTTCATGATCAAGGCATGGCAATGGTTGGCGGTCGCGTCCGCGTTGGCCGGAAGCGCGGCGCTCGCGCAGGAGTCCGGCTTTACGCTCCGCGCGACCGAGGTGAAGGCACGGCCGTTCCTGGATGCGGAGGGGATCGGCAAGCTGCCCGAGAAGGCTCCCGTCAGCATCCTCGGGCGCCAGGGGGGATGGTCGCAGATCCACGTCGGCCAGATGGAGGGATGGGTGCGCATGCTGAGTCTGCGGCTCGGCAACCCCGACCCGCTGCGTAACAAGACCGCCATGGCCACGACGATCGGTTTCGGTCGCAGGGCGCCCGGTACGGGTCCCACGGTCACGACCGGTGTTCGCGGCTTCTCCGAAGAGGACCTGAAAGCGGCCAAGCCCAATCCGGAAGAGTTGAAGCGGATGGAAAGCTTCGCGATTCCGCCAGCGGCCGCTGCTCAGTTCGCCGCTGCGGGGAAACTCGATGCCCAGACCGTGCCATTCGTGGACGCCGACGGCAAAGTCCTGAAGGTGAAGAAATGAACCGTCGTCCGATGTTTGTGAACTCGCTCATCTCGCTGCTGGTTATGGCAGTTCTCGCGGGTTGTGCCAACGAACAGGGCCAGGCATTCCTGAACAATGTGGGCGGGATCGAAGGCCTCCTGAACAACGTCAAACAAGCCACTGGAACCATCACCGAGCCCGAAGAAATCGCCATGGGCCACGGGATCACCGAAACCTTGCTCGGGGCCCGGCCGATGCTGGACGATCCCGATCTGCAGCGCTACGTGAACGCCCTTGGGGCGTGGGTCGCGAGCCGGTCGGATCGACCGCAATTGCCGTGGCACTTCGCCGTCAACGACAGCGACTACGTCAACGCTTTCGCCGCGCCAGGCGGTTACATCATTGTCACAAAGGGCATGATGAATCTCATCCAGAACGAGGCGGAACTCGCCGGCGTACTTGGCCACGAGATCGGTCACGTCGTGCGCAAGCATCACCTGAACGCCATTCGCAAGGGTGCATTCATCAACCTGCTCGGTGCGGGAGCCGCTGCAGGAGCAGCCGGCTCCCGCAATGGGCAATTGATCGACGCTCTGGTCGGTCCTACCAAGGAACTGTACGCGCGGGGCCTGGACAAGGACGACGAATTCGAAGGTGACCGCATCGGTGTCGTGCTCGCGACACGTGCCGGTTACGATCCCTGGGGCCTGCCCTCAGTCATTCAGACGCTGGCAAAGATCAAGCCGGACGACCCGTACATGGCCTTGTTGTTCAAGACGCACCCGAACCCGTCCGCACGCCTTGAAAAGCTGGGTACCGCCATGGGGGTGAGCTTCGACGGCTATCAGAATCTCGCATTGAACGCCGATCGATTCCAGAGCGCGGTCGCGAAATTGCGCACGGCGGCAAAATAGTCGATCCGACGCCGGCTCTGAAGCATCAAAGCCCCGCGCGCGCAGGGCTTCGGGGGCAAGCGCAACACGGTGCGCTAACGGCGGGGGCTGGTCCGTGCCGCGCCGGAGAACGGTCAGTCGTTGCGGCGGATGCGCGGGTCGTCTTCCTCGTGCACATACTCGATCGCACTGGGGCCCGTGCCTTTCTCTTCGAGAATGACCGCCGTCCGCGCCCAGCCGTAGTGGGCTTCCCCAGCAGGTTTCGCGATGACGGCTCCCGCCTTGTACTCGGTCATGTCCTTCCAACTGTAGCTCTCGCCCACGCCGCTCCAGAAGATACCCTTGATGACCGTCAGTTCGCGATCGTCGGGATGGCGCTGAGGGGCCACTTTCATGCCTGAGGGCATGCGCATGCGGATCACGAAGGGGCCGGGTTGACTCGGGTCACCGGATACGACAGCCACCTCGATCGGCCGAGCGAAGCCTGGCGTGAACGACCACTTGAGGTCGTCACCGTTGACCGATTCCGCCGCATGGACCGGGAGGATCACGGCGCAGGCGAATGCAAGAGCCGCGAGCGGCCTGGAAAGCGAACAATTCATGGAGGCGTCTTTCTTCGATCTGGACCGCCGGCATGTCCGGGCGGTGATTTAGAACGGTTCAGAGGTACGCCGGAAGCGTACGCGCTAGGGAGTCCAAAAGTAGGGCGAAGGTTCCTGAACCCGCTCACAGCGTCCGAAGCGTACTTCGCTTCGGCCCGCGAATCCAGCAAGCCGACGCTCCGGGCGTCAGGCTGCCCGCTTCTTCGACTGAGCCGCTTGGGCGTGCATCTGGGCGTAGGCGTGATGCGCCGCCGCCTCGGCTTCGCCCACATGAACGTCATGCCCCATGTCCTGCAATACCGAACCCAGAGCCGACAGGCACAGCATCACATTGTCGGGCCGGCACGAATAGCCCATTGTTCCAAAGCGCCAGATCTTTCCTGCGAGCGGGCCCAGACCTGCGCCGATCTCGAGACTGAACTCGTTCAGCAAGCGCTTGCGCACCTCCGCTTCGTTGACGCCATCCGGAACCCGCACGGCGTTCATTTGCGGCACGCGCGACTCCTCGCTCACCAGGTATTTCAGCCCCATGGCTTCGAGTCCCGCCTTGAGTGCCGTGTGGTGGCGGCGATGACGCGCCCAGCAGTCTTCCAGCCCTTCCTCGCGGATCAGCAGCAGCGCTTCGTGCAGCGCGAACAGTGAATTGGTCGGGGCCGTGTGGTGATACGTACGATTGGTGGCGCCCCAGTAACCAAGCAACAGGTTCATGTCCATGAACCAGCTATGGATCTTGTCCTTGCGGGATTTGACTTGCTCAACCACTCGCTCGGAGAACGATACGGGTGACAAGCCGGGCGTGCACGACAGGCATTTCTGGCTGCCGGAATAGATTGCGTCCACGCCCCATTCGTCCACCAGCACTGGTACACCGGCCAGCGAGGTCACGGCATCGACGATGGTCAGCATGTTGTGGCGGTGGGCAATCTCCACGAGAGTCTTGGCGTCGGACAGACAACCCGTCGAAGTCTCGGCATGGACGAACGCGACCACTTTCGCATCGGGATTCGCCTTCAGCGTGTCCTCGAGGCGCTGGGGATCGACCGGCGTGCCCCATTCGTGCTCGATAGTTACCGGCACTCCGCCACAGCGGATCACGTTCTCCAGCATCCGTCCGCCGAACACGCCGTTGACGCACACGACGACCTTGTCGCCAGGCACCACCATGTTCACGAAGCAATACTCCATGCCTACCGAGCCCGGGCCCGAAACCGGAAAGGTAAGCGGGTTCTTGGTCTGGTAGACGTAGCGCAGCAGCGCTTTCAACTCCTCCATCATGTCCACGAAAACCGGATCGAGGTATCCGATCGCAGGCTGGCTCATGGTGGTGAGCACCCGCGGATGGATCTCCGTGGGCCCGGGGCCCATCAGCGTGCGCTGGGGCGGGTGAAAGGATTGGATGCGCTTCGACGGCAGGTACGGATTCATTGTGTCGCTCCCTGAGATGGCGGATCCGAAGAGGAGGTTCTCGTCCTCGCCGCGCGATTTCACCCGGATCG
The DNA here is from genome assembly GCA_038324085.1 of Burkholderiales bacterium. Taxonomy (GTDB): domain Bacteria; phylum Pseudomonadota; class Gammaproteobacteria; order Burkholderiales. Next base: position 31,445 of record JBBQHP010000004.1, read on the forward strand.
GGCGGCGATGGTTGGCCTCGTTCAGAACTTCGAGGGCCTCGATGCGGCCCTCCGTGACGGCTTCGATCTCCATGGCCCAGCGCGCCGGGACATAGCCTGACTTCACCCAGTTGCTGAGGACGGCCCGGTCCAGCTTGAGTCGGCGAGCTGCTTCGGCCTGGGTGCCGAAATGTTCCACGAGTCGTTCGGCGCAGTTCATGGGTCAACGGATACGAAGCGAGCGGTGAGCTTGCCCTATCAAATTAAATTTGACAAGGCGCATATGAGACATTGCGAGTCCAAGAGGCTTGCCGCGAGCGCGGCTTGCGAACAAGACGCTTCTCCCTCGTCAATTCGAACGCGAGACCGCCGTTCCGTGGGCTACTATAGGTAGTGTGCGCTCACAATCAAATTATCACTCGCTGAGCCCGAGGTGCGTAGTGCCCGGGAACTATTCGGTGCCGGATGCCGTAGCCCCGACCGCACGCTCAAGCGCTGCGCCAGCCCTGGACCTCAGTCGCCGCGGACGATCCGCAGTGATGCCGGGGCCGATGGGACCGGCTCGGGATCGAAAGCGGTGTCCCCGTCCGCTGTCGGCACGCCGGTCGGAGCGAGGCTCGCAAAATCGAACAGCTTGCCGTCGGCGAGGTGCGAAGGGACCACGTTCTGCAATGCGCGGAACATATTGTCGAGGCGCCCGGGATACTGCTTCTCCCAGCCCTGCAGCATGGATTTCACCTGCCTGCGTTGCAGGGTTTCCTGGGAGCCGCAAAGGTCGCACGGAATGATCGGAAACTGCCGCAGCTCGGCCCAGGCCGCGAGATCGCTCTCCTTGCAATAGGCCAGCGGCCGGATGACCACGTTCTTGCCGTCGTCTGAAACCAGCTTCGGTGGCATCCCCTTTAGCTTCGAGCCGAAGAACATGTTGAGCAAGACGGTCTCGAGGATGTCATCGCGGTGGTGCCCGAGCGCGATGCGTGTCGCACCGATCTCCGAGGCCACCCGGTAGAGCACGCCGCGCCGCAGGCGCGAGCACAGGGAACACATCGTCCGGCCTTCCGGGACAAGGCGCTTGACGGTGCTGTAGGTGTCCTGGACCTCGATGCGGTACGCAATACCGAGCGCGTCGAGGTACTCGGGCAGTATGTGCGCCGGATAACCAGGATGACGCTGGTCCAGATTCACCGCCACGATCTCGAAATCGATGGGGGCATGTGCGCGCAGATGCAACAGAATATCAAGCAGGCTGTAGCTGTCCTTGCCGCCTGACAGGCACACCATCACTCGGTCACCATCGCGGATCATGTCGTAATCGGCGATGGCCTCGCCGACCAGTCGGCGCAGCCGCTTGGCCAGTTTGTTGTCCTCGAACGCCCGCTTGCGAGTATCCCTTTCGGTGGTCACAGGAGTACGCTCCGGCCGCCGTCGACCGCGATGATCTGTCCGGTGATGTACGGCGCGTCGTTGACCAGGAAGCGCACCGTCCTGGCGATGTCGTCGGGTTCGCCGGTCCGCTTGAGCAGCGTGGTGTTCACGATGCGCTGCCGCGCGAGCGCGTCGGTCCATGCATCGTCCTCCGGCCAGAGTATGGCGCCGGGCGAGACGCCGTTCACCCGTACTTCCGGCCCCAGTTCGCGGGCGAGGGCGCGCGTGAGCGACATCAATCCGCCCTTCGCCACGTTGTAGACGGTGTAGTTCTTCATCGGCCGGTCGGCATGGATGTCGACGATGTTCACGATGCAACCCTCGGTCTTGCGCAGGTACTGGGCGGCGGCCTGGGACAGAAACAGCGGTGTCTTGAGATTGGTGCCGACCAGGTCATCCCAGGAGTCCTCGGTGATTTCGCCGACGGTCGTCGGATAGAAGCTCGACGCGTTGTTGACCAGCACGTCGAGTCGCTCGAAACGCTCGACGGTGTCATGGACGAGCGCGGGCAGGTTGGCCATGTTGAGCAGGTCGGCCTGCACCAGGGCAACGGAATCCGGGCGTATCGCGTTCAGTTCAGCCTGCAGCGCGCGCGCTTCCGTGGCAGAGCTCCGGTAGTGCACCATGAGGTTTGCGCCCTCTGCATGAAGCAGACGGCAGATCGCCGCGCCTACGCGCTTCGCGCCTCCGGTGATCAGCACCACCTTGCTTTGCATCCGGCCGTGTCCTCGTTGTCTAATTTCGGATTGCGGATTCTACTCGCCCGACTCGCCTCGACCGATGTCAGCCATTGCACCAGACTTAGCACCCGGTTCGGACGCCGCTGCCCACAGCGCGGTGCTGAGCGCGGCCATCGGTCGCCGTATCGATGCGGCTTCCGGGTGGATCGGCTTCGACGTTTTCATGGACTTGGCCTTGTACGAGCCCGGGCTTGGTTACTACAGCGGCGGAGCGACCAAGTTCGGTCAGGCCGGCGATTTCGTCACTGCACCCGAACTGTCGCCGATGTTCGGACGTACGCTCGCGCGCCAGGTCGCGCAGGTGCTGGAAGTGACGCGTGGCGAAGTTCTCGAGATCGGCCCGGGTTCCGGCCGCCTCGCGGTCGACTTGTTGCTCGAGCTCGAGCAACTCGGCACCCTGCCTCGGCACTACCACATGCTCGAATTGAGCGGCGAACTGCGCGCCCGGCAGCGCGAATCCGTCGCGACCGCAGCGCCTCACCTGCTCGCGCGGGTGGACTGGCTCGAAGCGCTTCCCGCAGCCTTCGAGGGCGTCGTGATCGCGAACGAAGTTCTGGATGCAGTGCCCGTGCACATGGTCGCCTGGCGCGAGGACGGACTGTTCGAGCGGGGCGTGAGCCGCTCTGGCGACGGATTCGCCTGGTCCGAACGGCCGCTCCGCGTGGGCCCGCTTGCCGATGCCGCACGAACCGCAAACCTCGCCCCGCCGTTCGTGACCGAGATCGGCCTGCGCGCGCAAGCGCTGGCGGCAGCGATCGCCGAGTCACTTTCCTTCGGTGTCTTGCTGGTCATCGACTACGGTTTCGGCAGCGCCGAGTTCCACCACCCGCAGCGCTCGCACGGGACGCTCATGTGCCACTACCGGCATCGTGCGCACGACGATCCGTTCTTCCTGCCGGGGTTGCAGGATATAACTGCCCATGTCGATTTTACGGCGGTGGCCGAAGCTGCTGTGGACGCGGGACTATCTCTGCTCGGCTACACGACGCAGGGGCGATTCCTGATCAATTGCGGGATCACCGAGCTGTTGGCACGCGAACACCCGGAACAACCTTCGCACTACCTGCCGATTGCCTCGCAGGCCCACCGGCTGTTGAGTCCGGCGGAAATGGGCGAACTCTTCAAGGTCCTGGCTGTGGGACGTCGCGTCGACGAACCCCTGCTGGGATTTCCCATCGGCGACCTTTCAAGACTGCTCTGACATGATCGAAGTCCTGCGCACACCCGACGAACGCTTCGTGCATCTGCCCGACTTTGCGGTTGCCCCGAAATACCTGGAGGTCCCCGGATTCTCCGGGCTGCGCATGCACTATGCCGAAACCGGTCCGCACGATGCAGAGGAAGTATTCCTTTGCCTTCACGGCGAGCCCACCTGGAGTTACCTGTATCGACGCATGATCCCGGTGTTCACCGCGGCCGGCCATCGCGCGGTGGCGCCGGACCTGTTCGGTTTCGGCCGCTCCGACAAACCGGTCGATGATGACTGGTACACCTTCGAGCGGCATCGCGAGTCTTTGCTTGCCTTCATCGATGCGCTCGATCTCGCCAACGTGACGCTGGTGTGCCAGGACTGGGGCGGCCTGCTCGGACTGACCTTGCCCATGACGATGCCCGAACGATTCTCCCGGCTCATCGTCATGAACACGACACTCGGCACCGGCGACGTTCCGCTGCCGGACGGCTTCAAGGCCTGGCGGCAATGGGTCGCGGCCAACCCCGATCTCGATTGCGCGAAGCTGCTGGGCCGGGCCTGCCCGCATCTCTCCGCTGCCGAGGCCGCAGCCTACTCCGCACCGTACCCGGATGTGCGATTCAAGGCCGGGGCTCGGCGGTTCCCGCAACTCGTACCCGACCACCCTGACGCACCAGGCGCCGAGCTGTCGCGCCGCGCCCGAATCTGGTGGCGTGAGCGGTGGCGCGGTCAGAGTTTCATGGCCGTCGGCATGCGGGATCCCGTGCTCGGACCCGAGGTGATGGAAGTGCTGCGGGCGGATATCCGCGGATGCCCACCACCGATGCAGATTGCGGAGGGCGGGCACTTTCTGCAGGAATGGGGCGAGCCGATCGCCGCACAGGCACTGGCCCAATTCGCGGACGGCGTCTGACGAGCGACGCCGGTGACATGCGGCGCGCGTGGCGAGCCGCGGCCCGAATTGCACCGGCCTGCCGACCGAGCCGCCCGAAGTTCACGCGCCGCCGCAGCGATCGAGGCCGGGTTCATTCCGGTAACGCTATCATTCGGGCGATTCGAACCACTGGTTTTGCGACCTCCACATCTCCTGATGCATATTCACATCCTCGGCATCTGCGGCACGTTCATGGGCGGCATTGCGGTCATCGCGAAACAGGCCGGCCATACCGTGACCGGGTGCGACGCCAACGTCTATCCGCCCATGAGTACGCAGCTCGAGGCGCAGGGCATCGCGCTGACGGAGGGGTTCGGGTCCGGGCAGGCCGACATCGATTGCGATCTGTTCGTGATCGGTAACGTGGTCGCGCGCGGCAATCCGCTGATGGAGGAGATCCTGAACCGCGGCTTGCCTTACGTTTCCGGCCCGCAATGGCTGGCGGAGACGATCCTGCGCAAGAAATGGGTACTCGCGGTGGCGGGAACCCATGGCAAGACGACGACGACGTCGATGCTCGCCTGGATCCTCGAATATGCAAAGCTCGATCCGGGTTTTCTCATCGGCGGTGTCGCCCTGGATTTCGGCCTGTCGGCGCGCACCACGACCAGCCCGTTCTTCGTCATCGAGGCCGACGAATACGATACCGCGTTCTTCGACAAGCGCTCCAAGTTCGTCCATTACCGCGCGCGCACCGCGGTATTGAACAATCTCGAATTCGACCACGCCGACATCTTTCCCGATCTGGCCGCCATCGAGACGCAGTTCCATCACTTCGTGCGCACGGTTCCCGGCAATGGCCTGATCGTCGCGAACGGGGTCGAGCAGAGCCTGGAGCGCGTCCTCGCCCGGGGTTGCTGGACACCGGTCGAGCACTTCGGCGTGGACGCCGGGTGGCAGGCGGCGGCACCGGATCCGTCCGGCGCGTTCGAGGTGATGTTGGCTGGCGGGAATCAAGGCCGGGTGCAATGGGATCAGCTTGGCGCGCACAACCGCATGAACGCGCTTGCGGCCATCGCCGCTGCCCGTCACGCGGGCGTTCCCGTGCCGGTGGCCATCGAAGCCCTGGACCGGTTCAAGGGCGTCAAGCGGCGGATGGAGCTGCGCGGGGTGGTCAACGGCATCGCCGTCTACGACGACTTCGCGCACCATCCGACTGCGATCGCGACCACGCTGGCCGGCCTGCGGCGCAAGGTGGGTGGTGCGCGGATCCTGGCCGCACTGGAGCCTCGTTCCAACACCATGAAGCTGGGGGTGATGAAGGCACAGCTGCCGGCCAGCCTGGCTGACGCCGATCGCGTGTTCTGCTACACCGGCGGCCTGGGTTGGGACGCCGCAGCATCATTGCAGCCGCTCGGCCCGAAGGCGACGACGCACGACGATCTTGCACAAATGGTCGAGGCCATAGCGCGTGAAGCGACGGCGGGCGATCAGGTGCTGGTCATGAGCAACGGCGGTTTCGGCGGCATCCACGGCAAACTGCTGAACCGATTGGAGCGACAATGACGAGAACGCCTGCGCCAGAGCCGATGTCCATGCCGACGGATCGCGCGAGCGAATGGATCACCGGGCGCGGTCGGCTCCCCATTTGTGTCCCCTGTACTCCGGGATCTGCTCGCTCGTATTAGCCTGCCGCTTCCGGATTCATCCCGAACAAGGTGCACCATGACCATTCTCGTCCTGGGCCTCGTACTGTTTCTCGGCGTTCATTCCATTCGCATCGTCGCCGACGCCTGGCGCATCCGGCAGCTCGCGAAACACGGTGAGGGTCGCTGGAAGGGCTTGTATTCAGTGGTGTCGGTGATCGGGTTCCTGCTGATCGTCTGGGGCTACGGCCTCGCGCGCGCCGATCCCATCGTCATCTGGAATCCGCCAGGGTGGACCCGCCACGTCACGGCCTTGCTGACCATTCCGGCGTTCATCCTCCTGGTGGCTGCCTACGTTCCGCGCAATGCCATCACCTCGCGGCTGCACCACCCGATGATCCTCGGCGTGAAGACCTGGGCGTTCGCGCATCTGCTCGCCAACGGCACGCTCGCCGACATGCTCCTGTTCGGCAGCTTTCTTGCCTGGGCGGTGCTCGATTTTCGTTCGGCACGCCGACGCGACCGTGCGGGTGAGCGGATCTACCTCAGTGGCACCAGCGGCGGCACCATTGCGGCAATCGTCATCGGGCTGGTGGCGTGGGCCTTGTTCGCCTTCTGGCTCCACGCGGCCTGGATCGGGGTCAGTCCGTTCGGGCGGTAGCCCGTTCCGGCCCCGGAGTGGTGCCCGCAGCCGGCTCAACCCCGCCCGGTCCAGAGGTCCTTCGGCAACAGGCAATGGATGCTGCGCGCTCCCGGCTCGAGCTGGCCGATGCGCGCATCCATTGCGAGGCTTGCAAGGGAATAGGCATCGAGCGCAGACAGGTTCCTCGTCTCCTGGACCTGGACGATCATGCGCATTGCGGCGTCGTTCATCGCAGCCTGGGCATCGCTGTCGACGGTTCGGGTGACGAAATGATCGCGTGTATCCCGGGTCGGGAGGTCGGCCAGCGGTTTTCCGGGTCGCTTGGGCAGCATGCAATACACGCCCTTCAGCTGATTGACGACCTCGGACACGCGACAGTCACCGTACCGGTCCATGAACTGCAGAGCTGCCGGCGACGACAGCTGGCGGGTCTCGACCAGCAGCCGCACCGTTTCTTCCTCCAGAATGCCGAGCGCCTTGTTCAGATCGCGATCGTAGCCCACGGTGATCCAGTGGGTCGGCGTCTCGATGCGGGGCCAGGCGATGGGCGTACTACCCTTTAGCACCTCGACCGTCATGTTGAGTTCGTTGAACGCGGTCTCGATGGCGGTGAGATTGATCTCGCCGTTGCCCTGTGCTGCATGCGAGTCGCCGGACCACAGCAGTGCTCCGTCGACGAACACGGACAGGTACAGGATGGTGCCTTCAACCAGTTCGCGGACATCCATGTTGCCCCCGAAAGGGCCGGGCGGAACGGTGCTGAACTTGCCGCTCTCTGCGCGCGCCACGCCGAGAATCCCCGGGAACGGCCGCACCGGCAGTTCGATTCCGGGCAGGAACTCCGTCACGCCGCGCTGCATGTCGAAGAAGAAGTACTTCACCTGCGACTCGGGGAAGACCTCGGGAAACTGCCCCAGATTGAGATTGCCGGGGAGATTCCAGTTGGCGCCGTAACTGCGCGGGACGATGCGATTCAGCCGGATCTTCAGCACATCGCCGGGCATGGCCCCTTCCACGAAGATGGGACCGGTGATGGTGTGCGGACCGCGGCCCGGGTAATCGACCCGCAGCCGGGTGATTTCATCGACCGGCACGCCCGGAAGGATCTTGTTCATCGAGGCCATCATGGTCTCCATGACCACGGTATCGCCGGATCTGATCCGTGCGCGTGGCGCCTCGGCATTGTCGAACCAGCCCCATTGCACCGTCTCCTCGGACGCGGGCAGCAGATAGACGCCGCCCTGGTATTGGCCGATATGGCCGGAGGCGAGCGCCGCGATCTCCGGGCGCCGCTCGGCTTCGGCATGGACGGTGGGAATCACGGGCAGCGCCGCTGCGGAAGCGACGCCAGCGAGAAAGTCGCGGCGGGAAGGCATGGCAGGATCTCGATCATGGTATCGGGAAGGATGATAGGGTAAGCGCCGCTCATCGGGCACCGTTGCAATTGCCGAGATCTCATGTACGTCTATATCCACGGTTTCAACAGCTCCCCGGCGTCGATCAAGGCCCGGCAACTGCTCAAGCGGCTCGAAGTGCTCGGGCGCGGGGACGGCTTCGCCTGTCCGGCGCTGTCGCACTGGCCAAGGGAGGCGATGCGCCAGCTCGAAACGCTGCTGCAGGACCGCGCCGCGGCCGAGGTCACCCTCGTCGGCAGTTCCCTGGGCGGCTTCTACGCCACGGCACTCACGGAACAGCATGGCTGTCGCTCGGTGCTGGTCAATCCCGCGGTCGAAGCCCACCTCGGGCTCGAAGCCTACCTCGGACCGCAAACCAATCTCTATACGGGCGAGACCTACCAGCTGACGCGGCAACACCTGGAGCAATTTGCCGAATTGCACATCGAGAAACCCGCGCGTCCGGAGTTCTACTTCCTGATGGTGACCACCGGCGACGAAGTGCTCGACTACCGCGCGGCGGTATCCAAGTACGCAGGGTCCAAGCAGCTCATCGTCCACGGCTCGGACCACGGTTTCGCCGACTTTGAGGACCATCTCGACGCGGTCATTGCGTTCGGCGACGGCGGGCGTTGAGCCCACGGCTATAATCCCGGCCCTTTTTTCGGTACCAGCATCGTGAACGTGTTCTACGAAGAGGACGGCGCCTTCAAGGTGGGCGCTGTGCTCGCCGACAACAATTCTTCGCTGCAGGTCGAGGCCGCCCACGGCAAGCGCAGCAAGATCAAGGCGAATGCCGTCGTCCTGCGCTTCGATCAGCCCGGCCTCGCCCCATTTCTCGATGGGGCCCAGAAGGTGGCCGAGGCGCTGGACGCCAACTTTCTCTGGGAAGTGGCGCCACCGGACGAATTCGAGTTTGCTGCGCTCGCGCGGGACTATTTCGGCCACGAGCCCTCGCCGCCCGAGTCAGCCGGGCTGCTGATCCGGCTGCACGGGTCGCCGATGCATTTCTACAAGAAAGGCAAGGGCCGCTATCGCGCGGCGCCCGCGGACGCGCTCAAGGCGGCGCTCGCGAGCGTGGAGCGCAAGAAACAGCAGGCCGCCGCCCAGGCCGCGTACACCGAAAGCCTGGTGGCCTCCGAGCTGCCTGAGCCGCTGCGCGCGAAGCTGGACGAACTGCTCTACGATCCCGACAAGGGCTCGGTCGAGTACAAGGCGCTGGAAGCGGCCTGCGCGATCACCGGCCTTGCGTCGCCGCACCTGCTGGCGAAGTGCGGAGCGATTCCTTCGACGCACGACTATCATCTGAACCGCTTCCTGCGCGAGCATTTTCCGGCCGGGACCGGGTTCGGCGGGATCGACCTCGCCTCGGAACCACTCGACCTGCCTCTGGCCGCGGTCCGGGCCTTCAGCATCGACGATGCGACCACGACCGAAATCGACGACGCGTTCTCCGTCACGCCGATGGAGGAGGGCGGCTGGCTGGTCGGTGTGCATATCGCGGTTCCGGCACTGGGCATCGCGCTTGGTGGCGATCTCGACACTGTTGCCGCGCGCCGCCTGTCCACCGTCTACATGCCGGGCCGCAAGATCACCATGCTGCCCGAACCCGTCATCGACCGGTTCACCTTGTCGGAGGGCAGCGAGCCGCCGGTACTGTCCCTCTACGCACGCGTCGCGGCCGATCTTGCGACGCTGAGTTTCGACACCCGCATCGAACGCGTACCCGTGCTCGCCAATCTGCGCCACGACAGCCTCGAATCGACGTTCAATGAAGCCGCACTCGCAGGCGGAGCAATGGATTTCCCGTGGGGCGAGGAGCTCCGGGTGCTTTGGCAGTACGCGACGCGGCTGGAGATCGGGCGCGGCAAGGCCGAATCCGGCCCTGATCGGCAGGACTACAACTTCTATGTCGACGACGACAGGGTGCGCATCGTCGAGCGCAAACGCGGCTCCCCGGTGGACAAGCTGGTGGCCGAGATGATGATTCTCGCCAACAGTGAATGGGGCCGCCAGCTCGCGCAGGCGGAGGTGCCCGCGATCTACCGCGTGCAAGGCGGCGGCAAGGTTCGGATGTCCACGGTGCCCGCGCCGCACGAAGGGCTCGGCGTGGCCCAGTATGCGTGGTCCAGCTCGCCGCTGCGGCGCTACGTAGACCTGGTCAACCAGCGCCAGATCATCGCTCTGACGCGCGGGGAGGCGGCACCCTATGGCAAGGGCGACGATGCGCTCGTGATCGCCATGCGCGACTTCGAGCTTGCCTACGATGCCTATGCGGAGTTCCAGCGCGGCATGGAGCGTTACTGGTGCCTGCGCTGGATTGTCCAGGAGCAGGCCCAGCGCACGCGGGCGACCGTCGTCCGCGAAAGTCTGGTGAGGATCGAGCGCATTCCCCTGTACCTCCGGACCCCGTCGCTGCCGGAGCTTGCGTCCGGCACTGCGATCGAAGTGGAACTCTCGGCGATCGACCTGCTCTCCCTGGAAGTCGAATGCAGGTTCCTGGGCAAGGTCGAGTAGGTCGCTCGGACCGCCAGCCGCAGCGTGACCGGGTAGACGCGCTCGCATACAATCCTTGCGTGCTTCCACTGTCCGCCAACCGGTGCCTGCGAACGCCCTCGTGCCGGCGCCGCTGAGCGTCGAGGCGCTCGCAGCGCCCCCTGGCAACCAGATCCTGCCGGTTGCGATCGCGCTTTCCCTCGTCGTTCACGCCGCGTTGCTCATGGTGAATTTCGTGCTCCCGGATGCGCACCTGTCCGAGAAGTTCGCCGCGCCCATGGAAGTGGTGCTGGTCAACAGCCGCTCGGCGCACAAGCCGGTCAAGGCCGATGCTCTTGCGCAGGCCCATCTCGACGGCGGCGGCAACACCGCGGAAGATCGGCGCGCCAAGACCAATCTCCCGGCCATCGCCGAGAGCACGACCAACGAGATGACCGTCGCCGCCCAGCGCGTCGAGCAGCTCGAGTCCGAGGTGCAGCGGATGATGGCGCAACTGAAATCCGACTACCACGCCGATGCCCCGGCCGACAACGCCAAGCGGCCGCAGGACAGGCTCGAGGGCAAGGAGCCGATCGAGATCGATCAGCGCAAGCTTGAGATCCAGAAGCTCGAGGCGCAGATCGCGCGCGAGATGGACCACTACCAGAAGCTGCCCAAGCGCAAGTTCATCGGGGCGCGGACCGAAGGGGTCGTCTACGCGCAGTACGTCGACGATTGGCGGCAGAAGATCGAACGCCTCGGCACCCGCAATTTCCCCGAGGAGGCGAAGCGCAAGGGCATCTTCGGGACATTGTTGCTCACGGTCTCGATCCGCGCCGACGGCAGCGTCGAGAACGTCGAGATCGAGCGCTCTTCCGGGCACGAGGTCCTCGACCGCGCGGCCCGTCGCGTGGTCCAGCTCGCTGCGCCCTTTGCGGCTTTTCCGCCCGCGATCCGCAAGGAATACGACATCCTTTCCATCACCCGGAGCTGGGCGTTCACCCGCGCCGAGGAACTGGTGAGCGAATAGCCTCGCCAGTCGCACTCCCCGCCGCATTCTCCCACCCACATCGTCCCGCGGGATCCAGGCAACGTGACCGACCGCTACGCCGTCATCGGCAATCCCATCGCCCACAGCAAGTCGCCCGCGATCCACGCCGCGTTCGCGCTCCAGACCGGACAGGACCTCGCCTACGAACGAATCCTTGCGCCCCCCGATGGCTTTCGGACGGCCGTGGACGCTTTCCGCGTCGAAGGCGGTATGGGCATGAACGTGACCTTGCCGTTCAAGCTCCAGGCACGCGCCTACGCGAGCGATCTGAGCGAGCGAGCCGCTGCCGCTGGTGCGGTGAACACGCTCAAGTTCGAAGCGGGCAGCGTGTTCGGGGACAACACCGACGGCGCCGGACTGGTGCGTGATCTCCAGAACAATCTGCGCGTCCCTCTGCGCGGCAAGCGCATTCTCGTGATCGGCGCCGGCGGTGCCGCCCAGGGCGCGATCGTGCCGCTGCTCGCGCACGGGCCGGCGGAGCTGGTCGTCGTCAATCGCACCCCGGACAAGGCGCAGGCGCTCGCGACCCGGTTCGCCGATCGCGGTCCGATCCGCGCCATGCGGTTCGACGACCTCCGCGCGCTCCGCTTCGATCTGATCATCAATGCCACCGCCGCCAGCATCGGTGGCGACGTGCTGCAGGTGCCCGAGGGCTTGTACGAGGATTGCGCGCTCGCCTACGAGATGATGTACGGCCGGGGTACGACTGCATTCATGCAAGGTGCGCTGGCCGCGGGGGCCGCGAGGGTCGCAGACGGCCTCGGGATGCTGATCGAACAGGCCGCGGAAGCCTTTGAGCTGTGGCGCGGGGTGCGGCCGGAGACCGCGCCGGTGCTGGATCTGCTCCGGCGACAGCACTGACACCGGACGCCGCACCGCCGTGCTCAAGGCGATCTCGAAGGGCGTCTGGCACGCGGTCCTGGTGCTGGTCGCGATCGTTCTGGTCTACCAGATCTGGATGTTCGGGTGCATCTGCTGGTGGGTGTGGTTCAATCCGTCCTCGTCGAGCTTCATGGATGACCGGCTCGAAGCGATGCAGTCGACGAATCCTGGCGCGGAGCTCAAGCACAAATGGGTTTCCTACGAGAAGATCTCGGTGAACCTGAAGCGCGCGATCGTTGCCTCGGAAGACGCGAAATTCGTCGAGCACGAGGGCTTCGACTGGAATGCACTGCAGAAAGCGTACGAGAAGAACCTGAAGAAGGGCAAGATCGTCGCCGGTGGTTCCACCATCAGCCAGCAGCTTGCCAAGAACCTGTTCCTGTCGTCCAAGCGCACCCCCTGGCGCAAGCTCCAGGAAGCAGTCATCACCGTGATGCTCGAGTTGGTCATGAGCAAGCGGCGCATCTTCGAGATCTATCTGAACGTGATCGAATGGGGCAATGGCGTCTTCGGCGCGGAGGCGGCGGCGCGTCACTATTACGGGGTGGGCGCGGCCCAACTCAGTGCCTCACAGGCCGCCCGGCTGGCGGCGATGGTCCCGAATCCACGCTTCTACGACAGACACCGGGGAACGTCCTGGCTGGAGCGCAAGAGCGCAATAATCCTGGTGCGAATGCCCGCGTCCGAGATCCCCTGAGCGCGCGCGAGCGCGTCGGTCGGCGCGCGTGCCCCGTATAATCCGCCCGCCTTCCCGCACGGCCCCTGCATGTTCATCCATCCCCAGTTCGATCCCGTCGCTCTCAAGCTCGGTCCCGTGGCCGTGCGCTGGTACGGACTGATGTATCTCGCCGGCTTCGTGATCGGGCTCCTCCTCGGACGCAGCCGGGTGCGCAGCCAGCCGGAATCAGGCTGGACCTACAAGGACATCGACGACCTGCTGTTCTATGCGGTCATCGGCGTCGTGCTCGGCGGTCGCCTCGGCTACGTGCTGTTCTACAAGTTCGGCGAGTACGCGAGCCACCCGTTGCAGATCTTCTACGTCTGGGAAGGCGGCATGTCGTTTCACGGCGGCTTCCTGGGCGTGATTCTGGCGATGGCGTTCTTCTCCTGGCGTCATCGCAAGCCCTGGCTGGCGGTCACCGATTTCATCGCGCCGCTGTGCCCGGCCGGGCTCGGTCTGGGGCGCATCGGCAATTTCATCAATGCCGAGCTCTGGGGGCGGCCGACCGACGTGCCCTGGGCCGTGGTATTCCCTAACGTGGACGCTTTGCCGCGCCATCCCTCCCAGCTCTACGAATTCGCGCTGGAAGGATTGGTGCTGTTCGCGGTGCTGTGGATCTTCTCGCGCAAGCCGCGGCCCATGGGGTCGGTCTCGGGGCTGTTTCTGATCGGCTACGGGCTGTTGCGCTTCGTCGTCGAGTTCACGCGCGAGCCGGACGGTTTCCTCGGTCTGCTCATGCTGGGCTTCAGCATGGGACAGTGGTTGTCGCTGCCCATGGTGCTGGCAGGCGTGATCATGTTCGCATGGTCCTACCGCAACGGGCCGCGGCCGGTACGCGGCTGAGCCCGGTCGCCGCGGGTGATCATTTACCCGATCGGGGACTCGCGCTAGAATCCGCGCCTCGCCGGCTTGCCGCCGGCCGTGGGGACGTAGCTCAGCTGGGAGAGCGTCGCGTTCGCAATGCGAAGGTCGGGAGTTCGATCCTCCTCGTCTCCACCAGATTCGAAGATGCCGGGATAGCGTCCGGTCGTTGCCCTGTCGGCTCTGGATCGTACCTCCTGATCTCCTCCTCCCATGTCTGACGACGAATATCTCGACCACGAGGACGAGGACGAAGGCTGCCGGCAGCTACTGCAGATCACCGGCGATGCGACGGACGTACGCGCCTTCCGCAAGGATCTGGAAGAGACGGAACGCTGGGGCAGTGAACTCGATCACTTTCTCAAGTTCGGTGATTTCGACGCGGTCCCGGAGCACCTGTTCGACGATTCGGCCCGCACGATGGGACGGCTCTGCGCGTTTCTCCGCGAACGCTGGGGTGACTACGCCGACTCGAGCCATCCGGTCCTGGTCGTCACCGAGGCCGAAGGCGCGGTCACGTACGAGTTCTATACCAGTCGCACGCCCTTGCTGGGCTTGGCGCGCATGCTCTCGGAGGAGTATCCGAAGCTGTGTATCGCGCTCGAGTACGTCTACCCTGACGGCGCCGGCTACGATGGCCGCGTCATCTATGAAAAGGGCGAGATGATCGACGGCCTCGAGGAAACCTACGAGTACATGTCGCACTCGGACTTCGAGGAGTTCGCCGGTTTCGATCTGCGCTCCGGATCGCTGGCGGTCGTGTGTCAGTCCCGTGGCGGGGATCGCAGCGTGATCGCCGACATCAAGGCGGGCAAATGGGATTTGTCCTTCGCCGTCGAAACGGCGCTCAAGTGGGGCCAGGCGGCGGTGAGCTTCTTCGTGTTTCACCACGAGGCCTACACCTGCGACATCGATACCTACAAGGGCATGGATTCATTCGTCACCTCGGTCGGTTTCGAGCGCACCGTGCTCGGTGAACCGGCGCGCCCCGTGGCGGTCGGCTTGCTCGACGAATCGGTCGGCCAGCCTCCGCCAGAGTTCGCGGAGGCCATCGCAGGCACCGAACATCAGGCGCGCCGCATCGTCCTCGCCAATGGCGGTTTCCTGATGGAGCTGGCCCGCTGCGATCGCCTTGCGGATCCGTATTGGCACATCGACCAGCTCAAGTTGCGCTGCTACCGCGATGCCTCGCGCAAGGTCGTGGCCATCGTGTTCGACAGCGCGCTCGACGCGGTGGGCAGGGGCTCGCAGCCTTCGCCGCCCCGCATGAAGGGCGGCAAGGTCTACATGTTCCCGGAGTCCAAGACGCGCCACTAGCGACTGCAGCCCGGCCAACGATGCTCGGTCAGGGTCGTTCGGGTCTCCGCCAGCGCTCGCCTTGCCGTCGCTCCCCGCCCGTTCGGCACGGAGCCCGGCGCGCTCAGTCGCTCGGTCGAGACTTCTCCAGCCGCTTGAGGAATACCTTCATCTCCTTGGCGGCCTGCTGATCGCCGTTGGCTTCGGCCACGGTGATGCCCTCCCGCCAGGCTTCGCTCGCCGCAGGCCACTGGCCCGCGGTCTCGTAGGCCTTGCCCAGCAGCTTCCAGGCGGCCGAATACTTGGGATCGATCTCCAGGGCCTTGCGCAGGTGCGCGGCCGCGGCGGCCGGATCGTTCCGTTTCAGGTACTCGCCACCGATGCTGAATCGCAGCAGCGCGCCGTCCTTGCCTGCCGCGAGCAACCGCTCGAGTTTCTCGATCATCAGATCTCGATCTGCGTGCCCAGCTCCACGACCCGGTTGGTCGGGATGCGGAAGAATTCGGTCGCGCTCGCCGCGTTGCGCGACATGGCTGCGAACAATTTCTCGCGCCACAATGCCATACCGGGTGCCTTGGTCGGAACGATGGTCTGGCGCGACAGGAAAAAGGACGTTTCCATCAGACTGAATTCGAGCCCGAGCGCGTTCGGTAGTTGCAGCGCGACCGGGAGGTCGGGTTCGTCCTTGAAACCGTAACGCACGGTCATCCGGTAGAAGCCCTCGCCCATCGTGGCGACTTCCAGGCGGTTCGCATCCGGCACGTAGGGGACGTCCTCGGTCGTGACGGTGAGCAGTATCACGCGCTCGTGCAGCACCTTGTTGTGGCTCAGGTTGTGCAGCATCGCATGCGGCACCCCCTCGCGGCCCGCGGTGAGGAACACCGCCGTGCCGGGCACGCGCTGCGGCGGATGGATCGCGATCGACGCGAGGAATGGTTCGATCGGAATCGCACCGGGGCGCAGGCGTTCGAACAGAATCTCCCGCCCGCGACGCCACGTGGAGATGACGGTGAACACCACGCCGGCGATGACCAGCGGGAACCAGCCGCCTTGCAGGATCTTCACCGAATTGGCGGTGAAGTACGCGAGGTCGACGAACAGGAAGACGCCGCAGATGACGGTGGCGAGCGGATAGCCCCATTTCCAGATACGGGTGATCACGAAGAACAGCAGGATCGTGTCGATCGCCATCGTCCCGGTAACCGCGATTCCGTATGCCGATGCGAGCGCACTCGACGAGCGGAAGCCGAATACGAGAACCAGCACCGCAGCGAGCAGTGCCCAGTTGATCCACGGCATGTAGACCTGTCCGATCTCGCTTTCGGAGGTATGCCGGATCGCGAGCCGGGGGCAATAGCCGAGCTGGATCGCCTGCCGGGTCAGCGAATACGCGCCCGAGATGACCGCCTGCGAAGCGATCACCGTCGCGAGGGTCGCGAGCACAACCATTGGATACAGGGCCCAGGGCGGCACCATGTGGAAGAAGGGATGCTCCACTGCCGAGGGATCCGACAGCAGCAATGCGCCCTGGCCGAAGTAGTTGAGAATGAGCGCAGGGAACACCAGGCCGAGCCACGCGAGCCGGATCGGATTCTTGCCGAAATGACCCATGTCGGCGTACAGGGCCTCGGCGCCGGTTACCGCGAGCACCACCGCACCGAGCGCGAGAAAGCCCTGCAGGCGGTTGTCCACGAAGAACTCGAACGCCCAGGTCGGGCTGAGCGCATGCAGCACGTGCGGGTTGTGCACGATCTGGCTGACACCCAGGATCGCGAGCACCACGAACCAGACGGCGGTGATCGGGCCGAACATCGCGCCCACGATGCCCGTGCCCTTGAACTGCATCACGAACAGCACGATGATCACCGCGACGGTGATGGGCACGATGTACGGATCGAACACGTACGTGGCGACCGAAAGTCCCTCGACCGCGGAGAGGACGGAAATCGCGGGCGTGATCATGCTGTCGCCATAGAACAGCGCCGCGCCGAACATCCCCAGAGTCATCAGCCACCAGCGTCCGCGCGATCCGCGCTCGGTCGTGCCCATGACCAGGGCGAGCAACGCCATGATGCCGCCTTCGCCGCGGTTGTCGGCGCGCATGATGAAGGTGACATACTTGATCGTCACGAACATGATGAGCGACCAGAACACCAGCGACAAAATACCGAGCACGTTGTCGTGCGTGAGCGCCAGGCCGTGCGCGGCCCCGAACGCTTCCTTCATGGTGTACAGCGGGCTGGTGCCGATGTCGCCGAAGACCACGCCGACTGCGCCGAGCGCGAGCGTCAACAGGCCGCTGCGGGGCGTGTGCGGCTCTGGCGCATCCGGCGCGTCGGGCAC
The DNA here is from genome assembly GCA_038324085.1 of Burkholderiales bacterium. Taxonomy (GTDB): domain Bacteria; phylum Pseudomonadota; class Gammaproteobacteria; order Burkholderiales. The sequence continues at coordinate 48,967 of JBBQHP010000004.1, forward strand.
CGGGCCGGATCGATCCTGCATGAAAGCTCCCACAGACAACGGCGGCGGATGGTAGCACGCGCTATTGTGCGCCGCAGCGAGCCCGCCACCCCGGAGTTTGAGCCGCAGTGCCGGCTCGCATACCATCTGCCGCTTCGGCCAAGAGAGGAATTCCCATGCACCAGCCCGTCCATTCCCCCGAAGCGCCCGCAGCGATCGGTACCTACTCCCAGGCGATCAAGGCGGGTGGCGTGATCTACCTGTCAGGCCAGACCCCGCTGGATCCCGCCACCATGCAGCTGGTCGCGGGCATCGGGAACCAGATCCATCGGGTGTTCCAGAACCTGCAGGCCGTCGCGGTCGCTGCCGGAGCCAGCCTTCACGACGCGGCGCGCGTGACGGTCTACCTGACGGATCTGGGCGATTTCGCCAAGCTGAACGAGATCATGCCGCAGTACTTCCGCGAACCGTTCCCTGCGCGCACCACCATACAGGTGGCGGCGCTGCCACTGGGGGCCCGGGTCGAGATCGACGCGATCCTCGTGCCCTCGTCCTAGGCCGCAGAGTGCCGCGCGAGCGTTCGGACGCAGTGAGCGTCGTCGCGCCGCCGGATCCGCTGCAGGGCGTACCGCGAGCCGTGGCGGAGCGCCTCGCGAAGCTCGGCGTGAAGCGCTTGTTCGACCTGGTCCTGCACCTGCCGTTGCGCTACGAGGACGAAACGACCATCCGGCCTATCGTCGATGCGCCTCACGGCGCCCTGGTCCAGGTCGAGGGCGTGGTCGCGGATTGCGACGTCAGATTCAGACCCCGCCGCCAGCTCGTCGCCCGCTTGCGCGATACGGACGGCGAATTGACGGTGCGCCTGCTTCATTTTCATCCGGCGCAGCAGAAGCAACTCGCGCCCGGCTCGCGCGTTCGCCTGGTGGGGGAGATCCGCGCGGGGTTCTTCGGGTCCGAGATGGTCCATCCGCGCATCCGCGTCGTCACCGAGGCTACGCCCCTGCCCGACAAGTTGACGCCGGTCTACCCGACCACGGCCGGCCTGTCCCAGTATGCCCTGACGCGCGCCGTAGCGACGGCGTTGGCACGCTGCGAGCTGGATGAGACACTCCCGGCAGCGTTGCTCGAGCGCCTGCGACTGCCGGCTTTCGCCGCCGCAGTGAAATTGCTGCACGATCCTCCGCGAGACGTGGCACCTGCGGCACTGGAGGCGCGCTCCCATCCTGCCTGGCTGCGCATCAAGTTCGACGAGCTGCTCGCACAGCAGCTCTCGATGCGCATCAATCGGCGCGAGCGGGCCGCTGCCCGCGCCCCGGCACTCGGTGACGGTGGCACGCTTGCGCGACGCATGCTCGACGCGCTGCCCTTTGCGTTGACCGGAGCCCAGCAGCACGCCCTCGTCGAGATCCGGACCGATCTTGCCCGCTCGCACCCGATGCAGCGGCTGCTGCAGGGCGATGTCGGCAGCGGCAAGACCGTCGTTGCGGCGCTGGCGACCCTGTGTGCGGTCGAACGCGATTTCCAGGTTGCCGTGATGGCACCGACCGAGATCCTCGCCGAGCAGCACTTCGCCAAGTTCTCGCAATGGCTGGTGCCCCTGGGTGTCGAGGTCGCCTGGCTGGCGGGCAGCCTCGGTGTGCGTGCGCGCAGGGCCGGCTTGGAGGCGGTGGAAAGCGGCCGGGCGGCGGTGGCCGTGGGCACCCACGCGCTGTTCCAGGACAAGGTCGTCTTCCACAAATTGGCGCTCGCCGTCGTCGATGAGCAGCACCGGTTCGGTGTCCACCAGCGGCTCGCGCTGCGGATGAAGGGCGCTGGCGGAGACGGCCTTCCGCACCAGTTGATGATGAGCGCCACCCCGATCCCGCGGACGCTCGCCATGAGCTTCTATGCGGATCTCGATGTCTCCACCATCGACGAGCTGCCTCCGGGCCGCACGCCGGTGGTGACCAAGCTGGTTTCGGAAGGACGGCGTGAAGACGTGATCCACCTCGTGCGCGACGCGTGCCACGCGGGTAGCCAGGCCTACTGGGTCTGCCCGCTGATCGAGGAGAGCGAACAACTGCAGCTGAAGACCGCGCTGGAGACCTACGCTGCACTCACCGCGATCTTTCCCGACTTGCGCATCGGCCTCGTTCATGGCCGCCTGAAGGCGGACGAGAAGGCGCGGGTGATGGCACAGTTCAAGGCGGGCGAAGTGCGGTTGCTGGTGGCCACGACGGTCATCGAAGTCGGGGTCGACGTGCCCAATGCGACGTTGATGGTCATCGAACATGCCGAGCGCATGGGCTTGTCCCAGTTGCACCAGTTGCGCGGGCGCGTCGGCCGGGGCAGTGGCGAATCGGCCTGCATCCTGCTTTATCAGCAGCCGTTGTCGGACACCGCGCGCGAGCGGCTGAAGATCGTCTACGAGAACACCGACGGATTCGAGATCGCGCGCGAGGACCTGCGCCTGCGCGGCCCGGGCGAACTGCTCGGCGCACGCCAGAGCGGGGTGCCGATGCTGCGCTTCGCCGATCTTGTGCTCGATGCCGCATTGCTCGAACGGGCACGCGATGCGGCCGCCGAGATGCTCGAACGCTGGCCGGCGCACGCGCGGCGCCACGTCGACCGCTGGCTCGGGGACCGCGAAACCTTGCTGCGCGTGTGATATCCCGGCGCGCTATCATCGGTCGTATCTTGATGCTGCCGTTTCCCCGCTGATGTCCGCCACCCTTTCGCCGCTCGCCGTGGCGCTCGGGGTCGTGGTGTACTGGATGGCGCTCGGCGTCGTCGGCACGATCCTGCGTACCGAGCGCGACGGCGTCCGGATGCTGTTTCCCGCGGGTGCCGCTGGCGGCTTGTTGCTGGCCTGGGCCGCGTACCTCGCTTTGAGCCAACCCGCCCGACAGCTGATCCTGCCGCTCGGCATGCCCGACCTGCCGTTTCACGTCCGGCTCGACTCTCTGTCGGCGTTCTTTCTGCTGTTGCTCGGCCTGGGCGTGACGGGCATCTCGGTGTTCAGTACCGGCTATTTCCGCGCCGAAGCGAACCGGAACCTCGGTCTCATCTGTCTCCAGTATCACCTCTTCATCGCCAGCATGGTGATGGTGTTGCTGGCCGACGATGCCTATCTGTTCATGACCGCGTGGGAGGCCATGGCGCTCGCATCGTATTTCCTCGTCGTGACGGATCACAGGGACGCGACCAATCGCAGCGCGGGCTTTCTCTATCTGTTGATCGCGCACGTGGGCGCGATAGCGATCCTGCTGTGCTTCGGCGTCCTGGCGGGCGGCAAGAGCGCATACACGTTCGACGCGATGCGAGCGCTCTCACCGACCCCGTTCTGGGCGAGCATGGGCTTCGGGCTCGCACTGTTCGGATTCGGCGCAAAGGCAGGCTTCCTGCCTTTGCATGCATGGCTTCCCGAGGCGCATCCGGCGGCGCCCTCGCCGGTGTCCGCGCTGATGAGCGGGGTCATGTTGAAGGTGGCGATCTATGGACTGCTCCGGGTGAGCTTCGATCTCATCGGCCAGCAGATCGGGTGGTGGGGCCTGGTGGCGCTCGGTCTCGGGCTGCTGACAGCGCTGTTCGGTGTACTGTTCGCGGCCGTCCAGACCGACATGAAGCGCCTGCTCGCGTACTCCTCGATCGAGAACGTCGGGATCGTCCTCGCCGCGCTCGGGCTGGCGATGGTATTTCGAATCCACGGCATGCCCGTGGCGGCAGCTCTGGCACTGGTGGCGGCGCTCTATCACTGTCTGAATCACGCGATGATGAAGAGCCTTCTGTTCCTCGCGACCGGATCCGTGATGCATGCCACGGCGCAGCGCAGTCTCGGGCGACTCGGCGGTCTCATCCGCCGCATGCCGTGGGTCGCGTTCCTCGCGCTGGTGGGCACGCTCGCCGTGGCCGGCCTGCCGCCGCTCAATGGATTCGTCTCGGAATGGCTGCTGCTGCAGGCGTTCCTGCTCTCGACCGGGCTGCCCGACTCGTATCTGCAGATGTTTGTTCCGATCGCCACCGCGGCGCTGGTACTCGCGGCCGCCCTCGCCGCCTACGTGATGGTGAAGTTCTACGGCGTCGTGTTCCTCGGCCGCCCGCGCGAGGCGGCGCTCGACCAGGCCCGGGACGCGAACCTGTGGGAGCGCGCGGGGCTGATGTTCTTCGCACTGTGGTGCGTGTTGCTCGGGATCTTCCCGGTGACGGTGCTGCGTGCGCTCGAACCGATCGAGCGGCAGTTGCTGGGTGGCGCCCTCGGCGAGAACCTTGCGGGTTCGTGGCTGTTCCTGACGCCTGCTTCATCGGCGCGGGCCAGCTACAGCCCGCTCGTGTTCCTGCTGGTGATGGCGGTGATGGTCGCGGGCGCCTGGCTCCTTGTGCGGCCCTTCAGCCGCGGCCGCAGCCGCCGGGCACCGGCCTGGGATTGCGGTTTTCCGCACCAGAGCGCGCGCATGCAGGACACCGCGGAAGGCTTCGGCCAGCCGATCAAGCAGATCTTCGAGCCGTTCTTTCGCATCGAGCGCCACCTGCCGAGTCCGTTCGACGAGCAACCATATTATTCGGCGCGGACGGAGGACCGCCTCTGGTACGCGCTGTACCTGCCGGTCGCCCGGCTCGCGGCTTGGCTCGGCGGCGTCGTCGCGATCATGCATCACGGTCGCATCCACTTGTACCTGATCTACAGCTTCGTGACTTTGCTCGTGCTGCTGCTGGTGGTGCATGCATGAACGCGGGCAGCGCGCAGACCTTCGAGATCGCGGTAACGATCCTGATCGCGCCGCTGCTGCTGGGCTGGGTGAATCAGTGCCGGGCGTGGCTGCAGAACCGCACCGGCCCGGGTTTGCTCCAACCCTATCGGAACCTGCGCAAACTCCTGCGCAAGGATGCAGTGCTCGCGCACGACGCCTCGCCGCTGCTGCGAGTCACGCCCTACATCGTGTTCGGTTGCACGGCCCTCGCGGCGAGTCTCGTGCCGATGCTCGCCACCGATCTTCCGTTCGCGCCGGCGGCCGACGTGATCGCGCTGGTCGGGTTGCTGTCGCTTGCCCGGGTGTTCATGGCACTGGCCGCAATGGACGTGGGTACCGCTTTCGGCTCGCTCGGTGCGCGCCGCGAGATGCTCGTGGCGAGTCTCGCGGAACCGGCACTGCTGATGGTGATGTTCATGCCGTCGCTGATCGCGAAATCCACTTCGCTCACCACGATCGTCGAGACGCTCGCCTATCGCCCGTTCGCCCTCTATCCGAGTCTCGCTTTTGCTGCGGTCGCCTTCGTGATGGTGCTGCTCGCCGAGAATGGCCGCATCCCCGTGGACAATCCGGCGACGCACCTGGAACTCACCATGATCCACGAGGCCATGCTGCTCGAATACTCGGCACGCCATCTCGCGCTCATGGAATGGGCGCACGCCCTGAAGCTGCTCGCTTATGCGGCCATCGGCATCGCACTGTTCGCTCCCTGGGGCATCGTCGAGGCCGGCACCTGGCGCATGATGGGCACCGGCGTCGCAGCGCTGGTCGCCAAGCTGTTCATCGCCGGCATCGCACTTGCGCTGCTCGAGGCGGTGTCGGCCAAGATGCGCATATTTCGCGCACCGGAGTACCTGGGCACGGCCTTCCTGCTGGCGACGCTGGGCATGCTCACGCACTTCCTGCTCGAGGCCGGTGGTTGACATGACTCGCCGCCCAGCGGCCGGACCCAGGCACCGCGGGTCGCCACAGGCGGATCACGCCTCCCGCCGCCGATCGCTCGGGCGCTGACCGTGCCTTTGACCTCCCAGCTCATCAACCTGTTCGCGTCGCTCATCCTGCTGGTCGCGTTCGGCATGCTGGCGCAGCGGCGCATCCACACGCTCGTCAACCTGTTCGCCTTCCAGGGCGCGGTACTGGTGGCGAACACGCTGCTGCTCGCGTGGTCGACCGACCAGGCGCATCTGTACTGGTCTGCCGGGCTCACCTTGCTGCTGAAGGTGATCGTGCTGCCCGTGCTCCTGCACCGGCTGATCGGGCGGCTTGCTCTGCGCCGCGACGTGGAGACGCTGCTCAATACGCCCACGATCCTGCTGGTCGGGATCGTGCTCGTGATCATCGCCTTCAATCTGGCCCTGCCGATCGCCCAGCTGGCAGGCACGATCAATCGCGCGACCCTGGGCATCGCCCTCGCCAGCGTCCTGCTCGCGTTCCTCATGATGATCACGCGCCGCAAGGCGGTGCCGCAGGTCATCGGCTTCCTGTCGATGGAGAACGGGCTGTTCTTCGCCGCCACCAGCGCGACCTACGGCATGCCGATGGTGGTGGAACTGGGCATCGCGCTCGACGTGCTGGTGGGCACCTTCGTGTTCGGGATCTTCTTCTTCCGCATCCGCGAGACCTTCGACAGTCTCGACATCCATCACCTCGAGAAGCTGAAGGATCGCGGATGAGCGAGCTGGTGTTTCTGCTGGGCATACCCCTCATCGGTGCCGCGATGCTCGCGTGGCGCGGCGATCGTGCCGGCGCGCCCGAGCAGAACGCGATCCTGTCGGCCTGCACGTTGCTCGCGGCCTGCGCGTTGACGGTGCGCGTCATCGCCACCGGCCCGCAACTGTGGTGGCGGCAGTTGTTCTTCCTCGACGCGTTCAACGTCTTCCTCGTGGCGCTGACCGCGCTCGTGGGCTTCACGACCGCGCTGTTCAGCCGGCCCTACATGCGCATCGAGGCCGATCGCGGCCGGGTTGGTGCCGGTGGCCTGCGCCTCTATCACAGCATGTACCAGCTGTTCATGTTCACGCTGCTGCTGGCGCTCACGACCAACAACGTCGGCATTCTGTGGGTAGCGCTCGAGGGCGCGACCCTCGCCACGGTGCTGCTGGTCTCGCTCTACCGTACCCCGGCAAGCCTGGAGGCGGCGTGGAAGTACTTCATCCTCTGCGGGGTCGGCATCGCGCAGGCCCTGTTCGGTACCATCCTGCTCTACCTCGCGGCGGAGCGCGTGCTGGGTGCCGGGGGTAATGCGCTGCTGTGGACCCAGCTCAATGCGGTCAAAGGGGATCTGGAGCCCGCGGTGCTGTCGCTCGCTTTCGTATTCCTGCTGGTGGGCTACGGCACGAAGGCCGGCCTGGTTCCCTTGCACAACTGGCTGCCGGACGCGCACGCCGAAGGACCGACCCCCATCTCCGCGGTACTTTCCGGGCTGCTGCTCAACGTCGCCCTCTACGCCGTCGTGCGCAACAAGGTCCTGGTCGACGGGGCGCTCGGCAGCCACCTCGCAGGCAACCTGATGATGGGGTTCGGGCTGCTGTCGGTGACGGTGGCGGCGTTGTTCGTTGCGCGGCAGAAGGATATCAAGCGCCTGTTCGCCTGGTCGTCCATCGAGCACATGGGGATCATCACCTTCGCCTTCGGCATGGGCGGGCCGGTGGCGAACTTCGCCGGCCTGCTCCACATGACGGCACACTCGCTCACCAAGTCGGCGATCTTCTTCGCCGTGGGCCACGCGGCCCAGAAGGCGGGCACCCAGGCAATCGACGAGATTCGCGGCCTGGTCAACATGAGTCCCGCGGTCGGCTGGGGTCTCATGCTGGGCGTCATCGCGATCCTGGGCGTGCCGCCCTTCGGAGTGTTCACGGCGGAGTTCATGCTGCTCATCACCGCCATGCACCAGCAGCCATGGGCCGTGCCGATCCTGATTGCCGGGCTCGGCCTCGCCTTCGCTTCGATCTTCGGCAAGGTCCAGGGGATGGTATTCGGCTCCAGCACGATGGAAAGTCTCCCGCACGCTCCGGCCGCGACACCCGTGTTCGTGCATCTCGCCCTGGTGCTGCTGCTGGGTCTCTGGATTCCCTCCTGGCTGGCGGCCTGGTATCGCCAGGCCGCGCAGATGCTGGGGTGAGCCGCATGCATCCCGAGAACCTGCCCGTCGAGATCATCGGACTGCCCGGTGCGATGCCCATGTGGAGCGCGGAGGTCGACGCACGGTCGTGGCGTGTATGCGCCGAGATCGCGGCGGCGGGCGAGGGCCATCTGGTGGCGCTGTGGGCGTCGGACCGGCGCGACCTCGACGGGGGATTCGAGGTCCGGTGTGCGCTCGCGATGACGGCGGGATTGCTGTGCGTGCGCTTGCCGCTGGCCGCCGACGCACCCGAATTTCCGGACATCGCCGACCTGTTTCCCGCAGCCGGGCGCATGCAGCGTGCGGCCCATGACCTGGTGGGGGTCGTGGCCCGCGATGCGCGTGACGCGCGACCGTGGCTGCGCCACGGCGCGTGGCCCGCGGACGTGCACCCGCTCAGGCGCGATTTCGTGGCGCGCAACGTCTTCACCCCTGTCCCGGACGCCTACCCCTTCGTATCGGTGGCCGGCGACGGAGTGCACGAGATCCCCGTCGGGCCCGTGCACGCGGGCATCATCGAGCCCGGGCATTTCCGCTTCTCGGTGGTGGGCGAGCGGGTGATGCGGCTCGAACAGCATCTCGGGTACACGCACAAGGGCATCGAGAAGCGCTTCGAAACACTCGACCTGATCGACGGCGCACAGCTCGCGGGCCGGATCAGCGGCGACTCGACGGTGGCCTACGCGTGGGCTTATGCGATGGCCCTCGAATCGGCCTGCGCCGCCACGATCCCCGCGCGCGCGGCCTGGCTGCGCGCGCTGCTGCTCGAGCGTGAACGCGTCGCGAATCATCTCGGTGATCTGGGTTTTCTCGGCAACGATGCGGGCCTCGCGTTCGGACTCGCCCAGTTCTCCCGCCTGAAGGAACAATGGCTGCGGACAAACGCCGCCGTGTTCCGGCATCGCTACCTCATGGACACCATCGTGCCCGGGGGTGTCGCGCACGATATCGCGATCGATGCCCTGGCCGAGATGCGCGAGACAATGGCCGAGGTGGAAATCGAAGTGCTTACCCTGCGCGGCATCTATGACGAACATTCCGGACTGCAGGATCGTTTTCTCGGCGCCGGAGTGGTGACGCCCGCACTCGCCCGCAGGCTGGGACTCACCGGCCTGGTCGGGCGCGCCAGCGCCGTGGGCCGCGACCTCAGGGTCGATCATCCGTGCGCGCCGTGGGACGCTCTGTCCGTGCGGTTGTGCGCCGCGCAGGATGGCGACGTAGCGGCGCGGGTCGCGATCCGCTTCGAGGAATTGCTCGAATCCCTTCGCCTGCAGCGAGACATACTCGACCGGATGCCCGAAGGGTCGATTCTGGCGGCGCTCCCGGAGCCGCCCGCCGGTGCCTTTGGCGCGGGCTGGGTCGAAGGCTGGCGCGGCGAAGTGCTGGTCGCGCTCGAAGCCGGACCGGAAGGGCGCATTCGCCGCTGCCACGCGCACGACCCGTCGTGGCAGAACTGGCCGTTGCTGGAGCACGCGGTCATCGGGAACATCGTCCCCGACTTCCCGCTCATCAACAAATCGTTCAACCTGAGCTACAGCGGAGTGGACTTGTAGGCATGCACACGATCCTGAAACAGATCGCGAAGACCGGCATCGTCACCGAAGCCCCCCCGGAGGCGGCGCCCCAGCTCCGCAATGCCGAACGGCGCCTGGCGCATCTGGTGCTGCGCCGCTTCGCGGGCGCGCTCGCCATACGTCACGTGGATGCGGGTTCGTGCAACGGCTGCGAGCTCGAGATCCATGCCTGCAGCAACCCCTACTACAACCTCGAGGGTCTCGGCATCCGATTCACCGCAAGCCCGCGGCATGCCGACCTGCTGCTGGTCACGGGGCCGGTGTCGCGCCACATGGAACAAGCATTGCGCCGCACCTGGGATGCCGTGCCGGATCCGAAGCTCGTGGTGGCGATCGGCGATTGCGGTTGCACCGGCGGCATCTTCGGCGAGAGCTACGCCAGCTGCGGCCGGGTCTCGAACGTGATTCCGGTGGACGTCACGGTGCCCGGCTGTCCGCCGACGCCGGTCGCGATCCTGCAAGGCATCATCACCGCCATCGCGCGCGATCGGTAGCGGATGTCGCAGACGACCGGACGCCCGGACTGGGGCGCGCTCTCGCAGCGCCTGTGGCTCTATGCGCGGCTGGTCCGGCTCGATCGACCGATCGGGATCCTCCTGTTGCTCTGGCCGACGCTCTGGGCGCTCTGGATCGCGGGCAGCGGTCGCCCCGACTGGACAGTGGTTGCCATCTTCACCATCGGTACCGTGCTGATGCGCTCGGCGGGTTGCGCCATCAACGATTGGGCCGATCGCGATTTCGATCCGCTCGTCGCGCGCACGCGCGACCGTCCGCTGGCGGCTCGGCGTATCTCTGGTCGCGAGGCGCTGCTGGTGGCCGCGGTGCTTGCGCTGGCGGCCTTCCTGCTCATCCTGAAGCTCGATCCGCTGGTGATCGAACTGTCGGTCGTCGCGCTGTTTCTGGCGGCGAGCTATCCGTTCACCAAGCGATTCTTCGTATTGCCACAGGCCTACCTCGGCATCGCCTTCGGCTTCGGCATCCCGATGGCGTTTGCCGCGCTGCAAGGGCGCGTGCCGGGAATCGGTTGGCTGATGCTCGCCGCCAGCATCGCCTGGACGCTCGCCTACGACACCGAATACGCGATGGTGGATCGCGACGACGACGTGAACATCGGCATTCGCACTGCCGCCATTCTGCTCGGCCGGTACGACGTCGCCGCAGTCATGCTGTGCCACGCGGCCTTCATCGCGTTGATGGCATGGGTGGGGATCGCGGCCGGACTGAGCGGTGCTTACTTCGGTGGGCTCGTGGTGGCAGCGCTGCTGTGCGCGTGGCAATTCCGTATGATCCGGGAGCGCAGTCGGGCGGGTTGCTTCCGGGCGTTCCTGCACAACAACTGGGTCGGCGCCGCCGTGTTTGCCGGTCTGGCGATCGAATCGATTCGAGCGTGACGTTCTCGGTCGTGGCGCCGATGACGCAGCATCGATCATTCGACGCCCGGTCCGCACGAGCGAAGCGGGGCACCGCAAGAGGGATCGACGGAGCGACGGGCACAATGGATCTGGGATTGACGGGGAAGGTGGTGCTGGTCACGGGCGGCAGTCGCGGGATCGGGTTCGCGTGCGCGGCAGCGTTCATGGTCGAAGGCGCGCAGGTGGCGCTGGTGTCGCGCAACGAAGCGCATCTCAAGGTGGCGGCGGCGCAATTGCACTCCGCCGGCGACTATCCGCCGGTGATCGTGGCGGCCGACCTGATCCGGGCCGACGAGGCACGCGATGCGATGCTCGAGGTCGAGCGCCGACTCGGGCCGGTGGACGTGCTGGTCAATTCTGCCGGTGCGGCAAAGCGCTATGCCTCCGAAGATCTCGACGCGGCCGCGCGGCATGCGGCGATGGATGCCAAGTACTTCACCTATATCCACGCGATGGACGCGATCCATGCCAGGCATGGCGAGCCGCGGCAGCGGCGTCGTGGTCAACATCATCGGCATGGGTGGCAAGGTCGCCACGTCCACGCATCTGCCCGGGGGCGCCGCCAATTCGGCCCTGATGCTGGCGAGCGTCGGTCTGGCGCAGGTCTACGGACCGAAGGGTGTGCGCATCAACGCGATCAATCCGGGCGCGGTGCTGGGCGAGCGTCTCGATCTCGCTCTCGCGCTGGAGAGTGCCCGCTCGGGCACGGCGCCGGAAGAGGTCCTGGACTCGGGCCAGAAGCGGGTGCCGCTGGGCCGTTACGCGCAACCGGGCGACATCGCGCAGGTCACCGTGTTCCTCGCGTCCAGGCAGGCGTCCTACGTCACCGGCGCGGTGATCCCGATGGATGGCGGATTGAGCGCGGTGCTGTGATGCGTGTCGCCGGCGTCTCCGTGGCCCTCGCGTTGTGCGGCGCTGCCGCGGGCGGCATCTACAAGTGGATCGACGACGGGGGGCGTACCCACTACGGCGACGCGCCGCCGACCGCCGGCGCGAACCGCTTGCGAGGCCTCACCAATGCCGAAGCGGTGGATCTCCGCTGGTACCCCGTTACTGGCACCGACGCGAAGGCGATGTGGCGGGCCATAGGCGCCAACGGTCCGAGGCGCGACGACGGCAAGTTCTTCGCGGCGCGCACGGACTGGAATCTCGGTTACCGCTATCAGACCCGCGTGCTCGATGGACAATGCCGTGTCACCGACGTCACGACCCGCCTCGCGGTGGTGATGCGGTTACCGCGCTGGGACGACGAGGCCGACGCGCCGCCGGACCTGCGCCAGCGGTGGCAGCGCTATCTCGAGGCGCTGCGCCTGCACGAGGAAGGCCATCGCGACAACGGTGTGGCGGCGACGAGTGAAGTGCAGGCGAAGCTTGGTGTGCTGCCGCCGCGCCCGGATTGCGGCGGATTCGACGCCGAGGCCCGCAACGTCGCGAGCGAGATCGTCGCCCGGTACGTGGAACGCGATCGCGAGTACGACCGCGTCACGGAACACGGCCGGACGCAGGGCGCGCGGTTCCCCTGACCGGAATCAGCATGCGCTATCACGATCTGCGCGACTTCATCGCGCAACTGGAACAGCGGGGCGAATTGAAGCGCGTGCGCACCGCCGTCTCGCCCCGGCTCGAGATGACCGAAATCTGCGATCGCGTGCTGCGTGCCCAGGGTCCGGCGATCCTGTTCGAGCAGCCGGCCGGGTTCGACATCCCGGTGCTCGCGAATCTGTTCGGCACGCCCAGACGCGTCGCCATGGGCATGGGTGAAGACTCGGTGGCAGCGCTGCGCGAAGTCGGCAAGCTGCTCGCGTATCTGAAGGAGCCGGAACCGCCCAGCGGACTGAAAGATCTGTGGGACCGCCTGCCGGTGTTGAAGCAGGTGCTCAACATGGCTCCGAAGGTCCTCGCCAGCGCTCCCTGCCAGGAGATCGTCTGGGAGGGTGCCGACGTGGACCTCGGGCGTCTGCCGGTGCAGACCTGCTGGCCGGGCGATGCCGGCCCGTTGATCACGTGGGGCCTGACGGTGACGCGTGGCCCCGGCAAGACGCGACAGAATCTCGGCATCTATCGCCAGCAGGTGATCGCTCGCAACCAGGTGATCATGCGCTGGCTCGCTCATCGCGGCGGCGCGCTCGATTTCCGGGAACACACGCTGGCGCGACCGGGTGCGCCTTTTCCGGTGGCGGTCGCCCTCGGCGCCGATCCCGCGACGATCCTGGGTGCCGTGACGCCCGTGCCGGACGCCCTCTCCGAGTACCAGTTCGCCGGCCTGCTGCGCGGCGCCAAGACCGAGCTCGTGAAGTGCCTCGGCAGCGATCTGCAGGTGCCCGCAAGTGCCGAGATCGTGCTCGAGGGGACGATCCGCGCGGGTGAGACTGCGCTCGAAGGCCCGTTCGGCGATCACACCGGCTACTACAACGAACGGGAGCATTTTCCCGTGCTCACCGTGGAACGCATCACGATGCGGCGCAATCCGATCTACCACTCCACTTATACCGGAAAGCCGCCCGACGAACCCGCGATCCTGGGCGTGGCGCTGAACGAAGTATTCGTTCCGTTGTTGATGAAGCAGTTTCCCGAGATCGTCGATTTCTACCTGCCGCCCGAGGGATGTTCCTATCGCCTGGCCGTGGTCTCGATGCGCAAACAGTATCCCGGGCACGCCAAGCGCGTCATGTTCGGCGTGTGGTCGTTCCTGCGTCAGTTCATGTACACCAAGATCATCGTCGTGACCGACGACGACGTGGACGTGCGCGACTGGAAGGAAGTGATCTGGGCGCTGACGACGCGCGTGGACCCCGCGCGCGATACCCTGCTCGTCGAAAACACGCCGATCGACTACCTGGATTTCGCGAGTCCCGTGTCCGGTCTGGGGTCGAAGATGGGCATCGACGCGACCAGCAAATGGCCCGGCGAGACAACGCGCGAGTGGGGACGGCCGATTGCCATGGACGACGATGTGAAGCGGCGCGTGGATGCGCTGTGGGGTGACCTGGGACTGTAGCGGCGCGCCAGCCGGCGTTCAGCGGGGTGCAGTCTCGATACGCTGCAGGAACGCCAGGATCTCCTTCCAGGTGTCGCCCACGTTGTCGTAGAGGATGCCGTGGCGCGCCGAAGGCACGTTGACGAGCCGTTTGTCCTTGCTGCCGAGCGCCCGGTAGAGCAGGGTGGCGCTGCCGGGGTCGACGACCGGGTCGGCGTCGCCCTGCAGGATCAGCGCGGGGCAGGTGACTTTCGCGAGGCGCTTCTTCTTGTCCTCGATCAGTCGACCGAGTTCGTAGAGTGCCCGGATCGGCATGTGCACGTAGTTGATGTGCGGGTGCTCGGCCGGGTTCGGACGAAATGCGAGCAGGCCGCGTTCGCGCACGACACCCACCAGCCGGTTCGTCCCGTGCACCAGCGGAACGAAGGCCATGTTCCGGTTGCGGAAGCGCATCGGCGAGGACACGGTCGCGATGCCGGCCAGTTGGGCGGGCTGTTCGGAGGCGAGCTGCAGGCACAGCGATCCGCCGGCGGAGAAGCCGACGAGGCATACGCTGTCGACCAGGGGCGCAATCAGTTCGTAGCCATGTCGCACCGATGCGAGCCATTCGTGCCAGGTGCGCGAGCGCAGATCCCACGGCGAGGTTCCGTGGCCTTTCAGCCGGACACCGAGCACGATGTAACCGTGCTGGCTCAGCGCCTCCCCGAATCCGCGCACTTCCGCCGGGCTCGCGAGAAAGCCGTGTACCAGCAGCACGCCGAGCTTGTGCGGTTGCTCGGGATGAAACAGGAACGGCTCTGCCGATTCGCTCTGGGTCTGCTGCGCGTTGATCGCGTGGTGTTCCGGCTTGCGAAAGAGCGTGCTGTCCCAGGCGAAGGCGCGGCGCGCGTCGTCGAGGCGCAGCTCCGAGAGATGCCGCCCCGACAGCAGCGCAAGCTCCCCGAGCGCGGCGGCGACCGCAGCCACGGCGGGCTGGATCGGCGCGACTTCGTTGGCATACACCTCCACCGGATTCTCCAGGCGCACCTGGTCGAAACCATGATCCATCAGGAGCTTCGGCAGGAACCGGTAGTAGGCGTCGGTCCGCTCGATCAGATTGAGCGAGGTGGCCACCGACAGGAACTGCTCCAGCCCTTCGCAGCGTCCATCGGGCAGGTTTTCGTACTTTTCCGGGCTGCGCAGGCTGCGATGGAGATGCACCGAAGGGTCGGCCTGCAGGTGCTTCACCGCGAGGTAGAGCGCACGGTTGAAATCGGTCACCGGAATCTCGGTGCGCCCGGCTTCGAGCAACTGATAGACGACCAGCGCCGCCAGGTGGCTCAGGTGGACCGACACCAGCTGATACATCGAATGCATGTAGGCGTCGCGGATCTGCTCGGCATGCAAGCGTGAGGCGTTGGCGAACAGGCGCTGGTCGGCGCGATCCGAATGGGTCGTGAACGCTTCCTGAAGGCCGCCCAGGCGGGCCGCACGCACGGCGACCTTGCGCCGGTCGCGCTCGCTCCAGAAATGGGCGGCCCGCAAGGGTTTGCCGAGGCGGATGTCCATGTCCGTGTCGCGCAGCAGGATGTTGCCTTCGATCAGAAGCTCCTCACGCATGCGCGGGCTGATGCCGCGGTTGAAGAATTCCACACCCTGTTGCAGCGGGTTGCCGCGCACCCGCATCGGGTAGAACGTTATGTTCGCGGGCACGATCAGGGTCGGTCGCAACGCCCTGGCCACCAGGGTCGCGTCGTCGATCCCGATCAGATCGCACCAGGCGTCGAGGCGGCGCTGGTCCTTGCGCTCGACCGCCGTCACGACCGCCTGCTTGAACACTTCCAGTGCGAGCGCGATCACGGCGGCGCCGCTGTGCTGCTTGCGCCGCTGCTTCGCGCTGCGCGAATAGACGCTGTACTGGCCGCTGCCGTCCAGCACCTGACGGTCTTTCACCATCCCACCTTCCGGGAACACGATGAGCTTGCGGCCGCGCAGCACTTCGGCGGCAAGCAGGCTCAGCAGGTGCGGGTGATCGTTCGGAATCGCACCAACCCCCTGGAGGTAGGTGGCGAAGCGTTCGCTGCCCTTGAAGAGGTCATGGTCGGCGATCGACCGACATTGCGCGCCACAGTGTTCCCAAAAGAGGTACTGCGGAATGAAGGTCTCGAAGCGGGCGAAGTGATTGAACACGAAGATATCGCCGCTTTCCACCTGGCCTTCGTCGTGATGCAGGCGGATGTTGACCTTGATCACGCGCCGGAGAAAACGCATGAATCTCCCGGTCCACTGGTAGGCGGACGGGTTGAGCGGGAAATCCAGACCCATGTCCATGAGCGGTGTGCGACGCGGTTGACCTTGAACTTGGCGAAGGCCCTCTTGGATTGCCGAGCGTTGACCCGGGCAAGACCGGACTTTCGCGGCATTGCTGGTCAAACGGAATTGATGCAAACGTTGTGCCGTGAATCGACAGCCGGCCGCGCCGCGCGACGACCGAACCACACGCGCTGTTGCGCGGTCGGAACCATCCCAGACGCGTGATACGCTGCCCCGACCTTGCGCCGGAGTCCCGCATGTCCAATCGCCTTGCCCAGGAAACCAGCCCGTATCTGTTGCAGCACGCGGACAATCCCGTGGATTGGCATCCGTGGGGCGAAGGTGCGCTGAGCATTGCGCGCGAGCAGGACAGGCCGATCCTGCTCTCGATCGGCTACTCCGCCTGTCACTGGTGCCACGTGATGGCGCACGAGTCGTTCGAGGACCCGGCCGTCGCGGGCGTGATGAACGCACTGTTCGTCAACATCAAGGTCGATCGCGAGGAGCGGCCCGACATCGACCAGGTCTACCAGGCCGCGCACCAGCTGCTGGCACAGCGCGCCGGCGGCTGGCCGCTGACGATGTTCCTCACCCCCGACGGCAAGCCGTTCTACGGCGGGACCTATTTTCCCAAGGAGCCGCGTTACAACCTGCCGGGCTTCGCGAGTCTGCTGGAACGGGTGGCGGAGGCGTACCGCACCCAGCGCGGCGAGATCGACGAGCAGAACGAAACGCTGGTGACGATCCTCGCCGGCACCGTGCCGCCGGCTCCGGCAACACGCCGGACCCTCGACGCGCAGCCGATCGAGGACGCTCGTCGCGAACTCGAGGAATTGTTCGACGCGGTCCACGGTGGACTCGGCGGAGCGCCCAAGTTTCCGCATCCGTTCGAGTTCGATTTCCTGTTGCGTGAATCGGCGCTGCGTGACGAGAACCGCGCGCGCCACGCTGTGCTGCATACCTTGACCAGGATGGCCGAGGGCGGCATCTACGACCATCTCGGGGGCGGATTCTGTCGCTACAGCGTCGACGGCGAATGGACCATTCCGCACTTCGAGAAGATGCTCTACGACAACGGCCCTCTGCTGCGCCTGTACGCCGACGCCTGGCTGGTCACCGGGGATCCGCTGTACCGCCGCGTGTGCGAGGAAACGACGGCCTGGGTGATGCGCGAGATGCAATCGCCGGGTGGCGGGTACTACTCGAGCCTCGATGCCGACGCGGAAGGCGAAGAGGGGCGGTTCCACGTCTGGGACCGGAATGAGGTGGCGGCCCTGTTGACCGAAGAAGAGTATCTCGCCGCCGCCGGACGCTTCGGCCTGGATCGCACGCCGAATTTCGAAGGCCGGCATTGGCACTTGCGCGTGACCCGATCGGTCGCGGCCGTCGCCGAGGCCATGGGCCGGACGGCAGCCGAGGCGGAGGCCCTGATCGAGAGCGCTCGCAGCAAGCTGTTCGCGGCGCGCGAGCAGCGCGTGCATCCGGGACGGGACGACAAGATCCTCACCAGCTGGAACGGGCTGATGATCGAGGGCATGGCGCACGCCGCGCGCGTGTTCGCGCGCGCTGACTGGCTCGCGTCGGCGCGGCGTGCGCTCGAATTCGTGCGCTCCGCGTTGTGGCGCGACGGGCGGCTGCTCGCCACGCACAAGGATGGGACGAGTCATCTCAACGCCTACCTCGACGACCATGCCTTCCTGCTCGCCGCACTGCTCGAGCTGCTGCAGGCGGAGTTCCGACGCGAAGATCTCGACTGGGCGCGGGCCATCGCCGATCTCCTGCTGGCTCGTTTCGAGGACCATGCGGCGGGCGGCTTCTGGTTCACCAGCCACGATCATGAACGGCTGATACTGCGCCCCAAGCCCGGCCAGGACAATGCCACGCCGGCGGGCAACGGCATCGCCGCGATCCAGTTGCAGCGCCTGGGCCATCTGATCGGCGAGCCGGCCTACCTGGCCGCGACCGAGGCGACGTTGCGGGTATTCGACGAAGCAATCCGCCGCCAGCCGGCAGCGTGCGTGAGCCTGGCGCGCGCGCTCGCCGAGTACGAGGTCCCACCCACGATCGTGGTTGTGCGCGGGCCGGCGCGTGGCCTGCCTCCGTGGGGCGCAGCGTTGTCCGCCCGCTATGCACCGTCGACGGTGGTGGTGTGCGTGCCGATTGAACTCGATGGACTGCCCGAGGTCATCAGCAAGCCCACTGGAGCGGGGGTCAACGCCTGGGTATGCCGCGGCGTTGAATGCCTGCCGCCAATGGATGAAGTGGCCGACGTCATGCTCGAAATCGGAGCCGTCGCCTGAACGAGCTGTTCGCGGTTTGCAAGCCCTCGGAAAGTGCCTAGAATCCGCTGGTATTTCTGACCGACCCCCCAAGGAGAACCCATGAAACTGATCCTTTCCGCCGCGGCCCTGGCCGTCGGCTTTGCCGCCGCTGGCGCGGCCCACGCCGACGCGGCCAAGGCGGCTGCCCTGATGAAGGGCAGCGACTGCATGGCCTGTCATGCGGAGGCGACCAAGCTGGTAGGCCCGGCCTACAAGGATGTCGCCAAGAAGTACGCCGGCAATGCGGGCGCTGTCGACATGCTGGTGAAGAAGGTCAAGTCCGGCGGCTCCGGGGTCTGGGGCGCGGTACCGATGACCCCGCATCCGAACATGAAGGACGAGGACATCAAGACCATCGTGGAGTGGGTTCTGTCGCTCAAGTAATCGGTGCGAGCTGCAAGGAAACCGGCCTTCGGGCCGGTTTTTTTTTGCCGGCGCCACTCGCGTGCAATGCGCCGACCCGGCAGGGCGCTCAAATTGACGCCATGGGGTCGACAGGGAATAATCCCCGAGAGTGCTCTTCATCCCGGTTTCTTCGAGGAAAAATAATGGCCCAAGCCCGTTTCCCGCAGCGTCTCCGATCCGCAGTCGTATTGTCGGCCGCGTTGCTGGCAGTGGTCGGGTGCGGAAAACAGGAAGAAGCTCCGACGCCGGTGACGCCCGCTGCGACCCCCAGTGCCACCGTGGTGAAGATCGGGCATGCCGCACCGCTGACCGGCGGAATCGCGCATCTGGGCAAGGACAACGAGAACGGCGTACGGCTCGCCATCGATGAAGCCAACGCGAAGGGCCTGACCATCGGCGGCGCGAAGATCCAGTTCGAGATGCTGTCCGAGGATGACGAAGGCAAACCGGACAGGGGTCCGATCATTGCGCAGAAATTCGCCGACGCCAAAGTGGCGGGGGTCGTGGGTCATCTCAATTCCGGGGTGACCATTCCGGCCTCGGCTGTCTACAACAACGCGGGCATTCCGATGATCTCCGGGTCCGCGACCAATCCGCAGCTCACCGAGCAGGGTTTCCCCGGCGTGTTCCGGACGGTCGGACGCGACGACCAGCAAGGACCCGCGGTCGCGAGCTATCTCGCGTCGCAGTTTCACCCGAAGACCGTGGCGGTGATCGACGACGCCACCTCCTACGGCGAAGGCCTGGCCAACGAAGTTGAGAAATCGCTGAAGGCCGAGGGCATCACGGTGCTGCCGCGCGAGAAGGGCACGGACAAGACCGCGGACTGGAAGGCGATCCTCACCAAGCTGAAGGGCAAGAAGCCCGACGCGATCTTCTATGGCGGCATGGATTCCGGCGGCGGTCCGCTGATCAAGCAAGGCCGCGAGCTCGGGCTGAAGGCCGTGTTCGCCTTCGGTGACGGCGCCTGCAGCGATAAGATGATGGAACTGGCAGGCGACGCCTCCGAAGGCATGGTGTGCTCCCAGGCAGGTATACCGGCCCAGGCGTCGAACAAGGCGTTCCTCGAAGCCTTCAAGGCCAAGTTCAACAGCGATCCGATCATCTACGCGCCGTTTACCTACGACGCGACCAACCTGCTGATCAGCGCGATGCAGAAAGCCGACTCCGTGGATCCGGCGAAGTATCTCCCGGCGCTCAAGGCCATCAGCTTCGACGGCGCGAGCGGGCACATCGAGTTCGACGACAAGGGCGACCGCAAGGATGCCGAGATGACGATCTTCACCATGAAGGACGGCAAGATCGTTCCGGTCGCCATCATCAAAGGCGGCAAATCGATTCCGTACGAGGAATTCGCGAAGGGTACGGGCGGCTGATCCGGCGGGGCGCGCTGCGCGGTCCGCTGGTGTCGAGGTTCCGGGGTCGCGGCTTGAATCCGCCTCGGCGAGCACGGCCTGAAACGGCACCCCGGGGTGCTGTTTTCGTTGCCGGCGTCTGCTGATCCGAGCAGCCCATGGACATCTTCCTGCAGCAGATCATCAACGGGCTCACGCTCGGCAGCATCTACGCGATCGTCGCGCTCGGCTACACGATGGTCTACGGCATCGTCCAGCTCATCAATTTCGCGCATGGCGAAGTCGTGATGATCGGTGCGATGGTCGCGCTGAGCGTCATCGGCTCGCTTGCGGGGGCCGACACCGGTGTCCACCCCGCACTGATCGTGCTGGCCGGCATCGCCTGCGCCATCCCGGTCTGCATGGCCGTGGGCTACACCATGGAGCGGGTCGCCTACCGGCCGTTGCGCGGCGCCCCGCGATTGGCACCCCTCATTACGGCGATCGGCATCTCCATCATCCTGCAGCACCTGGCGTTGCTGATCTGGAGCCGTAACCCGTTGTCATTCCCGCAGATCGTGCCGAACCCGGTTTTCGAGATCGCCGGCGCCACCGTGAGCGCCATCCAGATCGGTATCATCCTGCTGTCCTTCTCCATGATGGCCGGCCTAACGGCGCTCGTGTACCGCACCCGGCTGGGGGTCGCGATGCGGGCAACCTCCGAGAATCCCCAGGTGGCGGGTCTGATGGGGGTCAACGTCAATCGCGTGATCGCATCGACCTTCGTGATCGGTGCCGGCCTGGGCGCGGTGGCCGGTGTGATGGTCGGGACCTACTACGGCATCGCGCACTACACGATGGGTGCCCTGCTCGGCCTGAAGGCGTTCTCGGCAGCCGTGTTGGGCGGCATCGGCAACCTCGCCGGGGCGATGCTGGGCGGCATCCTGCTCGGATTGGTGGAGGCGCTAGGCGCCGGCTACATCGGCGAATTCACCGACTTGTGCCACGTGTCGTGGCTCTCAGGCGCGCTGGCCGAGCGCTGCGCCCAGGATGGTCACTTCATCCTCATGGGCAGCAACTACCAGGACGTGTTCGCATTCCTCGTGCTGATCGCCGTGCTCGTGTTCAAGCCCTCCGGACTTCTGGGCGAGCGTGTCGGAGACCGTGCATGAGCGTGCGAGGCTTCCCAGGCGTTCGCGGCGGACCCCATGTCAACCGTGCGGCCATCCTGCTGATCGCGATCACGCTGGCGGTGTTGCCCTTCGCGCTCGCATACGTGGGCACCGCGTGGGTGCGGATCACCAATTTCGCGATCCTGTTCTGCCTCCTGTCGCTCGGACTGAACATCGTGGTCGGTTTCGCCGGCCTCCTCGACCTCGGCTATATCGCGTTCTATGGTGTCGGAGCCTATTGCTACGCGCTGCTCGCTTCGCCGCACTTCGGCCTGCATCTGCCGTTCTGGCTGATCCTGCCGCTCGGCGCCGGGGTCGCGTGCCTGTTCGGCGTCCTGCTCGGGGCGCCCACGCTCAAGCTGCGCGGCGACTACCTCGCCATCGTCACCCTCGGCTTCGGCGAGATCGTGCGGGTATTCCTCAACAATCTGTCCCAGCCGGTCAACATCACCAACGGCCCGCAGGGCGTGACCCTGATCGACCCGTTCCGGCTGGGCAGCTTCAACTTCAGCCAGAGCCAGAACGTCCTCGGACTCACCTTTTCGGGGCCGATCAAGTACTACTACCTGCTGCTGGTCGTGCTGCTCGTGGTGATCGTGATCAACCTGCGGCTGCAGGACTCGCGCATCGGCCGCGCATGGGTCGCAATCCGCGAGGACGAAGTGGCCGCGCAATCGATGGGGATCAACACGCGCAACGTGAAGTTGCTCGCGTTCGCGATGGGTGCGAGCTTCGGCGGTATCGCCGGCGGCATGTTCTCGGCCATCCAGGGCTTCATCAGTCCCGAGAGCTTCGTGCTGGTGGATTCGATCATGGTCCTGGCGATGGTCGTGCTGGGCGGGATGGGCAACATCTGGGGGGTCGTCGCCGGTGCGGTGCTGCTGTCGTTCGTCCCGGAGATCCTCCGCTACACGGTCGAACCGTTGCAGATGCTGGCGTTCGGGCGCTTGCTGATCGCGCCCGAGGTGATCCGCATGTTGCTCTTCGGACTCGCGCTCGTGCTGATGATGCTCTATCGACCGGCCGGCCTGTTCCCGTCGAAGACCCGCAAGCGAGAGTTCAGTGCCAGGGAACCGGGCTGACGTGACGCAAGCCGATGTGCTGCTCGAGACCCGCGGTATCGAGAAGCGCTTCGGCGGTCTCACCGCGCTGTCCGACGTCTCGCTCGCAATCCGGCGCGGAGACATCTACGGACTGATCGGGCCCAACGGCGCCGGCAAGACCACGCTGTTCAACGTGATCACGGGTCTGTATGTCGCGGAAAAGGGCGATGTGGTCCTCGACGGCAAGAAGATCGCGTGGCGCAAACCCCACCGGGTCGCGGCGGCCGGGATCGCACGGACTTTCCAGAACATACGCCTGTTCGCGAACATGACCGCACTGGAGAACGTGATGGTCGGGCGGCACATGCGTACGCGGGCCGGCGTGCTCGGTGCGATGTTGCGCAACGCCGCCACGCGCGCTGAAGAGCAGCAGATTGCGGAGCGCGCCCACGCCCTGCTCCACTATGTCGGCGTGGAGCAGCATTCGAATACCACTGCGCGCAATCTCTCCTACGGCGACCAGCGTCGCCTCGAGATCGCCCGTGCGCTCGCCACGGAGCCCAAGCTGCTCGCGCTCGACGAGCCCGCGGCGGGCATGAACCCCACCGAACGCCAGGCGCTGGGCGAGCTCATCGCACGGATTCGCGCGGACGGCACCACCGTGCTGCTGATCGAGCACGACGTGAAGCTGGTGATGGGGCTCTGCGACCGCGTGGCAGTGCTCGATTACGGCAAGAAGATCGCCGAAGGACCGCCGAAGGACGTGCAGCGCGATCCCGCCGTGATCGAAGCCTATATCGGGGTCGCTCCGGCGGCATGAGCGCGTGAGCCTGCTCGAGGTCAAGGCTCTCGAAGTCGCCTATGGCGGCATCGTCGCGGTGCGCGGCATCGACCTCCGCGTCGAAGCCGGCGAACTGGTGGCGCTGATCGGCGCCAACGGGGCGGGCAAGACCACGACATTGAAGGCGCTCGCCGGCATGCTGCAACCACGTCACGGCAGCGTGCACTACGACGGCGTCGCCATCACGCACGAACCGTCGTACCGGCTGGTACATCGGGGCATTGCGCTGGTGCCGGAAGGCCGCGGCGTTTTCGCGCGCCTTTCGGTGGAGGAAAATTTGTCGATGGGCGCCTACATTCGGCGCGATCGTGGCGAAGTGCGCGCCGATCTCGAGCGCGTGTACGCGTTGTTCCCGCGATTGAAGGAGCGCCGGACACAGACGGCGGGAACCTTGTCGGGTGGCGAGCAGCAGATGGTCGCGATCGGACGCGCGATGATGAGCCGGCCGAGGTTGCTGTTGCTCGACGAGCCGAGCATGGGCCTCGCGCCGCTGATGGTGCAGAAGATATTCGAGGTGGTGCAATCGATCGCGGCGCAGGGCGTCACCATTCTGCTGGTGGAGCAGAACGCGCGGCTCGCGCTGCAGGCGGCCGCCAGGGGATACGTGATGGAATCCGGCGCGATCACGCTGACGGATTCCGCCGCGACTCTTCTTGCAAGCGAGCAGGTGCGGCTCGCCTATCTCGGCGAATAGCCCGACGCTCAGCGTACCTTGGGGTGGGCCAAGGGCGGTGGCACGCTGATCAGGCGCGCCTTGCTGCGCGTGATACGGCCCAGGAACAGGAGTTCCTCCATCACCTCGGGGGTGAACCCCTGACGCGTGCCGCGATCGTCGATGATGAGCCGGTTCAGGTACTGGTCGAGATCGTGCGCGCCCCAGAGGGTCAGGAGCGAGGCGCAGATGCGAGGCATCTCCTCGATCGCCGCCCGCGTCTCGACGCGGCTGGGCGGTTTCCTGACCGGTTCGGCGAGTTCGTTCAAGTCCAGCTCGGGAAAATCCATGGACGGCTGGTTCAGCGTCTCCTCGCCCACCTCCGAGCTCGACGGCACGTTGATGTTATTGGCCGACAGCACGCGCTCGAGATGATCGATGCGCGCCTGCTGGCGTTGGATCAGGGCTAGCAGTTCTTCTACGTTCGCCATGCGCGATGCTTGTCTAGTCCTGCGGCTCGAGTCGGACCCAGTCGCGGCCCGTCAGGAATTCGGTATAGAGACCGGCCTCGGGGCTCCCCGGTTCCGGCGCCCAGTCGTAGCGCCATTTCACCATCGGCGGCAGCGACATCAGGATCGATTCGGTCCGTCCGCCCGATTGCAGTCCGAACAGCGTACCGCGGTCATAAACCAGATTGAACTCCACGTAGCGCCCGCGTCGATAAGCCTGGAAATCGCGCTCGCGCTCGCCGTAGGGCATGTCGTGGCGCCGGCGCAGGATCGGCAGGTACGCATCGAGGAAATGATCGCCGACATTCTTCACCAGTGCAAAGGCCGTGTCGAAATCCGGGTCCGCCAGGTCGTCGAAGAAGATGCCGCCGATGCCACGCGGTTCCCCGCGATGCTTGAGGAAGAAGTAGCGATCGCACCAACGCTTGAACTCCGGATAGCGTCCCGCACCGAACGGCGCGAGCGCGTCGCGACAGGTCGCGTGGAAATGGCGCGCGTCGTCTTCGAAGCCGTAATAGGGCGTCAGGTCCATGCCGCCGCCGAACCAGAACACCGGCGGCGCCTCCACGCCCGCAGGTGCTCGCGCGATGAAGAAGCGCACGTTCATGTGAACGGTGGGAGCGTAGGGATTGCGGGGATGCAGCACGAGCGATACGCCCATCGCTTCGAATCCCCGGCCCGCGAGTTCCGGCCGCCCGGCGGACGCGGATGGCGGCAGCTTCTCGCCCAGTACATGCGAGAAGTTGACCCCGCCGCGTTCGAGTACGTTGCCCTCCTCGATGACGCAGGACGTGCCGCCGCCGCCCTCTTCACGGACCCAGCTGTCGTGACGGAACGACACGCCGTCTTCGGCTTCGACGCCGACGACGATGCGTCTTTGCAGGCCGAGCAGATAGTCCTTCACCGCGATCGCATCGACGCCGTCCTGCACGCGGGCGTTCATAGGAGACTCCTTTTCGCGCCGATGGCGCGGTACCCGATATCGCGTCGCATCTGCCGGCCGGCGAACTGGATCTGATCCGCGATCTCGTACGCGCGGCGCTGCGCAACCCGTACCGTGTCGCCGAGCGCCGTGACACATAGTACTCGACCGCCGTTCGTGGCGGTCACTCCGTCCTTGTCGGTCGTTCCCGCATGGAACACGTGCACATCTTCCTCGTCGTGCGGGATGCCCGTGATCGGGTCGCCCCGGCGGGGATTGTCGGGGTATCCATGCGCGGCCATGACCACGCCGAGCGCCACCCGCCGGTCCCACTCGGCCTGCACGCGGTCCAGGGTGCCGTTCACTGCGTGCTCGACCAGCGTGTGGAGGTCGGTCTTGAGCCGCATCAGGATCGGCTGCGTTTCCGGGTCGCCCATGCGGCAATTGAACTCGAGCGTGCGCAGCTCCCCCTTCGGGGTGATCATCAGTCCGGCGTACAGGAACCCGGTATAGGGAGCGCCGGCGGCTTCCATTCCGGACACCACCGGCAGGATCACCTCGCGCATGGCGCGCGCATGCAGCGCGGGAGTGAGGACGGGCGCCGGCGAATAGGCGCCCATGCCGCCCGTGTTCGGACCGAGATCGCCGTCCAGCAGGCGCTTGTGATCCTGGCTGGTGGCGAGCGGCAGCACGTTGCGCCCATCCACCATCACGATGAAGCTTGCTTCCTCGCCTTCGATGAACTCCTCCACCACGACCCTGGCGCCGGCGCTGCCCATGCGGTTGTCGATCAGCATGAGATCGACGGCGCGATGGGCTTCGTCGAGGTCCATGGCCACCACGACGCCCTTGCCGGCCGCGAGGCCGTCGGCCTTGACGACGATCGGCGCGCCCTGAGCGTCGAGATAGGCGTGCGCCGCGGCGGCGTCACTGAAGGTCGCATGCGCGGCAGTCGGAATCCGGTGCTCGACCATGAAGCGCTTCGCGAAATCCTTCGAAGCCTCGAGTTGCGCCGCACGCTGGGTCGGACCGAAGATCCTGAGTCCGGCGGCGCGGAACGCATCCACGACCCCGGCGGCCAGCGGCGCTTCCGGGCCGACCACGGTGAGCGCAATGCTCTCGCGCCTGGCGAACGTCACCAGATCGTCGATTCCCGCGACGGGGACGTTGTACAGGCCGTCTTCGCGCGCCGTGCCGGCGTTGCCGGGTGCGACGTATACGCGAGCGATTCGTCGGGATTGCGCGAGGCGCCAGGCTATCGCGTGTTCACGCCCCCCACCGCCGATCACGAGCAGGTTCATCGGGGACGCCGCGGATCGTGGTGTAGGCAGCGGGGGCCTGGGAGTCGATGTCTCATTCGAGGCGAGTCCCGGTCCCTGCGATCAGTGGCGGAAATGGCGCACGCCCGTCAGCACCATCGCGATGCCGCGCTCGTCCGCTGCCGCGATGACTTCGTCGTCGCGTACGCTGCCGCCGGGCTGGATGACGGCAACCGCACCGGCATCGATCACCACGTCGAGGCCGTCGCGAAACGGGAAGAACGCGTCCGAAGCGACCACCGAACCCGATAACGCGAGACCGGTCTGCTGCGCCTTGACCGAAGCGATGCGCGCGGAGTCCACGCGGCTCATCTGGCCGGCACCGACCCCCAGCGTGCGGCCGCCACCACAGAACACGATCGCGTTGGATTTGACGAACTTCGCGACCCGCCAGGCGAACACGAGATCGCGCATCTGTGTCGCATCGGGCGCTATCCGGGTCACGACCCGCAAATCGGCCGGTGCCACGTCCAGCGCGTCGGGCGTCTGTATCAGCACCCCGCCACCGACCCGCTTCAGGTCCCACTGATTGCTGCCTGCGATCATCGGGACTTCGAGGACGCGCACATTCGCTTTCGCCGCGAACACCTGGCGCGCCTGCGCGGCGATCGCCGGTGCGATCACCACTTCGACGAACTGCCTCGTCACGGCCTCGGCCGTGGCGGCGTCCAGCTCGCGATTGAATGCAATGATGCCGCCGAAGGCGGATGCGGGATCGGTTTCGAACGCGCGCCGGTAGGCCTCGAGCGGCGTGGCGGCCACGGCGGCGCCGCACGGATTGGCGTGCTTCACGATGACGCATGCGGTCGCATCGAAGGTCTTCACGCATTCCCATGCGGCGTCGGCATCCGCGATGTTGTTGTAGGAAAGCTCCTTGCCTTGCAGTTGCGTGTAGCCGGCGAGGCTGCCGGGCGCAGGCTCGAGATCGCGGTAGAAAGCGGCCTGCTGGTGCGGGTTCTCGCCGTAGCGCAGATCCTGGGTCTTCGCGAGGGCGAGGTTGAGCTGTGCGGGAAACGGCACGCGCGCGCCGTCGGCATTGAGGCTCGTGAGATAGTTGCCGATTGCGCCGTCGTACCGGGCGGTGTGCGTGAACGCCTTCTTCGCGAGTGCGAAACGGGTCTCGAGGCTCACGCCGCCGCCGGAAGCGTTCATCTCCGCCAGCAGCGGGCCGTAGTCGCTGGGATCGGTCAACACCGCCACGTGGCGATAGTTCTTGGCCGCAGCGCGCACCATGGCGGGGCCGCCGATGTCGATGTTCTCGATCGCGTCCTCCAGCGTGCAATCCGGGCGTGCGATCGTTTCGCGGAACGGATAGAGATTCACCACGACGATATCGATGTAGCCGATGTCCTCGTGTGCCATGGCCGCCGCGTGCGCGGGAACGTCGCGTCGCGCCAGGATGCCGGCGTGGACCCGCGGATGGAGGGTCTTCACCCGTCCGTCGAGCATCTCCGGAAATCCGGTGTAGTCCGCGACTTCAGTGACGACTATGCCGGATTCGGCCAGCAGCTTCGCCGTTCCGCCGGTCGAGAGGACTCGCACGCCGAAGCCGGCGAGGGTCCGGGCGAATTCCACGACGCCCGTCTTGTCGGAAACGCTGATCAGCGCCTGCCGCGTGCTGGCCATGGCGTATTGCTGCCGGGATCGAAGGTTGAGTGAAGGGACTTCTGCTACTTGAGCCCGTAGGCCTGCATCTTCTTGCGCAACGTGTTGCGGTTCATGCCAAGCAACTCCGCGGCTTGCGTCTGGTTGCCTTCCACGCGGGCGAGCACTGTTTCGAGCAGCGGGCGTTCGACGCATTGGATGACCATGTCGTATATCGGGCTCGGGCGCTCGCCGTCGAGGTCGCGGAAGTAACCGTCGATGGCGCGGCGCACGCAACGTGCGATCTCATTTTCGTTGATCACGCGGCCAGCCTCAATCCACTGGTCGATCCCCCGTCCGCCTCCAGCCAGCCGAAGTAGCGCGCCACCGCCGCGAGCTGCGCGGGGGCGGTGGCGAGCCCGTTGATCTCCGTGCGCAACATGTCCCCGCCGGGCAACAGCTTCGCGTACCACCCGACGTGCTTGCGCGCGATCCTGACCCCTGTCGTCTCGCCGTAGAAGGCATGCAGGGCCCGCAGGTGCGTCTCGAGCACCGTGGCGATCTCACCCGGATGCGGCGCCGCGTGGTGCGCGCCGGTGCGCAGGAAATGGTCGATCTCGCGAAAGATCCAGGGCCGACCGAGCGCGGCCCGGCCGATCATCAGCGCATCCGCGCCGGTGTAGTCGAGCACCTGCTTCGCCTTCTCGGGCGAGTCGACGTCGCCATTCGCGATAACGGCAATGCCCACAGCGTGCTTCACCTTCGCGATGGTGTCGTATTCCGCGGCACCTGCGAACAGGTCGGAGCGGGTGCGGCCGTGCACGGCAAGGGCCTGGACGCCGGCGTCTTCGGCGATCCGTGCGATGCGAACGGCATTGCGCTGATCGTGGTCCCAGCCCGTGCGGATCTTGAGCGTCACGGGGACATCGACCGCGCCGACCACGGCTCCGAGTATCGCAGCGACGCGGGCCTCGTCACGCAACAAGGCCGACCCAGCCATCACGTTGCAGACTTTCTTGGCAGGGCAGCCCATGTTGATGTCGATGATCTGCGCTCCGTGCGCCACGTTGAAGCGTGCCGCGTCCGCCATCTTGCCGGGCTCTGTCCCCGCGATCTGCACCGAGATCGGTTCGACCTCGCCATCATGATCGCGCCGTCGGCGGCTCTTGTCCGAACGCCACAGACTCGCGTCGGAAGAAGTCATCTCCGACACCGCGAGACCCGCGCCGAATGCCTTGCACAACTGGCGAAACGGCCGATCGGTTACGCCCGCCATGGGTGCGACCGCGAGCCGGCTGCGCAGTTTGTAGGGACCGATCTGCATGGTCGCGGCGGATGTTCGGCAAAAAGAGAAAGGGCAGGTATTGTAATCAGAAACGGACCGCGCGCGCCCGCTTCAAAGACGTCCGAGTGTCAGTGCTCGCGCGAAGACGTGTCGCAACGATCGCGTCGTGTCCAGGACCTCGAGACCTGCACCGCGAGCCCAGCCTGCGGCGGGCCAATCGATCGAGAACAGGTCCGCGAGCGAGTCGGTGAAACCGATGGTTGCAGCGCGATCCAGCTTGCGGCGGCGCAGAAATCCGGCGATATCCGGCAGCGCTCCGGCCGCGGACCAGGCATCGCGCAAGCCGAGGTTCAGGCCCTGGCCGGCGATGGGATGCAGGGTTTGAGCGGCGTTCCCGATCAGCGCCACGCGACCGCGGGCGCGCGGTTCGGCGCGCCGCAGCAGCAGGGGGTAGCTGCCGCGCTCCGCGACCTCGATGAAACGGCCGGCGCGCCAGCCGAACTCGCGCTGCAGGCGGTCCAGAAAATCGGCGTCGTTCGATGCGAGCACGTGGCATGCATCTTCGGGTGCCAGCGTCCAGACCAGCGCGAACCCGTCTTCGCGGGGCAGCAGGGCCATCGGTCCAGCCTCGGCGAATCGCTCGTAGGCCACGTTCCCGTGCGGGCGCCCGGCACGCACCCGAGCGACCACCGCCGTCACACCGTAGTCCTTCACATGCTGCGTGAAGCCAAGCGCTTCGACCAGCGGCCCGCCGCCCTCGGCCACGATCGCAGTCCGCGCCGCAAACTCGCCGGCCGACGTGGCGACCGTGATCTCTTCGCCGTCGTCGCGAATACTGTCGACCTTCGTTTCGTAGCGGACCTCGCCAGCCGCCTGTGCCCGCGTGGCGAGCGCCCGCTGCAACGCGCCGTACCCGACGATGCGGCCCAGCGCCGGCACGTTTGCATCCTGCGCGGTCAGTTCGGTGCGACCGAAGCCACCGCGCTGCGACACGTGGATGCGCAGAATCGGGGTGGTCACAGCTGCGAGCTGCTCGGTCACGCCTGCGCGCCCGAGCAGCAGCCAGCTGCCCCACGACAAGGCCAGGCTGCGGTCATCGTCGAAGCCCGCGCCGGCGGGCTTCGCTTCCAGCAGGAGCGTCTTGAAACCGCGCCGAGCGGTCGCGAGCGCGAGAAACTGACCTACCGGCCCGGCACCGACGATGATCGTGTCGAACATCGCCAAAGCGACTCGGCAGACTCAGCGCGCGTCGGCGCCGACGATCGCTTCGACATCCGCCACCGACTTGGGCGCGGCGATCGTGAGGACCTCGCCGCCGGTAGCAGTCACCAGGACGTCGTCCTCGATGCGCACGCCGATGTTCCAGAATGCCTCCGGCACTCCCTCGCCCGGGCGGATGTAGCAGCCGGGTTCCACCGTGAGCGTCATGCCCGGAACGAGATCGCGCCACCGCCCCTCGCGCTTGTAGTCGCCGGCGTCGTGCACGTCGAGCCCGAGCCAGTGGCCGGTGCGATGCATGTAGAAGCGCCGGTAGTCGTTCGATTCGATCACCGCCTCCGGCGTGCCGTGGCACAAGCCCAGATCGATGAAGCCGCGCACGAGGATGGCGAGGGCGGCTTCGTGGGGTTGTTCCCAGTGATGGCCGGGCTGTACTGCCTCGATGGCTCGCGCCTGGGCCGCGAGCACGAGCTCGTAGACGTCGCGCTGCGGACCTGTGAACCGGCCGTTGACGGGCCAGGTGCGGGTGATGTCGGACGCGTAACCGTCGACTTCGCAACCGGCGTCGATCAGGAGCAGCTCGCCGTCGTTCAGCCTGGCGGAGTTGTCCACGTAGTGCAGCACGCAGGCATTGGCTCCGCCGGCGACGATGCTCGGATACGCCGGCGACTGCGCGCCGCGCGAGCGGAACTCGTGCAGCAGCTCGGCTTCGATCTGATACTCGAACAGACCGGGACGCGTGGCGCGCATGGCGCGCGCATGCGCCGCAGTGGAGATCGCAGCGGCGCGCCGCATCGCGTCGATTTCGTGCGCATCCTTGATGAGGCGCATTTCGTCCAGAAGACGGCGCACGTCACGGATCTCGCCGGGCGCGGCGATGCCGGTGCGAACCTGGGCGCGCACTGCGTTCAACCATTCGATCAGGCGGCTGTCCCAAGCGCCGTCCGCGCCGACGTCGGCGAACAGCGCCGGCTGGTCTGCAAGCAGCCGCGGCACCATCTCGTCGAGTTTCGCGATCGGGTGCGCTTCGTCGAAGCCGAACAACGCACGCGCGTTGTCCGGTCCGTGGCGATGGCCGTCCCAGATCTCGCGGTCCAGGTCCTTCTCGCGGCAGAACAACAGGCTGCGCGGCTGCTCGCCGGCGACCAGGACCAGCACGGACTCGGGCTCGGTGAAGCCGGTCAGATAGTAGAAATAGCTGTCGAAACGGAATGGGTGGTGCACGTCGCGATTGCGCGTGCGCTCGGGGGCGGTGGCGATGACGGCGACCCCCTGCCCCATGGCCGCAACGAGACGGCGGCGGCGATCGGCGAACGGAGCGACGGCGACAGACGCGACGATGGGTGCATTCATGGTCGGATTATACGGTCGGTGCCGTGCGCAGATGATGATCGAGTTCGGCCAGTCGGGCCGGGGTGCCGACGTCGAGCCAGTAACCCGGATGCCGTTGCGCAGTGACCCGGCGTTCCCTCGCGGCTGCCAGCAGCAGCGGCGCGAGCTTCGCCTTGGTCCGCGGTGCGATGCCGGCAAACAGCGCCGGGCTGTAGACCCCGACCCCGCTGAACGTCAGTCGCGGATCGCCATCGGCGGATGCGAAACCGTCGGCGAGGGCGAAGTCGCCGTGCGGATGGTGCGCCGGATTGTCCACCAGGAGCAGATGAGCCAGGGGCGGCGGCGCACCCGCAAGGACGGTGCGAGCGAGGGCGCCGAAGTCTGCGTCGATGTGGATATCGCCGTTGACGACCAGGAAGGGTTCGGTACCGAGCAGGGGCAGCGCGGTGGCGATGCCTCCCGCGGTCTCGAGCGCTTCGCCTTCCGGCGAATAGCGGATGCTGACACCGTAGCGCGCCCCGTTGCCGAGCGCCGATTCGATCAATGCGCCAAGGTGCGCGTGGTTGATGACGACGTCGCGGATGTCCGCCCTCGCCAGCGCTTCGAGGTGCCGCACGATCAACGGCTTGCCCCCGGCCTCCAGAAGCGGTTTGGGCGTGCTGTCGGTCAGCGGTCGCATGCGCTCGCCGCGGCCGGCGGCGAGGATCATGGCTTTCATCAGAACGTGTAGCCGACCTGCGGGGCGCGCTGATCGAGCTCGTCGAGCAATGCGGCCAAGGGCCCCAGCTCGCGGTAGCGCCCGGCCGTCGCGCGGGCGTACCCGATGAATCGGGGCGTGTCTTCGAGATAACCGTTCTTGCCGTCGCGGTACTTGAGACGCGCGAAGATGCCGAGGACCTTGAGATGTCGCTGCAGGCCCATCCATTCCACGTCGCGGTAGAACAGACCGAAGTCCGGCGCGACCGGCAGGCCAGCCTCGCGCGCCTGTTCCCAGTAGCGGATGCAGCCGTCCAGAACCTCGCGCTCGTCCCAGCTGATGAAGGCGTCGCGGTACAGGGATGCCAGGTCGTAGGTGATGGGACCGTGCACGGCGTCCTGGAAGTCGAGAATTCCGGGATTGGGTTCGGTCACCATCAGATTGCGCGGCATGTAATCCCGATGCACGAACACGCGCGGCTGGGCGAGGTTGCTGGCGACGATCGCCGCGAACGCGGCATCCAGGACGCTCCGCTGGCGCGTATCGAGTTCGATCCCCAGGTGGCGTCCGACATACCAATCGGGAAACAGGCTCAGCTCGCGTGTCAACAGCGCCTCGTCGTAGGGCGGCAACACACCATCGCGCGACGCCAGTTGCCAGCGCACCAGTGCCGCGGTCGCGTCGGTGAACAGGGGGCCCGCGCGACCGCGATCTTGTTGCAGCGCCGCAAGAAACGTCGTGTCGCCGAGATCCGTGAGCAGGAGAAAACCGCGCTCAAGGTCCTGGGCGAGAACGCGGGGCGCATTGAGTCCCGCTGCCTCGAGCAGACCCGCCACCTTCACGAAGGCCCGACAGTCTTCGTGTTCGGGCGGAGCGTCCATGATGATCCAGGAACGGGATCCCGACCGTGCCCGGAAATAGCGGCGGAAACTCGCGTCGGCGGACGCCGCAGAGAGCTCGCAATCACTGCCCGGCAAGATGCGTCCGAGCCACGCTTGCAATTCGCTGTATCGATCCATCGATTGATCGGCGTCCCTTTGTCCTGGTGTCTGGATGGTGTTTAGCGCATCGGCAATTGGCGCAACCACGGCTTGCCCCGCCCGCGCGACACCGCCATTGTCGCTTGGCCGGAGGAGCCCATGGTCACCCAGGTTCGTCCGCTGCGTACCAACCGGCGGCATACGGCAGGCGCCGCGTTGGTGAGTGAATTCATGGCTGCCCGCAGCAATTGCAGGCGTCCAACTCGCCTCGCTAGCCATATACTGCCGGCAATTCTAACAAGCACCCCGCGATTGCCCGATGCCCCGTTTCCCGCGCTGGGTCGCCGCTGCCATCCTTGCAGCGCCGCTGCTCGTTCATGCACAGGAGCTCGGGCTCAAGCTTCGGCTGCAGCAGAATCTCCTGGTCACGCCCGCCGTGGACGATGGCGAGGAGACGCCGCTGTTCCTCGAGGCCGACAACGTTTCCGGCACGCAAGGTGTCCGACTCGATGCCAACGGGGACGTCAGGATTCGCGAGCGTGGCAGGACCATCATCGCCGATCACCTGCACTACACGGTTCAGGATGAACAGCTCACCGCGACCGGCAATGTCCGGCTCGACCGACTCGGCGACGTGATCGAAAGCGACAAACTGTTTCTGGACATGAAGAACGACCAGGGGTACGCCGAATCCCCCGAGTATTATTTCAGAGCCTTCAGGGCGCGCGGCAAGGCCGCCAAACTGATCATCGACAGCCGGACGCAGTACCGGGCCGAGGATGGTACCTACAGCACCTGCGAGGTTCCGGAGAAGGACTGGTATCTGCGCGTGGGCAAGTTGAAACTCGACCGCGGCAAGGACAAGGGCACGGCCCGCAATGCCAGGCTCGTGTTCAAGGGCTGGCCGGTCCTGTACACGCCGTATCTCGATTTTCCGCTGTCGAATGCGCGCAAGACCGGATTCCTGGCGCCGACCTACGGTACGACCGGAAAGAGCGGATTCGAGTTCACGCTGCCGTTCTACCTGAACCTGGCGCCGAACTACGACCTGACCGTCGCACCGCGCGTGCTGGCCAAGCGCGGCGTACTGGTGAACAACGAGTTCCGCTATATCACCCCGAATCTGAGCGGACTGCTCAACGCCGAGTATCTCGAAAGCGATCGCGAACGACAGGGCGAATCGCGCTACGCGCTCGCTTTCCGGCACAACCAGAACTTCATGCCGGGGCTCTCGGGCTATCTGAACGTGCAAAAGGTGTCCGACGACCAGTACTTCGTGGACCTGTCGAACCGGATCTCCGTGACCTCCCTCCGTACCCTGCCGCGCGAAGGGAGCCTGTCCTATTCGCGCGGATGGTGGACGACGACGGCGCGTACCCAGAGCTTCCAGACATTGCAGGACCCGAATGCGCCCATAACACCGCCCTACGCGCGGCTGCCGCAACTCACCGCTTCCGCCCTGCGTCCGGATATCAAGGGATTCGATCTCGGTTTCCAGGCGGAGTACGTGTCGTTTTCGCATCCGACGCTGGTGGCCGGACAGCGGACCATCCTCTATCCGAGCGTCTCCTACCCGCTGCAGACATCGTTCGTGACCGTGGTCCCCAAGCTCGGACTGCACTATACGAACTACTCCCTCGATGGCACGACCGGTATCACCAATGCGACCCGCACCTTGCCGATCTTCAGCCTCGACAGCTCGGTGACGTTCGAGCGCAACACCAACTTTTTCAGCCGCGCCTTCGTCCAGACGCTGGAACCGCGCATGTACTACGTCTACATTCCCTATCGGAACCAGGATCAGCTCCCGGTTTTCGACACCGCGATCGCCGACTTCAATCTCGCGCAGATCTTCACCGAGAACCAGTTCGTCGGCGGTGACCGCATCAACGACGCGAATCAGCTCACGACGGCAATATCGAGCCGGCTAATCACGCCGGAAGACGGTCAGGAGCGCCTGCGGATGACGCTGGCGCAACGCTTCTTCTTCAAGGGCCAGCAGGTCACCCTGCCGAACGTGGATGCGCGCACGCAGAGCCGGTCCGATGTGCTTGCGGCCTTGAACGGACGGATGTCCGAGGCGTGGTATACGGATTTCGCGATCAACTACGACCTGAGCCAGAACCGGCATGACCGGACCACGCTCGCCTTCCGCTACAACCCGGAGCCGGGCCGGGTGTTCAACATCGGCTATCGCTTCAACCGCGACAGCTTCGAGCAGGCCGACATCTCGGCGCAATGGCCGATCAACGACAAATGGAGCGGCGTCGGCCGTTTCGCCTATTCATTGCGCGACGCGCGGACCGTCGCGACCATCGCGGGCGTCGAGTACAATGCCGGATGCTGGGCCGCACGCTTCGTCGTGCAGCAGTTCGTGACCCTGACCCAGGACAGTGTGCGGGCGTTGTTCTTCCAGATCGAATTCAACGGGCTGTCCAAGCTCGGCTCGAACCCGATCGAGATCCTGCGCCAGAACGTCGGCGGCTATCAGCGCCTGAATGCCGTACCACAGAGCCAGCTCCAATCCGACTATTACCCCGCGCAGTGACGCTCGCCCGGCGCCGCCTCCATGAGCCTACTTTCCAGATTAGTCGTCGCCTGCTTGCTGATGGTTTCATCGGTGCACGGAGCCTCCGCTGCGGAGGGTGACCGCGCCAAGAGCCCGGCAATGCTCGATCGCGTGGTCGCGGTCGTGAACAACGAGGTCATCACCAAGCTCGAGCTCGACGAGCAAGTGAAGCTCGCGACCCGCCAGCTGGTGCGCCAGGGTACGCCGCTGCCCCAGCAAGCTCTGCTCGAGAAGCAGTTGCTCGAGCGCATGGTCACCTCGAAGGTGCTGCAGCAGGTCGGCCGCGAAACCGGCGTCCGCGTCGAAGATGCCCAGCTCGAGCGGGCAATTGCGCGCCTGGCACAGGACAACAAGATGACCACCGAGGCGTTCCGCGCCAACATGCAGGAGGACGGGGTCGACTACAACCACTTCCGCGAGGAAGTGCGCAGCGAGATCGTGATCACGCGACTGCGGGAGCGGGAGGTCGACAGCAAGATCGTCGTCTCCGACGCGGAAATCGACACATATCTGCGCAGCCAGCAAGCGGCCGGCAAGAACGAGGAATACGAACTGCTGCATATTCTGTTCACCGTGCCCGAAGCCGCGAGTCCGGAACAGATCCAGTCGCGGCGCGCGCGCGCCGACGAAGCCCTCGCCAAATTGAAGGGCGGGGCGGACTTCAAGCAGATCTCGGCCACGTACTCGGATGCGCCCAACGCTCTTCAGGGCGGTGATCTCGGCTGGCGCGCCCCGGGCCGTCTTCCCAACATCTTCGTGCAGGCCGTGACCACCATGAAGGTCGGCGACATTTCGACCGTGTTGCGCAGTCCGAACGGCTTCCACATCCTAAAGCTGCTCGACAAACGCAGCAGCGTGCAGCAGGTCGTGGTGCAGCAGACCAAGGCACGACACATCCTCATCCGGTTGAACGAAGTGGTCGCCGAGGTCGAAGCCAAGCGGCGCCTGAACGAGATTCGCGAACGCATCCTGAAAGGCGCCGATTTCGCCGAAGAGGCGCGGTTGCATTCCGAAGATGCGTCCGCCGTACGCGGCGGCGACCTGGGCTGGCTGTCCCCGGGTGATACGGTGCCGGAATTCGAGCAGGCCATGGATGCGCTCAAGGTGGGCGAGATCAGCGAGCCGGTGCAGTCCCCCTTCGGTTGGCACCTGATCGAGGTCGTGGAGCGCCGCACGGAGGATCTCACGCAGGAACGCCAACGCCAGCTTGCGCGGCAGGCAATCCGTGCACGGAAATCCGACGAAGCCTTCACCGAATGGGTGCGCCAGCAGCGCGATCGTGCCTTTGTCGAGTACCGCCTCGAGGAACGCTGAACCCTCTTCGGTCATCGCCGTCACGACGGGTGAACCGGCCGGGGTCGGGCCGGAACTGTGTGCGACGCTGGCGGCCGAGGGTGTCGCGCCCCTCGTGCTCATCGGCGACCGCGACCTGCTCGAAGCGCGCGCGGCCGCGGCGGGTGTCGTGCTGCATTTGCCCGACTACGATCCGCGCGGTCACGTATCTGCACCTTCGCTGTTGCACGTGCCGCTCCTCTCCCGCAGCGAGCCGGGCCGGCTCGACTCCGGAAACAGTGGTTACGTGCTCGCGCTGCTGGAACGCGCGGCCGACGGTTGTCGCGCGGGCGAGTTCGCCGCTATGGTCACGGCGCCCGTGCACAAGGGAGTCATTCTCGATGCCGGATTCGCGTTCACCGGCCACACGGAATACCTCGCGGAACGCTGTCGAGTCGCGCGGGTCGTCATGATGCTCGTGGGCGGCGGCATGCGTGTCGCCCTGGTGACCACGCATCTGCCGCTCAAGGATGTTCCATCCGCGATCACCATCCAGGTGCTCGAACAGACCCTGAGAATCGTCCGTGACGACCTGCGCGCGAAATTCGGCATCGCGGATCCGCGACTGCTGGTGGCGGGATTGAATCCGCACGCGGGAGAGTCCGGCCACATGGGGCGCGAGGAGATCGAAGTGATCGAACCCGCGCTCGAGCGGTTGCGTAGGGAGGGATTCCGGCTGGAAGGACCATTGCCCGCCGACACGCTGTTCCAGGCAAAGTACCTCGACGATGCCGATGCCGTGGTGGCGATGTATCACGACCAGGGATTGCCGGTGCTCAAGTACGCGAGTTTCGGGACTGGCGTGAACGTGACGCTCGGCCTGCCGATCATCCGCACCTCGGTGGATCACGGGACTGCCCTGGATCTCGCCGGAACCGGTCGCGCCGATGTCGGCAGCCTGCGCGCGGCTGTGGACCTGGCGAGCGAACTGGTTGCGCGCACATTGCCTCAGTGATGCAGCATTCACCACGTCGGCGCTTCGGCCAGAATTTTCTGATCGACCGCGGCGTCATCGCAGACATCGTGGGTGCGATCGCGCCGTCTCGCGACGACCTGATGGTGGAAATCGGTCCTGGTCTCGGCGCCTTGACCGACCCGTTGCTGCGGATCCTCGATCGACTGCACGTAATCGAGATCGATCGCGACCTGGTCACGAATCTCGCCAGAGTGCATCCGCCGGAGCGCCTGATCGTTCACGCGGGTGACGCGCTCGAGTTCGATTTCGCAATGCTGGGTTCCGGACTGCGACTGGTGGGCAATCTGCCGTACAATATTTCCACGCCGCTGCTGTTCCACGTTGCCAGGTTCGGGTCGATCGTGCGCGACACCCATTTCATGCTGCAGAAAGAGGTGGTGGATCGCATGGTGGCCACGGCAGGCAGCGGCGATGTGGGTCGCTTGTCGATAATGCTCCAGTATCGATTCGCCATGGAGAAGCTGATCGATGTGCCGCCGGACGCTTTCGACCCGGCACCGAAGGTGACCTCAGCCCTGGTGCGGATGCTTCCACTCGATCCGCTCCCCCATCCCGCGCGCGACGAGAGACTGTTTGCGCAACTCGTCACGCGCGCCTTCACCCAGCGTCGAAAGACCCTGCGCAACGCACTTGCCACCTATCTGACCGCGGCCGAACTGGCAACGATCGATATTGATCCGGGAGCGCGGGCGGAAACCCTCGATGTGGCGTCCTGGGTGCGCGCGGCCGACTGCGTCGTCGCGCGTGAACTCAGGCAGCCTTTTTCTGGATGAATTCGATCTTGTAGCCGTCCGGGTCTTCCACGAATGCGATGACCGTGGTGCCGTGCTTCATCGGGCCGGCCTCGCGCGTGACGCGGCCGCCGCGTTGCTTCACCTCGTTGCAGGCCCGGTATGCGTCGTCCACTTCGAGGGCAACGTGGCCATAACCGGTACCGAGGTCGTAGCTCCTGGTGTCCCAGTTGTGGGTGAGTTCGAGCACCGCTTCCTCGTTTTCGTCGCCGTAGCCCACGAACGCGAGCGTGAAACGACCATCCGGGTAGTCCTTGCGCCGGAGCACCTTCATCCCGAGCACGCTGGTGTAGAAGTCGATGGAACGATCGAGATCACCCACTCGGAGCATCGTGTGCAGTATTCGCATGATCAGATCTCCACCAGTTCGAAGTCGTCCTTGCGCGCTCCGCATTCCGGGCAGACCCAGTTGACGGGGACGTCGTCCCAGCGCGTGCCGGGCGGAATGCCTTCTTCGGGGAGGCCGGCAGCCTCGTCGTAGATGAAACCACAGATGAGACACATGAAGGTGAGAAAGGGCGCTGCGTCGGCGGACATATGGCAGAGGTATTCGGCTAAAATTTCATTTTATAGGCAAACGGCCGCCGCGCCACATGATCTCTGCGCCACCGATCGTTCTCACTTTCGCGGCCACCGACCCGAGCGGCGGATCCGGCGTGCAGGCGGATATGCTGACGCTGAGCTCCATGGGGTGCCATCCACTCTCCGTGATCACCGCGATCACCATCCAGGACACCGCTGGTGTCGATGACGTCATGGCGCTGGATGCGGAATGGGTTTCGGGCCAGGCGCGCAGCGTGCTCGAGGACATGCCGGTCAGCGTGTTCAAGATCGGCCTGCTCGGCAGCGTCGAGGCCATTGCCGCGATCGCGGAGGTGGTCTCCGACTATCCCGATATTCCGCTCGTGCTCGAACCGGTGATGAGCTCGGGTCGCGGGGACGAATTGGCCAGCGACGACATGGTCGCCGCCATGCGCGAGCTGCTGCTGCCCCAGACGACCGTGATCACTCCCGACGGCCTCGAGGCGCGCCGTCTGGTGCTGGACGCGGACGACGATGCCGACGACGACCCGTCGCCGAGCGAATGCGCGCGTCGCATCCTGGAACTCGGATGCCAGTACGTGTTGATCACCGGAACGCACGACAATACGCCCGAGGTAATCAACACCCTGCACTCGCTCGATGGCGTGGTGCGCACGGATCAATGGAAGCGGCTGCCGGGAAAGTTCCACGGCGCCGGCAGCACGCTCGCCGCCGCGCTCGCAGCGACGATCGCGAACGGACTGCCCATGGCCGAAGCGGTGCGCGACGCCCAGGAGTACACCTGGCAGTCGCTCAAATTCGCCTATCGCCCGGGCATGGGTCACCGCGTGCCCGACCGGTTGTTCTGGGCGCGTGAGGAAGAGCAGGATGCACAAGCGCCGGATTGAGGGCCTGTATGCGATCACCCCGGAGCACCGGGACGCAGGAGCGGCGCTCGCGCAGGTCGAGCTTGCGCTCGCTGCAGGATTGCGGGCGCTCCAGTATCGGGACAAGTTGGCCGTGGGACAGCAACGGACCGACCGGGCGAAGCGTTTGCTGGCAGCCTGCGAGCGCTACGGTGCCACCTTCATCGTCAATGACGATCCGGCTCTGGCGGCAGAATCGGGCGCGCACGGCGTCCACCTCGGTCGCGAAGACGGATCGATCGACACCGCGCGCCGGATCGTCGGCGATCGCGCGATCATCGGCGCCTCGGGCTACGGCGATCTCGACCGTGCCCTGGAACTGCGCGCGCAAGGCGCAGACTACGTCGCCTTCGGGAGTTTCTTCGCATCATCGGTCAAGCCGGATGCGGTCAGGCCGGATCTCGGATTGTTGGGCCGCGCGCACGCGGTCCTCGACTGCCCGATAGTCGCAATCGGCGGGATCACGCTGGACAATGTCGCACTCGTGCGGGATGCCGGCGCCGATGCTGTCGCGGTGATCACGGCGATTTTTTCCGCACCGGACATCGGCGCGCGAGTTCGAGACTTCGGCCGGGCGTTCGCGCGCGCCACCACGATAGATTGAAGCGAAAACCATGAGCTCACGCAGCGAAACCCTGTTCGAACGATCCCAGCGAGTCATCCCCGGCGGCGTCAATTCACCCGTCCGGGCCTTCCGGTCCGTCGGCGGCACGCCGCGCTTTATCGTGCGTGGACGAGGTGCGCACCTCTGGGACGCCGACGGAAAAACCTACATCGATTACGTCGGGTCCTGGGGGCCGATGATCGTCGGTCATGCGCATCCGGAGGTCGTGCGCGCGGTGCAGGAAGCGGCCGAGGACGGCCTGTCTTTCGGCGCACCGACCGAGCGCGAACTGGAAATGGCCGAGCTGATCACGCGCTTGCTGCCTTCGATCGAGATGGTGCGCCTGGTGAGTTCGGGAACCGAGGCGACAATGACCGCCATCCGGCTCGCCCGCGGCTTCACCGGGCGCAACCGGATCGTGAAATTCGAGGGTTGCTATCACGGCCACGCCGATGCCCTGCTGGTAAAGGCCGGTTCAGGCCTGCTGACCTTCGGCCAGCCGAGTTCCGCCGGCGTGCCCGCCGAGACGACGCAGCACACCACGGTCCTCGACTACAACGACGTGGCCGGCCTGGAGCAGGCGTTCGCAGCCCAGGGTGCCGAGATTGCCGCAGTGATCCTCGAACCGGTCGTGGGAAACATGAATTTCGTGATGCCGTCGCAGGAATTCCTGCGTGCGTTGCGCAGCCTCACGCGGCAACACGGCGCGCTCCTGATTTTCGACGAGGTCATGACCGGTTTTCGCGTAGGACCCCAGGGTGCTCAGGGGCTGTTCGGCATCGATCCCGATCT
This sequence comes from Burkholderiales bacterium, assembly GCA_038324085.1. GTDB lineage: Bacteria > Pseudomonadota > Gammaproteobacteria > Burkholderiales. Next base: position 91,175 of record JBBQHP010000004.1, read on the forward strand.
CACCACGCTGGGAAAGGTGGTGGGCGGTGGCATGCCGCTGGGCGCATTCGGCGGTCGCCGCGAGATCATGGAGAAGCTTGCGCCGCTCGGGCCGGTCTACCAGGCTGGTACGCTGTCGGGCAATCCGGTCGCCGTGGCTGCGGGGCTTGCAACCCTCAAGCTGGTTGCGGCGCCCGGCTTCTTCGATGGGCTCTCGGCCGTCACGCGCAGCCTGACCGACGGATTGGTGAGCGCCGCCAAGTCACGGGGGGTTCCGTTTTCCGCCGCCTGCGTGGGCGGCATGTTCGGCGTGTTTTTCCGCGATCAGCCGCCGACGAGCTATGCTGAAGTCATGTCGAGCAGCCGTGAGATGTTCAATCGCTTCTTTCATCTGATGCTGGAACGCGGTGTCTACCTCGCTCCATCGGCGTTCGAAGCGGGGTTCGTCTCCTCCGCCCACGGGAATGCCGAGATCAGCGCCACCATCGCCGCCGCCGAAGACGCATTTGCGCATCTCGGGGCGTGACCGCTTGCAACGCGACTCAGCGCAAGCCGGCGGCGTACTCGGCGAGCGCAGCCATCTCGTGGTCGGTCATCTTGGCGGCGATGATGCGCATCATGTTGTTGGTGTCGTTGGCGCGCTCTCCTGCACGGAACGCCTTCAGTTGGGCGACGGTGTAGTCCTGATGCTGGCCGGAAAGTCGCGGGAACTGCGACGGGATCCCGGCACCGGTGGGCGAATGGCAGGCTGCACAAGCGGGCAGCCCACGCTCGGTGTCGCCAAAGCGGTAGAGCTTCTGACCGATGGTGACGAGGTCCTGATCCCTCGCGGGGGCCGGGTGCAGCGCCTGCGAGCCGAAATAGGCGCCCAGGTTCTTCATGTCGTCCGGCGAAAGGTTTGCGACCATGCCCGCCATGATCGCGTTGGGGCGCGCGCCGCTCTTGAAGTTCGCGAGCTGCTTGGCGATGTAGTCGGGATGCTGCTGCGCCAGGTTGGGATTGAGCGGAATGGCGCTGTTGCCATCCGGGCCGTGGCAGGCGCCGCACACTGCGGCCAGCGCCTGTCCCTTGCTGGCATCGCCGTGCATGGACTCGGCGTGGGCGATGGCTGCGGCGAACAGGCTCAGGGCGAGCACGGCCTGCGTGAAGCTGGGCATAGTCAGTTCCTCGGCGGGTTGCTGCGGGGTCCTGCCAGTGGTCGATCTGACCGCGACCGAATTCCGGCAGGGTGGCGCATAAAAGTTCAGATAATCAGCAAGAAGGGGGAGTTTAGCCGATTTGGGTGTCGACCGAACAGGCCCGACTGGAGGATGACGCCATGAGTATCTTCAATCGCACGACCTATGTGGCCAGCGCACATGATCGCAAGGACCTGTTGCCCGATGTGGGCTGGGAGATCGCCTTCGCCGGTCGCTCCAACTCGGGCAAGTCGAGCGCCATTAACACCATCACCGGGCGCAACCGCCTGGCGTTCGCGAGCAAGACCCCCGGCCGAACCCAGCTGATCAATTTCTTCGCACTCGAGGCGGGGCGCCACCTGGTGGATCTGCCGGGCTATGGCTATGCGGATGTGCCCGAAAAGGAGCGCCGTCGCTGGGGCGAGTTCATCGCCGTCTATCTCGCGGAACGAGTCGCGTTGCGCGGCTTGTTCGTGATCATGGATGCGCGTCACCCGATGACGCCGCTGGATGAACAGCTGCTCGAATGGTTCTTGCCCGCCGGCAAGCCGATGCATATCCTCCTCACCAAGGCGGACAAGCTGTCCCGTCGCGAAAGCGCCGATCAACTGGCATCGGTGCGTACCGCATTGCGCGCGCGAGGTCCCCAGTTCAGCGCACAGCTGTTTTCCAGTTTGAAGCGCACCGGTGTCGACGAGGCGCGGGCAGTGCTGCTGCGCTGGTTCGAGCTGGAAAGGGACAAAGAAAGGCCCCCGGTCGAAGGGGATTGAAAACCGGGGGCCAAGCCTCTTCTAGGGAAAAGGCGCCCGCTCAGGGAGGAGAAGCGGGAGACTTACAACGTCCGATATTGAGAGCCTGTGAAGTCCGAGAAGTTCCGCTTTGCAGCATCGGACAGTGGACACCATCAACCTGCCAGAGCCAGAACCCATGCAAATTCTCGGTCGATACCCGGGGCGCCGGATGCGCCGTAATCGTCGCGACGCTTTTTCCCGGCGCTTGATGTGTGAGCACATGCTTACGCCCAACGACCTGATCTACCCGGTGTTCGTGATAGGGGGGCACGATCGGGCCGAACCGGTTGCGTCGATGCCCGGCGTGGAGCGCGTGACCTTGGATCGACTGTTGCGGGTTGCTGGCGAGTGCGTCGAATTGCGCATCCCGGCCCTGGCGCTTTTTCCGGTGGTGGGGAGCGACGCCAAGTCATTGGATGCCGCGGAGGCCTATAACCCCAAGGGCCTTGTTCCGCGCGTGGTGGCCGCGCTGAAGGACAAATATCCGGACCTGGGCATCGTCACCGACATCGCCCTCGATCCCTATACCAGTCACGGCCAGGATGGGCTCATCGACGGCTCGGGCTACGTAATGAACGAAGAGACCATCGCGGTCCTGGTTCGCCAGGCCGAATGCCATGCCGCCGCCGGTGTCGACATGGTGGCGCCGTCGGACATGATGGACGGGCGCATCGGCGCATTGCGCGCTCATCTCGACGCGGCCGGACATCAGCATGTGCGCATCCTGGCCTATTCCGCGAAGTACGCATCGAGCTTCTACGGTCCTTTCCGGGACGCCGTCGGTTCCTCGGGTAACCTGGGCAAAGGCAACAAGCACACCTACCAGATGGACCCGGCCAACAGCGACGAGGCCCTGTGGGAGGTCGGACTCGACCTCGAGGAAGGTGCGGATATGGTGATGGTGAAACCCGGCCTGCCCTATCTCGACGTCGTGCGCCGCGTGAAGGAAACATTCAAGGTGCCCACGCTCGTCTACCAGGTGAGCGGCGAGTACGCGATGCTGAAAGCGGCGGGGCAGAACGGCTGGATAGACGAGAAGAGTTGCGCCCTCGAGACCTTATTGTCGTTCAAGCGCGCCGGCGCAGACGCGATCCTGACCTACTTCGCCCTGGACGCCGCCCGCTGGCTCCGCGGCGCGTGACACGCGGGCCGGATCAACCGTCGTTGAACTTCGATCGGCGGTCGCGCTCGAGCCGGATGATGTAGCGCTGGATCATTGCTTCCGAAGCCGGGGACAACTTGGAGAACTTGCACCCCGCGCGGCGATGGACCAGACCGTTGCGCAGTGGAATCTCGAAGCTGTTGCGCACGCGCAGAGAGGTCGTGAGCACGCCGATCTCGGGCAGGTCGATCCTGCAGTTATCCAGCGCCATCCCGGGTTCCAGGATTTCAGTTTCGGGGAAGCCGGTCAGGCACACGCCACCGATACTGATATCGACGATCGACATCGTCAACGCGGGAGAATCACCCCGCGGCACGACACACTGGAGCGGGTTCGAGAGGGAGGCGGGGACGCGGTAGTATTCGCGCCGCTGGTATTTGTAGAGCGTTTCCGGCAACGCCGACCGCAACGCCGGGCGGCCCTCGAACTCGCAGGGCGTCAACGCAGCCGTCGCGAACTGGACCTTGACCTTGTCCTGATTGGTCACGAACGAGATTCGTTTGCTGGAGAGGAGGCGCTGGTTTGCCGCGACCTGCTGATTCGCATCGAACACCGCGAACCCGCCCGGTCCGTCGACTGCAAGCAATGCAGTGATGGCGAAGTCGCGGCCTTCGTTGAAGTATGCGGTGACAATTTCCCCTGCCTGCATCACGGACTTGAGGATGAAGGCGATCTCGACGCGCCCACGGACGAGAAATCGGCTCTCTTCTTCTTCGCCTTCGGGCTCGGAGCGGGGGGTATTTCCGGTTGAATCCATGAAAAGCCAGGTGCAGCGAGGGTTTTCGTCGGCCAAGCGGCCGATGACGATGGGTTGCGGCGGCCGCCAGCCAAACTTTAGTCGGGCGTGATGCCGACGGTCTCGGAAAGGCTCGACGCGATCCAGCCGCTGCGCACCCGCTCGATCGGGCGCCCCTCGGGTGTCGCCCGCAGGGGCCCGCGCAGATCGCGGCTGCCGAACACGGTGACGGTGAAACGCGCCTCCGGGGTCTCGAACTCATAGCTCGGCACCATCCGAAGCTCGTCCCCTGCCCAGAAGCGGCCTTCCCGGGTACGGAAATCGACGCCTTCGTTTATCAGGTACATCTCCACTTCCTTGGCGTTGTCGGTGAACAGGTGCAGATCGACATCGGCGTAGCGCCCGGCGCTGCCCGACAACACCGGGCCCACGAGGTGAGGATCGAAAGCTTGCAGCTCGCACATCATTTCAAGCGCGGCCCGACGCAGCGCCGCGACTCTCTCGGCCTGCTCTTCGGCCTGATAGAGCTGCTGGTAAGCCCTGAGCGCGTCCTCGATCTCGGCGTTGTCCGGCAGATTGCGCGTGTCCGGCGCGCCCACCTGCCGGGCGGCCTTGCGTTTCGCCAATGCGAAGTCGTCGACCCCGTCCTGGGCCATCAGGCGGGCGGCGAGGTGGGCAATGCGTGATCGCATCTGACGACTTCCGGGTTGATCTTTCGGCATGCCGGCGACCCTCAATAGATCTCGCTTTCGACGTCCTCTTTGCGACCAGCGGCGCCGCCAGCCGTGTCCTCTTCCGGCGGCATGTTCTCACGATAGAAGTATTCCACCATCCGGTTCGGGATCCGATCATTGCGCAACCCGGTGTCGGGGTCGATCTCTGCCGCGACGACGCCCTCCGGGGGCTCGGGCGCCACGTCGGGAACGTCCTTCAGCGCCGTACCCATGTACGAGATCCAGATGGGCAGCGCTGCCATCGCGCCCGTCTCGCTGTTGCCGAGGGAGCGCGGCGTGTCGAATCCCATCCAGGCAATCGCCGTGAGTCCGGGATTGAAGCCGGCGAACCACGCGTCCATCTGGTCGTTGGTGGTGCCGGTCTTGCCCGCGAGGTCCGCCCGACCGAGTTGCAGGGCACGGGAGCCGGTGCCGCCCCGGATCACGTCCTGCATCATGTTGGTCATGATGAACGCATTGCGCTGGTCGATCACGCGGGGCGCGGCATCGGGCGCAGATTGGACCTTGGTCTTGGCCAGGATCCTCCCGCTTGCATCCTCGATCCGGTCGATGAAGTACGGGCTCACCCGGAAGCCCCCATTGGCGAACGCGGCGTAACCGGTAGCCATCTGCCACATCGTGACCGAACCAGCTCCGAGCGCCATGGTGAGGTAGGGCGGAATCAGTTTCGGATCGAACCCGAAGCGGGTTACGTAGTCCTGTGCGTACTTGGGACCGATCGCCTGCAGGATCCGGATCGAGACCAGGTTTTTCGACTTGGTGAGCGCCGTGCGCATGCGCATCGGACCGTCGAAGGTCGCATCGAAGTTCTTCGGCTCCCATACCGCCGAGCCGGTCTCGGAGGCGTCGAAGGTGAGCGGAGCGTCGTTGATGATCGTCGCCGGGGTGAAGCCTTTCTCGAGCGCCGCCGAGTACACGAACGGCTTGAAGCTCGACCCGGGCTGGCGAAACGCCTGGGTGACGTGATTGAACTTGTTCCGATTGAAGTCGAAGCCTCCGACGAGGGCCTGGACCGCGCCGGTCATGTTGTCGATGCCGATCAAACCGGCTTCGACCTGGGGAAGCTGCGAGATCTGCCACACGCCCGCAGTATCCCTCTGCACGCGGATCAAGGCGCCGGCGCGCAAGCGGTGGTTGGCCGGGGCCTTGTCCCCGATCATGCGCTGTCCGAACTTGAGACCTTCTCCCGTGATCTCGGCCCGGCCGACCCCCTTCACGTAGACGCGTATCGCCTTGGATTCCGCGTTGAGGATCAACGCCGGCAGGATGTCGTCGGCTTCCACCTCGTCGGCAAGCAGGTCTTCCAGGGCTTCGTCGGCAACGGGTGTCGGCAGTTGTGCATAGCCTTCCGCGCCCCGATAGGCGTGACGGCGATCGTAGTCGAGCACCCCCCGCCGCACCGCCGCGTAGGCAGCATTCTGCTGCTCCCGTTTGATGGTCGTGTAGACCCGAAAGCCGGAGGAATAGGCGTCGTCGCGGTAGCGCTCGTACATCGCCTGCCTGACCATTTCCGTCAGGAAGTCCGCACGCGTGGCATAAACCTGCTGCGTCGCATGCACCTTGATGGGTGCCTTGAGCGCGTCGTTGTAGTGAGCGGTGGTGATGTAGTCGAGTTCGTGCATGCGGCGCAGCACGTACTCCTGACGCGCCTTGGCCCGTGCGGGATTGGCGACGGGGTTGTAGCGCGACGGTGCCTTGGGCAGGCCGGCCAGCATCGCAGTCTCCGCAAGGCTCAAGCGGTCCAGCGTTTTGCCGAAATAGGTCTGAGCAGCAACGGCGAATCCGTAGGCGCGCTGACCGAGGTAGATCTGGTTGATGTACAGCTGGAGTATCTCGTCCTTGGTGAGGTTATGTTCGATCTTGAAGGCCAACAGAGCTTCGTTGAATTTGCGGGTGAAGGTCTTCTCCTTCGTGAGGAAGAAGTTCCGCGCGACCTGCATGGTGATAGTGCTCGCACCCTGGTGCGCGCCACCCTGGATGAAGTTGGACACCGCCGCTCGCGCCACGCCGATGTAGTCGACCCCGCCATGTTCGTAGAAGCGCTCGTCCTCGGCCGCGATGATCGCGTCGCGCATGGCCTTGGGGACGTCCTTGATCTGGACCAGGGCGCGGCGCTCTTCGCCGAACTCGCCGATGAGTTCGCCTTCGCTGCTGAAGATCTGGAGCGGAATCTTTGGCCGGTAGTCAGTGAGTGCTTCCAGCGAAGGCAGGCTTGGGTAGGCAACCACGGCTGCGTAACCGGCCAGAAGTCCGGCCGCGAGGACGGCGGCGAGCACCACTAGCAGGGGCAACAGCCACCATCGGAGAGGTATGGGCAAGGGAATTGCTTTGGCCGAACAGTGGGGTGGAAGGGTTTTTTGAAGGCTTTTCCATTATAGAGGCGCTCCAGACGCCGCAAAAATGAAAAACCCACTTTCCCAAGCTTGATTTGAATTTGCAGCTAGTATCTAATGTAAATTGTATATTATTGGCGTAACTCGCCCATGCTCAAGGGAAAATTGGATCTGACTGCTGCATCAGACTTTCTAGCGAATCTGATGAAACCCAAGGCGCCGCCCTTGATCGGCGTCGATATCAGTTCCTCATCCGTGAAGATGGTTGAAATCGCGGCTGTCGGGAAGGGACGCTATCGCCTGGAGCGCTATACGGTGGAGCCGCTCTCCAAGGACGCGGTCGTGGACGGCAACATCATGAACCTCGAAGAGGTGGGCGAGGCAGTGAAGCGCGGCTGGAAGAAGATGAACACGCGCGTCCGCAACCTCGCCCTCGCCCTGCCCTCGGCCGCCGTGATCACGAAGAAGATCGTGATGGGCGCCGACCTCCGCGAGGAGGAACGGGAGGTGCAGGTCGAAGCGGAAGCCAACCAGTACATCCCGTTCGCGCTCGAGGAAGTGAATCTCGACTTCCAGATTCTCGGCCCGTCGCCAAGCAGTCCGGAAGAGGTCGAGGTCCTGATCGCGGCGTCGCGCAAGGAAAAGGTGGAAGACCGCGTGGCGGTCGCCGAGGCGGCGGGCCTCAAGGCGGTCGTCATGGACATCGATTCGTTCGCCTCCCAGACGGCTTTCGAACTGATCGAATCGCAACTGCCCGACGGCGGCCTCGACCAGACGATCGCCCTGGTGGACGTAGGCGCGTCGATGATGAATATCAACGTGCTGCGGAACAACCAGTCCGTCTACATGCGGGAACAGCCTTTCGGCGGCAACCAGCTCACGCAGGAGATTCAGCGCGTCTTCAACCTGTCGAGTGAAGAGGCGGAGGCGGCCAAGAAGAATGGCGGACTCCCGGGCAATTACGAAACGGAAGTGCTGACGCCGTTCATGGACACGCTCGCGCTCGAAGTCACCCGCGCGCTCCAGTTCTTCTTCACCTCGACCCAGTTCAACCAGGTTCACCACATCGTGCTGGCCGGCGGATGTTCGACCATTCCCGGGCTCGACGAGGTGGTCGCGAAGCGCACCGGGGTCAGTGCCCTGGTCGCGAATCCCTTCGCGTCGATGGAGAAGTCCCCCAAGATCAAGGAGCGCCAGCTGTCGCTGGACGCACCCGCGCTGATGGTCGCCTGCGGGCTTGCGATGCGGAGGTTCGACGAATGATCCCGATCAACCTCCTGCCGCATCGCGCCCAGCGGCGCGCGGCCCAGCGGCGCCAGTTCTTCGTTCTCGCCAGCATGGTCTTCGGGCTGGGCGTGGCGATCGTGATCCTGGTGCACAGCTACTTCGCGACCCAGATCGAGTACCAGAGCGGCCGCAATCAGTATCTCGAAGGCGAGATCACCGTGCTGGACCGGCAGATCGACGAGATCAAGAAACTGAAAGAGCAGACCCAGGCCCTGCTCGAGCGCAAGAAGGTGGTGGAGTCGCTGCAGTCGAATCGTTCAGAGACCGTGCGCCTCCTCGACCAGCTGGTGCGCCAGCTGCCGGACGGGGTCTACCTGAAGACGGTCAAGCAAACCGGGGCTCGCGTCAACATCGTCGGCTATGCCACCTCCAACGCGCGTGTCTCGACGCTGATGCGCAACCTCGAGGCTTCACCGTTTCTCGAGGCACCGAGTCTGGTAGAGATTCGCGCTGTGCAGGTCGACAAGCAGAATCTCAACGAGTTCAACCTGAACGTGAACCTCACGCGCGAGAAGGTCGAAGCGGCTCCGGCCGGCAGACCGGCCGCGAAGGCGACAAAGGGGTAAGGGCGTCATGGCGATGACTTTCGGCGATCTCCAGCGGCTGGACCCTCGCGACGTCGGCAACTGGCCGGTGTTGCCGAAGCTCGGCGTGCTCTTCATCCTGTTGCTGCTGCTCGTGCTGGGCGGCTACTGGTTCGATTGGAAGGACCAGCTCGAGACCCTGGCGGCAGAGCGCCAGAAGGAAACGGATCTTCGTGCCAAGTTCCTGGACAAGAAGGCGCAGGCGATCAATCTCGATGCCTACCGCAAGCAGTTGGCCGACATAGAGCAGTCGTTCGGCGCGATGCTGAAACAGCTTCCGAACAAGTCCGAGATGGAAGCTCTGCTCACCGACATCAATCAGGCCGGACTCGGGCGCGGCCTGCAGTTCGAGCTGTTCCGACCCGCGCCCAAGGAAAACACCTCGGAGTTCTACGCGGAGTTGCCGATCACGATCAAGGTTACCGGTGCGTACCACGACATCGGTGCCTTCGCGAGCGACGTGTCGCAGCTATCCCGGATCGTGACGTTGAACGACATCGCGTTGCAGGTCGACAAGGATCGAGGCCTGATACTGGACGCAACGGCAAAGACCTATCGCTACCTCGACGATGCCGAGGTCGCTGCCCAGAAGAAACCCGCGAAGGGAGCGAAGAATTGATTAAGCGCACCCTGATCATGATGGCGGCCAGCGTATTGCTTGCCGGCTGCGGCGGCGAGCAGTACCAGGACCTGAGGGAATTCGTCAAAGACTCGGGCGCCAACCTGCGCGGTCGTGTCGAGCCCTTGCCGGAGGTGAAGCCTTACGAGGCGTTCACCTACGACGCATTCGAACTGCCGGATCCCTTCAGGCCGCGCGGCAATGCGGCAGAGAAGGGCTCGGGCGCCGGAAGCGGGCCCGCACCGGACCTCAACAGGCGCAAGGAGGCTCTCGAAGGCTATCCTCTGGAGAGTCTCAAGATGGTCGGAACCCTGCAGGACAAGTCCAAGAAGATGTTCGGCCTCATCAAGACGCCGGACAACAACATCTACCAGGTGAAGAGCGGGAACTATCTCGGTCAGAACTTCGGTGTGATCTCGATGATCACGGAGACATCGATCACGCTCAAGGAAGTCATCCAGGACACCGCCGGTGTCTGGACGGAGCGGACGAGCAACCTGCAATTGCTCGACGAAGAGGAGTCGAAGAAATGAGAACTACCCTAATGGCAGCCTCGCGCTGCCTGACCGCGGCCGCGACGATCCTGACGCTGATGTGCTCGATGCAGGGCGCCCAGGCCGCCAAGGGCGACGACGAGACCGGCCAGAACGCCATCACGAACATCGATGTCACGTCTGCGCCGGGCGGCAAGGTGATCGTCAAGATCACGACCCGCGAGGCGCTGTCGAATCCGCCGGTAGGGTTCTCCGTCAACAACCCGCCGCGCGTGGCGTTCGATTTTCCGGGTACGAGCAACGGTCTGGGCAAGTCGAGCCAGGAAGTCGGCAACACCGAACTGCGTTCCATCCGCCTGGGTCAGTCCGGTGGCCGCACGCGAGTCGTGCTCAATCTCGTGCGTCCGATCAAGTACGACACCCAGATCGACGGCAACAACGTGGTCGTCACGCTCCAGTCCGCAGCGGACCTCGCCGCCGGGCCGCCCTCGGGGGACGCCGCGAACTTCGCGGCCGACAAGGGCAATGCTCCCCATTCGCTGCTGAACATCGATTTCCGTCGCGGCAAGAGCGGCGAGGGACAGGTGATCGTCGATCTGTCGGATAGCACCACGGGCATCGACCTGCGCCGGCAGGGAAAATCGGTGATCATCGATTTCATCCAGACCGAGATCCCCGCGAACCTGCAGCGGCGGCTCGATGTGGTCGACTTCGCGACGCCCGTGGACGCAGTCGAAGCCACCAGGCAGGGCGGCAATGCCCGCATCGTGATTTCGCCGCACGGCAACTGGGAGCATTCCGCCTACCAGACCGACAACCGCTTCATCGTCGAGGTCAAGCAGGTGGCGGAAGACCCGAACAAGATCGGTGCCGCCTCGGGCCGTGGCTATACCGGCGACAAGTTGTCGCTCAATTTCCAGAACATCGAAGTGCGTGCGGTACTGCAGGTCATCGCGGACTTCACCGGGCTCAACATCATCACCAGCGACACCGTCGCCGGCAATCTCACCTTGCGTCTGAAGGACGTTCCGTGGGATCAGGCCCTCGACATCATCCTGCAGTCCAAGGGTCTGGACATGCGCAAGAACGGAAATGTCGTGTGGATCGCCCCGCGTGACGAACTGGCCACGAAGGAGAAGCTGCAACTGGAAGCCCAGCAGCAGATCCAGGAGCTCGAGCCCACGCGGACCGAGAGTTTTCAGTTGAACTACCAGCGGGCCGATGCCCTCCAGAAGCTGCTGTCGGATCCGGCGCAACGCGTGCTCTCGAAGCGCGGCAGCGCAGTGGTCGATCCGAGGACCAACACGCTGTTCGTGCAGGACACGCCCACCAAGCTCGAGGAGATCGCGGCGCTGATCAAGCGGATCGACGTAGCCGTCAAGCAGGTGCTGATCGAGGCGCGCATCGTCGAGGCATCGGATACCTTCGGTCGTGCCATCGGTGCACGCCTGGGGCTGCTCGATATTTCGCCGCAGGGACAGAACGGCGTCAGCCTCGGCGGCAATACCCGGGCGACGCTCGGCGGCAATGTCCGAAGCGTCGGCGTCCAGACTCTGCAGGCCCAGGACTACGCCCAGTCGTTCTTCCCGGATTCGTTGAGCGTGAACTTGCCCGCGCCGTCGCTCGGAGGCGGTCTGACCCCCGGCGCCTTCACCCTCTCGCTGTTCAATTCGAACCAGACCAAGTTCCTCAACATGGAGATCTCGGCGCTGCAACTCGACGCGCGCGGCAAGATCATCTCCAGCCCGCGAGTGATCACGGCCGACAACGTCGAAGCCAATATCGAGCAGGGCACGGAAATCCCGTATCAGATTGCCACCCCTTCGGGTGCCACCAGCATCAGCTTCCGCAAGGCCACGTTGTCGCTCAAGGTGAAGCCGCAGATCACGCCCGACGACAACATCATCATGAAGCTCGATGTACACAAGGACAGCGTGGGTGCGCAAACCACTGCCGGTCCATCGATCGACACCAAGCAGGTCACGACCGAAGTGCTGGTCGAGAATGGCGGCTCGGTGGGGATCGGCGGCATCTATACGCAGGACGAATCCACGACGCTGAACAAGATTCCACTCTTGGGTGACATTCCGATCGTGGGCTTCCTGTTCCGCAACGAGCGTCGATTCAACGATCGCCGCGAACTGCTGGTGTTCGTCACCCCGCGCATCCTCAAGGACAATCTCACGCTGCGCTGAAACAGCGCTTCCCGCTGGTCCCGGGGCCCCGCGAGCGAACAGCCGCGGGGCCTTTGCCTTGTGGTCTTGGCCGATGCACTACAATCGCGCCATGCACGGGTCGGAACATCTCGAAGCGCAATGCACGACCGATACGGCGGTCGCATGGCAGCCGCGCGAGAACGTGTTCCTGGTCGGTCTGATGGGCGCGGGCAAGACCTCCGTGGGCAAGATGCTGGCGAAGCGCCTGGGCAAGATATTCCATGACTCCGACCACGTGATAGAAGCGCGGACGGGGGTACGGATACCCGTGATCTTCGAGATCGAGGGCGAGGCAGGGTTTCGCGCGCGCGAGACGGCGATCATCGACGAGCTGTCCGGGCTCGAAAACATCGTGCTCGCGACCGGTGGCGGCGCAGTACTCGATCCGGCCACCCGTGCCGTATTGAGGACTCGCGGCACCGTGGTCTACCTCCGCGCGAGCGTCGATGAACTGTGGAATCGGACCCGTCACGACCGCAATCGGCCGCTGCTGCAGACGGTGGATCCGCGCGCCCGGCTCGCGCAGTTGCACGACCAGCGCGATCCGCTCTACCGCGAAGTCGCGCACATCGTGATCGATACCGGCACCCAGAGCCTGAAATCGCTCATCGGCCGACTCGAAGCGCAGCTTGCCCGACGGGCGGCCCAGACGGAGCGCCATTCGTCGTGATCACGCTGGAAGTCGGGCTCGGCGAGCGCAGCTACCCCATCTACATCGGCGGCGGGCTGATCGAGCGTGGCGATCTGATCGCCCGCCACCTCGCGCAGCAGCGGGTTGCCGTGGTGACCAACGAAACCGTGGCGCCGCTGTATCTCGAATCGCTACGGCAATCGCTGGCGCGCGCCGGCGTCGAGGTGCTCGCAATCGTCCTGCCCGACGGCGAGAGCAGCAAGGTGTGGGAGACCCTCAACCGGGTCTTCGACCGCATGCTCGCCGCCCGCTGCGAACGCAAGACGACGGTTATAGCCCTGGGCGGCGGGGTGGTTGGAGATCTCGCGGGGTTTGCCGCCGCCACCTATCTCCGGGGAGTGCCGTTCATCCAGATTCCGACCACCCTGCTCGCGCAGGTCGATTCGTCGGTCGGCGGCAAGACCGCCATCAATCATCCGCTCGGCAAGAACATGATCGGCGCCTTCCACCAGCCGGTCGCCGTGGTCGCAGACACGGACACGCTGCGGACGCTGCCCGATCGCGAGCTGGCCGCAGGCCTGGCCGAAGTCATCAAGTACGGCATCATCGAGGACCTGCCGTTCTTCGAGTGGCTGGAGGCGAACATGGACCGACTGCTGGCGCGCGACCCCGTCGCGCTGGCCTATGCCGTCCAGCGCTCATGCGAGAACAAGGCGAGGGTGGTCGCCGTCGACGAACGCGAAACCGGGCCGAGGGCGTTGCTGAACCTGGGTCACACCTTCGGCCATGCCATCGAGGCTGGTCTAGGCTTCGGCGTCTGGCTCCATGGCGAAGCCGTCGCGGCCGGCATGGTGCTCGCGGCGCGCACCTCGCGCGCCCTGGGACACGTCGGGCAGACCGAGGTCGAGCGTATCGAACGGCTGATCGCGCGCGCGCGCCTGCCCGTGGAGGCTCCCGATCTCGGCGTCGCGCGCTGGCTCGACCTGATGGGTCACGACAAGAAGGTCGAGGCCGGATCCACCCGCTTCATCTTGATCCGGCGCCTTGGCGAAGCCTATATCGATGCGGCGGTGCCGCGGACCGTGCTGGAGCAAGTGCTCGCGCCGGACCCTGTCCATGCCTGAACTGGCGGCCTACGCCGCCAGGCCCGAGACGTCGCGGGGGCGCCGGATGCCCGAGCCGCCGCCGGAAGGCCGCAGCGAGTATCAGCGCGATCGCGATCGGATCGTCCATTCCGCGGCCTTCCGTCGCCTCGAATACAAGACGCAGGTGTTCGTGAATCACGAAGGCGACCTGTTTCGCACCCGCCTCACCCATTCGATCGAGGTGGCGCAGATCGCACGCTCGATCGCGCGCAATCTGGGTCTGAACGAGGACCTGACCGAAGCGATCTCGCTCGCCCATGACCTCGGCCACACGCCCTTCGGGCACGCCGGCCAGGACGCGCTCAACGAGTGCATGCGCGTGCACGGCGGCTTCGAACACAATCTGCAGTCGCTGCGCGTGGTCGATCACCTGGAAAGCCGCTATGGCGCCTTCGACGGCCTCAATCTCACCTTCGAGACGCGGGAGGGAATCCTCAAGCATTGTTCGCCGAAGAACGCCGTGGCGCTGGGTGAGATCGGGCAGCGCTTCCTCAGGCACCAGCAGCCGGGCCTGGAGGCGCAGCTCGCCAATCTGGCGGACGAGATCGCCTACAACAACCACGACGTCGACGACGGCATCCGCTCCGGACTCATGAGTGTCGAGGAACTCTCCCGGGTCGGCCTGTTCGCTCGCCACATGGCCCTGGTACGTGCCGAATTTCCGCAGTTGCAGGACCGGCGCGCGGTCCACGAAACAGTGCGCCGGATGATCAACACGCTGGTGAGCGATCTCACCCGCGAGAGCCGGGCGAAGATCGAGGAGCGCCGGCCCGACGGAATCGAGGCGGTGCGCGAATCGCCGCCCCTGGTCGGATTCAGTCCGGCGATCCGGGCCGAGCAGCAGGAGTTGAAGACGTTCCTGCGCGACCACATGTACCAGCATTACCGCGTGGCCCGCATGGCTTCCAAGGCGAAACGAATCGTCCGCGAGCTGTTCGAAGCCTTCTCCGCAGAAGCCCGGTTGCTGCCATCCGAGTTCCAGCGGCGCGGTGAACAAGACCTGCCCAGGGCGATCGCCGATTACATTGCCGGGATGACCGACCGCTATGCCATTCGCGAGCACCGGCGCCTGTTCGCGATCGAAGAGGGCTGAACGGGCCTGCCGGACCCGCGCGGAGTAGTCTTCCTCATTGAAGCACGGGCGGGCCTCGGGTTAACATTCCACCCCTTGTCCGTCGAATTCGCACGTCCGCGCCGCTCGCGTGGGACGGCCCGGCCCGAGACCACCGGCGGCGGCAAGGCCGTGTCATCCAGCAACGCAGACGAGGTTTTCCGTGGCTCATTCGACCTACCCGCCCGCGCAGGGACTGTACGATCCCGCCCACGAACACGACGCCTGTGGCGTAGGCTTCATTGCCCAGATCAAAGGCCGCAGGAGCCACTCGATCGTCGAACAGGGCCTCCAGCTGCTGAAGAACCTGACCCACCGGGGCGCCACCGGAGCCGACCCGCTGGCCGGCGACGGCGCCGGGATCCTGCTCCAGATTCCGGACGCGCTGTTCCGCGAAGAGATGGCGCGCCAGGGCGTGGAACTCCCGGACGCCGGCGAGTATGGCGTCGGCATGGTGTTCCTGCCCCAGGAGCCGGCCAGCCGCCTCGCCTGCGAGCAGGAGATCGAGCGCGCGATCCGCGCCGAGGACCAGGTGCTGCTTGGCTGGCGCGACGTTCCCCGCGACAGCGCCATACTGGCGGAATCGGTCAGGCGCATCGAGCCGGTCATCCGGCAGGTCTTCATCGGCGAAGGTCCCGACGTGACCGTCACCGATGCGCTGGAGCGCAAGCTGTTCGTGATCCGGAAGCGCTCGGGACACGCGATCCAGGCGCTCAACCTGGAGCACGGCAAGGAGTTCTACGTGCCTTCCATGTCGGCGCGAACCATCGTCTACAAGGGCATGCTGCTGGCCGACCAGGTCGGCGCCTACTACGACGACCTGCGCGACCCGAGGCTCGACTCGGCGCTGGCGCTGGTGCATCAGCGCTTTTCGACCAACACCTTCCCGACCTGGGACCTCGCGCATCCGTTCCGGATGATCGCCCACAACGGCGAGATCAATACGCTGCGCGGCAACGTCAACTGGCTGCGCGCGCGCGAAGGCGCGATCTCCTCGCCGGTGCTGAGCAAGGATCTCGAGAAAATCTGGCCACTGGTCTACCCGGGCCAGTCGGATTCGGCGTGCTTCGACAACGCGCTCGAATTGCTGATCATGGCCGGCTACTCCCTCGCTCACGCGATGATGATGCTGATCCCGGAGGCGTGGGAGAAGCACAACCTGATGGACGAAAACCGGCGCGCGTTCTACGAATACAACGCGGCAATGATGGAGCCATGGGACGGCCCCGCTGCGGTGGCGTTCACCGACGGTCGCCAGATCGGCGCCACGCTCGACCGCAACGGCCTGCGGCCCGCGCGCTACCTGGTCACCGACGACGACCTCGTGGTCATGGCTTCGGAGACCGGTGTGCTGCCGATCTCCGACGAACGCATCGTCAAGAAGTGGCGGCTCCAACCGGGCAAGATGTTCCTGGTCGATCTCGACCTCGGCCGTATCGTCGACGACAAGGAGCTCAAGGACTCGCTGTCCTCCGCGAAGCCCTATCGCGGGTGGATGGAGCGCATTCGCATCCGGCTGGACGAACTGCCCGAAGCCATCGCGCCGCGCGAGTGTTCGTCCGTGCCGCTGCTCGACCGCCAGCAGGCGTTCGGATGGACCCAGGAAGACCTCAAGTTCCAGCTGCTGCCGATGGCGCGCAACGGCGAGGAGTCGATCGGGTCCATGGGTAACGATTCCCCGCTCGCTGTGCTCTCGGACAAGAACAAGACGCTGTATCACTACTTCAAGCAGCTGTTCGCGCAGGTGACGAACCCGCCGATCGACCCGATCCGGGAAGACCTCGTGATGTCGCTCGTGTCCTTCGTGGGACCGAAGCCGAATCTGCTGGGCATCGACGAGACCAATCCGCCGATGCGGCTCGAACTGACCCAGCCGATCCTGGACTTCGAGTCGATGGCCAAGATCCGCAACATCGCTGCCGATACCGACGACAGGTTCAGCTCCTACGAACTGGATATCTGCTATCCGGTGGCGTGGGGACACCAGGCGATCGAAGCGCGGCTGGCAAGCCTGTGCGCAGAAGCCGTGGATGCGGTGCAGTCCGGCTACAACATCCTGATCGTCTCCGACCGCAAGGTGGACGCCACGCACGTTGCCATCCCCGCCCTGCTTGCGACCTCGGCCGTCCATCAGCACCTGGTCAACAAGGGGCTGCGCACGTCGACCGGGCTGGTCGTCGAGACCGGCTCGGCGCGCGAAGTGCACCAGTTCGCGCTGCTCGGCGGTTACGGCGCGGAAGCCGTTCACCCCTGCCTCGCCCTCGAGACCATCGTGGCCGAGGCTGCGCAGCTGGGCACCGACCCTACCGGCGCCGAGGCCGTCAAGAACTACGTCAAGGCAGTCGGCAAGGGTCTCATGAAGGTCATGTCGAAGATGGGCATCTCCACCTACATGTCCTATACCGGCGCGCAGATCTTCGAAGCCGTCGGTCTGTCCAGCAGCCTGGTGGAGAAACACTTCACCGGCACGACCTCCACGGTCGAGGGCATCGGCGTGTTCGAGGTCGCCGAGGAGGCCATCCGCACCCATCACGCCGCCTTCAGCGAGGATCCCGTCCTCGAGCGCGCCCTCGAGGCCGGCGGCGAGTACGCCTTCCGTATCCGCGGCGAAGAGCACATGTGGACCCCGGACGCGATCGCCAAGCTGCAGCACTCCACCAAGACGAACAGCTTCGCGACCTACCAGGAATACGCGCGGATCATCAATGACCAGTCCACCCGGCACATGACCTTCCGCGGGCTGTTCGAACTGCGCATCGATCCCGCCAAATCGATCCCGATCGACGAGGTCGAGCCGGCGCAGGAGATCGTGCGGCGCTTCGCCACGGGCGCCATGTCGCTGGGCTCGATCTCGACGGAGGCGCACACGACGCTCGCGATCGCGATGAACCGCATCGGCGGCAAGTCGAATACCGGCGAGGGTGGCGAGGATCCCAAGCGCTACGCACCGATCGAGGCGGGCGAGACGCTCGCTTCCCGTATCGGGCGCGACCGGATCATGCGCGACATCGAACTCAAGGCGGGCGATTCCCTGCGCTCCAAGATCAAGCAGGTTGCCTCCGGCCGATTCGGCGTGACCGCGGAGTACCTCGGCAGTGCCGACCAGATCCAGATCAAGATGGCCCAGGGCGCGAAGCCCGGCGAAGGCGGCCAGCTGCCCGGACACAAGGTGACCGAATACATCGCGGAGCTGCGCTTCTCCGTGCCCGGGGTCGGCTTGATCTCCCCGCCGCCCCACCACGACATCTACTCGATCGAGGACCTGGCCCAGCTCATCCACGATCTCAAGAACGCCAATCCGCGGGCATCGATCAGCGTGAAGCTCGTGTCCGAGATCGGCGTGGGGACGGTCGCGGCCGGGGTCGCCAAAGCCAAGTCCGACCACGTCACCATCGCCGGCCACGACGGCGGCACGGGTGCCAGCCCGTGGTCGTCCATCAAGCACGCCGGTACGCCGTGGGAACTCGGTCTGGCGGAAACGCAGCAGACGCTGGTCCTGAACCGCCTGCGCGGCCGCATCGCCGTGCAAGTCGACGGGCAGATGAAAACCGGTCGCGACGTGCTGATCGGTGCCCTGCTCGGGGCCGACGAATTCGGTTTCGCGACCGCTCCGCTCGTAGTCGAAGGTTGCATCATGATGCGCAAGTGCCACCTGAACACCTGCCCGGTGGGCGTGGCCACGCAGGATCCGGTGCTGCGCAAGAAGTTCAAGGGCCAGCCCGAGCACGTGGTGAACTTCTTCTTCTTCATAGCGCAGGAACTGCGCGAATACATGGCGCAGCTCGGCATTCGCCGCATGGACGATCTGATCGGTCGTTCCGATCTGCTCGACATGAAGCGCGGGGTGGACCACTGGAAGGCGCGCGGACTCGATTTCTCCAAGGTGTTCTACTCGCCGGCGATGCCCGCCGAAGTCGCTCGCCGAAACGTGGAGAAGCAGGACCACGGCCTCGACAAGGCCCTCGACCATCGCCTCGTCGAACTGGCGCAGCCCGCGCTCGAGCGGCGCGAGAAGGTCACGATCGAGATGCCGATCCGCAACGTCAATCGAACGGCCGGAACGATCCTCTCGTCGGAAGTGGCACGGCGCTTCGGTCACACCGGGTTGCCGGACGACACCATCCACGTCAAGTTCGCGGGCTCCGCCGGACAGAGCCTGGGCGCGTTCCTCGCGCAGGGCATCACCCTGGATCTGATCGGGGAGGCCAACGACTACGTGGGCAAGGGGCTCTCCGGCGGGCGCATCACCGTGCAGCCTTCGCCCAAGTTCCGCGGCAAGCCGGGTGAAAACATCATCGTCGGCAACACGGTGATGTACGGGGCCATCGCGGGCGAAGCCTATTTCCGCGGCGTAGGCGGGGAGCGCTTTGCCGTGCGCAATTCCGGGGCCCATGCGGTCGTCGAAGGCGTGGGCGACCACGGCTGCGAATACATGACCGGGGGCACGGTGGTGGTGCTCGGTACGACGGGACGCAACTTCGCGGCGGGCATGTCGGGCGGGATCGCCTACGTGCTCGACGAGGACGGGACCTTCAAGTCCCGCTGCAACCTGTCCATGGTCTCGCTCGAGCCCGTGCTCGCCGAAGCGGAGCAGGAGGGCAAGGTCGCGCGCGATGTCTGGCATCTGGGCGAGGCGGACGAAGTGGTCCTCCGGCGCCTGATCGAGCGTCACGCGCGCTACGCGGGAAGTGCCCGGGCAAAGGAAATTCTGGACGACTGGAGCATTTCGCGCACCAGGTTCGTGAAGGTGTTCCCGAACGAGTACCGGCGCGCGCTGGGTGAAATCGCGGCCAACGGCCGGCAGCTCGCGGCTTAGGGATCCATCCATCGTCCGGGTGCCGGTGCCTCGACTCGGCGTCCGGAAACGTCACGCACACTGAAACAGAGCAAAAAACCACATGGGCAAGGTAACGGGATTCATGGAGTACCAGCGTCTGCAGGAGGCCGCCGAGCCTCGGCAGGAACGCGTCAAGCACTACCGCGAGTTCGTCGGCCATCTCGCCGACGACGAGGCCAAGATCCAGGGCGCGCGCTGCATGGACTGCGGCATCCCCTTCTGCATGCAGGGCTGTCCGGTCAACAACATCATCCCCGACTGGAACGACCTCGTTTTCCGGCAGAACTGGCGGGAAGCGCTCGCAACGCTGCACTCGACCAACAACTTTCCCGAATTCACCGGCCGCGTCTGCCCCGCGCCCTGCGAAGCCGCGTGCACCCTCAACATCAACAACGATCCGGTGGGCATCAAGTCGATCGAGCACGCGATCATCGACAAGGGCTGGGCCAATGGCTGGGTGGTCGCCGAGCCGCCCCGGCACAAGACCGGCAAGCGCGTCGCCGTGGTCGGCTCCGGCCCGGCGGGTCTCGCCTGCGCCCAACAGCTGGCGCGGGTCGGACACGACGTCGTCCTGTTCGAGAAGAACGATCGGATCGGCGGCCTGCTGCGCTACGGCATCCCCGATTTCAAGATGGAGAAGCACCACATCGACCTGCGCATGGAACAGATGGCCGCCGAGGGGGTGAAGTTTCGGACCAGCGTCCTGGTCGGCGAACTGAAACCCGGCGCGCCCGTCACCAGCCTGGCCCGCGAAACCGTCGCGTCGTCGCAATTGCTGGCGGAGTACGATGCCGTGGTCCTGTCGGGGGGTGCCGAGCAGCCGCGTGACCTGCAGGTGCCCGGCCGGGATCTCGGCGGCATCCACTACGCGATGGATTTCCTCCCGCTGCAGAATCGTGTCGTGGCAGGCGACCGCATCGAGGGTCAGATCACGGCCGCGGGCAAGCACGTGGTGGTCATCGGCGGCGGCGATACCGGTTCCGATTGCGTCGGCACCTCGAATCGGCAGGGAGCGAAGACGGTGAGCCAGTTCGAACTGCTGCCGCAACCGCCGGACGAAGAGAACAAGCCGCTGACCTGGCCTTACTGGCCGCTCAAGCTGCGCACATCGTCTTCGCACGAAGAGGGCTGTCAGCGCGACTGGGCCGTCTCGACCAAGGCATTCAAGGGCGAGAACGGGCGCGTCACGACCCTGGTGGCCTGCCGCGTCGAATGGGTGCGGGACGAAAAGGGACAGATGAAGATGCAGGAAGTCCCCGGCTCCGAATTCGAGATGCCGGCGCAACTCGTGCTGTTCGCCATGGGCTTCGTGTCGCCGGTTGCAAGCATTCTCGAATCCTTCGGGGTCGACAAGGATGCGCGCGGCAACGCCAGGGCGACGACCGACGGCGCTGGTTGCTACCAGACCAGCGTCGCCAAGGTCTTTGCCGCAGGTGACATGCGCCGCGGCCAATCGCTGGTGGTGTGGGCGATCCGTGAGGGTCGACAGTGCGCGCGGGCGGTCGACGAATTCCTGATGGGAACCTCCGAATTGCCGCGCTGACTCGCTGGCGGGTGCCGGCGCGCAGCGCGATCGCGAACAAAGAGCAGTGATGCGCGCGCCGGCCTTCGCTCTTGCGTGCAATCACCCCGGGTTCCCCGCCATTACCTTCGCCGCTGCGCCAGGCAGCCTGTTGCCTCCATGAGCCGACCCAAGAACGACACCTTCCTGCGGGCGCTGCGGCGCGAGTCCACGCCCTACACGCCAGTCTGGATCATGCGGCAGGCGGGGCGCTATCTGCCCGAGTACAACGCGACTCGGGCGCGCGCGGGCAGCTTTCTCGCGCTGTGCAAGAACCCGGACTACGCCACCGAAGTCACGCTCCAGCCGCTGGCCCGGTTTCCCCTGGATGCGGCGATCCTGTTCTCCGACATCCTCACGATCCCGGACGCCATGGGGCTCGGGCTCACCTTCGCGGAGGGCGAAGGGCCGCGCTTCGAGCACCCCTTGCGTGACGAGCGGTCGATAGAGAAACTCGCGGCACCGGACCCCCACGCCGATTTGCGCTACGTGACCGACGCAGTCACGCAGATCCGCAGGGCGCTCGATGATTCGGTGCCGCTGATCGGTTTCTCCGGCAGCCCGTTCACACTCGCGTGCTACATGATCGAAGGCCAGGGCGGCACCGATTTCGAGCGGGTGAAGACGATGCTCTACGCTCGTCCCGATCTGCTCCATCGAATACTCGCGGTCAATGCCACGGCAGTCACCGCCTACCTCAACGCCCAGATCGAAAGCGGCGCGCAGGCCGTGATGCTGTTCGACACCTGGGGCGGCGCGCTGTCCCAGGCGGCTTACCTCGAATTCTCGCTGGCCTACCTGCAGCGCATCGTTGCGGGCCTGGTCCGCGAACGCGACGGCGAGACGGTGCCCGTGATCGTCTTCACCAAGGGCGGCGGCGTGTGGCTCGAACACATTGCCGCCATCGGCTGCGATGCCGTGGGACTCGACTGGACCGTCGACATCGGGGATGCACGCCGACGCGTCGGCGAGCGCGTGGCCTTGCAGGGCAATCTCGATCCGTCGGTCCTGTTCGCATCACCGGAGATCATTCGGCGCGAGGCGGGGCGGGTCCTGTCGTCCTTCGGGGCGGGGCCCGGGCACGTTTTCAACCTCGGTCATGGCATCTCCCGATTCACGCCGCCGGAAAGCGTTGCGGCTCTGGTGGCGGCGGTCCACGAGCAATCCCGCACCCAGGGCTGAATTCCGGGCGATTTGCCTCCGCAGGGCGCGCCGTTGGGCGAGTTATGCACAGCGAGCCAGCATTGGCGCGCGATTCCGGCCGGTCTGCAGCCACATCCCGCCATTACGCACGAAACGTCATGTATTTTATGACTAATTGCTCGTCTCATCCGCAGCGGCCGCGGATAGTGGATGGCACAACGGAATGTACTTGACAGGCAGCGGCATGCGTCATCAACAGATTTGTCCACAGGTTCCGGCAGCAGGGGTTTTCCCTTTTGAGTCGGGTCACTCGGGCACATTGTTCGTAACTGATCGCAGCAACGGCTGGTAACGTCCTGTCCCGCCGTCAGAACGCAGGTACATGCCTTTCGTCCGCATCGCACTCGACGTACCAGTCGGCGAATTGTTCGACTACCGCGCACCCGACGCGACCAGTGCCGACGTCGGGCGGCTCGCGATCGTGCCGTTTGGCCGGGGGCGCAGAGTCGGTGTCGTGCTCGCCGTTACCGATACCACGGCGATCGAGCCGAAGCGCATTCGCGCGATCTCGCGCATCGCGCGCGAGTTGCCGAGGCTGCCCGAGCCCACGCTGGAACTGTTCCGCTTCTGCAGCCGCTACTATCACCACCCCCTGGGCGAGATCGTTTTCAATGCGTTGCCCACGGCATTGCGGCGGCCCGACGGCACGGCACTCGCTCGGCAGACAGTCTTCCGCCTGAGCGAAACGGGCGCAGCGTGTTCCGCGAGCGACCTGCCGCCGCGCGCCCGGACGCAGCGCGACCTGTTTGCGCGGTTGCACGTCGAGCGTGCGCTCACCATCGAGCACCTGAAAGCGGGCGGACCCGGGATGCGCCGCGCGCTGCGTGCGCTTGTCGAGCGTGGCTGGATCGAGGAAAGCGATGCGGCCGCTCACGCCACGCCGCCTGCGCGGGCCGCCAGCGCCACGCAAGGTGGCTTGCATCTGAATGCGGAGCAGCGGGCGGCGGTCGACACGGTGGTCGCATCCCTGGGCGCTTACCGCTGCCATCTGCTGCACGGGGTCACCGGCAGCGGCAAAACCGAGGTTTACCTGCGCATCATCGAAGCCGCGGCGCTGCACGGCGGACAGACGCTGCTGCTGGTCCCGGAGATCAATCTGACGCCACAGCTCGAAGCCCGCATGGTCGAACGCTTCGGCCCCGAGCGTCTGGTCACGCTGCACAGCGGGCTGTCGGAAGGCGAAAGGTTCGCGCGTTGGTTGCAGGCCGCCGAAGGTACCGCGCTCGTGATCGTGGGAACCCGCCTTGCCGTATTCACGCCGCTGCCCCGGCTCGCCCTCGTGATCGTCGACGAGGAACACGACGGCTCCTACAAGCAGCAGGATGGATTGCGCTACAGCGCCCGCGACGTGGCCGTGTTTCTCGGCAAGCAGCGCGGCGTGCCCGTCGTGCTCGGCTCGGCGACGCCGTCGCTGGAGACCTGGCGCCAGGCGGCGAGCGGCCGCTATGACCTGCTGGGCCTGTCGGGACGCGCGGCGAGTCGGCCGCCGTCGATCCGTACCGTGGAGACCCGGGGTCAGAAGCTGGTCGAAGGCCTGGCCCCGGCCCTGATCGAGGAACTGCGACAAGGACTTCAACGTGGCGAGCAGAGTCTCGTATTCGTCAACCGTCGAGGATTCGCTCCGACGCTGCTGTGCCATGAGTGCGGCTGGATCGCGCCCTGTCACCGTTGCAGTGCGAGGCTCACGATCCATGCCGTCGGCCAGCGCTTGCGTTGCCACTACTGCGGTCACGAGGAGTCGCTGCCGCGCGCCTGTCCCGTGTGCGGCAATCAGGACCTGAGGGCCCTGGGCGCCGGTACTCAGCGGGTGGAGCAGGCGTTGAGTGCCCTGCTGCCGAACGCGCGCATCGCCCGCATCGATCGCGATTCCACTCGGCGCAAGCATGCGTTCCGCGAGCTTCGCGAGCGCATCGAAGCGCACGAAGTGGACATCCTGGTCGGTACGCAGATGCTGGCGAAAGGCCACGATTTTCCCCGCCTTACCCTGGTGGGGATCCTCGGTGCCGACAACGGGTTGCTTGCGGCGGATTTCCGAGCGGAGGAGCGGTTGTTCGCGCTCCTGCTGCAAGTCGCCGGAAGGGCGGGTCGGTCGGAACTGCCGGGGCAAGCCCTGGTACAGACGGAGTTCCCCGGACATCCGCTGTTTCGGGCGCTGATCGAGCAGGATTTCGAAGGCTTCGCCCGTCAGCAGCTCGAACTGCGGCAAGCCACCGGCTTCCCGCCCTTCGAGCATCAGGCGCTGCTGCGTGCCGAAGCTGCTTCGGAGCAACGCGTCTTCGAGTACCTCGGCAGCGCAGCGCAGTGCGCGCAGCCGCATCTCGCCGGGGTGACGCTCTACGATCCGGTGCCTGCGCTGATGCCGCGTGTGGCGGGGAAATGGCGCGGCCAACTGCTCGTCCAGAGCGAGTCGCGCAATGCCCTCCATACGTTCCTCGACGCGTGGCTGCCGCAGATCGCGTCGAACCGCGTGCGCCATTCCATCGACGTCGATCCCCTCGATTTCTGAGCGTCTCCACGCAGGGGCCGGGGTCTATAATCCGCGGATTTTCCGAGCCCGCCCGCCCTTTCATGCAGTCTGCCGCCCCTGCCGCCTCCCCCGTCGATCTGAAATCGCATCTTGCCGGCCTGTTCGAGGCCGCTCTGGCGGAGGTGGCGCCGAGCGCGCGCGGCACCGTCGTCACGGTCGAGCGGCCCAAGCAACCGACCCACGGCGACTACGCCTGCAATCTCGCGCTGCAGGTCGCGAAGCCGCTGAAGCGCAATCCGCGCGAGATCGCCACCGCGCTCATCGGTGCGCTCCCGTCCTCGCCCTGGGTGGAACGCATGGAGATCGCGGGCGCGGGTTTCATCAACGTGTTCCTCCGGCCCAACGCCAGGCATGCAGTCGTGCGGCGCATCCTCGACGAGGGCGAGCGGTTCGGGCACAGCTCGCTCGGCGCAGGCCGGAAGATCCAGATCGAGTTCGTCTCGGCGAATCCGACCGGACCGCTGCACGTCGGTCACGGTCGCGGCGCGGCGTACGGCGCGAGCCTCGCCAACGTTCTCGATGCCGCCGGCTATGTGGTGACGCGCGAGTACTACACGAACGACGCCGGGCGCCAGATGGATATCCTCGCGACCTCGGTCTGGTTGCGCTATCTCGAGATCGCCGGTGAGCGTGTGCCGTTTCCGCCGAACGCGTACCAGGGCGAATACGTGCGGGCGATGGCCGCGCAGATCGTCGCGGGGCACGGGCGCAAGTTCGTGCATTCCGCTGCCAGCGTGATGCGCGACGTTCCGCCCTTGCCGAACGCCGAGCGCGACGACAAGGAAGCGGGCGCCGAACGCGAAGCGCACCTCGATGCGCTGATCGGCGCCACCAAGCGCGAGCTCGGCGAAGACTATGCATTCATTCACCATTTCGCACTCACCGAGCAACTCGCCGATTGCCGCGCCGATCTGGCCGAGTTCGGGGTGACGTTCGATCACTGGTTCTCCGAGCAGTCGCTGTTCGACACCGGCATGGTCGAACGTGCAATGCAGAAACTCGCCGCGTCCGGACACCTGTACGAGCAGGACGGCGCCACGTGGTTTCGCTCCACGGACTTCGGTGACGAGAAGGATCGCGTGGTTCGCCGCGACAACGGGCAGTTCACCTACTTCGCGCCGGACATCGCCTACCACCTCAACAAGTTCGAGCGCGGCTACGAACTCGTGATCGACATCTGGGGTGCGGATCATCATGGCTATGTCCCGCGGGTCAAGGGTGCGCTCCAGGCGCTCGGCATCGATCCGGCGAGGCTCACGGTGGCGCTGGTGCAGTTCGCGATCCTGTACCGGAACGGCAAGAAAGCCTCGATGTCGACCCGCGCCGGGCAATACGTCACCCTGCGTGAGCTGCGCTCGGAGGTGGGCAAGGACGCCGCGCGCTTCTTCTACGTGCTCCGCAAGAGCGATCAGCACCTCGATTTCGACCTGGATCTCGCCAAATCGCAGAGCAACGAGAACCCGGTGTATTACATACAGTACGCGCACGCCCGGGTCGCAAGCGTGCTGCGCGAATGGAATGGCGACGTTGCCGAGCTTCGCGTCGCCAGTCTCGCGGCGTTGGACAGCCCCGCGGAGATCCAGCTGCTGCAGCGGCTCATCGACTATCCGGAGGCACTCGAGAGCGCGGCGCGCGATCTCGCGCCGCACGTGATCGCCTTCCACTTGAAGGATCTGGCCGGCGATTTCCACAGCTACTACAACGGCACGCGTTTCCTGGTGGAGGACGAAGCGGTGAAGCTCGCGCGCCTGGCCCTCGCAGTCGCCGTCCAGCAGGTACTGAAGCACGGGCTCGCGTTGCTCGGCGTGAGTGCGCCGGAGACGATGTGATGGCCGGCAACAACTACAAGAAGAGCGGCGCTGGCGGGACGCGCAAGAAGGGCGGCTCACTGTTCGTCGGCATCGTGATCGGCGTACTGCTCGGGCTGGTCGCTGCGCTCGGGGTCGCGCTCTACATCAACAAGGGCCCGAGCCCGTTCTCCGAGCGCAAACCGAGCGAGGACGCGCGCGATGAAATCGTGCAGAAGCCGGCACCGAGAAACACCCGGATACTGCCGGCGCCCGCCGACTCGCCGCCCGTCAAGTCCGCTTCCCCTGCGCCGCCGGCGAGCGCAGCGACCAGCTCGAAGCCGCGCTTCGAGTTCTATGGAATCCTTCAGGGCAAGGAGGAGGCGGTCAAGGAAAAGGACATGAAGCCCGCGCCGAAGGACGTGTATTTCCTTCAGGCGGGGGCGTTCCAGAATGCGGCCGATGCCGACAACCTGAAGGCCAAGCTGGCCCTGGCCGGGGTCGAAGCCACCATCCAGACCGCCCAGATGCCCGACAACAAGGTGTGGCATCGTGTCCGCCTGGGCCCGTTCAAGAGCGTTGAAGAGGTCGGCAAGGCCAAGGCCCGGCTCAAAGAGAACCAGATCGAGGGTCAGCTCATCAAAGTGAAGGATGCTGCTCCCAAGTCATGAGGGCGGAACAACAAGGAGGTTCGATGAAACTGCTCAAACACCTGGCTGTCGCCGCCCTTCTGGGCGCCGGATTGGCCCACGCCGCGAATCCTGCGCCGGTGCTGGACAAGGAATACAAGATCATCAATCCGGCGATACCAACCGACGCCCCGGGCAAGGTGGAAGTGCTCGAGTTCTTCCAGTACACGTGCGGCCACTGCTACGATTTCGAGCCTTTCGTGAAGACGTGGAAGGCGAAGAAGCCCAAGGACGTGGTCTGGCGGTACGTGCCCACGGTGTGGGACGCGTCGCGCATCCCGCAGGCGAAGATCTTCTACACGCTCGAAGCCATGGGACTGCTCGACCAGCTGCACGACAAGGTCTATGACGCGATCCACCAGAAGGGCCTGGTGTTGACCGAGCGTGCGGTGCTGTCGAAGTGGATCGCCGCCCAGCCTGGCGTCGACGCGAAGAAGTTCGAGGAAACCTACGATTCCTTCGGGGTCGACAACAAGGTCCAGCGCGCCACCCAGATGACCAAGACGTACCTGATCAAGGGCACGCCCACCGTCATCGTCAATGGCAAGTATTCGACCGGCCCGGGCAACGCCATCAATGCCAGCGGCCGCGTGGACTACGAGCGCTTCGGCCAGATCCTGGACGATCTGGTCGCGATGGAGCAGAAAAAGAAGTAACGGCGCCCCACGGTTTGTCGGGCGGGCAGGGCTGCGATCGGCCTGCAGGTGCCCGCAGGTTCGCTGCAGCATTCCGAGGGGCGGTACCACCGGCCCCTCGGTCAACGCCCAGGGCTTCCGCGCAGGCCCATAGCGTTCGCGAAGGAGCGCCGTGCCCGAGAAGGTCATCATCACCGGAGCTTCCGGCGGCATCGGTGCCGCGCTGGCGCGGGCGTATGGAAGGCGCGGTGCGGTTCTCGGATTGATCGCCCGGCGGCAGGCGGAGCTCGATGCGCTCGCCCGCGAGTTGGGCGGTGCGGTGACAACCTACGCGGCCGACGTCAGGGATGGCCCCGCGATCGCAGCGGCGGCAGGCGATTTTCTGCGGCGCTTCGGGGCGCCCGACATCGTCATCGCAAACGCCGGCGTGAGCGCCGGCAATCTGAGCCACCTCCACGACGACGTCGAGACGTGCCAGTGGATCTTCGATGTCAACGTGATCGGACTCGTCAAGACGTTTCAACCGTTTCTCGCCCCCATGCTCGCAGCCCGTAGCGGCGTGCTGGTCGGCATTGCGAGCGTCGCCGGCATCCGCGGTCTGCCCGGAGCCGGCGCCTACTGCGCCTCCAAGTCGGCAGTCATCACGTACCTGGAAAGTCTCCGGGTGGAACTGCGCGGGAGCGGGGTCGATGTGGTCACCATCGCCCCCGGCTACATCGCCACGGACATGACCGCGAACAACCCCTATCGCATGCCGTTCCTGCTCCCGGCCGACGAGGCGGCGCGGCGTTTCGTGCGTGCGATCGACGCACGCACCCGCTACACGGTGATTCCGTGGCCGATGGGAGCGATCGCCAAGTTGCTGCGCGTTCTGCCGCGTTCGGTGTTCGATCGCGCGTTCGCCAAGGCAAAGCGCAAGCCGCGCCGGGGCGAGACGAGCGGCTAGGGGGCTTCCGCCCGGGCGCTATCGCAGTTCCAGCCCCGTAATCGCCTCGAGTTCCGCGATCGCGGCGCCGGGATCGGTCACCTTGATCGTCTGCATGCCCAGGCTTCTTGCGGGCTTCAGGTTGATACCCAGATCGTCGAGGTATACCGCTGCGCGCGGATCGACGCCGAGATTGCGGCACGCGAGGTCGTAGATCGCGGGCTCCGGCTTGCGGATGCCCACCTTGCTGGATTCGACGACCAGATCGAACAGGCCCACGACTTCGCGCCACGCGGCTGCTCTTTCCGGGGACACCAGGCCGGGACCTATGTCGCCGAAATTGTTGGTGATGCACGCGGTACGGAACGCCACACGGCAGCGTCGCAGCGCTTCGACCATCGCCGGTCGGATCTCGCCGAACAGCAGCTTCACGACGTCCTTGCCGGGGACGGAATGACCCTGCGAGCGCGCCTCCGCGTCGAATGCGGCGTCGAACTCGTCGACACTGATCTCCGCGCGTTCCAGGCGCGCCCAGGCATTGGAATCGGGATTGATCGAGTTGACCTTGCGCAGCAGACCCTCGGGCAGGCCGCGACTGCGCTCATACGCGGCGAAGGCATCGAACGGACTGGAACTGAAGACACCGCCGAAATCCCACAGCACCGCTCGGACGGCAGGGTTGGGCGTGCCGCTCATTTGCTCTTGTTCTTGAAGTCGTCGATGGCCCGCCGCAGATCCTTCAGTTCCTCGCAGGGGATCGGCGAGCAGAGCCGGCCCAGTTCCGCCAGATGCTCTTCGGCCTTGGCGAGCTGATTGGTCGCGAGGTAGGCCTCGCCGATGTATTCGTGGACCGACTTGCTGTCCGGATCGAGCCGCAGCGCCTCGCGGTACGCCTTGAACGCTGCGTCGTAGTTGCCCTGCTTGCGCTGGGCAAATCCGAGCCAGTTGTAGGCCGCCGCATTGTTCGGTTCGGCCGCGATCGCCTTCTGCATGGCCGCGATCGCACCGGCCCAGTCGAGTGCATCGATGGCGCGCCGGCCGGCCACGAAATTGGCGTCGCTGCTGGTAGCGGCCGTTTCATCGCCGAGATTGGCGAACGCAGTCGTGGACGATGCGACCAGGAGCGCGGCGATCAGGGTCTGGCAGGTCGTGGATTTCATGGTGCGTCTCCGCAGAACAGGTGCTTCCCGATTCTAACGCTCCCGCACCCGGCCGATCCCGCTACCGGATGACCGGGGCAGGAACTCCCGCTCATCCCGGGACCGCGAAGAAGCCCGCCGCGTCGAGTTCCTGCACGAGCATGCGGAAATCCGTGGCTCCCTGGCTCGACGGGGCGAACGCGAAGATGTCCTTCGCGTGCATCGGGCTCTCCGCCAGGGCCACGGACTCGTGGATGCGCGTTTCGCACACGATGCCGGGAAAGTTCGCCTGCAGCTCGCGATAGATCTGGAACGACAGCTTGCGACGGGCGTCGTACCGACTCACCACGATGCGCCTCAGGAAGGAGCGCCCGGTCTTCTTCTCGAGCACATCCAGCGCCGTGGTGATGCGGTAGACGCCTTGCAGTGAGAGGAAGTCCGCCGCCAACGGAATCAGCACGCGATCCGCCGCCATCAGCGCATTCAACGTGAGCACGCCGAGCATGGGACTGCAGTCCATCATCACGGGCGCACTCGTGGCCCAGCCCGCTTCCTCGATGCCGGCGCGCAGTCGCCTGGTGATGCCGGCGTCCGAGCCGTGCAGAGCGTCGATCTTGGACAGGTCGGCTGATGCCGGCAACAGTTCGATGCCGGGCGGCACTTCCCGCGTGAGCATGCCGAGCGGCGTCGCGTTCTGGAAGAACCCGAAGACGCTCTGGGCGCCCGCGACGTTGCGTACGCCCATCGCCAGTGACAGGTGCGCCTGCGGATCGAGGTCGATCGCGACAGGACGGCGACCGACCCGGGCCAGCGCCGCCGTCAGATTGAACGTGGTGGTCGTCTTGCCGACGCCGCCCTTCTGGTTGAACACGGCGACGATGCTCATCGGAGGATTCTCCGCGCGCCGCGCCGCGTTGCTGCTGTCATGCGCATCGCACCCTACTACCTGAGCCGCGCCCGGAATGCAACCGCGGCGTGCGCTGCAGTAACATCGGGGTCGTCATCCCGTGTTCGCACCTTGAAGGAGTCCGCCGCCATGGCCAGCATCCGTCCCTTCGATCAGGTTCAAGCCGCTGCCGCGATCTCCAACGAGAGCTTGCAGCGGCGCAAGGAAGCGGCCGTTCCGCGCGGCATCGGCGTCATGACCCAGATCTTCATCGAGCGCGCCGAGAACGCCGAGATGTGGGACGTGGAGGGTCGCCGCTACATCGATTTCGGCGGCGGCATCGCCGTGCTGAACGTGGGTCACCGCCATCCTAAGGTCGTTGCCGCCATCGCCGCGCAGCTGCAGAAGATGACGCACACGATGTTCCAGATCACTCCCTACGAGTCGTACGTCGCGCTCGCCGAGAAACTGAATGCCATGACGCCGGGGACCCACGCCAAGAAGACGGCATTCTTCTCGACCGGCGCCGAGGCGATCGAGAACTCGGTCAAGATCGCCCGTGCCGCGAGCGGACGATCCGGCATCATCGCGTTCAGCGGTGCCTTTCATGGCCGCTCGATGATGGCCGCGGCGCTCACCGGCAAGGTGGCGCCATACAAGCTCGGCTTCGGCCCCTTCCCGGCCGAGATCTACCACGCACCGTTCCCCGTCGACCTCCACGGCGTCAGCGTGGACGACGCGCTGAAGGGCATCCAGCACCTGTTCAAGTCCGAGATCGAATCGAAGCGGGTTGCCGCCGTCATGATCGAACTCGTGCAGGGCGAAGGCGGTTTCTACGTCGCACCCGTCCCGTTCGTCCAGGCATTGCGCAGGCTGTGCGACGACCATGGCATCCTGCTGATCGTCGACGAAGTCCAGACCGGGTTCGGCCGGACCGGCCGGATGTTCGCGCTCGAACACTACGGCATCACCGCGGACATCATGTGCATGGCCAAGAGCCTTGCCGGCGGCACGCCGCTGTCGGCCGTGACGGGTCGGGCCGAGATCATGGACGGGCCGGAAGCCGGTGGCCTCGGCGGAACCTACGCGGGCAATCCGCTGGCGCTCGCGGCGGCACACGCCGTGATCGAGGTGATCGAAGAAGAGCATCTGGTCGATCGCGCCAACGCACTCGGCGGCCGGCTGGTCGCGAAGCTCGAATCGCTGAAGGAATCGGTGCCGCAGATCGCGGAGGTCCGCGGCCTGGGTGCGATGATCGCGATCGAGTTCAACAAGGTGGCGACCAATCATCCCGACCCGGAATTCACCAGACGCGTGCAGCTGCGCGCCCTGGACAACGGGCTGGTGCTGCTCACCTGCGGCGTCTACGCCAATGCGCTGCGGTTCCTGTTCCCGCTCACGATCCAGGACGCGGTGTTCGACGAGGCGCTGGCGATTCTCGAACAGGCGCTGGTCGCGGAAGCGCGGCACGCGACGGTCGCGTAAGTGCACGTCGCGATGACCTGAGCAGGCGTCCCGGACCGGCGCGACGCTCTGCGGTTGTCGTTCGGTTCATCCTCGTGCGATCCGGAACCCGTACCGTTTCGGCAGTGTTCGGCGCCCCGGGCCCATGGTCGCCCTGCGTCGGCGTACTGCGGGTCGGCGAGGGCGGGGATTCCGAAAGCCCGGGGTAGTCGTCGGAGGCCGCTGGCACAAGCTGATGAAACGCCCGGAAGAGACCCGGAGCATGCAGCGCAATTTCTGCGCGCCGTCCGGTTCCATTCACTGCCGCATGTTGCTCCCGCCTTTGTTCTGCGCCTTGAATCGCGCCAGCAGTCGCCCCTCGTTGTCCAGCAGCTCGAGCTGCCCGTCGTGAAGGCGCCATGCGTTGGTGGCGTCGAGTGCCAGCAGAAACGCCGCCTCCGTTTCCATAGTCCCCGGACAGGCCATGCGGGTTGCTGCCGTGGGTCCGAGAAGAATATCGTCGCCATCGATGCGATAGCGGCTCGTCAGTCGATTGCAACCGCCGAAGCCCGCGATCGTGCCATCGCCGGAAAACCGCAGCGACGGGGCGGACTGGTCCCGGGACGGGACGATCGGTTCGGTGCCGAGGCGCACGAGGGTCCACTCCGTGTCGAGCAGGGACGACGGCGAAGCGGGTGCCGAACAGGTCCCGGCGGGTCGCGCGTGAGCGTGGGCGTTGGGCGGTGCCGCCGTCGCTCGCAGCCAGGGCGCGGCGTCGGCGCCGGGCGATATCAGCGCGGCCAGGGCCACGTAAACAATGGTTCGTCTCATCAACTTGCTCCTCGAATCAGGTCGAGCGTATGGCGGGCGATCATGCGTTCCTCGTCGGTGGGGATGACCCATGCCGACACACGACTGCCGGACGTGCTGATGCGTGGACCGTTCGACGCGTTGGTGGTTTCATCGATTTGTACGCCGAGCCAGGCGGCATCGCGCAGCACGCGGTCGCGGATGGGCGCGGATTTCTCGCCGATGCCGGCGGTAAAGACGATGGCGTCGAGCCCGCCCAGCGCTGCCGCCAGCGAGCCCATTTCGCACCGGATTCGATACACGAAGAGTTCGATGGCCGTTCGCGCGGCCCGGTCGTCCGCCGCGAGCAGGGTCTTCATGTCGGATGACAAGCCCGAAACGCCGAGCAGCCCCGACTCGTGATACAGCAGATGCTCGATCGCACGCGTGTCCATGCCCATTTCGTCGAGGAGGTACAGCACTACGCCGGGATCGAGGCTGCCACTGCGGGTGCCCATGGGCAAACCGTCGAGCGCGGTGAAACCCATGGTGCTGGTGATGCTCTGCCCGCCGTCGAGCGCGCACATGCTCGCACCGTTGCCCAGGTGCAGCACGATCGTCCTGCCGCGCGCGGCTGCCTCGTCGAACCGGGAAAGTACGGAGGCGATGTACTCGTAGGACAGGCCGTGGAAACCGTAGCGCCGGACGCCGGATGCGTGGAAACGCTCAGGTAGCGCGAAGCGTTGCGCCACATCGGGATTGGTGCGATGAAATGCCGTATCGAAGCAGGCGACCTGGGGTACGTCCGGCATGCGGCGGGTCAAACGGTGAATCGGGGCCAGGTTGTGCGGCTGATGCAAAGGCGCCAGCGGAATCAATCGCTCCAAGGCCGTCATCACCTCGGCATCGATGCGCACGGGCTGCGCATACTCCAGGCCGCCGTGGACGACGCGATGCCCGATGCCGAGCAGGTGGTCATCGGCAAGCTCGCCGCGGAGGAAATCGAGCAGGTAGTCGAGCACCGCGTCGTAGCCGGGCGGGGTGCCTTCGGTCCAGGCGTGATCGGCGCGCAGCGTGCCGTCGGCCCCCTTTGCGATCAGACGCGGAGCAGTGAGAAGACCAGCGACCTGGCCGTGGAGTCCAGGCACGAGCCGTTCGTCATGCACCGCGAAGATGGAGAACTTGATGCTGGACGAGCCGGCGTTGAGGACGGCGATCGAGTCGGACATCGGGGATGGGGGCGGGCGCCCGGCTTCAAGTCACGGCACGGGCGGGTGTCTCCCGTCGTGCCTTCGCCACCAGTTTCGCCAGTGCGCACGAAACCAGTCGCGCTGCAAGGCTATCGGAGCGGCTGGTCAGGATCACCGGCACCCGTGCGCCCATGACGATCCCGGCGATTTCCGCTGCCGCGAGGAACGAAAGGCTTTTCGCGAGCATGTTGCCGGCCTCGAGATCGGGTACGACCAGGATGTTCGCGCGCCCGGCCACCGGTGAATCGATGTTCTTCGTGCGAGCGGCGCGGAGATTGATTGCATTGTCGAGCGCCAGCGGACCGTCGAGTGTGGCCCCGGTGATCTGCCCTCGATCAGCCATCTTGCACAGCGCGGCCGCATCGATCGTGGAAGGCACGTTCGGGTTCACCATCTCCAGCGCCGACAGGATGGCCACGCGTACTTCCGAGAATCCCAGCGCATGCCCGAGGTCGATGGCGTTCTGCACGATGTCGACCTTGTCCCGGAGGCTCGGCAGGATGTTCACCGCGGCGTCGGTGATCACCAGCAGTTCGGGATGCGTCGGGACGTCGATGACGAAGCAGTGACTGACCCGCCGCGCCGTGCGCAGGCCGGTCTCGCGGGCCACGATCTCGGTCATCAGTTCGTCGGTATGCAGGCTGCCCTTCATGAGGCACTCCACCTGCCCTTCCCGCACCAGGCCGACCGCCCTCGCGGCCGAGGCGTGACTGTGCGGCGTTGCGACGATCGGCAGGCCCGCCAGATCGATCCCGGCCGCCGTTGCCACGGCGCGCATGCGATCCGGGGGACCCACCAGTATCGGCGCCAGCAATCCGAGCCGCGCGCCGTCGACGGCGGCCCGGAGTGAGCTTTCATCGCATGGGTGGGCGACGGCCGTGGGCAACGGCGGCAGCGCGCTGGCCCGCTCCAGCAGTCGCTCAAGCCTGGGGCAGTTGGAGAACATGGATCTCGCGCGTGCGATGGAGACGATCGGGCATGGGAGGAAACGAACACCGGCGACGGCCGGACGGCGCTGCAACCGGGGCGCTATCGGATGGCATACTCTCGGCGCAGATGCGCAACCCACGGGAGGCGGACGATGGACGAAGAGCGCAGCATGGTGATCCACTTCATGGACAGCACGAAACTGAAACTGTCATTTCCGAAGCAGGTCCGCAGCGACGAAACGGTCCCGGTGCGACTCGATCATGCGCTCGACAAGCCGGCCTTGATGGTCGAAGTCGACGGCAGCCTGATGGCGATTCCGTTCGCCAACGTCAAGTACATCCGCATCTACCCCGCCGCCAACGTGCTGCCGGACTACGTGATCAAGGGCGCTCATATCGAGGATTGAAGATCACGCCTTGAGTTCGATCTCCACGAAGGCATACTCGAAATCGTTGGCGTTGATCACGTCGTGTTCCACGCCGGCGAGGCGCGTGTACGACACGCCGGCTTTCAACTCGACCTCGCGCGTTCCTGTCGGTTCGACCAGGCGCAGCTTGCCGTCCAGCATCGGCACCACGACATAGTCCATCTCGTGCCGGTGCCAGCCGGTGGCCGCACCCGGCGCGAACCGCCATTCGGTCACGCGCACGCGGTCGTTGTCGATCTGCTGGGTGGGGCGGGCGGGTTGCGGCATGAAGTGCTCCGTGTGAAAGCGATGTTGGAGGTACCCGAGGCTGCGCTCGCCGGATCAGGCCTGGATCTCGAAGTAGAGCAGCGAATGGTCCGAGTATCTGGCGATCCAGTCGTCCTTCTCCGCATCCGTGGGCTGGTCGACCCAGCCGCGCACCGCCACGTTGGCTTCGGTGCCATCGGATCGCTTGAACACGCGAAAGTCGAGATTGGAGGACGCGAAGACGTGATCGATGTTTGCCGGGGGATACGAAGACTTGCTGCCGTTGAACCAGCTCGCATCCTGTGTCTTGACGAGGTGGCGCATGCCGACCTTCGTCCGGCCGGCGTATTTGTCCCACTTCTTGAGTTCGATGGCCGATGCGATGGACTTCTGGTACGGATAGATCATGCCCATCGTGTTCAGGTCCCCGAGGAACACATAGTGCGCCTTGCCGTCCCCGCCTGCGGACTTGTCGAGCGTGCGTCGAAAATCAAACGCGCGCTTCAGCATGTCATCGCGCAAACCCATGCCGCGGGGATCGGTGCCGCTCGCCAGGTGCAGGAACAGCAAAGCGTAGTTCGCACCACCCTTGGTGATGGTGACCAGCTGTCCCGGGCGCATGTGCGTCGTGCCCGACCGGAATTCGACCTTCTGCGTGATGAAGGCGGTCAGGTTCTTGCGCACGCCCACCAGGATCTCCTGGGTTTCGGTGCCCTCGGTGATCTGGAAGGTGTAACCCGGCATCTTGCTGACGAGCGCGTTGAACACGGTCGCGCCCTCGACTTCGTAGAGCCCGAACACGTCCGGATTCTGTGCATCGAGAAAATCGATGACCCGTCCGACGCGCGACGGATCGTCCTTGAAGTGCTCCACGTTCCAGGACGCCACGGAGAAAAGCTTGGCCATTCGATTGCCCTCGGAGGACGGTCGAGGAGGCGAACGCTACACCGCCGACCAGCGTCCGACAATCGGGATCAGGGAGGGACGATGGGCGGCCCGGCGAACATCGGTTCGATCCGGGCTGGGCCGCATTCCCCGGCAGGCCGGCAAGCCGCCCGAGAATCCGATTGCCAGGTTCCGGGCCGCGCCGGACCCGGCTTCGTGACTACTCCACCGTCACCGACTTCGCCAGGTTCCGCGGCTTGTCCACGTCGGTGCCGCGGGCCAGCGCCGTGTGGTACGCCAGCAGTTGCAGCGGGATGACGTGCAGGATCGGCGACAGGTCGCCGTAGTGTTCCGGCAAGCGGATGACGTGCACGCCTTCACTGGCGCTGATGTGGGTATCGTCGTCGGCGCAGACGTAGAGTTGGCCGCCGCGGGCGCGCACTTCCATCATGTTGCTCTTGAGCTTTTCGAGCAGCGTATCGTTCGGCGCGACCGTGATCACCGGCATGGCCTCGGTCACGAGCGCCAGCGGGCCGTGCTTGAGTTCCCCGGCGGGATAGGCTTCGGCGTGGATGTAGCTGATCTCCTTCAGCTTGAGTGCGCCTTCAAGCGCGATCGGATAGTGCAGGCCGCGACCGAGGAACAGCGCATCTTCCTTGCGCGCGAAACTCTCGCTCCAGGCGATGATATGGGGCTCCAGGGCCAGCACGCGCTGGACCGCGGCCGGCAGATGACGCAGGCCCTTCACGGCGGCAGCTTCGCCGGCCGGTGACAGCACGCGGCGCGTCTTCGCCAGCGCGTTCGCCAGCAGATAGAGTGCCACCAATTGCGTCGTGAACGCCTTGGTCGAGGCGACGCCGATCTCGGCGCCGGCACGGGTGAGGAACTGCAGTTCCGTCTCGCGCACCATGGCGCTGGTGGCGACGTTGCACACGGCGAGCGTGTGGTTCATTCCAAGCGACTTGGCGTGCTTGAGCGCCGCCAGGGTGTCGGCGGTCTCGCCGGATTGCGAGATCACGACCACCAGCGTCGCCATGTGCGGCACGGATTCGCGGTACCGGTACTCGCTGGCGATCTCCACGTTCACCGGCACCTTCGCGATCGACTCGATCCAGTAACGCGCCACGCAACCGGCGTAGTAGCTCGTGCCGCACGCCAGGATCAGCACGCGGTCGATGCCCGCGAAAATGCCCGCCGCAGTGTCTCCGAACAGCACCGCATCGATGCCACCGACCTGCTCGAGCGTATCGGCAATGGCGCGGGGCTGCTCGAAGATCTCCTTCTGCATGTAGTGCCGGTACGGCCCGAGCTCGACCGCGTTGGAGTGCGCCTGGACAGTCTTGACCGCGCGTTCGACCGGCCGACCCTGAATGTCGAAGATCGCGATCCGGTCGGCGCGCAGGTCGATCACGTCACCTTCTTCGAGGTAGACGATCTGGTCGGTAGTTCCGGCGAGCGCCATCGCGTCGCTCGCGAGGAAATTCTCGCCCTTGCCGATGCCGGCGATGAGGGGCGAGCCGAGGCGCGCTCCGATCACCCGACCCGGTTCGGACTTGGACACCACGCCGATCGCGTAGGCGCCCTTGAATCGCGCGACGGCCTTCTTGACCGCCTCCAGCAGATCGCCCTGATACAGATGATGGACCAGATGCCCGATGACTTCCGTGTCGGTTGCGCTTTCGAACACATAGCCCACCTTCTTCAGGTCGGTGCGGATCTCTTCGTAGTTCTCGATGATGCCGTTGTGAACGACTGCGATCTCGCCGCGAGAGAAGTGCGGGTGCGCGTTCGACGTGATCGGCGCACCGTGCGTGGCCCAGCGCGTGTGCGAAATCCCGGTGGTCGACTCGATGTGATCCTGGATGATCTGCGTGGACAGGTCCGCGACGCGTTGCACGCTGCGCGCGCGTCGCAGTTCACCTTTCGACAGGAAAGCGACGCCACACGAGTCGTAGCCGCGATACTCGAGCCGCTTCAAGCCTTCCACGAGCACCGGGACGATGTTGCGCGCCGATACGGCGCCGACGATTCCGCACATGTTCTTGGGGCTCCAGTCTGGGAGAGAGAATGACGGCGGGAGCGCTACTTCTGCCTGGCGGGGCGCTTCCAGCCGGGAATCGAGACCTGCCTCGCCCGGGAGACCGTGAGCTGGTCGGCCGGAGCGTCCCGGGTCAGCGTCGTGCCCGCACCGAGTGTAGCGCCCCTGCCGACGCGCACCGGCGCGACGAGCTGGGTATCGGAGCCGATGAAGGCATCGTCTTCGATGATGGTCTTGTGCTTGTTGACCCCGTCGTAGTTGCAGGTGATCGTGCCGGCGCCGATGTTCACGCGCCGGCCGATCTCGCTGTCGCCCAGGTACGCGAGGTGGTTTGCCTTCGCGCCCTCCGCGAGCGTGCTCGCCTTGATCTCGACGAAGTTGCCCACGTGCACATCGTTGGCAAGTCTGGCGCCGGGACGCAGTCGCGCATAGGGGCCGATGCGTCCGTTCGAGCCCACGTGCGCGCCCTCGAGGTGCGAGAACGCGGCGATCCGCGTGCCGGCTTCGATCGTACAGTCCTTGATCACGCAGTTCGGCCCGACCATCACGTCGTCGGCGATGTCGACCCTGCCTTCGAACACGCAGCCCACGTCGATCGTGACGTCGGTGCCGCAGGTGAGCGCACCGCGCACGTCGATGCGTTCCGGGTCAGCCAATGTGACACCGGCGGCCATGAGGCGCCGCGCGTTCTCGCGCTGCCAGACGCGCTCGAGGTAGGCGAGCTGGTCCCGGCTGTTCACGCCAAGCACTTCCCATTCGTTCGCCGGCTGCGCCGTATGCACGCGCACGCCTTCGGCCACGGCCATCGCAATGACGTCGGTAAGGTAGTACTCCTGCTGCGCATTCCGGTTGCCGAGCCGCGCAAGCCAGCCGGCGAGCCTAGCACTCGGCGCGGCGATGATGCCGGTGTTGACCTCGCCGATCGCACGGACCGCCGCGTCGGCGTCCTTTTGCTCGACGATGCGCAGGACATTGCCGGCTGCGTCGCGGACGATCCTGCCGTATCCGGTCGGGTCGGCCAGTTGCACGGTCAGCACGCTCAACTCGGCCGCACCGTCCAGCACGCGTCGCAGCGTGGAAGCCTGGATCAGCGGCACGTCGCCGTACAGCACGAGCGTGATGCCGTCATGGTCGAGCTGCGGAACGGCCTGCTGCACGGCGTGTCCCGTGCCGAGTTGCGGCGCCTGCAGCACAAAAACGGCACCGGAGCCCTGGAACGCGTGCGGCACCGCTTCGCCGCCATGACCATAGACGACAACGACCTTCGCGGGATCGAGCGCTTCGGCGGCGGCGATCGCGTGGCCGAGCAGGGAGCGGCCGGCCAGCGGATGCAGAACCTTGGGCAGTGCGCTCTTCATGCGTGTGCCCTTGCCGGCAGCGAGGATGACGATCTGGAGGGCAGGCATGGCGACGCGGTATCGGGGGGTCGGCAAAAAGGGCGGCGATTATTGCACGCAGGTCGAAGCCGGGAGCGAAAGTCGTGCCGGGCGCCATTGCGCGTCGCGAGCCCGCGCCTGATCGCTCGACCGGCGCAAGGGGCGAGCAAACCCGGGTTGCCGGTCTGCCTCCGACCGCGCCACCCGGCCCGGCTCGCCGGGACGAGACTTGGCGGGGAACGCCTGCCAGCGCGGGAACGTCGATTGCCGGGATTGAGCAGTCACAGCTTGAATCCCTTTCGCCGACTGGATTGACGCCATGCAGTCCCGGATTTGCTTGCACCAGACCAGCATCTTCAGCAGTTCGTTTCGACGCCGCGATCGATCGGGTCCGGGAGCGCTTTCGCGTAGAGTGGCGTCAATGCACCCAGATCCGGCGAAACCCGGCGCAAGCGCCGAGAGCGTCTGTGTTCCACCTGCGATCGGGGGCCCGCTCCGGGCCTGGTCGCGATGATCGACCTTGCCGCGGTCGCCGTGGGGGGGGCGGTCTGCCTTGGCGCAATGTGGGTCTGCCGACCCCGCGCAATCCGGTTTTACCGCGCAGTGCTGGCGCATCGGCGACCCCTGGCGACTACGCAGACGGATCTGCGACGCGAGGAGGTAATGCTGCGATTCGCCCGGCATGGAGAATGGGAATGGCAGGCGGCCAGCGGAACGCTGCTGCTCAGTGCAAAAGGCCGGCAGCTCTTCGGCCTGCCGGCAGACACGCCCCTGACCCACGAAACCATCCGCGAGCGCATCCATCCGGAAGACCGGGCACGGCACTGGGCCGCCGTGAAACGCGGGTTGAGAACCGGCGTATTTTCGAGCGAGCACCGGATCTGCCTGCCGGACGGCCACATCCGCTGGCTCGAATCCCGCGGCGAACTGCTGAACGAAGCCGGAAGCAACGAGCGCCGCATGCTCGGAGTGGTCTACGACATCACCGCGCGCAAGGACCGCGATCACGCGCTCGCACGGAGCCAGGAGCGGATGCGCCTGGTCCTGTCGACCACTGCCGCCATCGCCTGGAGCACCGATGCCGACGGCGCATTCGTCGCCCCGCAGGAGTCCTGGGAAGCCTATACCGGACAACCCTGGACCGGGCATGCACAGTGGGGCTGGATCGAAGCGCTGCATCCGGATGACCGCCGGCGGTTCGAGCATCAGTGGCGGCACGCCGTGCAGCGTGGCGTTTCGTTCGCAGCGGAAGGCCGGATCTGGCACGCCGCGAGTGCTGCTTACCGTCACTTCGAGGCCCGTGCGGCGCCGATGACGAAGGGGCGGGGCCGGGTCCGCGAATGGATCGGGACGTTCAGCGACGTGCACGATAGAGTCGTCGCGATGGCGCGTCTCCACGAAAGTCAGGCCCGTCTGCGCCGTCTCGCCGACGCGAACATCGTGGGGGTCATTCAGTGGAATCTCGCGAGCTCCCTCATCATCGACTGCAACGACGAATTCCTGCGCATGACCGGCTATGACCGCGACGACCTGCTTGCGGGCAGGTTGAACTTCGAAGCGATGACTCCGCCGGAATGGCAGAGGCGGAACCTTCGCGGGATCGAGGAGATTCGATCGCAGGGCGCGGCGAGCGCCTATGAGAAGGAGTACATCCGCAAGGACGGTTCGCGTCTCCCCGTCATCATTGCAGGCGCCCGGTATGCGGATTCGTCCGAGGAGGGAATGTCCTTCGTTCTCGACCTGACCGACCGCAAACGCGCCGAGGACGACCTGCGCAACAGCGAAGTCAGGTTCCGCACCCTCGCCGACTCGATTCCGCAGCTGGCCTGGATGGCGCGACCGGACGGCCACATCTTCTGGTACAACCGGCGCTGGTACGAATACACCGGGACCACGCTGGAAGAAGTCCAGGGTTGGGGCTGGACCAAGGTACACGATCCGGCGGAACTGCCGCGCGTGGTCCGCAAGATCAGCCGCAATTTTGCGACGGGCGAGCCGTGGGAAGATACCTTCCCGCTGCGACGGCACGATGGCGCCATGCGCTCGCACCTGAGCCGGATGCTGCCGGTGCGGGACGACCAGGGCAAGATCGTGATGTGGTTCGGCACCAATACCGACGTCACCGAACACGAAGAGAGCGGGCGCCGACAGGCGCGGATCGCGGAGATCGCGCTGAAGGTCGGTACCTCGCTGTCCCACTCCGGTTCGATCGTGGAAACGCTGCAGATGCTCGTCGAAGCAGCGCGCGGCATTCTCGGCGCACGCTGCGCCAGGATCGGCACGACGCTTGCCAGATCGCCCGCGCAGCCCCTGCACCTGCTCGCCTTCGAACACCCCGGTTTCGAATGGCCCGAAGCGTTGCAGGAGTGGGAAACGAGTGCGTGTTCGATCGTCGAAATGAGCAACAGACCCGTGCGTCAGCCGCATTCGATTCCGGGCCGGGACGGCGCATCTGACCGCGCCGGCGCGTCAGTGCCGCCGCCGAAAGCAAGCTGGCTCGGCGTTCCCCTGGTGGGCAACGACGGCCGGAATCTGGGGGTGCTGCAGTTCCTCGACAAATCCGACCACGGCGATTTCAGCGTGGAGGACGAGGCCATCGGCGTCCAGGTGGCCACGATGGCGGCCGTCGCGTTGGAAACCTGGCGGCTGGTGCAGGCCCTGAAACAGGCCGACCGGCAGAAAGACGCGTTTCTCGCGACGCTCGCGCACGAACTGCGCAACCCGCTGGCGCCCTTGCGCAACGGGTTGGAGATCATTCGCAAGGCGCCGGCAGGTTCGGACGTGAGCCGGACGCGCGAGATGATGGATCGCCAGTTGCGACAGATGGTGCGCCTGATCGACGACCTGCTGGATCTCGCCCGCATCACCCAGGGCAAGATCGACCTTCGCCGCGAACGCATCGAGATTTCCGCGGTTGTGCAGTTGGCGCTGGAGTCGTGCATGACCGCGATCGAGCAGGCCGACCATCGTCTGCATGTCGCTCAGACGCCGGACCGGATATTCGTCGACGTGGACGTGACTCGATTTGCCCAGGTATTCGCGAATCTGCTCAACAACGCCGCCAAGTTCACCCCCCCGGGCGGCGAGATCCACGTCGCGATCGGCCGCGACGGCGAGGATGCCTTCGTATCGGTCAAGGACACCGGGGTCGGCATCCCCGAAAACATGCTCGCGAGCGTGTTCGACATGTTCACCCAGGTCGAACGGACGCTCGATCGCACCCACGGAGGGCTGGGCATCGGCCTGTACCTCGTCCGGCGTCTGACTGAGATGCACGGCGGCAGCGTGGCGGCCAGAAGCGCCGGTCCCGATCAGGGCAGCGAATTCGTGATCCGCGTTCCAGTGC
This sequence comes from Burkholderiales bacterium, assembly GCA_038324085.1. Lineage (GTDB taxonomy): Bacteria > Pseudomonadota > Gammaproteobacteria > Burkholderiales. The sequence continues at coordinate 135,094 of JBBQHP010000004.1, forward strand.
TGCTCTCCCTGGTTCCGGACAGTCATGCGCCGGCGCCGGTCGATCACCCGAGTTCGCCCGGGCGGCGGCGGATCCTGATCGCGGACGACAACGCGGATGCGGCGGAGAGCCTCGCAATGCTGCTGCAGATGCAGGGGGACGATGTGCGCACCGTCCGCGACGGGATAGAGGCCTTGAAGCTTGGCGAATCCTTCCGGCCCCACGTCGTTCTGCTGGACATCGGCATGCCGCGTCTGAACGGCATCGACACCGCCAGGCGCGCGCGGGACACGGACTGGGGAAGAGACGCATTGCTGGTCGCCATCACCGGGTGGGGTCAACCGGGCGACCGGGAACGGTCGGAGGCGGCCGGGTTCGATCTGCATCTCGTGAAACCGGTCGACATCGACGCCCTGCTGGACGGGATTGCCAATGACAAGCGAAACTCTGGCGGCTAGCGCCTCCGATGCCGGCCGCATCGTGGCGCTCGAGAATCGAACGGCCACGCGCCGGGCTGGCCCCCGGATGTCGCGCTCGGGGTCAACACCATGATCACCGCCCCGCCGCCGCGGGCAGCGACCGGAATCGACGGGCTGGACGACGTGTTGAACGGCGGACTGATACCGGATCGTCTGTATCTCCTGGAGGGACGCCCCGGCACGGGCAAGACGACGCTGGGTTTCCAGTTCCTGCTCGATGGCGTACGTCAGGGCGAGTCGGTGATGTACGTGACCCTCTCCGAAACGCAGGAGGAGATCCGGGCGGTGGCCGCTTCTCACGGCTGGTCGCTGGACGGCGTCGCGATCCGAGAACTCATGTCTGCCACCGGCACGCTCGATGGCGAAGACGAGTACACGGTCTTTCATCCCTCGGAGGTCGAACTCGGCGACACGACCCGAAGAATGCTCGAGGATGTCGAGCGCGCGCAGCCGAGCCGGCTCGTCCTCGATTCACTGTCCGAACTGCGTCTCCTGGCCGGCACGGCGTTGCGCTATCGCCGCCAGATCCTGGGCTTGAAGCAGTTCTTCGCCGGCCGGCGTTGCACCGTATTGATGCTGGACGATCTGACCAGCGCCCCGCACGATCTCCAGGTGCAGAGCATTGCGCACGGCGCGGTGCTGCTCGAGCTGCAGATCGCCACCTTCGGGGCGGTACGTCGACGGCTGAGCGTTACCAAGTATCGGGGCAGCGAGTTTCGCGGTGGATATCACGACTACCAGATCCGGCGTGGCGGGATCGAGGTCTATCCGAGGCTCGTGGCTGCCGAGCATCGACAGCAGTCGAGCCGGGAGCGCCTGCGCAGCGGCATCGATGCGCTCGACGCGTTGCTCGGAGGTGGGCTGGAGCGAGGGTCGAGTACCTTGATCCAGGGGGCGGCCGGAACCGGCAAATCCACCATCGCGGCCCTGTTCGCGGCGCAAGCGGCCGAGCGCGGGGAGCATTCCGCGTTGTTCCTCTTCGAGGAGAGCACGAATACGCTGTTCGAGCGCATGGAAGGCTTCGGAATCGACCTGCACCGCTACGTGGCATCGGGTCTGGTTCGCATACGCCAGGTGGATCCGGCGGAGGTCTCGCCGGGCGAACTGGCGCATGAGGTTCGTCAATGCGTCGAAGCGGACGACGCGCGACTGGTGGTGTTCGACAGCTTGAACGGCTTCCTCAATTCGATGCCGGACGAGACCGCCCTCATCGTCCATCTGCACGAATTGATGTCCTACCTGGGCCAGCTCGGCGTGGCGACGGTGCTGATCGGCGCCCACCAAGGGATACTCGGGACCGCCATGAGCGGGCCGGTGGATGCAAGCTATATTGCCGACGCCGTTCTGCTGCTGCGCTACTTCGAAGCCGACGGTGAAGTGAACCAGGCCATCTCCGTGGTGAAGATGCGCGGCGGCGACCACGAACGCACGTTGCGCGAGTTCACGATGAAGGCCGGAAGGATCAGTGTCGGTGAACCGCTGCGGCACTTCCGCGGTGTCCTGACCGGGGTGCCGGAGCGGCAGTCGCCACCTTGAACGCACCGTCGACAGCCGATCTCGAGCGCCGCGTGCTGGTACTCGCTCCGACGGGCCGGGACGCCGTCCTCATCGCGGGAATTCTGTTGAAGGAGGGGATCGCCTGGAACGTGTGTTCGGGCTCCGAACAGCTCGCTCATGGACTGGAACAGGGGGTCGGGGCGATCCTGCTTGCCGAGGAGGCCCTTGCCGGCGTGCATGAGGGCCTTCGCGCACTGATCTGCCGACAACCGCCGTGGTCCGACATACCCATTCTGGTTCTCACCCGGCAGGGCGCGGATTCGCCGATGGTGGCGCGGGCGGTCGAAACGCTGGGCAATGTCACGCTGCTCGAACGACCCGTGCGTGTTTCAGCGTTGTTGAGCGCCGTGCACAGCGCGTTGCGGGCGCGTACTCGCCAATACCAGACGAGGGACCACCTGCGGGAACGTGACCACGCCAACGAGCGCAAGGATCAGTTCCTTGCCACCCTGGCGCACGAGCTGCGCAATCCGCTGGCGCCGATTCGCAACTCGCTCCGTGTGCTGCGCCTGTCGGGTGCATCCCAGTCGTTGGCGTCGGTCAGTGCCATCATGGAGCGACAGGTCGATCTCATGGTGCGTCTCATCGACGATCTGATGGACGTGGCGCGCATCACGCGCGGCACCATCGAACTGCGCAAGGCGTCCGTGGAATTGTCCTCCGTGATCGCGACCGCGGTGGAAACGAGCCGACCATTGATCGAATCGGGGTCCCATGAGCTCGAGTTGGAATGGCCGGGAGAGCGGGTGGTGCTGGATGCGGATGCCGTGCGCCTCGCGCAGGTGTTCGCCAATCTGTTGAACAACGCCGCCAAGTACACCGATCCCGGGGGCCGCATATCCATCACCGTGCACCTCGATAGCGCAAACGTGTACGTGACCATTCGAGACACGGGAATCGGCATGTCGCCGGAGACGCTGCCGAACATCTTCGACATGTTCGTGCAGGCGGATGCCAGCGACAGGCGGGCGCAGACGGGGCTCGGCATCGGATTGACCCTGGTGCGCAGCCTCGTCGAGATGCACGGCGGCAGTGTCGCCGCGGCCAGCGCCGGAAAAGGGTTCGGGAGCGAATTCGTCGTCCGCCTGCCGCTCGGATCGGTCGGGCACGTCGGCCCGCCGCTCGCGCCACCCGCGCCCAACGTGGCGCCTGCACTGCAGCGCGTTCTCGTCGTGGACGACAACCAGGATGCTGCGGACACGCTGGGCGCACTGCTCGAGATGCTCGGCACGGACGTGCGCATCGTCTACGACGGGCCGTCGGCGCTCGTTGCGATCGACGATTTCCACCCGCACGTGGTCGTTCTCGATCTCGGAATGCCCGGCATGAACGGCTTCGAGGTTGCCAGCAAGATCCGCATGCGCAGGGACGCGCAAGCGAGCACGCTCGTCGCGCTGACGGGTTGGGGTCAGGACAAGGATCGGCAGATGACGCGGGAAGCCGGCTTCAGGCACCATCTGATCAAGCCTGTCGACATCGACGACCTGCAGAAAGTGCTGGCGACTGTCGCTATTTGACGCCGATACCATGGGTCGACCGTCGCGTTCCGGACTGGTAAATAATGCCGACGCGGGCTTGCAACATTTGCGGGTTGGTCGACGCACGCGTGGAGGCGGAAGCCATGCACCGCAGCCGGAGCTTCCCAGCGCTTGTTCGTCCCCCAACGAGCATGCACGCGCGCCATTGCCTGCCGTGCCGGCACCGCGGAATTCCATAGGCGCTGCATCGGGTTGCGGGAGTGCGAGTTGCCGGTCAGCAGACTTCCATCAACGGAGAGAACGATGATCGCGCCCGAGTCTGGATTGAGGAGTGACACGGCGACCCGGCGGTGCCGAGACGGCCAGTTTGCGGAAAATGGCGCCGATGGTCACCACGACGGAAGTGACGACGAGATGATCGTCGCTGCGTTCGGCGGGGCGATCGCAACCGGGATCAGTGGCAGGGGTCGGCATCAGGGGCATCCAGGGTTCGAGCAAGACGTCCGTGCCGATTCGGTTACCTCCGAACCTTTGGACAGCGCGAACCGCAAGAGCGCCGTCGCCGGGTTCGCCACCCGAACCGAACGCGTCGTGATCCGGTACGGTGCAGGCTCGAGTCCACCGGGTCGCCAGGACGTGGCACCTCGACCGATCAAGGAACCCGAACCGAATCCGCCACCGATCGACGATCCGGGGCCAATCCCCGAGTCCGATCCGGAAGTGCCTCCACACGATCCGCCGGCGCCCTTTCCGCCGGTCACGCCGGTCTGAGGCAGGCGCGCATGCCCCGGAATTGTCCGGGGTCTACATGCGTTTCCATCGCTGGCCCATGCGGGAACGCGGCTTGCTCCGCCTTCGGTTCGCGCGCCGGGACCAGTCCGAATACTCCGGTGGGGTCGCGCGAGCGGTTCTTCCGGAGCCTCTGGCACGGCTTTCGGGAGATCGCGAATGCGAACCCAACTACCACCACCCCTGGACCAGCCGATGTCTGTCGACCATTCGACTCAAACACTACTCGCGGCCGTACCCTGTTGACCATGCCGACACTCCAGGGAGCAATGTTTGCGCACGGTTTCCCGCCGGTTGCGGTCCGGACGTCCCGGGTGCTGGTTCTGGGAACCATGCCCGGCCTGACCTCGCTGCGCGAGCGCCAGTACTACGGGCATGCCGAGAATTCCTTCTGGGCCATCGCCGCCGAGCTCCACGGCTTCGACCCGACGCTGCCATACGGGGACCGGATGGCAGCACTGTTGGACGCAGGCGTAGCGCTATGGGATGTCCTGAAGAGCTGCAACCGCAAGAGCAGTCTTGACTCCGATATCGATATGGCGACGCTCGTTGCCAACGATTTCTCGGTTTTCTTCTCGACGCATCGCCAGATTCGACGCGTCTATTTCAACGGAGCCCAGGCCGAGATTCTCTATCGGCAGCATGTTCTGCCGAGATTGTCGAACCCGGATCAGCTCGGGTACCTGCGCCTCCCGTCCACCAGCCCTGCCAATGCGGCCCTGTCCTTCGATGCGAAGTTGAAGGCGTGGCGGGCGATGATCGACGGGGTGATCCCGGCCTAGGGTCGATCGTTCGCCGCGCGTGATCGCGCAACGCCATGGCGTTCCGGCAGATGCCTCGACGGCCGCGCTGGCGCGTCGCGTGACCGGCGGTTTGCCTCTCCGGCTTGTCGGGCGTCAGTGCCTTGCCGGACGCGTGATCAGGGGCCGGGATCTGATTCCCGTGTGGCCGCAGGAGGCTCGGCCGCGTATTCCTTGAGCCGGTTGTAGAGCGTCTTCAGGCTGACCTGAAGCACCGCAGCGGTGCGTTCCTTGTGACTGTTGAAGTGTTTGAGCGTGGCCAGAATGAGTTCGCGCTCGACGTCCGCCAGCGAGGTGCCGATCTCGATGCTGATCGACGCGCCGTTTGCACTCTCCGTAGCGACCGCATCCCGGGGTTCGTTCTCGGTCAACAGCCACTCATCGTCGACGAGCGGTCCTTCGGTCATGACGTAGGCCCGCTGGACGACGTTGCGCAACTCGCGCACGTTGCCCGGCCAGCGGTGCGACGATAGGCGGGCCAGAGCCGTCGGCGAAAAGCGCTTCTGCTGTTTCTCCTTGGTGCAGATCTCCGTGAGGAAGTGTTGCGCCAGCAGCGGGATGTCCTCCTCGCGCGCGTGTAGCGGCGGCGCGGCGATCGGGAAAACGTCCAGCCGATACATCAGGTCGGCACGCAATCGCCCCGAAGCCACGGCTTCGACGGGCCGGCGATTGGTGGCTGCGACGATGCGCACGTCCGTGGGCAGTTCCTGGGTCGAACCAACCCGCATGAAGCCGCCGGTCTCGAGAACCCGCAGCAGCTTGACCTGCAGCTCCATCGGCATCTCGGTCACTTCGTCCAGGAACAGCGTGCCGCCATGCGCGCGCTCGAAGAATCCCTGGTGTTGCCGGTCCGCGCCGGTAAAACTGCCCTTCTCGTGGCCGAAAATCTCGCTTTCGATCAGGTTGGGCGAGATCGCGCCGCAATTCACCGCCAGAAACGGTTGATTGCGGCGGCGACTGAGATCGTGAATCGTCCTCGCGATCAGTTCCTTCCCCGTCCCGCTTTCGCCCGTGATCAGCACGGTCACGGAAGTCCCCGCGACGCGAGCGATCTGCTCGTAAACGCGCTTCATCACCGGCGATCGGCCCCACAGGTGTCCGAAGTGCCCCGTGTCTTTCCACTCCGCAGACAGCGAATCGATCTCGGCATTGAGCACCGACGGCGGCATCACCCGGGACAATATGCCCTGCAGCTGCTTCACACCGATCGGTTTCACCACATAGTCGCTGGCGCCGAGTCGCAACGCTTCGATCGAGGTCTCGAGCGAAGCGTGGCCGGTGATCAACACGACGTCGCAGTCGCGCAGCAGGGCGTCGTCCTTCAACAATTCCATGCCGTCGCCGTCCGGCAGGTACAGGTCCAGCAACAGTACGTCGGGCTTCTGCAGCACGATCTGACGCCGCGCGTCGCGCAGATTCGATGCGACGGCGACAGTGAAGCCTTCGGTGGCGACGAGCGTGGCCATCATGTTGGCGGTATCCACTTCGTCGTCCACGATCAATGCGTGCTTCATGCCCCCTGCCCTTCCCGCCAGTGTTCACCGGAAGCCGGATCGAAGCGTTGGCATCCGGAGCAGCAGCCATCACGCATTCACGCCACGTCCCGCGTTCTCCTGGATTTCGAGCCGGAACGGACTCCCGACAATCGCTTTGCGTCGGCGTCGTCGGTCCGCCCCGATCGACGCTCTTGTTTCCGTGGCGCGGGTCCCGCCCCCGCGCAATCTTGCAGGCGCCGAGGCTCCGGCTGGCACCGGTCCAGGCCCCAAAGGAATGACCGATCCAATGTCCCGGGTCGAACCCACACCGCCCGCCACGAATCATATCGCGATGCGGCCGGATTTGGGATAGTGCGCGCCCGTCGCGCGCGGCGCTTCAGTGCCGACGACGGCACGGGGATGCATGACGCAACGGCCTGTCCCATCGACCTCCCTTCGTTTCTCCGGCATCCCGCTTGCCTCACGCTGTTCAGGCCGAGGCAACCCGACAGTCCCGCGTCAATCAGACCAAAGGAGATTTCCATGGAAACGACGCCGTCTTCTCCCATTCAAGATACGGCCTTGTCACCGGACCCGTACACCGACGGCGCCGCGACGGGCGTCCAGAGCGCCGTGCGGCGCGCAGTCCGCGGCGCGCACGCGGCCGTCGATGCCATCGGCCGGAAACTGGAGTCTACCGTCGACCGTTTCAAGGCCGGTGCCGACAGCGCGACGGAGTCGATCGAGGAAGGCGGCGCACGGCTCGCCGAACTGGAGCGGGGGGCGCTGGGGGCCGCCCGGTCCACGGTGCGCGACTATCCGCTACTCGCCGTAGGGGTGGGGATCGCGGCCGGAGTAGTGCTCGGCCGATTGCTGCCGCGCTAGCGAGCTCACGCTCCGGAGGCAGCGCTCGTTTCGATACTGGCGCGGCCTCGTCCTCAAGTAACGGGGGGCGACGGCTTGCCGCCGCCGGGGACGCTGCGACCGATCAACCGCAACAGATCCGACATGGACACCGGTTTCGTCAGGTGCGCGTCGAATCCCGCTTCCCTTGCCAGCTTGCGGTCTTCTTCCTGGGTATATCCGGAGAGTGCGATCAGCAGGCCCGCATAGCCCGCGGCGCGGCCGCGTCGTGCAATCTCGATCCCGCTGATCTCCGGCAGGCCGATGTCGACCACGGCGGCGTCGGGATTCACGGACAGCAGGTTCGCCAGGCCCTCGACACCGGTCTCCGAGACCCGCACCGTGTGGCCTTCGAGTTCGAGCATGGTGCGCAGCGCGTTACGTGCGTCCGCGTTATCCTCGATCACCAATACGGTGCGGGATTGGGCCGGGACCCCGGCCTCGAGCATCCGGGCGTGATCACTTTCGGGCGCAATGGCGTCGAAGCGAACGCTCATGGTCGTTCCGGCCTCGGAGCTGGTTGCAGCAACGGTGCCGCCATGCAGGCGCACGAGATGACGCACGAGCGTGAGGCCGATCCCCAATCCGCCGCCACGCCGGTCGATCGAGCGATCGCCCTGCACGAACGGGTCGAAGATCGATTCCAGCAGTGCAGCGGGAATACCCGGCCCTTCATCGATCACCTCGAGATAGACGGCTTCCCCCACGGCGCGAACCACCACGGTGATGCGGTCGCCCGGGGATGAATGCTTGATCGCATTGCCGATCAGATTGTTCAGTATCTGCTCGATCCGGATCCAGTCACCATCGATCCACGCGTCACCGAGATCGAGCGCGACCCGCGCCCGACCCTGGTTGTCCTCGACCCGGACTGCGGCGCTGCGCCTTACCAGCTCGGCAAGGTTCAGCGGATGGCGCTCCAGGGCGATCTTGCCGGACACGACACGCGCCACATCGAGGAGATCGTCGATCAGCCTGCGCAGGGTGATGGTCTGGCGCCCGATGATCGTCTTCGCCTCGGCCGCAGCCGGGGACCCCGGTTCCACCCTTTCCAGCACTGCGACGGCCGTCGTCATGGCGCCGAGCGGATTGCGCAGTTCATGCCCCAGCATGGCGAGGAACTGGTCCTTGGACCGGTTCGCGGCTTCCGCTGCAACGCGAGCGATCTGCTCCTGCTCGGCGAGCTTCTCGCGTGCCAGTTCCGCGGCCTTGAGTTCAGTGACATCCATCGAGAAGCCGGTCATCTTCGACGGACGCCCCTGCGCGTCATAGACCGTCGTGATTCGCGTCGACACCCAGCGGGGAGCGCCCTCCGACAGGACGCGATATTCGATCACCGTTTTCGCCTCCCGGGCACCGTGGCTTTCGCGCAGCGCGCGGTTCACATCGTCCACGTCGGCCGGGTGGATGGTATTGGGCCATGGGTCGGAACCGCTGGCGGGCATCTCGGAACCCGCCTCGAAAAGTTTCGCCTGCCACGGTGACCAGATGGCCGTATCGCTGTCGAAGCGATAGTGGAAGAATCCGACATTCGCGGATTCCCGGGCCAGCTCGATCTGATCCCGGCTTTCGCGCAGCTGCCGATCCGTCTCCAGCAGTTGCGCCTCGATCTGTTTGCGCGCGGTGATGTCCACGATCGCGCCGATCGCGCCTCTGGGCAGGCCCTCGGCGTCGCGCAGCGGAATGGCGTTGGCCAGCAGGAACGTGCGTTGGCCGTCGGGCGCCACCAGCTCGAGTTCCAGGTCGCGCACGGACTCGCCGCGCCGGGCCGCACGCAACAAGGGCAACTCCTCGCGCGGGAGCGGCTGACCCTGAGCCAGCACCTGGACGCCGATCGAACCAAAATTCCGGTTGGTCATTCGATCGTAGGCCTCGTTGGTCCTCGTCGCGCTGCCGCTCGTATCCTCGGCGAACGCGAGACCGACCGGAGAGGTCTCGAAAATGATGCGCAGCTCGGACAGCGCTTCCTGCAGGCGCTGTTGGGCCGCCTGCGTGATTCCCGCCGCGCTTGCCAGGTCGTCCCTCAGCATCTGGATCTCGTGGATCGAACTGCCCTGCGGCAACCCGGCGGGACCGCGACGCGCGAGCTTGCGCAGCGGAACGATGATGCGTCGAGCCAGCGGCACTGCCAGAGCGAGTCCCGTCAGCAGGCTCGTCCCGCCGATCAACATCGCGCTGAACAATGCGCTCCGGAATGCGCTGTCCACGACTGCGGCAGGCGCGCCGATCTCGAGTGTCCAGTCGACCGTCTCGAGTCCATGCCACGCGACGTAGTGTTCCCGACCATCGGGCGCAATCGTTTTCGTGATGCCGGAACGGGCGCTCTTCATGGCGGCAACGGTCGTGGCAGGGAGCACTTCCCCGATGTGCTCATGCCCGGCGATGCTGCTTGCGACCCGGCGATAGCCAGCGTCCACCAGTCCGTAGTAGCGCTCGGCAGGGGACGGTGCGGATTCGAGAGGCCGCATCAGCTCGCTGACGTCGACACGCGTCCCGAGGAACGATCTCGTGGCCGCGTCATGTCCCATGGGCACCAGGATCACCGCCGCATACCGATCGCCGCGCGGCCGGGTCACCACCACCCAATCGGATCCCGGCGCCGGCAGTGACAGATCAGGGTAAATGGACGGGGTGGCGCTGGCACTGTCGCGATCGGTCGCGGTGTCCAGCAGCACGTCGCCATCGGCGTCCAGAACGAACAGCCCGTTCCACGCGGGACGAAGCTGCTGGATCTCGATCAACCTGGCACGCGTCCCGGCAGGATCGAAGGAAGTTGCGGAGCGGGCCACGATCCGGAGTGCATCGATCGAGGCCTGCAGCTTTGCGTCCACGCCTCGCGCCCGCGTCTCGGCGATCCGCACCATGTTGGCCTTCAACGTGGCTTCATGGGTCCGCGCCTGCTCGAGCAGCAGGTACGACATCAGCGCAATCAGGGGCAGCGACGCGGCCAGGATGGTGATCGCGAGATGGTCCCGCAACGGGGCGGGCCCCCAACGCCGCAGCAGACTTCTGCGCAATGCGATCACAAGATCCATCAACCGTTTGCTCCCGCTACGCAGCCAGGCACGGGACCGGTCGGCAAACAATCGATGCCAGCAGCATTCGGTGCCTTCGCAGCCACTGTCCCCGTGCCCTGCTTACCTGTTTCGGGGGGCGGTATTCGGCGAACAAGGTGGCCCCCGATAGCGCGCATGGGTCGACTCCTCGTGTATTTTTGCTGGACGCGCGGTAACGGATCGCGCATCGAACGATACGCGCATTCCCACACGCGCTCCCGCCGATTTCAGGCAGGCGACTCCGCGGTTCATCACGCCGGTTCGCCGAAGCGCATCGCTTCCTTAAGCCTGGCGATGACGCGTCGTGCGGTTCAGGCGCCCGAGGTCCGTCCGCCCGCGCCGTGATCGACAAGCCCGGTCACGCCTTGAGCGCGGGCGCAGTGGGCGCAGCAGAACACGCGCTCGCCGGCCTCCAGACCATGGCCGAGTATGCGACAGCCGCATTCGGAACAGGTCGGCGCCAACATGTGAATCGCGCATTCGAGCGAGTCGAACGTGTAGACCTCGCCTGCCCATGTCACGGCAAAGCTCTTCGCGTAGTCGTTGCCGCAGGTCGCGCATGGTTTCATCTCGAACCTCCTGAATTGAGTGATTTAGGCCATCGGCTGGCAAACCATGTGCCACCTGGGGTGCGGGACCACCGATTGCTATGATTCGGTGAGCCCACTCGAGAATTCCGGAGGCAGCCCATGTACATCGACACCGAACTGCTGATTGCGGCCGCTCTAGGCGCGGCCGTGTGTCTCGGCCATGGCTCTGCCCGAGCGCAGACCATCGACGTTTCAATGCACCACGTCGACTCTACCGGCGTACTGGAACCGCTCGGTACGGTCACGATGGCGGGCTCTCCCGGCGGCGTGATGTTCACGCCCGCACTCGCGGGCCTACCGCCCGGCCGGCATGGCTTTCACATCCATGACAAACCGGACTGTGCTCCGGCCGTGGACCCCGCAACCGGAGCCATGAGCGCCGCGTTCGCCGCAGGTTCCCATTGGGATCCGGAAGCAACGAAGCGGCACCGGGGCCCGCACGAGGAGGGCCACCGGGGCGATCTGCCGCTGCTCGTAGTGGATGCTGACGGCACCGCAACCACGGCAGTCCTGGCACCCAGATTGCGACTCGAGGCGCTTACCGGCCACGCGCTCGTGATCCATGCCGGGGCCGACAACTACTCCGACGCCCCGCAAAAACTCGGGGGCGGCGGCGCACGCATCGCATGCGGGATCATCGAAGCCATCCGCACGACGCTACGCTGGTAGCGCAGTAGGAGTGTCTCGATGAAAGTGTCGCGAGCGCCGAAGAGGGCGCCCGACACGGCGGATGCGCCGACTCTGCATCCGAAGTGCAATTGCGGTTGCTGCGGTGGACGATGGGGCAGTCCCTGCTCATTCCCGCAGCGTATCTGCCGGCAGGCTACTCGATGTTCGTGCCCGCGTGCCTTGGGCAAGCTCGCCGAATCCAGCGAAAACGATATCTCGACGCGGCCTCGGGGGTGGCACCATGCCTGCGCATTCGACCATCCGCTGGCGCCATTGCGCAACTGCGATCTGTTCGTCCCGCGTCGCGACGGAGGACGAAATCCCGTCGTTGCCAGGGCGGGCGGAATCCGGTCGCGTGGCGCGGTCGTCGCGAATCCACTGGTCGCCGCCCGCGGCCTCTTTAACGCGGTCGGAGGTCTGTCCGGTCGACCCCTGTGGCGTCGCGCCTTGCCCCGCGGTCGCGTGCTCGCGCGCGAGGGAGCCGTCGGAATCGGAATGCCGAGTCCCGGGCGGCGCGATTCGGGAAGGCGCGGACTCCGCCTCGCAGCCGCCGACGACACAAGTGACGACGAACATGGCGACCAATCGGGACGACGTGGTCATCAAAGCGGCGACGGACATGGGTGTCTCCCTATGATTCCGCGGCGACCTGTTCCCTCAGCCGCTTGATCTCGTCGTGGTTGCGCCGTACGCCGCGATACTGGGCGTTGATCAGATCGAGCGTGGCCCCGGGAAGATCCTGTTGCAGCGCTCGCTGGTAGCGCGTGATCGCTTCGTTCTCGCTGCGCTCGCACGCCTCGAGCATGGCTTCGTCGCTGTAGTCGGGCAGGCCGCCGCCCTGGCCGAGCCAGCCGCGCCGGATCGAACCCATGGCGCTGTCGTTCGCGGCGGAATGGCCACCCAGTCGGACCATGTGATCCTGCAGCTCCTCGGCCGCCAGATGGCAATCGAGCGCGCGCTGCATCAGGATCTCGCGCACATGCGGCGAGCCGATATAGTCGGCGCAATTCATGAATCCGTATTCTCCTTCCCGGCTCGTCGCGATGAGTTCATTGAGTGTGGTCATCGTCTGATCGTCGATCATCATCTCGCCACCCTTGTTGTCGGCTGCAAAGTCATTGCCCCGTCCGGCCGCTCGATTGCCGCCTGATGTTCGATGCGGACACGCTCGCGCTCCACCCGGCCTCCTGCCACGAACTGGGCAGTTGACGTGCCCACGCATCGCGGACCCGGGCGTGCGCTTCGGGCAGGACACGAAAGCGCTGCACGGGCCATGGTTCCGAACGGCCGGAACAAGTTGCTGCAATGGCTTCCGGTGTTCGGCAAAAATGCGTGGCGCCAGGTGTCGTGGAACGGCGCCAGATCCTGCCCGCGCCCCGGGAGACCCTCGTGCAGTCGCAGGGCACGGACATTGCGAATACGGGAGCCGGTCAGCGGCAGCCCGCTGGTGCCAAATCAAAAAGAGAAGCATCGGAGATTCGAATGGTCATGTCCCTCACCAGGGAATCACGGCAGCAGCATTCGCTGACTCCACGGTTGCAGCGCGCCGTGAAACTGCTGCAGCTCTCCTCGCTGGACTTCGCGCAGGAGCTGCAATCCACCCTCGCCAGCAATCCGTTCCTCGAGAACGCCGAGACCGACGCCGAGGAAGATGCCGACGGGCTGGCACCCCCGAATGGTGCCGACGCCTCAGAGTCCCCCGACGCCCTGGCGTCGGCAACGAACGACGCTCAGCCGGACGCTGAATCCGTCCGGGCCGAGAACGCAGCCGAGCAGCGCGAGTTCGACGACTCGCCACACGAAGCGGAAACCTGGCCGATGGAGGAAAGTCGCGCCGGCCCCCGCGACGACGGCAGGGATTTCAACCACGCCGAATCGATGCCCCATGAGACGACCCTGCAGGAATACCTGCGGGGCCAGCTGAACGTACTGTCGCTTCCGGATCGCGATCTGGTGTTGGCAAACGCGATCGTGGAATCGCTGGACGACGACGGATTTCTCAGGACGGATCTGGACGAGTTGGTGGATCTCGTCGAGTTCGATCCGCCCGCGTCGGCGGGAGAATTGCGCATCGCGCTGAAGCGGGTGCAGGCCCTCGAGCCCGCTGGTGTGGCGGCCCGCTCGGTGAAGGAATGTCTGCTGCTCCAGCTTGCCCCGCTCGATTGCCCGATCCGCGGCGAGCTCGCCCGGAAGATCGTCTCCGAGCATCTCGATCGACTGGCCGCCAGGGACATCGCGGGGCTTGTGCGCGCTCTCGGACGCAACCGCGACGACGTGGAGCTGGCGTGCGCCAGCATTCGCCAGCTCCAGCCGCGCCCGGGCTGGAAGCACGACACCATGGCGAGTCGATTCATCACCCCAGACGTGATCGTGCGCAAATTCCGCGGTGTGTGGACGGCCAGCCTCAATCCGGCCGTCGTGCCGAAGGTGCGCATCAACGGCATCTGCGCCGAGCTCTTTCAACGGCACCGGGGTGCGCAGCATTCGGAGCTGGCAGCCCATCTGCAGGAAGCCCGCTGGATGATGCGCACGGTCGAACAACGCTTCAGCACCATACTGAGTGTCGCCGAGGCGATCCTGCGACGACAGAGCCAGTTCCTGGAGTACGGCGCGCTGGCGATGAAACCGTTGGGTCTGAGCGAGATTGCCGCCGAACTTCAGCTGCACGAATCCACCGTCTCGCGGGTGACGAACAACAAGTACATGGCCACGCCCATCGGAATCTTCGAGCTCAAGTATTTCTTCTCGCGCGGCATGAAGACCGCGAATGGTGGAAAGTGCTCTCCGACCGCGATCCGCGGGCTGGTCAAGGACATGATCGAAGGCGAAAGAGCCACCGAGCGGTTGTCGGACGCCGAGATCGCCCGCCAGCTCGCTCGACAGGGCCTGGTCGTCGCACGACGTACCGTCACGAAGTATCGCCAATCTCTGCGTCTCGAGACGGCAGACCTGCGTGGCGCCCGATGAGGGTCGCGCCGGCGCGGTCGGTGCCTGCGCCGCTTTCGGCGATGGAGTTACCGTGGGGAACCGGGTCGATCCGCCGGTGTCTGCCGGATACTCAAGGGGGAGGTAGCGCAACATGACTTACACGGAACGCCGGGTGTTGATCGTGGGCGACAGCATTGCGCTGGGAGTGGACGCAGGGGAACCGCTCGGCGGTATCGGGGGGCGGCTCTCTTCGGAATTTCCGCACACCGACGTGGTGGTACGGGCCGATCATGATTCCACCCTGCAGGATCTGCCGCGCCGCTTTCCGCGCGACTCACGCCTGTTCGACGCTTTGCTGATCGTCTCCGGACGGCTCGATGTATTGCGCTTCACGCCGGTGCGGGAACTGGCCGCAGCGGTGCGTAACGTCGTCACGGCGGCGCGGGAGCGATCCCCGCTGGTCATAGTGGCGAACAGTGTCTGCACCGGCGGCGCGGCCCTCCTGCAATGGCCGTTGACCGCCTTGCAGATGCGGCAGGCGACGCGGGTCGCAAACGTATTCAGATCCGTCTGCACGGACCTCGACGTGGCCTTCGTCAACATGGCGCTGCCGCGAACGGTGTCGAGCAGTCTGTCACGGCGCAGCGCGGACGCCTGCTCGTTCCTCTACCGGACGATCGTCTCCCGCACCCCCTTGCGTGCTGCGCTCGCGCTGGTGCCGTCGAGCGGAGTGACCTGAGGGGACGCCGTGCGAGACGTCAAGACGTCTCGCACGTCGGATCTGCGCTCGCGGGCGCGCTCCGAGTCCCTAGTTGGTCACCGGTCGGATCGGCCCTGCGGGCGGGCCGCTCAGCTCGCTCAATACGCTGGCAAGCAGCGCAGGGTCCAGCGGCTTGACGAGGTGGGCATCGAAACCCGCGCTCGCGGAGCGGTCCCGGTCGGATTGCTGGCCCCAGCCGCTCAACGCGACCAGGACCATCCGCCGGCCCCACGGGGTGTCCCTCAGGCGACGGGCGACTTCGTAGCCGTTCAGTCGCGGCAGACCGATGTCGAGCAGCACTACCTCCGGCTGGAACGACTCCGCCACGGCCAGGGCCTCGATGCCATCGGCCGCGGTGCGCGTGGTATTGCCCGTGAGGTGCAGCAGCGTCGAGAGCGATTGCGCCGAGTCCTGATTGTCGTCGACCACGAGGATGGTCCGGGCATGCGACCGAACCGGGGGGGTTGCCGGTGGACCGGGCGGCGGCGCATTCGCGGCGAGCAGTGGAAGCCGCACGATGAAAGTGCTGCCACGACCCGGTCCCGCGCTCGCAGCTTCCACGGAGCCCCCGTGCAGGTCGACGAGCCGTTGCACCAGCGTGAGTCCGATGCCCAGCCCGCCCCGGGTACGTTCGAGGGACTGATCGCGCTGCCAGAACATGTCGAAGACCCTTGGCAGCACGTCGGCCGCGATGCCGATGCCCGTATCCTCGACCCGCACCGTGACCTCGCCTCCGAGCGCCTCGACCGAGAGCGCGATGTGCCCGCCAGGCTGGCTGTACTTGCAGGCGTTGTCGAGCAGGTTGCTGAACACCTGAGTCAATCGCACGGGGTCGCCCTGCAGCAGCAGCGGCTCCGGCGCGAGGGTCAGATCCAGTTCCTGGCGTGCGCGCTCGACGGCGCCCAGATTGGCCTCGACGGCCTGGCGGATGACCGAATTCAGATCGATCGTTTCCCGGCGCAGATCAATCCTGCCGCGACTGATTCGACTCACGTCCAGCAACTCGTCCACCAGCCGCACCAGCTGGAGCAACTGGCGCTCCATCGTGTCGCGCGCGCGGCGCAGGGCATGGCCGTCGTTCTCGGCGCGTCGCAGGATCTCGAGTGAGTTGCGGATGGGCGCCAGCGGATTGCGCAGTTCGTGCGCGAGCGTGGCGAGGAATTCGTCCTTGCGACGATCGGCGTCCTGCAATCTGGTTGCCGCCTGATGCCGATCCGTGATGTCGATGCACGAGCCGATGTAGCCGCTGAACACACCTTCGGCGTCGTAGCGGGGAACCCCGTCGTCCTGCATCCAGCGGTACTCTCCGTCGCCTCGTCTCATGCGGTACTCGACGGAAAAACGCTGGCGCGCGTCGACGCGCTGCACGGTAGTCCGAATGCAGTCGTCCAGATCGTCGGCATGCACGTTGTCGCGCCAGCCGCTGCCGAGTTCACGATCGATGGGGCGACCCGCGAACTCGAGCCACGTGCGGTTGAACCAGACGCGGGCATTGGTGGCGTCGCTCATCCAGATCAACACGGGCGCCGCATCCGCCATCAGTCGAAAGCGCTGTTCGCTCTCGCGCAGCGCCTGTTCGGCCCGTTTGCGTTCCGTCACGTCGAGCGTGAAACAGCGCATCTGGATCACCCTGCCGTCTACGCGATAGCCGCTGACGTTGATGAGCACGTCGCGGATCGTGGCGTCCTTGCGCCGCAACCGGGCCGGCATCTCACGCACCATTTCTCCTCGCGCCAGGCTGGCGGTGATGTGATCGATCACGGATGGATCGCAATGAAACTCACCGATGTGACGGCCCACGTACTCGTCGGCCGTGCGGCCCAGCAGTTCCAGTTCAGCCCGGTTTGCACGCTGGATGATCCCGTCCGGTCCGGCCCAGTGCAGGCCGATGCTGACGTTCTCGAAGAAATCCGCCAGCTCCCGCTCGCTCGCCCGGAGCGCTTCCTCGGACGCCCTGCGCGCGGAAATGTCACGGAACACGAGCACTGCCCCGGTCACGCCCGCATCGGCGTTGCGGATCGGCGCAGCGCTGTCGTCGATGGGTGTGAACGTGCCATCGCCTCGCTTCAGGAGAGTGTCGTTCGGGAGGCCCGAGACCTGTCCGCTGTCGAGCACCGTTCTGACCGGATTCGTCAGTGGCGCCAAGGTCCGCTCGTCCACGATCCTGAATATCTCGTCGATGTCGAAACCCTCGGCCGAAGCGCTGATCCGTCCGGTGATCGACTCGGCGACGGGATTCATGAAAGTCACCCGGCCCCGCGTATCGGTCGTGATCACCGCGTCGGCGATGCTCGCCAGCGTCACGCGCAGCGCTTCGCGTTGTTCCTCCGTTTCGCGACAGGCGAGCCGGAGCCGTTGCTGCGAGCGAGTCGAAAGCCACGCCGTAATACCGGCCGCCGCCGCCGCCAGAGAGAACAACGCCAGCTGCAGCAGCGCCAGCGGCGCTGCCGGATCGGCCGCCGGGCGGATGAACAGCGACCAGCAGCCGATGCCACCCGCGAGGGCCGCGACGATGAAAGGCATGGGACGCACCAGCAGGACGAGCACCAGCAGCGCCGAGAACAGGAGCAGGTAGGGAACGCGCTCGCCCAGGACCGGATTGAGCAGCCATCGCAGGATCAATGTGAGCCCGATCATCGCCAGCGCCAACGCGTACTGTCCTGGCGCTGACCATTCATCCGGCGGCTTGAGCTTTGCGAGAGGCGACATCGTGCGCAGGTTCGGCGGTTTCGGCGGTGCCAGGTAGACGATCGGAACGCCGGCGGGGTCCGGACAGATCGGAACACGCGCCGACCATCGCAGGCTGTGAGAATCAGGAATCGCTGCCCGGCCGATGCGCAGCGGCAGCCCGTCCTGAAAATGGCGCACGGCGACGCCGGGACGCGCTCGCCGGATGCACGCACGGCAGACCCGGCGAGCAGGCCTGCCACCGATGATCCGACGCGCCGGCAGCGCGCCGGATCATCGGTGCGAATCCGTGGTTACGGACCCGACGTCATGCATTAAGTTCGATGCATGGCGCTTCGCTCGTTCTACCGACCCTGTTCGCTTCGGTGCGCAACTTGCGCCGCGCTGACGGCGTTCTTCACATCCTTCCGCTCTTCCGGAGGCGGCAGGATTGCCTTCATGCCCAGCGATTCGATCCACAGTTCCCGGCACCAGCCGCGCGAATGGTAGAGATGCTCATCTTCCTGATCTTCCACTTCGTCGCAGGCCTGGGTCAGCGCCCTGCCCATGGCGCCCGGAAGCTTCTCCGCGCATTTGCTGAGGAGGTGCCAATCGAGGTGGTCCTTCGTCTCGGCGACCACGACGCATTCGCAGGCAATCAACTGTGCGGCTTCGGGCGGGCCTTCGCTCAGGGCTTCGACCATGGCGGCCACGAGCGACCCGCCGATTTTGTGCACGATGGTGCGCGCGGGCGATGGGGTTTCCGGATCCAGGCCCAGCGTCTGGCAGACTTCCGTGAGAATCCGGACGTGATTGCGCGTCTCGTCGAGATAGGTCTCCCACTCTTCCCGGAGATCCTGGTTGATGACGCAGCGCAGGGCGGTCTCATAGACGAGCACCCCGCCTTTTTCGTGTTCCAGCGATTGCATCAATAGTTCTGTGACCTGTTTCTGTTTCATGCGGGCTCCTGAATGGATTGGGTGATGCCGTCCGCACCGGGATGATCGACGGCTGCGACCGACTGCGTAGCAAACGGGCTGCCGCACCCCGCCCCCGGCCGCACCGCGCTGCACGGCGGCAGGATTTGCCGCACGAAGTACCTTGCCGGTTTTCCGATCCGGCAATGGCCACGGCGCGACGGACAAGCTCCCGGACAACGCTCCACTGCCGCGCGCACCGCAGCGGGCGCAAATTCACCTTGTGGCGCGCGCCGCCTCCCGCGGGATGACCATCGGAATAGGTTCCGCAACGCGGGTCGTTGCCGCCGCGCCGCCCATGACCCGCGACGACGACAGCACCTCGTAGAACCATGTTTGCGCCCCGATGCTAAGCGCGGAACAGAGGGCGACGAACACCACCATGCCCAGCGTCTGGAGATGATTCATCGGACCGCCTTTCAATGAGCCCCTGCGCCGAATGTCGCAGCGCGATAGCGAGATCAAGGTAGCTGCGCGGAAGTGGCAGACATCGGATACCCGCGCGCCGGCAAGACGCGGCTGCCTTGCGGCGGCGCAAGCGTTGTGCGGGCTAGCCGTCGAGCGGCAACCGGCATGCCGGAAGCGAGGAGTCCCGTGCCTGATCAGTCAGTAACGGGCGATCCTCCCGCCGGATTGCCGCCGCGCCCGGGGGGCGCTCGGAGTGGCGGGTACGCCGATTGCCACGTCCGCCTGGAGCGTCGCGGGGCGGCGCCGCAACAGCCGGCCCATCGCGGGACGGGACTTTTTTCCGGGAGAAAACACATGGCCCTCGCCAATACGCTGACCACGCCTGATCTTGCGGTCACCATCCAGAATGCTGCTCTCGGCGCCGCACCGCGTCCGGTCGGCGCCGTGTCCTGGGGCGCGATATTTGCCGGCGCCGCGGCCGCCGCGGTGCTTTCCATGATCCTGCTGATCCTGGGCGTCGGACTGGGGCTCTCTTCGATCTCGCCGTGGAGCGGTGAGGGCATTTCGGCTAGTTCATTCGGCTGGTCGACCATCATCTGGTTGACCGCGACGCAAGTGCTGGCGTCGGGTATGGGCGGCTATCTCGCCGGGCGTCTGCGCACGAAATGGGTCTCCGTGCACACCGATGAGGTGTACTTCCGCGATACGGCGCACGGCTTTCTCTCCTGGGCAGTGGCGTCCCTGGTGACCGCTGCATTGCTGGGGTCTGCGATCAGTTCCATCGTGTCCGGCGGCATGAATGCAGGAGCATCGCTTGCGCAAGGCGCAGCCACCGCCGCTGCGGGTGCCGCGACGGCCGGACTGGCAACCGCGGGCCAGGCGACGACACAGTCGGGGACCTCGAGTGACTCGATCCGTTACCTGGTGGATTCCCTGTTCAGAAGGGACGCCGGCAACAGCGGGGACGCCGGTAACACCGGGGACGCCGGCAACGGTGCGACGACTGACGGGTCGAGCCCGACCACCACTGCGGCGAACGGCACCGGCGAGAGCAGGCTGCCGGCGGCGGCGGCCGAGGTCACCCGCATCTTCGCCAACGCGATCCATGGCCGCGCCATGCCCGCGGAGGATGCCCGGTATGTCGGGCGGTTGATCGCCCAACGCACCGGACTCAGCCAGGCGGAAGCCGAGAAACGCGTGACGGACACCTATGCGCGCGCGCAGGCAAATTTGCGCGAGATCGAATCCAGTGCCCGCGATGCGACGGAAAAGGCCCGCAAAGCTTCCGCCTACGCCGCGCTATGGGCTTTCGTTGCACTGCTCGCAGGCGCTTTCGTCGCCAGCCTGATGGCCACCTTCGGTGGGCGCCAGCGCGACGAGGCCTGAACCGTTTCGAATGTTTTCCGCATTCACAGGAGCCGACAATGCGTTCACTACTGCTGTTTTTTCTGGGCATCCCCATTCCGATCATCATTCTGATTGCCCTGCTGACGTAACTGCCGCACGCACTGCAACGACGTGATCGCGATCTTTCTCGCCTTCGCTGCAGCGCTCGAATCCGGGTCGCTGCCCGACCCGCAATGGCACCTGTGCGGACAGGAACGTGCAGGGGCCCGGGCGGACCTCTCGACCGCGCCCGGAATGGCTGCCGGTAGTTCTTCTCCCTCAACGAGGATTCCACGTGCGACAGCGCGACCACGCGAGCAAACGGGAAGCTGAGTATTCCGATCCCATCGAGCAGCGCAAGGACCGCCGGGCGGCCGGGCACCGGCGTCCTCCTGAAAAAAGGGCGGACCCGGCGCCGGGCAGATCCCGCGAGCGCGCCCTCGCTCTCGAATCGCCCGGGGGAAAGGGCGGCTGGGAACTCAGTACCACGGTGAGCCGCCGCGGACTCGATGAGGGCAACGACCTGTGGACCCAAGAGGTGGATTCTTTCGACGACGGTGGCCCGACGACGGACCGCCCCCTCCCGAAAGCGCCGGGATACTACGGTATGCGGGGAAAGCACGGCGGAACGAAGTCGTGAGGTTCGGTCGCGGGACGCAGCCGATTCACGAGGCCGGCGAGGCGTCCGATTGAGTCGCTCTGGCGACGCTCGACGGTAGCGGCAGCCTTCGAGGGCGAATGGTTTCGGACTCGCCATCGAGGTCGCGGTGTTCGGGAGAGCGGCCCAACAAGGACGTCCGTTCTGCAACGTCCGCGCCCATGCCGGGCCAAGTCGGGTCGGGTGGGATCGGCCTCGGCGAAAGCAGTCGCGCGATTCGGCCCGACCTAGGGTTCGAGAAAGCGTCCGGTGCGGTTCTTCTCCCAATCTATCTCGACGTCCCGGAGAAGCGGGATCTCGCCTTCGAACATGCGGGAGTTGCCGCCGTCACGGTTACTCGCGGTACTGGCGCCGCCCTCGGGCGCCGGTCGCCCGCGATCGCATTTGGCTCGATTCCTGGCGTGATCGATCTCTTTCATGAGCGCCTCTCCCACACTCGTCACTACTGTGGAGGCAAGCGGAGTGCCGACACCGGGGGCGGGAACGGGCACCCGGTTTGCCTACGAGACCGGACGCAAAATACCGGTGCAAAACTCATGATTGGTGTGGTGATTCCCGCGTGCAACGAAGAGTCGTTGATCGGACTCTGCCTGGACAGCATCAAGCAAGCGGCGCTCGCCCCCGCCCTGCAGTCAGAAGAAGTCAAGATCGTGGTGGTATCGGATGATTGCAGTGATGCCACTACGCGGATTGCGCGGGCCCGTGGCGTGGACGTTGTCCACTCGCGGGCACGAAACGTAGGCCTGGCGCGATCGCTCGGTGCCCGCCGCTGCCTGGCAGCGGGCGCGCGCTGGCTCGCGTTCACGGATGCCGATACCGTCGTGGCGTCCGATTGGCTGGTCGCGCAACTGGCGCTCGGCACTGACGCGGTATGCGGAACCGTTGCGGTGGCTGCCTGGGATGGCTATGGCAGCACGATGCGCGAACGGTACGCAGCCGGATACCGGGATGCCGACGATCATCGGCACATCCATGGTGCCAATCTCGGTGTTTCGGCCAGCGCATATCGTCGTGCCGGCGGTTTTGCGCGCCTGGCCACCGGGGAGGACGTCGCCCTGGTCGCTGCGCTGCAGGCAGTCGGCGCTTCGATAGCGTGGTCGGCACGTCCGCGTGTGGTGACCAGCGCGCGCAGGGATTTCCGTGCACCGGACGGGTTCGGCGCGACGTTGCTGCGCGTCGAGTCTGAGACGGCAGTCGTCGAATGAACGATCGAGTAGATCTGGTTCCAACGCTGCAGCCGGGCGCGCAGGTGCGTTCACTCTGTCGCCAGATTCGCGACGTGCTCTCGTCGACGCATCAGGACGCGGCGCCGGGACTGTTGCTCCAGCGGCTCGTCGACGAATCCCTCGCCGAGCTGCCCCGCCCCGGTTTCGGATGCACGCTCGAGCGCTGGCAGGCGTTGTGCGAGGTCGCAATGCACGATCTGTCGCTGGCAAAGCTGTACGAAGGTCACACCGATGCGCGCGCAATTCTCGCGGAACTGGGCGATGACCAGGTGCCGGCCGGGAGCGCCTGGGGAGTCTGGGCGGCCGAGTCCCGTGACGCCCGGGTGCTGAGCGTTGCAACGGAGCGAACCACGGTGCGCCTGCGCGGGCGCAAGAGTTGGTGTTCCGGCGCAAAAGTGCTGACCCATGTTCTGCTCACGACCTGGCAGCAGGACGGTACCGGTCCGATTCTGGTGCGCGTTGCGCTCGCACAGCCAGGCGTCCGGGTAACGGAAGAGGGATGGAATGCCGTAGGCATGGCCGCGAGCGGGAGCGTCGACGTGGAGTTCGACGACGCGGAAGGCTCGATCGTCGGCGCTCCGCGGGACTACCTGTCGCGCCCGGGTTTCTGGCATGGCGGCGCCGGGATCGCCGCATGCTGGTATGGCGGCTGCGCCAGCCTCGCCCGGACGCTGCAGAGCGCCGTGGCGGCAAGCGCCCGCAGTGCCGCTGATCCGTTCCGTGCCGTCGCGTTGGGCAGGGTCGACGTGGCGCTCCGGCATACGGCCGCAGTCCTGCGTGAGGCCGCCGCCTGGATCGACCGCTATCCCCTCGACGATGCCGGAGCGATGGCCCTTCGGGTCCGCCTGAGCGCAGAGCAATGCGTCGACACGGTATTGAGCGAGGTCGGAAAAGCCCTCGGCGCTCCGGCCTTCTGCCGGAATGCACGTTTTGCACGGATCGCGGCCGATCTGCCCGTCTTCGTCCGCCAGAGTCACGCTGCCCGGGACTGCCTGGCATTGGCCGAGCGCGTCGTCGATCAAGGGGTCGAAGCATGGCAGCTGTAGCACCGCAGCCGCGAATCTCCGGTGAAGGCACGCCCGAGCGCGACTGGCAGGGCTGGGACGGATTGCGGCGCGTGCCGCGGGTATACCTGCGCCAGGTGGTGCCCGGCGCGGGCCGCCTCGTGGTGGTCGCGCCGCACCCGGACGATGAAGTACTCGCTGCCGGCGGATTGATCGCGATGCTCGCACAACGAAACCGACCGGCCTGGATCGTCGCGGTGACGGACGGCGGCGCGAGTCACCCGCGTTCCGTCCGATGGACTCCCGATCAACTCGCCCGGATCAGGCAGCGCGAAAGCGCCATCGGACTGCGCGTCCTGGGGCTGAACGAAGACCGTGTGCTGCGCCTGCGAATCCCCGATGGGCAGGTGGGTAGTCATACGGCTACGCTCGTCGCCGCCCTGCAGGCCCTCCTGCTGCCTGCCGACGTGGTGGTCTCCACGTGGTCGGGGGACGGTCATCCTGATCATGAGGCTACCGCCATCGCCGCTGCCGAAGCTTGCGCGAGCGTCCGTTGCACCCACCTGCAGGCCCCGGTGTGGATGTGGCATTGGGCATCGCCGGGGGATGAGCGGGTACCCTGGGGCAGCCTCCGTCGCATCGAACTCTCCCCGAAGATGCTGGCCCGGAAACGGCGCGCCATCGATGCGCACACCACTCAACTCATCCCGCACGAGGCCGGCCTGCCGCCGATCCTTACCGTCGACATGCTCAAGCGGCTGCTGCGGCCCAGTGAATACCTGTTCGTTCCCGATGTCGCCATCCGATGAGCAGCCCGCGCGAACCGTTCGACGATCTTTTCGCGGGCAATGACGATCCCTGGCGATTTCGCACTCGCTGGTACGAGGCCCGCAAACGCGCCGTGCTCCTGGCCTGCCTGCCTGCGGCCCGATACAGGAGGGCGTATGAGCCGGGGTGCGCGAACGGGGAACTGACCGTCGTCCTTGCCGATCGTTGCGATCGCCTGCTGGCATCGGATGGCGTCGCGCGGGCCGTGGCGCTGACCCGGGACCGCGTGGCGAAGCTGCCGCACGTCCAGGTCATCCGGCAATGGGTGCCGCAAGAATGGCCGGCCGGGCAATTCGATCTGATCGTGCTGAGCGAGCTCTGTTACTACCTGTCCACGCCGGACATGCTCAGGCTGGTGGAGAAGTGCCGGTTATCGATCGCGGCGGGCGGTTCGGTGGTCGCTTGTCACTGGCGGCACCCGATCTCCCGAGTCACCCCGGACGCGGTCGGTATTCACCGGGTATTCCATGCGAACCTGGGCCTGAAACGCCAGAGCCGCTACCAGGACGACGACTTCATTCTGGACTTGTGGTCGTCCGAGGACCGATCGGTGGCGCAACGGGAGGGCATCGTCGCGTCGGAGTGTCGGTGATTCGCGGCGACGCATCGCCGGGGATTGTCCGTGGATATTGGCGGCGCGAATCGCGGGCGGCTCGGGTCAAGGAAGTACCGGCGGCAGAGCCGCGTTCATCACCAGACTGCGTGCCGCATACCACTGGCCGTTCCCAACCGTCCCTCGGACGGGGCGCAGTATGTCGATCGGAAGCGGCGGAGTGCTGACCACCGTTGCGGCGATACAGTCGCGCCCGGCATTTTTTGCGGCATACAAGTTCTGGTCCGCCGCCTCGACGACGTCGCTCGGCCCTTCGATTTCGGAACAATTGACCGACACGAGGCCGATACTGACCGACACGTACGGCGACACGCCAGAGCGAAGATGTTCGATATGGAGCGCGTCGACCCGCTCCTGAATGCGACGTGCCACCGACCGGGCACCCTCGGCGCCGGTTTCGGGCAGGATGCCGCAGAATTCCTCGCCACCGAAGCGTGCAGCGACATCCGGCGCCCGATGCAGCACTTCCGCAATGGCAGTGGCGACCCGGGTCAGACACCGATCACCCGCCAGGTGCCCGTAAGAATCGTTGAAGGCCTTGAAACGGTCGATATCCAGCATGACGAGTGACAACGGCTCATCCGCGCGCCGCAGGCGCCAGAACTCACGCCGCAGCAGTTCATCGAAGCGCCGACGATTGGCGAGTCCGGTCAGTGGATCGGTTCCCGCCAGGTAGACGAGGCGATTCCGCTCGCGCTTGAGGCCGATCTGGCGGCGGACTCGCAGCAGCAGTGCAGGCGATTCGAGCTGGGATCTCGAAACGAAATCTGCTGCCCCTGCATCCAGGCTCCGGACTTCTGCGTGTGGGTGGTTGCCAATCACCACGATGGGCGTGTCGGCAGTATTCGGTTGGGTGCCGATGACCGCGCACACCTCGCAAATCCGATCGAGCAGGCCATGCTCCGCCAGGACAATCAGATCGGGTTCTAACGCCGCGGCCGTCACGGCAGCAGTGCCGATGTCGTGGGTGGACCGTACGTCGTACTCACGGCAGAGCACGCCTGCGAGCTCCCGCAGCGATTGCTCCTGCGAGTCCACGATCAACACGACACCGCGCCGGTCCCAGCGGGGGTCCGGGAGAACGGTAGTGGAAGGATCGGGCTCGGCGACGCAGTCTGTGGGTGAGGACATTTCAGGTGGGTCCCTGGCAATCGACGCTCCCGCATGCCTCGGGGTTCCCCTTCGTGGTGTGCGGGTCACGGTTTTTGAATCAGTCTTTCCACGCCTCGGAAAACTGCTCGCCGCGCGAGTGCCGTCAGCGTGCCAGGTGGACCTCGGACGAAACGCAAAGGTCTTCACGTTGTGGCTGCGTCCCGCCCGAGGGAACGCCGATTGCCGGTACCCGTTCGGAGTCCCGGCGTCATTGACGGTTTCAGAAGCATGCCCGTCCTTGTGGAATCGACCCTGCACCGGGACTCCTTCCCGACTGCGGTCGGCGGGGTCGGCTCGGATTCCGGACCGTCACCAACGGTGCCGGCTTGGATCGGAAAAGAATCAGGAGCGCGAAATGAAAATGAGACGACGGTGGTGCGGCACCGCCCTGCACGAAACCCTGATGGTATTTCCGATCATCCTTCTCACCATGGCGGTCGTGTGCGACGTGATGGTTCTGAGCACGCAGGAAAGGGCATTCGCCGAAGCCGCATACCGGCTTCTGACCGGGGGGTTGCTGGCGGCGGTATTGGCGACACCGGCGGTATTGATCGACGTGGCGGGTCTGCCTCGCGGCGCATGGCGCAGGCAGGCCGGTGCGGTGCAGGGCGCGCTGCAAATTCTGGTACTTCTGGCGTTCCTCGGCAGTTGGCTGCTCCGTACGAACGCCAGCACGTTGCCGGGCACGACGGCGATCGTGCTGTCGTTCTCGGCGGCGCTGCTGGCATTCGGCGCAAATCTGTTCGGCGATCTTTCGGTGAACGGATCAGTAGTGCAGGAACGTGGCGTGCCGAAAGGCGACGCGGCAGGAAAGCGTCGGACCGCATCGCTGCCCGCGTAGAGAGGCGTACCGGCACGGTCTGCCGATTCCAGATGGCGCCGCTTCGTGCATTGGCGGCGGCGTAGTGCGCAATGCCGATGACTGCTCCCGGCAAACGAAACCGGCCGGCAAGCAATCGAATCCATTGGAGATCCCTGATGAACACTTCCCCCGCGCTGAAACGATCGTCGCCGGAATTCGCGGCTGCGGACGATCTCGACCCGTATGCGCTCGATCTGACGGACATCGATACAGCGACCGCACAAGTGTGCAACACCCGCGAGTTCGATGATCCGCAAGAATTGCCTGCAGCCATCGCGGTCATGGCTTATTTCCTCTCGGAAAGCCGGAGTTTCGAGCCGGGTCACGAGCAGGAGGATTGGCTCGATGCCGAGGCAGCGGTACTTGCCGAGCGGATTGGAATGAAAGGGCTGCCCGCCTGAGGGCGAGCACCGTGTAGCGAGGGAGCCATGCGCAACGTCCGGCGCGTGCGTCCCGCGCCGCGCAAACTTCGAGAGACAGGAGAGGCTCCATGAAGAGTCGAAGCGACCCATCGGACCGCGACTTCGCGCCATATCCGGCCAACGGCACCGACCCGCGCTGGGCACGCAAACGCGGCAACCGGACTTCCGATCCCGAGACGCTGAAGGGTCGACAAAGCGGTCGGCATCCGAGGCAGGGGCATGACGAACCGACGGGGCAGCCGGATGGAGACATCCCGCGCTTGCGGAAGGAGCGCGAAGAAACATTCCGCGACAGATCTTCGCAAAACCCGCCAGCGGGCTTGACGCCAGCGACGGACACTGCGCCGGAATCGCACCGGTCGTCCCTCGGCAGCGGCCCGGCAACTTCGGGAATCGGCGCGGCAACGAGCGAATCCGGGGCCGGAACATCCGGGACGGATGGCGACTGACCGGAGGTCAGACCCAGGCGACGGGGTGCCGCACTGCGCCGTAGTTCCGGTTCAGTCCAGTAAAAAGGCCACCCGACATACCCACGCCGTCGGCCGTTGCGGACGGCGCCGGAACGCCAACGCGATCAGCGTTTGGCCGAGACGTCCTGAAGTACTTCCTCGAGGGTCTTCGCCCGGGGTTCGACTGCCGTCGGCTCTTTTGACACTGGAGTAGCGGGGAGGTCCGCAGGCTTGACGCGCGTTGCCGGTTCGATGACGCCCAGCTTGCAGGATTGCGACTGCAGGACCGTACGCCCGCTGCGAGTGACGCACGAGTAGATGTCAGCCTCCGCTGGCGGGGCGGACGCGATCAATCCAAAGGCGAGAATTGGGACAAGGCGTTGCATGACGTACCTCACAATGCAAGACATGTGCCCGTACTGTCTGCAGCCGACGACGCTTCGGCGGGGCAACCCCGTTCCACGCCCCCGGGGCGCCACGAGCGTGAAACTGCCGGCCCCGCCAATGGCGGCCCGGCGCCTCCGCTTCGCGTGACGGCAGACGACCGTCCCCAACCGACCCTGCGCGACAACAGACCCGCTGAGAGGATGTCATGGAGCGATTCAAATCAAAGGTGGTCTTCGTGACGGGTGCTGCGTCTGGCATCGGACTCGGGGTGGCGCAACGATTCCACCGGGAAGGGGCCAATGTGGTTCTCGCCGATCGCGACGTCGAAGCGCTGCGAGAGTCCGCGGACGCGTTGAACGGCGAGCGCGTCCTCCGACGGGAGGTGGATGTCTCGTCCTACGATGATGTGGCAAGCCTCGTCGCCGCTGCGGTGGACCATTTCGGTGGCCTGGACGTGATGGTGAACAACGCCGGAATCGCACCGGGCGGCAACGCAATCGAGATCACGCTGGAGAATTGGCATGCGACGCTCGCGACCAATCTGAGCGGCGTCTTCTTTGGTTGCCGAGCCGCGCTGCCGCAACTGATGGCGCGCCAGGGTTGCATCGTGAACACGGCCTCCGTCTCCGGATTGGGCGGGGACTGGGACCTGGTTGCCTACAATGCCGCGAAGGGTGGTGTGGTGAATCTGACGCGTTCGGTCGCGCTCGATTTCGGTCCACGCGGCGTGCGCGTGAATTCCGTGTGCCCCTCCCTCACCCGCACCGGCATGACGGAAGACATGCTCGGCGATCGTGCCGTGGTTCGCCGCTTCATGGAACGCCTGCCGCTGCAGCGGCAGGCGCATCCCGCCGACATCGCCGGAGTCGTCGCATTTCTGGCGAGCGAGGATGCCGGTTTCGTGGATGGCGTGAATCTTCCCGTGGATGGGGCGTCACCGCGTCGAACGGTCAACCGCGAATGTAACCCCGACTCGTCCCGAAGCCACGGGAACAGTGGCCGGGACCGAGACAACGACACGCATGTATGCCTGCCCGAATGTCGCAACGCAGGTGAAGATCGTGCACGCGGATCGGAACACCCCGGGATTCATGCGATCGCCGCCGGAAACGCTCTACGTCTTCGCGCTCGAGACCGCGATGGATGAACTGGCGGTGCATAGCGTCCGCCATGCTGACCCGGATATTCGATCTGTTCGTACAGGACGAGCGCTCGATCGACCGATCGCAAGGCGGGCTCGGCGTCGGCCTCGCAGTGGTCCGTCGCCTCGTGGAACTTCATGGCGGTTCGGTGCAAGCCAGCAGCCAGGGACTCGGCCATGGCTCGCAGTTCACGGTGCGGTTGCCGGTGCTGCCCGAACCACCGCTGACGGAGGAGCCGCCACCGACCCCGCATTCACAGGTCGCCGGCGGCAGGATACTGATCGTCGATGACGACAGCGAAGGCGGGCAGAGCCTGAAGATGATGCTCGGGCTCTTCGGGTATCACGCCGAATTGGCCACCGATCTGCCGCGTGCGCTGGATCTGGCGCGAAGCTTCAGACCCCAGATCGTGCTGATGGATATCGCGATGCCTCGCGCCGACGGGTATGAAGTGGCATCCCGCATGCGAATGCTGCCCGAGCTACCGGCAGAGACGGTCTATATCGCCATCACAGGATTCGGCCAACCGGAGGACTTTCGCCGCAGCGCCAACGCGCGCTGTGCCCGGCACCTGATCAAGCCGGTCGATCCGGTCGAACTCGACAAGTTGATACGAAGCCTGCTCTGAACGTCCCGGGTGCAGACGATTCCGCATCATGCGCGGGCGAGTCGTGCTCGAAGGACCGGCCATGGCCGGTCCTTCGATCGTTCGGCACTCGATGCCAGCGCTGTGTTACTGGACTCGGCGCTCACCGCCGCGTTAGTTGTTCCAGTTGTCGTTGCGCGCGTTCGACGAGTTCATCCTGTCGGAATTCGCACGCGAGGCGCTCTGGTTGTCCCAATTCGATTGACTACCATTCGACATGCCGAAACGGCTGTTGTCGGGCTGATAGTGATTCGACCATGACTCATGGGGAATTTCACCCAGATAGCGACTTGCCTGCCGAGCGTTGTCGTATTGCGAGCGGCCGTTCTCGAACCCACGATCAGAGTAGTTATCGCGATTGTCGTAGCGATTGTTCGAGGAATTGTCGCGATTGTCATAGCGATTGCTCCAGGAACTGTCGCGATTGTCGTAGCGGTTGTTCGAGGAGTTGTCGCGATTGTCGTAGGGGTTGTTCGAGGAGTTGTCGCGATTGTCGTAGCGGTTGCTGGAGGAGCTATCGCGATTGTCGTAGCGATTGCTCGAGGAGTTGCCGCGATTGTCGTAGCGATTGCTCGAGGAGTTGTCGCGATTGTCGTAGCGGTTGCTCGAGGAGTTGTCGCCATTGTCGTAGCGGTTGTTCCACGCATCGTCGCGATTCCGATAGCGGTCGTCACCACGGTACTGCCGCTGGTTCGAGCGGTATTCGTACTTCTGATTGCGGTCGTCGTAGCGTCCGCGGGCGTCACGATCCGAGTCGCGGTACGCGGCAGATCGATCGTCCCCCCGATTCATACGCGCTTGATCGGAGTCGCCGCGGGCGTAAGGATCTCCGGAAGAGTTACGCCCCTGATTCGATGATCGATTGTCATTCCAGTCAGAGCGGTCCTGTTGTCGATCGAAGCGATTGTCCTGTGCCCAGTCCTGCGATCCGGAACTCCTGTTGGCCTGATAGTCCTGATCGTCGCTGCGGTAGCGCTCGCCGGAGTTGCGCCGATCACCGGAATCGCTCCGGGCCTGATCGTCGCCCTGTTGATTGTTGCCGGGTCCGCGGACCTGATTGCGGTGACGCATATCCGAACTCCAGCGGGAATTCCGCTGCGCGCGTTGTTCCGAACCCTGGGCGCGCTGCTGGTCGTTGTCCTGGTACGCCCAATCCGGATTGACGCCGGTCTGCCCCTGACCTGTTATTCGGCCGGCAGCATTGGGCGCCTGGCCCGTGGCTTGTCCAGCGGTAAGGGCGTCGTCAGCTTTGCCCGAATGCTCGCTATGGGCTGCGTCGTAAATCGACGGCTTCGACTGCCCCGAGGTCGATGCGTCGCCGGACTGGCTCTGCGCGGTGCTGCGACTGGAGGAAGGCGTCTGGGCGCTCGATTGCCCCGAGCCTTGATTCTGCCCTGAGCCTGGATTCGAGGAATCCATTCCGTTCTGGTTCGCCGATTGCTGATTCGACGACTGCTCGCTCGACGACTGTTGGCTCGATTGCGATGGCGTCTGGGTATTCGAAGGGGACTGTTGACCGGAAGACGGCTCCGATTGCACAGCAGCACCGCTCCGTTTCAACGCATTGGTCGCATCAGAAGCACTGGTCCCGCCATTGTTTTCCGCAAAGACCGGCAAACTTATGACCGCCGCTGTTGCCATCGCTGCCACGAGTGTTGATGTCTTGAACATTTAAACCTCCGTCATTGGTAAGTTATGTAACGACATAGCCGCGGTGGATCAATCCAACGCACGCGACATAGTCAGTTGCGCGGCAACCCGTGTGCCGCAAAGCCGGAGCGCCACCACAGTCGGTGGCGTCCGCCGAGTTGTTTTCGAGTTTGCGCGAACCCCTCTTGGGATACAGAAGGGTTCTTCTGGTTTCATTGTAGGAATCGTCCGACGAACCATTCCGATCGGATGTGGCGAACCGGGATCCGCATTCACCGACGGTACTCGTGGCACGTCGATTGCCGTAGATGCCGGGTCCCCGAGCTTGGTGCTGGCGAACATTTGCGGGGCACGCACACCTGTCCACCATGAAAGGAGCTCCACCATGATTCGTTACTTCACAGGCACAGCAAACGTCGTGCTGGCCGTCGCATTGGCGGCGGGCGCGGGCGCGATGACGTTGACGGGCTGCAGCAGTACGGCCACGCATCGAAGCACATCGGAGTACGCGGACGACGCCACCATCTCTACCAAGATCAAGACGGCCTTCGCTCGCGACGAGACGGTAAAACTCATGAACATCGAGGTGGAGACCTACCGCGGAGTCGTCCAGTTAAGCGGGTTCGCGGACAGCGACGCCGAAAAGACCCGCGCAGTCCAGTTGGCGGAGGCCGTCAGCGGTGTGAAAGAGGTCAAGAACGATATTCGTCTCAAGCCGTGAGCTTGCGACGGACGGGCGCTCCGGACCGCCGGATTGCCTGTGCGTCGCCCCAGCGCGGATCATCACCGCCGGGGGCAAGTTCGTTCCCGGGACTGCGGGCGCTGTGCTCGCGGGTTGTCTTCGCGGCCAGGACGGGCAGATCGGTTCGACCGGTCCTACCGGTGCGTGGGCGATTCCACTATCTAGCGCTTGGCGCAGCAGTGAGCGCGATCCGCTGCCGCGTAGGCCCACTCCACGACCGCTTGCTGAACCGACAATGCGTTGCGTGCATTGGGATGATTGATCAGGCTCACGACGACGAGCGTGCGGCCGTCGCGTCCATGCACGTACCCGGCAACGGCACGGACATTGTCGAGGTAGCCGGTCTTGAGGTGGGCATGGCCGGCCACGGGCGACCCGTCGTTGAAGCGGCGTTTCATCGTGCCGTCGACTCCGGCGATGGGCAGGGAGGAAGCGAGCTCCGGTCCGTAGGGACCTTGCCAAACGGCGGCAAGAAGGCGAGCCAGGCTGCCGGGTGCGATGCGGTCGCTCCGGGACAGCCCGGCGCCGTTCTCGATCACCAGTTCGGGCATCGCCAGCTTCCTTCCGAGCAGCCATTGATCGATCGCAACGCGCGACTGTTCCAGCGTTGCCGACGTTCCGTTGGTCGCGCTCAGCAGCAGGTAAAGCTGGCGGGCCATGACGTTGTTGCTGTTCTTGTCGATGTCGCGCACCACTTCCAGCAACGATGGGGATTCGATGCTCGCGAGCGGTCGGATGTCGGACGGCGCCGTCCCTTCGCGAACCTTGCCGGAAAAGGTTCCACCCAGATTTCGCCAGAGCTGGTCGAACAGGGCGCGCAGATATCCCAGCGGCGGCAGAAGACTGAAGTGCTTGCTCTTCTCCCCACAGGACAGCGGATACGCCCCGTCGAAGGTCAGCGTGGATGTAGCAAAATCGGCCTCGGGTTTCTCCGGCCATGCGTTGCACGGTGCATCCGACACGACGAGGTTGTTCACGATGTGCAGTTCCGGCAATGGGGGCTCGGGCAAGATCAGCACCGTGCGGGTCCGGGCATCGGGAATGAAGGTGAGGCGCATGGCCTTGAAGTTCACGAGCGCCGCATCCGGGCCCACGTTGTAGGGCCTGGTGGGCTCGCCATCGAACGAGCCGGGATCGATCTCGGGCACCGCGAACAACGAACGATCCACGACCAGGTCTCCGCTCACGTCGCGAACGCCGCGGGCGCGCACGTCGCGCAGGAGCAGCCAGAAGTCAGCCATGGTGAGACGGGGGTCGCCGCCGCCCTTCAGCACCAGATCGCCGTCGAGCCGCCCGGTAGCCGTGTCCAGGCGTCCCTGCGCGAACATCTCCGTGCGCCAGGTGAAAGCCGGTCCGAGCAGATCGAGCGCCGCCGTCGTGGTGATGAGCTTCATCACGGAAGCAGGATTCATCGCCTCGCCCGCATTGTGTGCAAGCAGAGTACGTCCGCCCGGCTCCATCACCACGACGCCGATCGCCGACGCAGGGACTGCGGCTGACTTGAGCGCTGCCGCGACGGGTACCGGCAATCCCTGCGACCAGGTGGCGCCGGCACCGCTCACCAACAGGCCGACGAGCAGCAGACAGCGATGGATCTTCAATGCTTTCAGCATTCGAACTGCGCTCCGGCCAAGGGCACGCGCACGTCGGCCCAGCCGAGTTGTTCGTTGATGACCTCGCGCAGCGCGATCGACCCTGTTCTCTCGCCGTGTACCAGGAAAGTGTGCTCGGGCGGCCGCGCGAAATGTCGAAGCCAGTCGAGCAGTGCGGCCTGGTCCGCGTGTGCCGAGAGGCCCCCTATGGTGCATACGCGGGCGCACACGGGGATGTCCTGGCCGAATATGCGGACACGGTCGGCGCCATCCACGAGCCGGCGACCGAGCGTTCCTCTCGCCTGGAATCCAACGATGATGACGGCGCACTCCGGTCTGGGGAGATTCTCGCGCAGGTGATACTTGATTCGCCCGGCATCGCACATGCCGCTGGAGGAAATGATCACCGCACCGCTCCTGACCCGATTGAGCGCGATGGATTCCTCCACGTCCTGGACGAATCGGATCGAAGGCTTGCCTGTCCCGCCCTGCAGCCACGCGATGGCCTCCCGGGCTTCCGTGTCGAGAGTCTGGAAATGTTTCAGCGTGACCTTTGTGGCGGCCAGGGCCATCGGCGAATCGACGACGACGTCGATGTCGGGTACGCGACCCGATCGGTACAGTTGAAGCAGGATTTGCAGCAAATCCTGCGTACGACCCACCGCGAACGCAGGTACCACGACATTGCCGCCACGGTTCGCGATGGTATCGGTCACGGCTGCGGCGAGTTCATCGAGCGTCTCGCGCATCGGCTTGTGGAGTCGATTCCCGTACGTGGACTCCATTACGAGCACTTCGGCGCTGTCGGCGAACTCGGCATCGCGGACCAGTGGATGACCGGGCTGGCCCAGGTCGCCACTGAATACCAGTTTGCGCGATCGGTGATCCTCGTGCACTTCGATCTCGATGAACGCGGAACCGAGAATGTGGCCGGCATCGCGGAACCGGCAGTGCACGTCGCGGTGCGGTTGCACGTCCTCTTCGTAGCGGACTCGTCGCATCCGTTTCAGCACTTCGAGGGTCTGTTGAACCGTGTAGAGCGGGGCGGTCTCCGCGCCGCGACGGCGATGCTCGCGCTGGCGGTGACGCATCTGCCATTCCGCCTCCTGCTCCTGGATATGTGCGCTGTCGGGGAGCATCACCTCGAGCAGATCTGCCGTCGGCGCCGTGCAATAGATGGGGCCGCGATAGTGCAGCATTGCCAGCCGCGGCAGCAGCCCGGAGTGATCGATGTGTGCGTGCGTCAGCAAGACGAAATCGAGCTCGCGCACGTCGAACTCGAGCGCTGCCCGGTTCTTGCGGTCCGCATCGCGGCCGCCCTGGAACATGCCGCAGTCGACCAGGAATGAACATGCCGAGGTGTCGATGCGGAAGCACGATCCGGTGACTTCTTCTGCGGCACCCAGGAATGTGATCTTCATCGGAGGGACGATACCGTTGTTAGCACTCGGGGGATGCGGCTGCGAATCAGCGGGCGACACCCTTCGCTGCTTGCGCGAATGTCGCTTCAACGCGGTGCGGTGCACAGCCTGAGTGCGCAACATTGAAGCAGCGTTGCCGCTTGCACGGCTTCGCATTATCGCGGCTCGCACGCAGTTGCCTCAAGAACCATGCGGTGGCGTCGATCTTGCTCACGAGTGCAGACGAGTGTGGGTTCATCGTCCGTGGTCGCGTTGTCCAGGGAGGTAATGCTGCATGGAGTTGCTCGAACACATCGAAACGCAGATGGCGGCCACGAATCTGCCGCTGGTTGCGATCACCGTCGCTGCCGTGCCGTGTCGCGACACCCCTGTGATCATGACGTTGCATTGGCACGGCTTCGTGAAGGAACGGTTGATCGACGACGAGTCGCGCGAGCCGGTCAGCTACACGCCGATTCCGAGTTCCGCACTGCAGGTCAACCAGCGCTGGGATGAACTGCTCGATCTGGATCGTGCGGCCATGGAGGCGGGCTGGGAACTCGGCGCGTGGGACGTGGCGCGAGCCGAACTGCCCTCGTGCGCGCGTCCGGGTGCCGACCAGCGCGAAGCGATCGATTGTCTCAAAGCCTTCGGCCAGTTTCCGTGGGGCGTGAATGGCAACGATGTAGTCGTCACCGATGCGCCCGACGCCGATGAACTGGTCGCTGTCGCGGCGCGACGCGGGTACCTGATGTGGCTGTTCCGACCGGTCCGGGGCAGCATCTGGACCGAAGTGGCCGATGACGCGACCTTGCGCCCTGACGGGACCCGCGAGCCGCCGTGCCCGATTGCGCCGGTGGCCCCTCGCGTCGACCGTGCGCGCCGGACCATCTACCGTTTTGGCATGCCGGGAAGCCTTCGGCTCCAGCACTGACAGGCGCAGCACCCTAGCGGCATCCGGCGCACTGTGTCGCCGGGATTTCCGCCTCTCGCCGGTGCGGCGCTGGGTGCTGTCCGTATGTGAGTGCACGCTCACAAAAATTCGCACCCCCGGTTTCGACATTAGTCGTGGTTCGCTCGCCAATGCGCTTGCGATCGAGACAGCTATGCGTCTATTATTAGCAGTCCTGTCCGTTGAGTGCTAACAAGCCCCGGGCATGAACACCGACCCGTTGGAACAAAGGAGAAACTGATGAAGATTCGTCCCCTGCACGATCGTGTGATCGTCAAGCGCCTGGAGGAAGAGCGTAAGACCGCCTCCGGCATCGTCATCCCCGACACCGCCGCCGAGAAGCCTGACCAGGGCGAGATCGTCGCCGTCGGCACCGGCAAGGTCCTCGAAGATGGCAAGGTTCGAGCACTGGAAGTCAAGAAGGGCGACCGCGTGCTCTTCGGCAAGTATTCCGGCCAGACCGTCAAGGTCGATGGCGAGGAACTGCTCGTGATGCGTGAAGAAGACCTGATGGGCGTGATCGAGGCCTGAGCCCGACCCCATCTGTAGTCTTCCCGATCAATCTTTCAGGAGAAATCATCCATGGCAGCTAAAGAAGTGAAATTCCACGACCAGGCCCGGCATCGTATCGTCGCCGGCGTGAACATTCTCGCCGATGCGGTCAAGGTGACCCTCGGTCCCAAGGGCCGCAACGTCGTGCTCGAGCGCTCCTTCGGCGCACCGACCATCACCAAGGACGGCGTCTCCGTCGCCAAGGAAATCGAACTGAAGGACAGGTTCGAGAACATGGGCGCGCAGATGGTCAAGGAGGTTGCTTCCAAGACTTCCGATGTCGCCGGTGACGGCACGACCACCGCCACAGTGCTGGCCCAGTCGATCGTGCAGGAAGGCATGAAGTACGTAGCCGCCGGAATGAACCCGATGGACCTGAAGCGCGGCATCGACAAGGCGGTCGCAGCGGTTGTGGAAGAGTTGAAGAAGCTCTCCAAGCCATGCACGATCAGCAAGGAGATCGCCCAGGTCGGTTCCATTTCCGCCAATTCCGACGCGGACATCGGCAAGATCATCGCCGACGCAATGGAGAAGGTCGGCAAGGAAGGCGTCATCACCGTCGAGGACGGTTCGGGCCTGGACAGCGAACTCGAAGTGGTCGAAGGCATGCAGTTCGATCGTGGCTATCTGTCGCCCTACTTCATCAACAATCCCGATCGTCAGATGGCGGTGCTCGACAATCCGTTCGTGCTGCTGCATGACAAGAAGATCTCCAACATTCGCGACCTCCTGCCGGTACTGGAGCAGGTCGCCAAGGCCGGTCGTCCGCTGCTGATCGTGGCCGAGGACGTCGATGGCGAAGCGCTCGCGACGCTGGTCGTGAACAACATCCGCGGAATCCTGAAGACCACAGCCGTCAAGGCGCCGGGCTTCGGTGATCGTCGCAAGGCAATGCTCGAAGACATCGCCATCCTCACCGGTGGCACGGTCATCGCCGAGGAAGTCGGCCTGTCGCTCGAGAAGGCAACGCTGACCGACCTGGGTTCGGCCAAGCGGATCGAAGTCGGCAAGGAAGAGACCACCATCATCGATGGCGCTGGTGATCCGAAGTCGATCGAAGGCCGTGTCAAGACGATCCGCAAGCAGATCGACGAAGCCACCAGCGATTACGACCGCGAGAAGCTGCAGGAGCGCGTCGCCAAGCTGGCCGGCGGTGTTGCGGTGATCAAGGTCGGTGCCGCGACCGAAGTCGAGATGAAGGAAAAGAAGGCCCGTGTGGAAGACGCCCTGCACGCGACCCGTGCCGCAGTCGAGGAAGGTATCGTCGCCGGCGGCGGCGTTGCTCTGCTCCGGGCCCGTGCCGGCGTGACCGTCAAGGGTGACAACCACGAGCAGGACGCCGGCATCAAGATCGTGATGCGGGCACTCGAGGAGCCGCTGCGCGCCATCGCGTCGAACGCTGGCGCCGAACCCTCCGTCGTGATCAACAAGGTGAAGGAGGGCAAGGGTAACTTCGGTTACAACGCGGCCAACGACACCTACGGCGATCTCGTCGATATGGGCGTGCTGGATCCGACGAAGGTTACCCGTTGTGCACTGCAAAATGCCGCATCCGTCGCTGGGCTGATCCTGACGACAGACGCCATGGTGGCTGAGCTGCCGAAGGACGATTCTCCGATGTCCGGTGGTGGTGGCATGGGTGGCATGGGCGGCATGGACATGTAGTTTCGCGCCGTCGCGAAGGCAGTACCGGAAAACCCCGCTGCGGCGGGGTTTTCTTCGTCCGGCTCCGGCATGGCCCTGGGATGCCAGCTTTATTTGACACCGGCTCCGTGCGGGCAATTAAACTGTCCGGCAGAGCGGCTAGGCAATCGACCTCCGCCAAAGAAAAATCACCAGGGAGATCACCATGAGCGAGACCGCAGTCGGTGTCCAGGGATCAAGCCGTCCTGACTTCCAGCCGGGGGAGAAGCGGGTCATCTTCGCCTCATCGCTCGGCACGGTGGTCGAGTGGTACGACTTCTATCTGTACGGCTCGCTTGCCGCGATCATCTCAAAGCAGTTTTTCTCGGCGGTCAATCCGACGGCAGCGTTCATCTTCGCCCTGCTCGCCTTTGCCGCAGGTTTCGCGGTGCGGCCCTTCGGTGCGCTCATCTTCGGACGGCTCGGCGACCTCGTCGGGCGCAAGCACACATTCCTGATCACGATCGTGATCATGGGCCTCTCCACATTCCTGGTCGGCCTGTTGCCAAGCTACGCCTCGATCGGGATTGCCGCTCCGGTCATTCTCATTGCATTGCGCCTCCTGCAGGGCCTGGCGCTGGGAGGCGAATACGGTGGGGCAGCGACCTACGTAGCCGAGCACGCCAGTGAAGGCAAACGTGGGCTCGACACGAGCTGGATCCAGACGACGGCGACTCTCGGACTGTTTCTCTCGCTCCTCGTGATCCTCGGCGTGCGCACATCGATGGGCGAGGAACAATTCGCCGACTGGGGCTGGCGCATTCCATTCATCGTCTCGTTCATTCTGCTGGCGGTCTCGGTATGGATCCGGATGCAACTGCACGAGTCGCCCGTGTTCAAGCGGATGAAGGAAGAGGGCAAGCAATCGAAAGCACCGCTGACGGAATCCTTCGGCGAGTGGAAGAATCTGAAGATCGTCATCCTGGCCCTGCTCGGATTGACTGCCGGCCAGGCGGTCGTCTGGTACACGGGACAGTTCTATGCGTTGTTCTTCCTGACGCAGACCCTGAAGATGGACGGCGCGACGGCCAATCTGCTGATCGGACTCTCGTTGCTGATCGGCGCGCCGTTCTTCGTTTTCTTCGGATGGTTGTCCGACAAGATCGGACGCAAACCGATAATCATGGCGGGCTGCCTGATCGCGGCGCTCACCTATTTCCCGCTGTTCCAGGCGCTCACCCATTTCGCGAATCCCGCGCTCGAGGCCGCGCAGACGAATGCACCCGTCACGGTGGTTGCCGATCCGACGCGCTGCTCGTTCCAGTTCAATCCCGTGGGCACGGCGAAGTTCACCTCCTCCTGCGACATCGCGAAGTCTTTCCTCGCACGCGCGTCCGTGAACTACTCGAACGAAGCCGCTCCTCCCGGGACAGTGGCTTCGGTGAAGGTGGGAGACGTGGTGATCTCCGGTTTCGAGGGCACCGGTCTGTCGAAGGAGGACTCGAAGGCGAAGACGGACGAATTCAACAAGGCCATGGGCGACGCGGTGAAGGCGCACGGATACCCGGCCAAGATGGACATGTCCCAGGTCAACAAGCCAATGGTCGTGCTGATCCTCGTGATCCTCGTACTCTATGTCACGATGGTGTACGGGCCGATCGCAGCCATGCTCGTGGAGATGTTCCCGACGCGCATTCGCTATACGTCGATGTCGCTGCCGTACCATATCGGCAACGGCTGGTTCGGCGGTTTCCTGCCGACGACCGCATTCGCCATGGTCGCCGCGACCGGCGACATCTACTATGGTCTCTGGTATCCGGTCGTTATCGCACTGATGACGTTCGTGATCGGAACCCTGTTCATCAAGGAAACGCGGCACCGAAACATTCACCAGGACTGAAGCGCCGCACCGGCGTTCCCAGTCCGTCAATCGAGAGAAATGGCGAAGATAGTCGTCGTCGAACCCGACTCGCAACTGCGGGAGTGGTTGCGGCTTCACCTCCAGACCGAAGGACACGTCGTTCAGGCAGTAGCCGACGCCGCGCGCGTGCTCGACCTCGTGCGCGGCGAACAGCCCGAGCTCGCGATCCTCTCCACGGCCCTGCCTGCCGGAGGCTGCTTCGCTTTGGTCGCGGCGCTGCGTTCGAGTCCGCGCAGTGCGCTGATGCCCTTGCTGTTCATCGTGCCGGCCGGCGATACCGCGGCGCTCGCGCAGGCCATGGCGATCGAACCCGAAGGTGTGCTCACGCAGCCGCTGAACCGCGCCAGGCTGCTGGAGGCGGTCACTTCGCGGTTGTACCGGTCGATCACCACTGCCAACGTAGGCCTGGCCACGCTGGAGGAACAGCGCGTTGAAACGCAGGATCGCGTGTCCGGGGTGCTCGTGGAGTCGAAGGAAGGCACCGTTCTGCTGATGGTCCTGCGCAACCTCGTAACCCTGGCGCGTTCGCTCCGCGGCCGCACGCTCGAGACCATGCTGCAGCGGTTCTACAGCGATTGCCGCGACGTGGTCTCGAAGCAGGGTGGCTGGGTCGTGCGCATGGATGCCACCGGATTGTCCGCCCTGTTCGAAGATGGTCCCAACGTCGATCGCCACTATTCGACGCGCGCAGTGGAGTCTGCGCTCGGTGTCGTGCTGGCCGCGCGGCGCGTGCGCCAGTGGGCGACAGCCAACCTGACCGACGTGTTCGTGCCGCCGCTGTCACTCGGTTGCGGCGTGCACACCGGCAGTGTGATCGTCTCCCGAATTTCGGTGACCACGCAGTTTTCCCCGAGCATCGCGGGGCCGACCGTGGAGATGGCGCAACGACTCGACGGGCGCGCGAAAGGCCTTGGTTGGAGCATCGCGGTTTCCGGACCTGCGGCGGCACAGGCGGGCGTGCGCTTCCTGTACGGGCGCCAGGCAACCGTTACCGACACCGATCACGGAACCACCATCCCGATCGTGGAGGTGCACGGGTTCAATCCCGGGATGGCGAAACCCGGCGAGCTGACCATGATGACCGAGGCACGCGAAGCAGTACTCGCCAACACGGTGATTGCGCGCCTGGCCGGGGACGTGGATCCGAGTGTGACCGATCGCACCGTGATGTTCACTGCCCAGCGACCGGTCGGGGAGGATCGATTGCCCGAACTGCGCGATCGGCGGATTGCCCGGCGCCTCGCCAAGGGCGTGCACTCCACCACTTACGTCGCGCTCAACGTGCCGCGAGATCGCGAAGAGATCATCAAGATCGTGCCGATGGCAGAAGCGCCGCCCGAGTTTGTGGAGCGCTATCTCGAACACTATGCCAAGCTGGTCAATCTCGACCAGCGCAATGTGGTATCCGTGTACGACACCGGAACCACGGATGCGGTCGGCTTCGTCGCATTCGAATGCCTTTGGGGCGGGCCCCTCAGCGAAGCGATCCGCAGGAAGGTACCCATCGGTCTCGCACTC
Source organism: Burkholderiales bacterium (assembly GCA_038324085.1). Classification (GTDB taxonomy): domain Bacteria; phylum Pseudomonadota; class Gammaproteobacteria; order Burkholderiales. The sequence goes on from JBBQHP010000004.1 coordinate 177,334, forward strand.
AACTACGTGGCCCAGATGAGTCTCGCGCTCGACGCCGTGCACGCCCTGGGGCTGCACCACGGTGCGCTGGGGCCGCAGCATTTCCTGTTTCGTGACACCGGCGTCGTGGTGCTCGCGGATTTCAACGTTACCGCGAAGGTGCTGGATTCGCTCACGCCGGAGGGCGCAAGGGCCGCTGATGATCCTGCCGCTGTCGATGATGCGGCAAGCGCCCGGCGACGCGATTTCAAGGCACTCGGTCTCATGCTCTGTTCGCTGCTGGGCGTTGTGCCCGAGGGTGCGGAACTGGATCTCGACACGCCTTCGGCCCACATCGATCAATTGCTGCGGATTCCCATCGAGATCACGCAGCTGCGTCCTTCGCTCGAAGGGTTGCTCGGGATCGGCGCGAATGCGCAGTTCGATCGGGCCGAGGAGGTGCTGGTGGAACTGCTCGCGCTACGCGAGGTGTTCCCCTTCGATGTGCGCTCGGAAGGCGAAGAAGGCTCGTCTTTGCTGAAGTAGCCCGGGCCGGCTAGCGACGGTGAACCGCGACCATTTCGGCGAGCGGTTGCGAAGGGATGGCGTAGGAAATGCCGCTCGGCTGCGAGAGGGCATTCTCGCGCGCCCCCTTCACGAATACCATGTTGATGATGCCGAATACCACGCCGTTCGCGTCGTAGAGCGGACTGCCGCTGTTGCCCGGATAGGCCGTGCCGTCGAGCTGGATGACCTGGTACGGAGAACCCGAAAGCCGCTTGATCGCGGCCGCGTCCAGTTCGGTGGCGCTGCTGCGCGGAATCGAGATCGGCGTCAGAGCGGACACCATGCCGCGATGCGTGGCCGCTATGAGCCCCAGGACCGTGCCGATCGGAAATCCGGTAAAGAAGAGCTCCTGTCCCTCGCGCAACGCCGCGCCCGTGTTGAGCTGTAGCGCGGGCAGTCTCTTGCCTTCGATGGCGATGACGGCGAGATCGTACTCGCGGTCGATGGCTACGACTCGCGCCGGGTATGCGGCGGCTTCACCGCCGGTGCGGTTCGGCAGAGCGATCACGAGAGTCTCTCGTCGATCCGTGTCGAGCGTGCGCGGAATCACATGCGCATTGGTCGCGATCAAAGATCCGTCGCCGACGGCGAACCCGGTTCCCGAAAAAAGGAACGTGGGATTGCGCGAGGGCTGCAGCGTCCCGACCGCAACGATGGAAGGCTTGACCCTCGCGATGGTATCTTCGATCCCCGCGAGCGCGTGCCGGGGGAGAGCGGCTAAAACAGCGAGCGCCGCGGCACCACGCAAGACCGCTCGGCGCGGTGCCGATAGAGCTATCTCAGATGTGCGACGTACCATGGCAGGGCCTCCTGCAATCCCGCGCGCAGCGTGTGCGTGGGCAGATAGCCCAACAGCCGCTGCGCCTTCGAGATATCGGCGAGCGAATGGCGCACGTCGCCAGTGCGGAATTCCCGATGGCTTGGTTTCGCCTGCGCGACCTTCGGTTCCAGTGGCGACAGCAGATCTCGCAATGTCGCGAACAGGATCGCGAGGGAAGTACGGTCATGGACCGCGACATTGAAGACCTCACCCGGAACGCCCGGATCGGTCGCGACCGCGGCGCGAATGTTCGCTTGTACCGTATTCGCGATATAGCAGAAATCCCGCGTGGTTTCGCCATCACCGTTGATCCATACCGGCTCGTCATGGAGCAGGGCTTCCAGCCATTTCGGGATCACGGCAGCGTACGGACCATTCGGATCCTGGCGCGGGCCGAATACGTTGAAATAGCGCAGGCCCACCGTGTCGAGGCCGTAGCAGCGCAGGAACACGCGGGCATACATCTCGTTGGCACTCTTGGTCGCCGCGTAGGGCGACAGCACCTCACCCACGGCCGACTCCACCTTGGGCAGGCCGGGGTGATCCCCGTACACCGCGCTCGACGAAGCGTAGACGAATCGTTGCACACGAGCGTCGCGAGCGGCGACCAGCATGTTCAGGAAGCCCGTGACATTTGCCGCGTGGGAGTCGGTCGGTCGCTCGATGGAACGCGGTACCGATCCCAGCGCCGCCTGGTGGAGCACGAACGAGACTCCGTCGCAGGCCTCCTTGCACGCAGCGGGATCACAGATGTCACCTTCGATGAAGCGATGGCGCCGACTTGGTTCGGGACCGACCGTAGCCTCGATCTCCTCGAGATTGCTGCGGTGGCCGGTCGACAGATTGTCGAGCGTCACGACTTCCTGTCCCGCGCGCAGCAATTGTTCGACCAGATGGGAACCGATGAATCCGGCGCCACCGGTCACCAGCCAGCGACTGCGGCGCCCGTCCAGCAGCGTTGTCACATTGACCACGATGCGATGACTCAGAGACGCCAGACGTCGACGCCGGCCGCGCGACAGGCCTGTGCGTCGGCGGCGCACTTCACGTCTATCAGGACGCCTTGCGGCTTCAGCAGGCCGGTGATGCGATCGATCGAATCACCGACGAACTCGTGATGCGCGACCGCGAGGACCACCGCCTTGCTCTTCGGCAGCTTGTCCCAGGCGACGAGTTCCACCCCGTACTCATGCCGCGCTTCCTCGGGGTTGGCAACGGGATCGTGCACATGGACCCTGGCCCCATACGATTCGAGTTCGCGAATCACGTCGATCACGCGCGTATTGCGCGTGTCCGGGCAGTTCTCCTTGAACGTGAGCCCGAGCACGATGACATCGTCGCCCTGCACCGGCGAGCCCGCGCGGATCATGCGTTTCACGGTCTGCTCCGCGATGTACTTGCCCATGTTGTCGTTGATGCGCCTGCCCGCCAGGATGACCTGCGGGTGGTAGCCGGTCTTCTCGGCCTTGTAGGTCAGGTAGTAGGGGTCGACACCGATGCAGTGCCCGCCCACGAGACCGGGGCGGAACGGCAGGAAATTCCACTTCGTCCCGGCGGCCTTGAGCACCTCCAGCGTGTCGATGCCGAGGCGGTGGAAGATCAGCGCGAGTTCGTTCATGAGCGCGATGTTGAGATCCCGCTGCGTGTTCTCGATCACCTTTGCCGCTTCGGCCACGGCTATGCTGCTGGCGCGGTGCACGCCCGCTGTGATGACGCTTTCATAAAGCACCGCGACTTTCTCCAGGGTCTCCGGCGAGTCGCCCGAGACCACCTTGACGATCTTGGTGAGCGTGCGCTCCTTGTCGCCGGGATTTATCCGCTCGGGTGAATAGCCGACGAAGAAATCCTGTTTCCAGCGCAGCCCCGAAACGCGCTCGATGATCGGTACGCAAACCTCTTCGGTGGCGCCCGGATACACAGTGGATTCAAACACGACCGTCGCACCGCGCTTGAGATTGCGCCCGACCGCTTCGCTCGCGCCGACCAGCGGCGAGAAATCCGGTTGATGGGCGTCGTCCACCGGAGTGGGCACGGCCACCACCACGAAGTCGGCCTCGGCGAGCGCGGCTGCGTCGGTCGTTACGCGCAGCTGCGTCGCTGCGCGAAGGTCTTCGGTGCGCACTTCGCCGGTGGGATCGACGAAGCGCTGGTAGGCCTCGATCTTCGCCTTGGATAGATCGAAACCGATGGTCGGGAATTTCTTGCCGAACTCCACGGCGAGCGGGAGTCCGACGTAGCCGAGTCCTACAACGGCGACATTGGGCATGGCTGATTTTTCCTGCGTGGTTGTTGTTGTCGGATTGTTAGAGCGAGGCAAGCAGCTTCTCTACTTCGTCGGCAATCGATTTCGGAGTGTTCATTGCGGCGGTCGCCTGCAGCTGCGCCCGCGCGTCATCCTTGCGACCGGTGGCGATCAGCGCCTTGGCAAGATTGATCCGGATCGACGGTGCACCGGGCGCGAGACCCACCGCGCGCTGCAGCGTCGTCACCGCAGTGGCCGCGTCGCCCTTCTGCAGTTGCAGCCAGCCGAGCGTATCGATGATCGCTGCGTTGCTCGGGGCCAACGATTGCGCTCTTTCGGCGGTAGCCAGCGCCTGCGGATCCTTGATCTGCCCGAGGGACCAGGCGAGGTTGTTGAGCAGGGTCGGGTTGTCGGGTCTCGCCTTCAGTGCGGCCCGATACCAATGCACCGCGGTGGCAAAGTCATCCCGGCTCAGACTCGACTCCGCAGCGACCGTTGCGAGAGCCGCGTCCTTGGGTCGACTCGCCATCCATTCGGCAACGAACTTGTCGGCCTCTGCCGGTCCCTTCGATTTCACCAGCAACTTGAACAACTGCACCGCGACCCCTGGGTCGTCCACGTTGCGCAACGCGTTGCGCAGGACCGATTCGGCTTCCTGCTCCTTCTGCTGATTCGACAGCACCATCGATTCGGCGATGTAGCCGGCGCTGTTCTTGGGCCATTTCTTCTGGATGGTCCGAGCGTCGTTGAGAGCGGCATCGAAATGTTTCTCGGTTATTCCCAGATCGACGAGCGCTGCGCGCAGCAAGGCATTTTCGGGTTGAATCTCGACGGCTTTCCCGAGCGCGCCGCGAGCACTGACGAAGTCCTTCCCGGCGGCATAGGCATTGGCCTGCAGAGCGAGGGCTTCGGTATTCCGCGGTTCGAGAGCCGAGAGCTTGCCCAGGGTGCTGGCGGCTTGCGAGTAGTCGCCGTTCGCGCTCAGCGCCAGACCCAGAACGCGCAGCAGCCGCGGATCGTCCGGAACGGCCGCGATTGCTTTCTGTGCGGCCTCGAGCGCTTCCTTCTTGTGGCCGGTCTGCTGCAGATGGCCAATCTGCGCAAGTCTGGCGGAGACGTTCGATGGATCGGCAGCCACGGCATTGGCGATGACCTGGTCCACCTCTTCGGTGTTGCCCTGGCTTTGGAGCAGGGATGCGAGCAGCAGCGCCGCGTCGATCTGTTTGGGATCCTTGGCAAACACTTCGCGGTATCGATTGATGGCTTCCTTGGGCTTCTTGTCGCGCAGATCGAGCGCCGCAAGATTCGACGCCGCGGGCAGGAAGGTAGGCTGTCGCGCGAGTGCCTCCTCGAAGGCTTTGCGGGCTCCCGCCTGATCACCCTTCGCGAGCAGCACCCCACCACGAAGCGTGAATGTCATCGGATTCTCGGGCTGCTTCTTGGCCAGTGCATCGACGGCCTGGGCCGCCTTGTCGAACTGCTTCTGGCTCAGGAAGTACTGAATGAGCGAGACGTCGGCCTCGATATGGCTCGAATCGGCTGCAGACGCTGCTTCCAGATCGGACAAGCCGCGCTGGATCTCGCCGCGCAGCATGTTGGACGCTCCCAGCATCGTGCGCGACACGGTATTCTTCGGATCGATCGCGACCGCTTTCTTGAAGTACTCCGATGCCTTCGTGGGGTCGCCGGAAGCCGCAGCGACCTGGCCTGCGAGCGTGTTCGTCTGGATCGAGTCCGGGTCCAGTTTGATCAGCGCGGCCAGCACTTCCTTGGCTTTGGGGATCTGTCCGCTGCGCAGATACGCGGAGGTCAGCAGTCGCCGCGATTGCACGTCGTTCGGCACTCCCGTGGCCACCTTGGTCAGGAGATCCTCGGCGAGCACGAAATTGCCCAGATCGTGTTCTAGGTTGCCCGCGAGCAGCAAAGCGGGGGGATAGTCGGTCCCGGTCTTGAGCACCTGCCGGATCGCGTCCCGCGCCAGCTTGCGATCGCCCTTGGCGAACGCGACAAGCGCTTCCAGATAGCGGGTCCCGGTGGTTCCGCCTGCGCTCTTCTTGAGAGCGGCGAGGCGTGCCGTGGCGCCCTCCAGATCGCGCTGGCGCAGCAGCGTCGGCACCAGACTCAGGTACACCACCTGCCCTGAGGGCCGGGCCGCGATCGCGCGATCATAGAGCTGAATCGCTTCTTTCGGTTTGCCTTGCGCGAGATCCAGATCGCCCTTGAAACGAAGCGTTTCGTAGTCGTTGGGCGATTTCGCCAAAGCGTCGGCCAGGATCTGCTGGGCTTCATCGACTTTCTGATCGATCACCGCAAGCCGCGCGCGAAGGAGTTGCGGTCCCGGGCCGGCAGGATCGGCCGTGACCGCATCCGCCGCGAGTCGGCGCGCGTCGTCGAGTTTGCCGTTCACCACATAGGCAGTGCCGACGGCGGCCAGAACAGCGCCGCGGGCAAGCGGCGTTTTGAGGGTCGCCTTCTCGCCTTCCGCAATCACCTTGTCGAACTGGCCGGTTTCGAGCAGTACGGCCATCAATTCCGGCATCAGCGACTCGGGGTCGAATCCGCTTGCCTGCGCCTTGCGGAATTCGATCTCCGAAGAGGCATTGTCGCCCAGCTGTCGCAGTGCCACGCCGAGCCCGTACCGGGCTTCACCGGAACCGGAATCCTTCTGGACCGCGTTCTTGAACTGAATGATCGCGGCCGGATAGTCGCGCTTGTCCAGAAATGCGCGTCCGGATGCGACGAAATCGTCCGAGCGCTCGCTCTTGCATCCGACCAGAACGAGGACCATTGCCGCGAGTGCCAACTGTCGTGAATTCGAAGGAATCATGAAACAGCCCTTGGTTGCGAGGAGATCGAGAGCCGCGACCGGTCAGCCGCGCAGCCCGTATTTTTCCATCAGGTCGTAGAGCGTCGGTCGGCTTACGCCGAGCATCTCGGCCGCTTTGCTGATGTTCCCGTTGACGCGTCCGAGCACGCGCACGACGGCATTTTTCTCGGTTTCATCGCGGACGCGACGCAGGTTGAATGCGTCCGGATCGGCGTCCGCGGGTTCGAGGCCGAAATCCTCGGCGTTGAGCGTGGAGCCTTCCGCCATGATTACCGCCCGCTTCGCGCAGTTCTCGAGTTCGCGCACGTTTCCCGGCCACGCATGAGCCTCGATCGCGTCGATGGCAGCAGGCAGGAGGGTCGGCGTCGAACGGCGATTCTCCGTGGCGAACCGGCGGACGAAGGCATGGGCAAGCAAGTTTGCGTCGCCCTTGCGCTCGCGCAAGGGCGGAATGGTCAGGACGATCTCGGCGAGCCGATAGTACAGATCCTC
>JBBQHP010000005.1:0-179621 GCA_038324085.1 Burkholderiales bacterium
GATCGAGCGGCTGTTCCGCAGGCTCAAGGGATTTCGGCGCATCTTCTCGCGATTCGAGAAACTCGACCTCATGTTCATTGGCTTCATCAACTTCGCGCTCATCGCCGATGGGCTGCGAGTAGTGTGAACAGGCCCTAGATCACACCATCGTCCCGTCGCCTGACCAGGTCGCCGCGGCGAAGCTGCTGGCGGAGCTCCTGGGTGTCCCCTGGGCGGAAAGCGGGCTCGGGCCGTTCTCGCCGGTCTACGTGAACGCCGGCCTGACGCTCGATTTCATCGACACGAACGACCCGTTCCCCGTTTATCACTTCTGTTTCCGCGTGAGCGAGACAGATTTCGACGCAATCCTCGGGCGCATCGAGGCCAAAGGCATCGCGTATCGAAGCAGCGTGCGCGGCCCGATGGACCGCAGGATCAACACCGAATACGGCGGCAGGATGATCTACTGGAACGAACCGGACGGACACCAGTGGGAGATGCTCACTGTCAGTTACGCGCGTCGATCGGCGTGACGGTCCCGCTGTCCCGGGCGATGATCGACCGCCCTGCCGAGCGGGATGGATCGGGATGGCATCCTCGACGCTCCGCCTCAGAAGGTGATCGCGGTAGGCAGCGCAGTTCGGTCTCCCCATATCAAAGTCAGAGCCGAGTACCTCCATGGACCACCTATTTGGCATCATCTCCAGGAAGATGCGTGCGCTGCTCAAATACCCGGTTCGCTATCGGCCGCAATAGTTCGGCGTGCGACGCACGCCGGTGCCCGGTCAAGCACGGTGTTAAGGCGTCATACAGACACATTCTTGCTTGATGGACTTTGCAAATCTCCCGCACACCGAACCTGCAACAAGGCATGATTGCCGTTATCGAAGGGAGTGATGATGATCCGACACGTCGCCGGCATTCTTTTTGTTCTTCTCGCAGCTCCATGCGCGTACGCTCAGGATGCTGCTCAGACAGACCCCGACAAGTACACGGTCATTTTCGAGAATGAGTGTGTGCGCGTCTTGAACTACCGTGACTCCCCTGGCGACCGAACGCAGCAGCATCGACATCCGGCGTTTGTGCTCTATTCCCTGTCAGCATTCAGCCGGTCGATCACCCTGCCGGACGGAAGGGTTCTGCAGAGGCAGTTCAAGCCGGGAGACGTGATGTGGTCGGACGCGCAGACGCACATTGGCACCAATGTCGGAGACTCGCCAACGCACGTCATTCTGGTTGAGATGAAGTCAGAGATTGGCGCTTGCGCCCGCAGGTAATGCCCCTCGCAGATGGACTGCCCCCGATGTGGCAAGACGAAGTCGACGGACGGCGCGCCGACTTTGACCTGCTGCCCTTCTTGGTCCCAGTCGTAGCCTGAGGAAATGGCTCACGCGGCCGCCGGGACCATCCCGGTCGCTGCCCGCGGCGAGTGCCAACCTCCGCGGCGCGAGCGCTGTCGTGGCTGACGGTCTCGGCCGACGCCCAATCGCCCGACGATCTTTCAGAGTAACCTTCGGCGACCGACTTTCTGCAGTCAGGTCGCGGTCGTGCGCACGACGCCCGCGAGCGCAGAGGCAGAGAGTGGAAATCAGGCAGCAGTGACAACCCGGACAGGCTCGAGCCTGATCGAGGCAGGGGCTTGCGGCCCTGATCGATCCGCGCGACGCTGTTGCACAAAGGAGCGTTCATGGCATTCGACCTTCTGATCAAGAACGGCCTCGTGATCGACGGGACCGGCGCGGACGGGCGCCACGCCAACGTCGCGGTCACGGGCGGCAAGATCGTCGAGATTGGCAGCGTCGACGGCGCAGCACGGCAGACGATCGACGCCTCGGATTGCATCGTTTCGCCGGGCTTCGTCGATCCGCACACGCACTACGACGCGCAGATCTGCTGGGATGGCGCGGTGACGCCGTCTTCGTGGCACGGAGTGACCAGCGTGGTGATGGGCAACTGCGGCGTGGGGATCGCGCCCTGCCGACCGGAATCGCGGGAAGTGGCGATGCGCGATCTCGTCAATGTCGAGGCCATTCCGTTCGACGTGCTCTCCGAGGGCATCACCTGGGACTGGGAGACCTTCCCCGAATACATGGATGCCGCCGCGCGGCGCAAGCCGTCGGTGAACCTCGGCTTCCTCGCCCCGCTGACGCCTCTGCGCCACTACGTGATGGGCGAAGCGTCGATGGAGCGGGCGGCCACGGTGGCGGAAACCTCGAAGATCCGCGCGCTGCTCGCGGAGGCGATGGACGCCGGCGCGTTCGGCTTTTCCAGCACGATCCTGAACCAGCATCTCGGTTTCGGCGGGCGACCGCTCGCGTGCCGCAATGCCAGTCGCGACGAGCTGAAAGCGTATGCCAACGTGCTCAAGGAGAAGAGCAAGGGGGCGATCGAAGTGGCGTTGACGCGGCAGATCGGGGTGCTCGACGAAGAGCAGTGCGAAACGCTCGATTTCCTGCTCGATGAGAGCGCCCGCCCGGTGACTTTCATCGCGCTGTTCGATCGCGACGACATTCCGGAGGCGGTGCGCGACACGTTGAAGCGCGCGGCGCCGATGATCGCCAAGGGTGCGCGGCCGCAGACCTCGCCGCTGCCGTTGACGCGCGAGATCGACATGCACAGCCCGTTCTCGTTCGCGGCATTCCCTTCGTGGAAGCGCGTGTTTGCGGACAAATCCAAGGAAGCGCAGAAAGCCGTGTATCGCGACCCCGTCTTCCGCAACCAGTTCCGCGAAGAGTTGAAGAATCCGATCGCATTCGGCAACTGGGAAAGAGTGACGCTGCACGAAGTACGCTCGCCGGATCTGAAGCGCTTCGAAGGCAAGACCGTGGCGGAGATCGCGCGCGCGGAAGGCAAGGACGGCGTGGACGCTTTTCTCGACCTGACGCTGGCGGACGACCTGGCGCTCGAATTCACGATGCAGTCCTACAACACGAGAGTCGATCGCATGTCGGAACTGCTGAACAATCCGGCGGTCCTGATCGGCCTCGGTGACGGCGGTGCCCACGTGGACATGCTGTGCGATTCCGGCTATCCCACCTATCTCCTCGGGACCTGGGTCCGCGAACGTGGCGTGCTCTCCATGCCCGAGGCCATTCGCCGGCTTACGTCGGATCCGGCCGATCTGTTCGGTATCCGCGATCGCGGGCGGCTGCAGGCGGGTCTGGCGGCGGACATCGCGATCTTCGACCCGACGACCATCGGGTCCTCGAACAGAGGCGAGCGCCGGTACGATCTGCCAGGCGGCGGCAAGCGGATGGTCATGCCTTCGCGCGGGGTCCGATACACGATCGTGAACGGATCAACGATCTATGCCGACGGCGAGGTCGTGGCGGGAGGTGCGGGCCAGGTGCTGCGGTCCTGATCGGGACATGGCAGGCCGTGCGCGAAGCGCTTTGCATGGTGTCGACGCCCGGCGGCTCCTTCGCGGGCCGTAGCGTGCAGAACGGGCTCGAGCAGCATCGACGAACGGAACGGGCGGGATGCCAGACCTGACCCCGCCCATGGCCCCGCGCGGCGACGCCGAACTGCGCGAGGCCAATCGCCGGTTCTACGACCCGCTGTGGTCCGAAGCCCGACTGGTCGGGCCGGAACGCTTCAATACCTGGCCGTTGGTCACTTCGCTGCTCGCGCAAGCGCAACGCAGAATCGAGGTCGCGCCAGGGCTGCGGCCGCGTCTGCCGATCGTGGGAACGCATTTCGTCGACCTCAGCCTGCCCGCGGTGACACGGCTCCGCGCGCAAGGCGCCGAAGCCGTGCTCGGCGTCATATCCTCGCTGCCATTTTCCGACCGCAGCTTCGATCTGGTTTGCGCACTCGATATCGTCGAGCACGTCGATGACGACATGGGCGCCATGGCCGAGCTGTCACGCATCGCAGCGCCGGGCGCGGTGCTGCTCCTGTCGGTGCCCTTGCATCCGTCGCAATGGACGGCGTTCGATGATTTCGTCGGTCATCGCCGGCGCTACGAGCCCGAGCGATTGCTGGCAATGCTCGGCACTTTCGGATTCGTCATCGAACGCAGTGCGGTGTTCGGCATGCAGCCGAAATCATCGCGCCTGCTCGATGCCGGGATGTGGTTCCTGACCCACCGCAGGGAGCGCGCGATGTGGGTCTACAACCGCATCTTCATGCCGCTGGGGCTGCGCTTCCAGAAAGCGCTCGAACTCGTTCCCGGCATGGTCGCCACCGCCGGGGTCGATGAAGTTTTCCTCGTCTGCCGGAAGACGGCTTGATCCGGTCGGAACGAGGACGGCGGGGCAGTGCGGACGGCGCTGCGAGTCTGGCCGGATGCGCGACCAGGCGGCGAGCCGCCGGCTAGAGCTGGGAGCCGAACAGTGAAGCCAGGTGCTCCCCGAGCTTCTCCTGCCAGGGTCGTGCGCGCCATTCGGCGTAGGTGATCGGGCGGGACAGCTTCAGGTCGGCCTCGAAGATCGCTGACTGCTCTGCCGCGAAGTCCGCGTCGATCACATTGAGCGTCGCTTCGTCGTTGAGCCGGAATGACCGGTTGTCGAAGTTGGTCGAACCGACCGACACCAGCAGTGCGTCCACGATCATGACCTTGCAGTGGTACATCGTCGGCTCGTATTCGGCGATGACCGCGCCCGCGGCAAGCAATGGCCCCCAGCGTGCCCGCGACGCGCCCCGCACCGCGTCGCTGTCGATGTGCTCGCCCGGGACGACTATGCGCAGCTTCACGCCACGCTTCATGGCCTCGATCAAGGCCGCGGTGGTCAGATCGTCGGGTACGAAATACGCCGCCGACAGGTCGATCGAGCGCGAGGCGCTCGTGATCGCAAGCAGATACATCAACTGCATGCTGTCGCTGCCTCCGTTCGGCGAACTGCTGAACATCTGCGCGAGAGTGGTGCCCGACGGTTCCAATACCGGGAAATAGTCGGGGCCGTGCAGCATGGCGCCGGTCACCTTGATCCAGTTTTCGAGAAACACGGACTGCATCTGGGCCACGACCGGCCCTTCGACCCGGAAATGCGTGTCGCGCCAATGGTCCGGGTCCTGGGCATGCCCGGTCCACGCCGGGGCGATGCCGACGCCACCGGTGAATGCGATCCTGCCGTCCACGATCAGGAGCTTCCGGTGCGTGCGATTGTTGAGGTGCCCGAGATGCGACCAGTGGGGCGGGTGAAACCTGCGCACCTGCACGCCGGCCGCCGTCATCTCGTCGATGAGTCGGTCGTCGATCTTCGCGCTGCCCACCCAGTCGAGCAGCACGTGGGTCTGGACGCCGTGCCTGGCGCGCTCCGACAGCGCATCCGCAAAGGTGCGGCCGATGTCGCCCGCCCAGTAGATGTAGGTTTCGAAGTTGATGGATTGCCGGGCGCCGTGGATCGCCTCGAGCATCGGCGGAAAGATCTCGTCGCCGTTGCGCAGGACCGTGGGGCGATTGCCGGCGACGAAGGGTGGCCCCAGCAGCACGCCCAACTCATGAACGAAGCGGGGGTCGTCGAGGGTATAGAGGCGCTCGATGCGCCGCTGGATCTTCTTTTCGCCGCCCATGAGGTTGAGGGCGACGATGACGGCGGCGCCCACGAGGACCGCGCCTGCAGCCATCAGGAACACGGTGCGATACGTCAGGCTGAAGCGGCGCGTCACGATGGCATGGGCGGTATCGGGAGCAATGCGTTCGCCGACCGTGTCCGCTACAGGTAGGCCGCCTCGAGCAATTCCCGATATTCCGGCACCGTCGGCTTGCGCGGATTGGTGCCGTGGCAGTGATCCTTCGGTGCGGCCTCGGCGATACCCTGCAGCGCATCGGCGGGCAGACCCATCGCTTTCAATCCCGCCGGCAGCCCGAGCTTCTCGTTCAATTCCGTGATTGCCCGGGCCACGTCGGCGCCAGGCGGCAGACCCATTGCTGCGGCCAGACGCGCCAGCTTGTCGCCCACGGCGGGCGCATTGAACCGGATCACCGCCGGCAGCAGCACTGCGTTGAGCGTGCCGTGATGGAGCTTCAGGTCGTGCAGGGCGCCGAGCGGGTGCGACAACGCATGCACCGCCCCGAGGCCCTTCTGGAAGGCGAGCGCGCCTTCCATCGCGGCCATCATCATGTTCCAGCGCGCGTCGCGGTCCCCGCCGTCGCGCGTCGCATTCACGATGTGCGCCGAGGCTCGCGTCAAGCCGTCGATGGCGATCGCTTCGGCCGGGGGATTCACCAGCGGCGACAGGAAGGTCTCGATGCAGTGTGCGATGGCATCCATCCCCGTGGCCGCCGTGAGCATCGGGGGCAACCCGATCGTGAGTTCGGGATCGCAGATGGCAACCTTCGGCAGCAGGTGGGGCGACAGGAAGCCCAGCTTGCGCCCGTCGTCCAGCACCATCACCGAACCGCGTCCCACTTCGCTGCCCGTGCCGGCCGTCGTCGGGATCGCGATCAGCGGTGCCACCGCCGCGGTGATCTTCGGCGCACCGCCTTCGACCGCAGCGTACTGCACGAACGGGCCGGGGTGTGTCGCGAGCAACGCCACCGCCTTGCCCAGATCGAGCGAAGAGCCGCCACCCATGGCGACGATTCCATCGGCGCCGACGCTGCGATACCGCGCCACGGCCTGCAAGGCCGCGGCCTCGGTCGGGTTGGCGGGGGTGTCGTCGAAGATCTCGAAGCCGAGCGCCGGCTCGAGATTCTCGCGCAGTCGATCGAGCAGGCCCGAAGCGCGGATGCCCTTGTCGGTGACGATGAGCGGGCGCTCGATGCCGAGACGGGTGCACTCGGCGCTGACGAGCTTGATCGCGCCGAAGTCGAACTGTACGGTGGTGAGATAGTTGATCGTGGCCACTGGGCTTTTTTCTTCACGGGTGGATGGCAGCGCGGATTATCGTACCACCACTGCAGCGGGCGCATCGACGGGTGGCGCCGGGCCGCGAGTGCCGATACCCTTGGGTCATGAACCTCGCCATCGTCCTGCTCCTGTCTCTCGCTCCGGGCCTCGCCTGCGCCGCTGCCGGCGCGGAAGCCGCCCACGATGCCACGCTGTTTCTGTGGATCGCCGTGATCCTCATCTGCGCCAAGCTCGGCTGCCTGGTGGAGCGGCTGGGCCAGCCCGCCGTGCTCGGCGAATTGCTGGTCGGCATCATCCTGGGCAACCTCGGCCTCGTCGGCATCGATTTCGTCGCGGGCCTGCCGAGCGAGCCGATCATCGCGTTCCTGGCCGAACTGGGCGTGGTCGTGCTGCTGTTCCAGATCGGCCTCGAATCGAACGTCCACCAGATGCTGGCCGTGGGCGCGCGCGCCACCGCGGTCGCCGTGGTCGGGGTTGCAGTTCCGTTTGCCCTCGGCACCTTTGTCGTCGGGCCGTGGCTGCTGCCCGGCCTCGACGCCAACGCGTACCTGTTCCTCGGCGCCACGCTCACCGCCACTTCGGTCGGGATCACGGGCCGCGTGTTCCGGGACATGGGCCGCCTGCAGACACCGGAAGCGCGCATCGTGCTCGGTGCCGCGGTGATCGACGACGTCCTCGGGCTCGTGATCCTCGCGGTCGTGTCCGCCATCGTCACCACGGGATCGCTCGATGCGAAGGGCCTCGCGTGGATCGTCGCCAAGGCGGTCATCTTCCTCACGGGCGCGATCCTCATCGGCCAGTTGGCCGCGCCCCGGCTTTCGCGGGCGTTCGCGACCATCGACACCGGAGTCGGGATGAAGCTCACGGTCGCGCTGGCCATGGGGCTCGTATTCGCGTGGCTCGCGAGCCTGATGGATCTCGCGCCCATCGTCGGGGCCTTCGCCGCGGGGCTCGTGCTGGACGACGTGATGTTCCACGACTTCGATCGGCCGCAGCTCGAAGGCGAGGTGGAGCAGGCGCTGGATCCGGCGGATGTGGCCACGCGGGCCCGCGTGCGCGCCGTGATCGAAGCCCACCGCCACCGTCATCTCGACGATCTGATCGCGCCCATCGGCCACTTCCTGGTGCCGTTCTTTTTCGTCGTCACCGGCATGCACGTCAAGCTCGACCTGCTGGCCGATCCGAAGGCGCTGATGATCGCGCTCGGACTCACGGTCGCGGCGGTGGTCGGCAAGATCGTGTCCGGCCTCGCGGCCGGGTCCGCGGACAAATGGCTGGTGGGCTGGGGCATGGTGCCGCGGGGCGAGGTCGGTCTCATCTTCGCCGCGACCGGCATGGCGCTGGGCGTCGTCACGCCGGCGGTGTTCTCGGTCATCGTGATCGTGGTGCTGCTCACCACGCTGATCACGCCGCCGGTGCTCGCCTGGTTGATCCGGCGCGACGCCGGCGGCAACGACCGGCCAGCGCCGAACCAGTAGAATCGGCGGTTCGCAACTGCGGGCCGGTGCCTCGGCCGCGACCCGCCACAAGACACGCACAGCAGGGGACCCATGAAACCACGCGTACTGGTGAGTCGGGAGGTGTTCGACGAAACGCTCGCGATGCTCGCCGAACATTTCGATGTCGAATCGAACCAGGCCGACATCCGTCGCAGCACTACAGAGCTGACGGCGGCGCTCGCGGACAAGGATGGCGCCGTCATCACCACCGCCGACCGGATCGACGCCGCGCTGCTCGACCAATGTCCCCGATTGAAGGTGGTGTCGAATGTCGGTGTCGGCTACAACAACCTCGACCTGCCAGCCATCACGCAACACGGCGTCATGGCGACCAACACGCCCGGCGTGCTCACCGATTCGGTGGCGGACTACACCTTCGGGCTGATCATCGCGACCTGCCGACGCATGACCGAAGGCGAGCAGTACCTGCGCGAAGGCGACTGGAAGGGCACGTTCCTCAAGCAGATGCTGGGTGTGGACGTGCACGGTGCGACGCTCGGGATCGTCGGCTTCGGCCGGATCGGCCAGGCCGTGGCGAAGCGCGCGCGCGGCTTCGACATGAACATCCTCTATCACAACCGGCAGCGGCTCGCGCCGGACGACGAAGCACGACACGGCGTGCGTTACCGCGCGAAGGACCAGCTCCTCCGGGATGCCGACATCGTGGTGCTGCTGACGCCTTATAGCGCCGAAAGCCATCACATGATCGGGGCCGCGGAAATCGCCCTCATGAAGGCGACGGCGGTGCTCATCAACGTGGCGCGCGGGGGCATCGTCGACGACGCCGCGCTGATCGACGCGCTGGCCACCAGGCGCATCCGTGCGGCGGGGCTGGACGTGTTCGAGAACGAGCCCGCGCTCAACCCGGGCTTCCTGCGCCTGAAGAACGTCGTGCTTTCGCCGCACATCGCCTCCGCATCGGAGCCGACCCGCAAGGCCATGGCCAACACGGCGGCGCGCAACTGCATCGCGGCGCTCACCGGCGGCACGCCTCCCAACCTGCTCAATCCGGAGGTGAAGCCGCGCAGCTGACGGCGCGAACGCGAGGCGCCGCGAAACCACGGCGCTCAGGCCGTGGCGCGCATTCGGCCGGCATGCGCCACGACCCGGACCGGCACAGGGGGAAGCGGAATGGACGCATTGTTTGCTCTCGGATTGCGCGAGGCGGCGGAACGGATTGCCCGCGGCGAGCTGACGAGCGCGGCATTGGCCGCGAGCTGCACCCGGCGCACCGCGGAGCTGGAACCGGTGATACGCGCGTGGGAATGGATCGACGCGGACCGCCTGGTGCGCCTGGCGCGTGCGGCCGATCGTCGGCGCGAAGCGGATGGCGCGCGAGCGAGCGCGCGGCCGTACGACACCCTGCCGTTGTCCGAGCGCGGCAGGCTGGCGGGCGTTCCCATCGGGGTGAAGGACATCATCGCGACGGCCGGCATCCCCACGCGCATGGGTTCGCCGATCTATCTTGACCACGTGCCAGCCCGTTCTGCCGAGGTGCTCGACCGCCTGGCGCACTCGGGCGCGCTGGTCGCCGGCAAGACCGTGAGCACCGAGTTCGCGTTCATGGCGCCGAGCAAGACCCGCAATCCGTGGAATCCGGCACATTCGCCCGGCGGGTCGTCCAGCGGCTCGGCCGCGGCAGTCGCGTGCGGCATGGTGCCGGCTGCCATCGGCACGCAGACCAACGGCTCGGTGATCCGGCCGGCCGCGTATTGCGGCGTGGTGGGGTACAAGCCCGGTGCGGGCCGGATCTCCACCGTGGGCGTGCTGCCGTTCTCGGCGACCTTGGATCAGCCGGGCGTGTTCGCACGCTCGGTTGGCGATGCTGCGCTGCTCGCATCCTGGCTCACGATGCGCGACGGCATCATCGGGCGCCGCGTCACCCCGTTGCGCTCGCCGCCGCGCCTGATCGCGGTGCGCTCGCCGGTGTGGCACAAGGCCGAAGCCGCGATGCGCCGCCGCTTCCGCGCGGACATCGAACGGCTGCGCGCAGCCGGCGCCCACGTGACCGAGCGCGAGCTGCCCGCCGCCTTTCTCGACGGTCATCGCGTCCACCGCGTGATCATGCTGTACGAAGCCGCGCGTGCGTCCGCCCTGGTGCGCCGCCACTACGCCGCCCGGTTGAGCGACGGGCTCCGCCAGGCCCTGGATGAAGGCGAGCACACCTCCGACGCCGACTATCGCCGGGCGCTGGCGGCGCGCGCGGCGCTGATGAGTGCGCTCTCCGGGTTTCTGGATGACGCCCATGGCGCCATCGTCACGCCACCCGCGACGGGGGAAGCGCCCACCGTCGAGAGCACCGGCGATCCCGCGTTCTGCACGCTCTGGACCTTGTGCGGCGTGCCGGCGATCAGCCTCCCGACCGCTCTCGGACCGCGCGGGCTGCCGCTCGGCATCCAGGTGGTAGGGCGGAGCGGGGAATCGAACTATCTGCTCGCGGTGGCGGCATGGTGCGAGGCCAGTTTCGCCTTCGAGGGCCTGCTGGAACGTGCCGACCGGGCGTAGACTCGCTGCGTCGATCGAGTTCCGAGGGAGAGATCATGGCGATGTCCACACTCGCTTCTTCCGGCAGCGCTCCGCTCGCTGCGCCCGCGAGGCCGTTGCTGTTGCGTGGGTTGCTGCTGGCGGGCTGCGCCGTTGCAGCGATGATCGCGGCCACGCATGGCCATCCGGATGCCCTGCTCCGGAGCGACCCGGAGCTCGCCCGGCTGTTGCGCGGCATCGCGCTCGTCAAGGTCGCCCTCCTGGCTGCGACCCTGGCCCTCGTGGCCTGGCGCTTCCGCTGGCCGGTCAAGCTCCCGTTCGCGGCCAGTTACGTCGTCGCCTCGGCCATGATGGCGGGCGCGACGGCATTGATCTGGCAGTTGACGCGCATTCCCGTCGCAGCAGTGGTGTACCACGCGGGCCTGCTCTCGATGCTGGTGACGATGCTCCGGGATGACGGGGGTCGGTACCGCGCGGCGGCGGCATTGTTTCGCGTGGCCGACCCGCGTCGCTCGACGGGGCCGCGATCGGCAGGCCGGCTCAGCCGGCCGGCAGCTGTACCGCAATTACCCCGTGGACGACTCTCCGCGCGAAGGTCGTCTCGGAGTCGACCCCCTCGGTGAACTGCAGGATCGAGTAGCCGGCAAAGCCGTTGTCGTCGACGATCTCCTGCGCCTTGCGGCGGAAAACGCCGAGGGCCTCGCCGTCGCCGCCGGTGGAGAAGCGTTTTTTTCGCAGGCTGATCGCGACCCGGGTGGGATCGAGCTGATCGACCTTGACTTCCCAGTTGGGCGCCAGCGGATCGATGACGTAGTAGGCCACCACGCCGACGATGGCGACGCCGACGACCGCTTCGAGCGCCGGGTGGAAGCTTGACGAGACCGTCACCGTCTTGTCCGGAATGAGCGGCGAGGACCCGCAGCCGGCAAGAACTGCCGCCAGCGGAATCACGACGGCGATTTTTTTCATCGAGTGCACCTCACGAAGGATCGATTCGGCGATTGCAAAGGAACTCCGCGCCATCCAGCAAGTCTCGGGCCGGGGTGCCTTGCGCATGCGCGCGGTCCGGGCAACGCGTGTTCGGGTAGCATCTGCCGCAGCCGGCATGCGTTGAGGCCCGATTCCGTCCACCCGATTCCATCTCGATGCCGCTCTTGTTCGCATTGCTCCTGCTCCCGTTCTGCGGGTCGATCGTGTCGGCGCTACTGCACGAACGCAACCGCACCGCCATCGCGTGGAGCGCGGCCATGGTCCCGATCGCGGGACTGGCATTGTTGTGGTGGCTGTCCGGCCACGTCTTCGATGGCGACGCCTGGCTGGTGCGCGTGCCCTGGATCGAGCCGCTCGGACTGAACCTCTCGCTCCGGCTCGACGGCCTGTCGCTCCTGTTCGTCGGATTGATCTTCGGCATCGGCCTGCTGGTGATCGTCTATGGCCGGTACTACCTTGCCCCCGAGGATTCGTTCGGCCGCTTCTATGCGCTCCTGCTGGCGTTCATGGGCGCGATGGTCGGCATCGCGCTGTCCGACAACCTGCTGCTCACCCTCGTGTTCTGGGAACTCACCAGTCTCACGTCGTTTCTGCTGATCGGTTACTGGAGCGGCCGCCCCGACGCGCGGCAGGGCGCACGCATGGCGCTCGCGGTCACGGGCATGGGCGGGCTCGCGCTGCTCGCCGGCGCGTTGCTGCTCGGAAACATCGCGGGAACCTTCGAGATCTCCGAACTGCTGCGCAAGGGCGAGCTGATCCGTACCCATCCGCACTATGCCGCTGCGTTGCTCCTGATCCTCGTCGGTACCTTCAGCAAGTCGGCGCAGTTCCCGTTCCATTTCTGGCTGCCGAACGCCATGGCGGCACCCACGCCTGCCTCGGCGTATCTCCATTCCGCGACGATGGTGAAGGCGGGCATCTTCCTGCTGGCGCGTCTGTGGCCCGCGCTCTCGGGTACCGAACTCTGGTTCTACCTGGTGACCGGGACGGGGCTCATCACGCTCCTGCTCGGCGCGTACACCGCGCTGTTCCGGCATGACTTGAAGGGACTGCTCGCGTACTCGACCATCAGCCATCTCGGCCTGATCGTCCTGCTGCTCGGTCTGAACAGCAAGCTCGCTGCAGTGGCCGCCGTGTTCCATGTCATCAATCACGCGACGTTCAAGGCCTCGCTGTTCATGGCTGCGGGCATCATCGACCACGAGACCGGCTCGCGCGACATGCGCAAGCTCGCCGGCCTCTGGCGCTACATGCCCTGGACCGGCGCGCTCGCCATGGTCGCGGCGGCGTCCATGGCGGGGGTGCCGTTGTTGAACGGTTTCCTGTCCAAGGAGATGTTCTTCGCCGAGACCCTGGAGCTGGAGGGCACGCATGCGTTCACCTGGGTGGTGCCGCTCGTGGCCACGGTCGCGGGCGTGTTCAGCGTGGCGTACTCGACGCGTTTCATCCACGACGTATTCTTCAACGGCGAGTGGGACACCAGCGAGCGCGTACCGCACGAACCGCCGCGCTGGATGCGCATTCCGGTGGAAGTGCTGGTGGCTGTCTGCCTGCTGGTCGGGGTTGCCCCGAGCATCACCGTGGCGCCGATCCTCGCGGTCGCCGCGCAGAGCGTCATCGGCGGCGCGCTGCCGGAGTACAGCCTGGCAATCTGGCACGGATTCACCTGGCCGCTCGTGATGAGCATCTTCGCCGCGGTGCTGGGGCTGGCGCTGTACTTCGGTGCGCAGCGCTATTACAACCTGCACCTGTTCGATACCCGCAGCCCCTGGACCGGTGCGCGGTTCTATCAGGCGCTGATCCGCGGCCTGATGCGATTCGCGCGGCGCTTCACGCAGGCCACGGTCACCGGCAGCCTGCAGCGCCAGGTCGTGCTGCTGGTGGCGGTCGCGCTCGCGGCCGGATGGCTGCCGTTCGTCGCGGGCGTGCCGGATCGCGCCATCGCTGTCTACACACCGCTGAACGTCATCGCGCTCATGGGCTGGCTGGTGCTCGCGATCGCCTCCGTCGCCGTGGTCGCGATGCACCGGCAACGACTGAATGCGCTGATCCTCACCGGCGCCGTCGGTCTCATGGTGGCGCTCGCCTTCGCGTATTTCTCGGCGCCCGATCTGGCGCTCACGCAGCTTGCCGTGGAGGTGGCGACGATCCTGCTGATGCTGCTTGCATTGCCATTCCTGCCCGCGAGCTCGGCGCCCGAATCGTCGACGTCGCGACGTCTGCGCGATGGCGTCATCGCCGCTGCCGTCGGGATCGGCATGGGCGGGGCTGCGTGGTGGATGATGACCTCGCAAGGCGACAGCGTCTCTGCGGAGCACATCGCCCGCAGCGTAGCGGAGGGCGGCGGAACGAACGTGGTCAACGTCATCCTCGTGGATTTTCGCGGCTTCGACACCTTCGGCGAGATCACCGTGCTGGCGGTCGCGGCGCTCGGGGTCTTCGCGTTGCTGGCCGGCCAGCCGGGCGCGACGCCCGACGCTACGGACGAAGCCTTTCGACCCGTCATGCTGGCATTGCTCGCCCGCGTGCTGCTGCCACTGGCCCTGCTGGTGTCGGTGCACATCTTCCTGCGCGGCCACAACCTGCCCGGCGGCGGTTTCGTCGCCGGCCTCGCGACCGGCGTGATGCTGGCGATGCTCTACGTCGCCAATGGCGCTCGGTGGACCGCGCGGCGGCTGCGGTTCGATTTTCAGCAGGCGATCGCGGCAGGTCTCGTGATCGCCGCGGCAACGGGTATTGGCGCCTGGTACTTCGATAAGCCCTTCCTCACGAGCGCCCACGGGATCCTGCACGTGCCGCTGATCGGCGAGCTGCATCTCGCCACTGCAGCATTGTTCGATCTCGGCGTCTACCTGGTGGTGGTCGGCGTGATCATGGTCATCCTCGAGCAGCTCGGGCGCCTCGTGCCGCTGCGGGCGTCGGTGCGCTGAACGTGGAACTTCTGCTCGCGACCGCCATCGGCCTGCTCGCGGCGGCAGGCAGCTACCTGTGCCTGCGTGCGCGCACGTTTCCGGTCGTCCTCGGCATCACTTTCCTGTCCTACGCCGTGAACCTGTTCATCTTCGTCGCGGGCGGCGTGCGCATCGAGCAACCACCGATTGTGGGTGCGGCGGTCGCGATGACCGACCCGCTCCCGCAGGCGCTCGTCCTGACCGCGATCGTCATCGGTTTCGGAATGACCGCATATCTGGTCGTGCTGGCGATGCGGGCCTATGCGACGAGCGGCAGCGACCACGTGGACGGCGGGCGATGACTCACTGGATCGTCGTGCCCTTCCTGCTGCCCGCCCTCACGGCATGCGTGCTGCTGCTGCTCAAGGATCGGCTCCGGGCGCAGCGTGTGGTGTCGGTGTTCTCGATGCTCGTGCTGCTGGGCGTGGTTGCCGGACTGGTCGCCGTCGCGGGCGGCGACGGCATCGGCGTGTATGCGCTCGGCAACTGGCCCGCGCGCATCGGCATCGTGTTCGTCCTGGACCGTTTCTCGGCCCTGATGATGATGCTCACCGCCACGATCGCCGCCGCAAGCCTGCTCTACGCGGTGCAGGGCTGGGACGCGCGTGGTGCTCATTTCCATCCTTTGTTCCATTTCCAGCTGATGGGACTGAACGGCGCGTTCCTGACCGGCGACCTGTTCAATCTCTTCGTCTGCTTCGAGCTGCTGCTGATCGCGTCGTACGCCCTGCTCCAGCATGGCGGTGGGGCGGAGCGCCCGAAGTTCGGCATCCACTATGTGGTGCTGAACTTGATCGGATCGGCATTGTTCCTGATCGCGGTGAGCATCCTGTATCGCATCGCGGGTACGCTCAACATGGCCGACCTCGCCGTGGCGCTGGGCAACGCACCACCGGCGCAGGCCCCGTGGATCCGCGCCGGCGGCCTGCTGCTGCTCGTCGTGTTCCTGCTGAAGGCGGCCGCGGCACCGTTGTACCTCTGGCTGCCTGGAACCTACGCTGCAGCGTCGGCACCGGTCACCGCGCTGTTCGCGGTTCTGACCAAGGTGGGCGTGTATGCGATCGCGCGCGTCTATCCGATCGTGTTCGGTGCCAGCGCGGCGATGGATGTCGTCGCGGCAGTGGTCGTTCCGGCCGCGCTGGCGACGCTCGCTTGCGCGACCTTGGGCGCCTTCGCCGCCACGACCCTCACCCAGCTCGCGGTGTGGCTGACCTTGGTATCGAGTGCCACGCTGCTCGCGGCGGTAGGGCTGTTCACCACCGAGGGTCTCGGGGGTGCGCTCTACTATCTGCTCGCGAGCACGCTGGCCACACCCGCCCTGTTGTTGCTCGCGGATGCGCTCGCGGGTGCGCGCGGCAGCTTCGGCGACCGGCTTTGCCGGGCCCCGCGGATGCACCATGCCCAACGGGTCGGCGCGTTGTACTTCGTGGTCGCCATGGCGGTCGCGGGCATGCCGCCGCTCGCCGGCTTCCTGGGCAAGATGCTGATCCTGCAAGGGGCCGGGCCGGCACCCTGGTTCTGGTCGGTCGTGCTCGGCGCGTCCCTGCTGAATCTGTTGGCACTGGCGCGTGCCGGTACGCGGTTGTTCTGGTCGGCCGCGTCGGATCCGTGCGACGGCCTGCCCGCGTCGGTATCGGCGTTGCGCCTCGCGCCGGTGCTCGCGCTGACCGCCGCGATCGTCGGGCTCTCGGTATTCGCCGGGCCGGTGGATCGCTATACCCGCGCCGCCGCGGTGCGCGTGATCGAACCGGCCAATTACCTGGAAGCCGTGCTGGGCGCGGACACGCTGCGCTGGACGGTCCGCGTCCTCGGCCCGGACGCATCGGGAGCGCGTCCGTGACGCGGCGCATCCTGCCCCATCCCCGGCTCGCTGTCGGGCTCGCCCTGCTCTGGCTGCTGCTGGCCAACTCGATCTCGCCCGGCAATGTCGTGCTCGCCATCGTGCTCGGGACGGGCATCGGACTCGCCGTGCGCTCGATCTGGCCGCCGATGCCGCGCATTCGCGCGCCGCTGAAGGCGATCGCCTACGTCTGGCTGGTTCTGGGCGACATCCTGGTCGCCAACTTCCAGGTCGCGCGCCTCGTGCTCGGTCCGATTGCGCGCTTGCGCCCGCGTATAGTCACCATCGCGCTGGATGTCGACGATCCGGTCGTCGCGGCGCTGCTGGCAGCGACGGTGACGCTGACGCCGGGCACGGTCTCCGTCGATCTCGACGTCGAAGCACGACGGCTCGTGGTGCACGCTCTCGACGCGCCCGACGATCGATCGGTGATCGATGCGATCAAGACGCGATAC
This sequence comes from Burkholderiales bacterium, assembly GCA_038324085.1. GTDB lineage: Bacteria > Pseudomonadota > Gammaproteobacteria > Burkholderiales. The sequence goes on from JBBQHP010000005.1 coordinate 16,993, forward strand.
GAAGCGCGCCTGAAGGAGATATTTCGATGCTGAGCGGTGCGCTCGCCGTGGCCGGAATGATGCTGGGCTGCGCCATGTTGCTGAACGTCTGGCGACTCGTCCTGGGGCCGGCGGCGACCGACCGCATCCTCGCGCTCGATACGCTCAGCGTGAATGCTGCGGGCATCGTCATCCTCTATTGCATCGAATCCGGCAGCACACTCTATTTCGAAGCGGCGCTGCTGATCGCGCTGCTCGGATTCGTCGGCACCGTCGCGCTCGCCAAGTACCTGCTGCGCGGCGACATCATCGAATAGGAAACGCCCTTGGTCATCGATGCGATCGTGTCCGTGCTGGTGCTCCTCGGCGCCGCATTCGCCCTGCTCGGATCCATCGGGTTGGCACGCTTCCCCGATTTGCTCACGCGCCTGCACGGTCCCAGCAAGGCGACGACGCTGGGTGTCGGCAGCCTGCTGGTCGCGTCGATCGTGTTCTTCTCGACCCGGAGCGATGGCCTGAGCCTGCACGAGCTGCTCATCACCTTGTTCATCGCGATCACTGCACCGGTGAGTGCGCAGTTCATCGCGCTGGCGTCGCGCGCAGCCGCCAGGGGCTCGACGACCACCGCATCGGAGCGCGATCGCGCGGACGACAACGCGCCGGGAACGTAGCGCCGGCTCGGCGTCGGCGGGGCAGCGCCGTGGCGTCGCCGACGTAGCGGCGCGGACGATCCGATCGGACTATGGCGTCGCCGGGCGTGTGGACCGGAGATGTCATCGAGTCCGCTTACGATGCTGCGCGAGGCGGCTGCGCAATGCACCCTCGCTCGAAGGATCATCGTCCCCGCCGGGTCCGTAGTTTCACCCGATGCCAACTGCATGACGGGCGCCCCCCGCGCCCTCGGACCCGGATCGATCCGCCCGTTACAAGACAACGTCTGGAGAATCCAATGAAGTCGATCTCGGCACTCGCGCTCGTCGTGTCCGCAACGATTCCACTTTCCGGCTGGGCCATCGGCACGGTCGATCTCGTGAACTATCAGCTCATCGGCCGCTATGCGCTGCCCGAACCGACCCGCGTCACGTCCCCGACCAACAGCCTGCTTGCGCAGGAAGCATCGGCGGTCACGTGGAACCGCGACACCAACACCCTGTTCGTCGTGGGCGACGGCGGCACGTCCGTCGTGCAGGTCGGCTTGACCGGCAGTCTCGTCGACTCGATGACCCTCGCCCTGGATGCGAGCAAGCCGCAAGGCACTGCCTACTACGATCCGGAAGGTCTCACGTACGTGGGCGGCGGCAAGTTCATCGTCGTCGAGGAGCGCGACAGAGTCGTCAGCCAGTTCAGCTACGCGCCCGGAACCACCTTGGGTTATGCCGAATCGCAACACGTGAAGCTCGGTACGTCCATCGGCAACATCGGCATCGAGGGCATCTCCTACGACCCGCTCACCGGCGGGATCATCGCGGTGAAGGAAACCGGTCCGATGGGCGTCTTCCAGACCGACCTCGACTTCGCGGCAGGCACGGCGAGCAACGGTTCGGCAACCACCGTGAACTCGGTCAACCTGTTCGATCCCAACGTGAAACTGGCCGGCATCGTCACCGACATCGCCGACGTCTACGCGCTGTCGAATCTCGACGGCATCGGCGTCGGCGAGGTCGGCAATCTGCTGCTGTTGAGCCAGGAATCGGGCAAGGTGATCGAAGTCGATCGCAGCGGGAATGTGCTGAGTACCCTCACGATACCGTTCCTGCCCAACAATCCGCTGGGCTCGACCGTGCTCGATGGGCCGGGCGGCCCGTTGAGCGTTGCCAACCAGCAGCACGAAGGCCTGACGATGGACGACGCGGGTTTTCTCTACCTGGTGAGCGAGAACGGTGGCGGCGACATCAACAACCCGCAACTCTGGGTATTCGCGCCGGCGCCCGTGCCCGAACCCGGAACCTATGCGCTGATGCTGGCTGGGCTGGCTGCGCTCGGTGCGGGTGCACGTCGACGCAACCGCAACCGCGCCTGAATCTTCGCGGGGCGGGCGGTGATCGAAGCGGCGCCTTCCGGCGTCGCCAGCGAGGTTTCGGTCACCGACCTGCCGGGCCCGGCGCGTGCCGGGACGGTGCTTCAGGCCCGGCGTCGCAAGCGCCCCAGCGCCACGAAGTTGCCGGTGACCGCCAGTGCAATGCCGGCCCAGGTCGACGGAGTCCAGCGGTAGCCTTCGAAGGCGGCGGATATGACCAGCGCAATGATCGGCACCATGACGCCGATGTAGCCGGCGCGGCCGATGCCGATGCGGGCGAGCAAGGTGAGATAGCACCCGAATGCGACGATCGATCCGAAGATCGTGAGCCAGGCCATCGCGGCGATGTAGCGCCAGCCGAAATCGAACGCGACGGGCGTCCCGCTGACGAGCACCCAGGTCACGCAGCCGAGCGCGCCGTAGGTCATGCCCCACGCGAGCGCCGGCCAGATCGCGATTCCGCGCCCGACGTTGCGCGCGGCGACGGCGGAGGCCATCGCCTGCACGGTCACGGCGGTGACCGCGAGCGCGATGCCCGCCAGCGCCGTCGGGCTGGCGCGCAAACGGGCGAGTTCGGGAGTGAAGATGAGCGCGACACCGGCGATGCCGAAGCTGCCGCCGAGGGCCACGCGCCGGCTGAGCGGCGTTCCGTGCATCAAGCGGGCGCACAACATGTTGACGAGCGGACTGGCGGAATACGCCACGGCCACCAACCCCGACAGCACCCTCGATTCCGCCTCGTACACGCAGACGTACCCGGCGCTGTACATGAGCAACCCCTGCAGCAGGAGCGCCCGATGCTCGCGCCAGCCGTAGCGGAGGCGTTCGCGCCGCGCGAGACAGATGGCGATGAGCAGCAGCGAAGCGGCACAGAAGCGCCACGCGACCGACATCACGGGCGCCACCTGGCCGAGCTGGAAGGTGATCGCGATCCAGGTGGAGCCCCAGATCAGGGTGCAGATGGCGTACAGCGCAAGGGTCGGCATGTGGCTCGTGGCGGCAGGGCAACCTGCAATGCGAGGGCCTGTCGACACTTGGAACGGACCTGCGCCCAGCGCGATCGAGGCTCAGAGTCAGGCGCTAGCGACGCTGCGTGGTTGACCCAGACAGGGAGCTTGTAGCAACGCTCTGCGCGTGAATAGCCCCCAGCCCATCGTGATCACCGGGAACGAGAGCGCTGCGCGTTCCAAATGCTCGCCGGGGGGTGGCTGCCTCAGCCGTGCTTTGCGCCTCGATTGCGCTCGTTCTGGAGGTCACTCAGCTCCGTTCCAGGTGTCGACGGGCCCGATACGAGCACGGCGCGCCGGGTGCGTGGGCTAGAATTCGTCAGCTTCCCGCACCGCCGGCCGCCCCGTTTGTCCGCCCCTCTCGCCAGTCCCGTCCCGCCGCGCTCGCTCCTCGACCCGCTTTATGCCCGGCTTGCGCAATGCATGCTCGTGGACCAGGGCCGGCTCCGCGGACAACTCGCGCGCCTGCGCGAAGCTCCAAAGCTGCCGGCCGAACAACTCGCGGCGATCGCCGCCGCGATCGAAACCTCGATCGCGCGGGCCGCACAACGGCGTGCGCGGCTGCCCGTCATCTCGTATCCGGAGGAACTGCCGGTCAGCGAGCGGCGGCATGAGATCGCGGCGGCGTTGCGCGCGCACCAGGTGGTGATCGTGTGCGGCGAGACGGGCTCGGGCAAGACCACGCAGCTGCCCAAGATCTGCCTCGAGATCGGTCGCGGCATCACCGGGCTCATCGGCCATACCCAGCCGCGCCGCATCGCAGCGCGCACTGTTGCAGCCCGCATCGCGCAGGAACTCGGCTCGCCGCTCGGGGAACTCGTCGGCTACAAGGTGCGCTTCCACGACCAGATCGGGCCCGAGCCGTTCGTGAAGCTCATGACCGACGGCATCCTGCTGGCCGAGACGCAGACCGATCGCAGCCTGCGTGCCTACGACACGATCATCGTCGACGAAGCGCACGAGCGGAATCTCAACATCGACTTCCTGCTGGGCTACCTGCACCAGCTGCTGCCGCGGCGACCCGACCTGAAACTGGTGATCACCTCGGCGACCATCGACGCCCAGCGCTTCTCCCGCCATTTCTTCGATGCGCCGGTGGTGGAAGTCTCGGGCCGGCTCTATCCCGTGGAGGTCAAGTACCGGCCGGTGAAGGAAAGCGCGGACGGCGAGGTGCCCGACCTGTCCGAGGCGATCGCAGACGCGCTGGACGATCTGTACCACGCTCACGGTCCCGGCGACGCGCTGGTGTTTCTTCCCGGCGAGCGCGAGATCCGCGAAGCGGCCGAACATCTGCGAAAACATCCCGTCGGCGGACAACGCGCGGGTCCCGTGGAAATTCTGCCGCTGTTCGCGCGGCTCTCGGTGGCCGAACAGGATCGCGTATTCAAGCCCGAACCCGGGCACCGCGTGGTGCTCGCGACCAACGTGGCCGAAACTTCGCTCACCGTGCCGCGCATCCGCTACGTGGTCGACCCCGGCCTCGCGCGCATCAATCGCTACAGCTACCGCAACAAGGTCGAGATGCTGCAGGTGGAGCCGATCTCGCGCGCGTCCGCGAATCAGCGCGCAGGTCGCTGCGGCCGGGTAGCGAGCGGCGTGTGCGTGCGTCTGTATGCCGAAGACGAATTCGGCACGCGACCGGAGTTCACGGATCCGGAGATCCTGCGCTCGTCGCTAGCGTCCGTGATCCTGCGCATGAAGGCGCTGAAGCTGGGCGAGCCGGAGCGTTTTCCGTTCGTCGATCCGCCGCAGCCGCGGATGATCGCCGATGGCTATCAGCTCCTGATCGAGCTGGGTGCGGTCGATGAGCGCCACAACCTGACTTCGGTCGGCGCGCAGCTGGCGAAGCTGCCGATCGACCCGCGCATCGCCCGCATGATCGTCGCGGCGAAGCAGGAGAACTGTCTGCGGGAAGTGCTGGTCATCGCGGCCGCGCTGTCGGTGCAGGACCCGCGCGACCGGCCGATCGAGAGGGCCGATGCCGCCGACCAGGCGCATGCGCTGTTCGTGGACGAGCGCTCGGACTTCCTCGCGTACCTGAAGATGTGGGACTTCTACGACGAATTGCTGAAGCACAAGAAGTCCACGCGCAAGCTCGCCGCGGATTGTCGTGACCGCTTCCTGTCGTGGCTGCGGTTGCGCGAATGGCGCGACCTGCACGGCCAGCTGCATGCCCACGTGTCGGAGCTGGGCTGGCGCGAGAAAGAGAAGCCCGCCGATTACGCTCAACTGCATCGCGCGCTGCTCGCCGGCCTGCTCGGCAACATCGGCATGAAGACCGAGGACGGCGACTATCTCGGGGCGCGCGGTATCCGGTTCCACGTGTTCCCCGGCTCGGCGCTGCGGCGGAAGCAGCCGAAATGGCTCATGGCCGCCGAGCTGACGGAGACCACGCGCCTGTTCGCGCGAGGCGTCGCCGCCATCGAGCCCGAGTGGATCGAGCAGCTCGCACCGCATCTGGCGAAGAAGCACCATTTCGATCCGCACTGGGAGAAGACTTCCGGTCAGGTGGTCGCCTACGAGCGCGTGATCGTGTACGGACTGACGGTGGTGTCGCGTCGGCGCGTGAGCTATGGGCCCGTGGCACCGAAGGAGGCGCGAGCCATCTTCATCCGCAGCGCCCTTGTGGATGGCGATTCGAAGCTCGACGCGCCTTTCCTGCGCGCCAACCGCGCGCTCGTGCGCGACCTCGAGGCGCTGGAGCACAAGTCACGCCGACACGACGTGCTGGTGGACCCATTGGTGATGTGCGCCTTCTACGACGCCATCCTGCCGGCGGAGATCTGGAACCTCGCGGCATTCGAGCATTGGCGCAAGGAGGCCGAGCGCACCCGCCCCAGGTTGCTGTTCATGACGCGCGAGGCGCTGATGCTGCGCGGAGCCGAGGACATCAGCGTCGAGCGCTTTCCGGATTCGATCACGATGAACGGCGTCACGTGCGCGCTGGAGTATCGCTTCGAGCCCGGACATCCGCTGGACGGCGTCACGATGGTGGTACCGCTGCACTTGCTGAACCAGGTGGACGAGCGCCGCTGCGAGTGGCTCGTGCCGGGATTGCTGCGCGACAAGGTGACCCATCTGGTCAAGGATCTGCCGAAGGGGTTGCGCAAGCACTTCGTGCCCGTGCCGCAGGTGGTGACCGCCGTCCTGGGGACGATCGAAGCCGACTCGGTGCCGCTCACCGAGATCCTGTCGCAGGCCCTGCATCGCCAGGTGGGTGTCGAAGTGCCGAAGGATGCGTGGAACGGCGCCGACCTGCCGCCGCACCTGCTGATGAATTTTCGCGTGGTGGACGAAGGCGGCGCGGAGCTCGGCACCGGCCGGGATCTGCCCGCACTGCGCCTGCAGTTCGGCGTCAAGGCGCGTCGCCAGTTCACCGAGACTGCCCGCACCACGTTCGAGCGCCAGGGCGTCACCTCGTGGGATTTCGGCGAGTTGCCGGAGCAGGTCGAATTCACCCGCGCGGGACAGAAGCTGATCGGGTATCCCGCCGTCGTCGAGGAAGGCAAGGGCGCCGCGCTCGTGCTGCTCGACACCGAGCAGGAAGCCGAAGCCGCGACGCACCGGGGCTTGCGGCGTCTGTTCCAGCTCGCCGCCGGAGAGCAGGTGAAGCACCTCGGCCGTAACCTGCGCGGGGTGCAGGAGATGGCGCTCAAGTACACGCTGCTCGCGGAGATCGACGGCACGCGCGCGCAGGACAAGGCCTCCGCCATCGAGAAGCTCCAGAACGAACTGGTGGCGGCGATCTGCGATCGGGCCTTTTTTCTCGAGGACGCGCGCATCCGCGACAAGGCCGCGTTCGACGCACGCGTGGTCAAGGCACGCGCGCGCATCGGCGAGGTCGCGATCGAAGTGTGCGCTCTCGTGAACGAGATCCTCGACGAATACTATGCGTTGCGGCCGCGGCTCCAGCAGCAGGGTGCGCAAGCCTGGCAGCGCCTCATGAACGACATCAAGGCGCAGGTGCGGGCGCTGCTGCGGAACGGATTCATCGTGCACGTGCCGTATCGGCGCCTGAAGCACCTGCCGCGTTACCTCGCAGCCATCGGCGTTCGCCTCGACAAGTTCGCGTCCAATCCGACGCGGGACTCGCAATGGCAGGAAACGCTCGCGAACTGGTGGCGGCTCTCGAGCCAACGGCTCGCGGCGGATCGCGCGCGCGGGGTGCGCGATCCGAAGCTGGAGGAATTCCGCTGGATGCTGGAAGAACTACGCGTATCGCTCTGGGCGCAGCAGCTGAAGACACCCTATCCGGTATCGTTCAAGCGCGTCGAGAAGGCCTGGAACGAACTCTGACCCGGAAGCGGGCGCCGCAGCCGCGTCGAGTCACGGACGCGCCGAGGCCGCGGCCTCAGCCACCCAGGGCCGAGCGCACCCAGCTCTGCAGCGTGGTCTGGTCCATGGCGCCGGATTTACGGGCGACCTCCTGGCCGTCGCGAAACGCGATCACCGTGGGAATGGAACGGATGCCGAAGCGTGCGGCGATGGCGGGCGCGGCTTCCGTGTCCAGCTTGGCCAGCAGGACATCGGGTTCCAGCGCGGCGGCTGCACGCTCGAAATGCGGCGCCATCATCTTGCAGGGACCGCACCATTGCGCCCAGAAATCCACCACGACGGGCAGGCCGCCGCCGATCTGCCGGTCGAACGAGGCCGCGTCCAGCGTGATCGGCGCGGCGGTGAACAGGGGCCGCTTGCATTTTCCGCAGGTCGGCGCGTCACGCAGCCTTGGCTGCGGCACGCGATTGGTGGCCGCGCAGTGCGGGCAGACGACGTGGACGGAAGTATTCATGCCAGACAGATGGGGTCGCCGATCGGCGACTCAAGGGCTCCATGATGCGCGCGCGGCCTGCTTCCGCCCACCGCGGTATTTGCCTACACTGGGCGGGTCCCGCTAAGGAAACGCGGAGGAGGGGTGCGATGAAGACCGTACAACAGGTCCTCGAGGGAAAGCAGAGCGGGGTGCTGGCAGTGGCGCCGACAGCGTCGGTCTACGATGCGCTGAAGCTGATGGCCGACGCAGACGTCGGCTCGCTGGTCGTGCTCGAAGGCGATCGCCTGGCCGGCATCTTTTCGGAACGGGACTACGCCCGCAAGGTCATCCTGTTCGGCAAGTCGTCGCGTGAGACCGAAGTGCGCGAGATCATGACGGACAAGGTGCTGTGCGTCGGGCCCCACGCCACGATGCAGGAATGCATGGCGCTGATGACGGACAAGCGCGTGCGCCATCTCCCCGTGCTCGAAGGCAAGAAGGTGATCGGGGTCATCTCGATCGGCGACGCGGTGAAGGAAACCATGGCAGACCAGCAGCAGACGATCGCGCAACTCGAGCAATACATCGCCGGCTAGTGCCGCGGCGCAACAGAGGTGCCGACGTCTCCAAGAGAGGCGCCGCCTCGCGGTGGACGCCCGATCCGCGATGGGGTTGCCGTGCTGCGACCGCTGCATCCGCGCTACTCGATTCCGACCCCTATCCTCACGCCTCCCTCCATGAAGACAGGTCTCACGTTACTGCTCTCGTTGACCGTCGCCCTGGCGGGCTGTGCGACCCGGGACAGTCGTACCGCCGACGCCGTCGGTTGCAACCGGATCGGCATCGACATCCTCGACAGCTCGTACAAGAAGCAAGGCAGCACCACGACCTGGTGCGCGCGGTGCAAGGACAAGTTCTACCGCTGCGTCAGCAATGCCGAGAAGACCCGGCTCGAATGCCGGGAAAGCGTCGCCGGGGACGGTTGCCTCTGATGCGGGACACTGCCCTGCAAACGGCCGCATAGCGCGCGGGTCGATCATGCCGCATCGCGCGGGCCGCAACGGACACGGGCCCGGCCTTCGGCGTGTTGAAGATCGGGGACGTCATCATCATCCTGGCAAGACGCTTGTCCCGCGGTGCTCTACAGAGCCGGGGGCGCGGTGCGAGCCATGCCCGGATGAGCACCGGGACCAAGACGCCGTCCGGCGCCGGGCCCCCCGCCGAAGCGCATGCTCACGCAAGCATTTCCGTCCGGCTGCAGGATCGTCCCGAACCCGTACGACCGCGTGCCGGGATTCAGTCTCGGTGAGCGCGATCTGCTGCCCGGCTTCCCGGCGCCGATGATGGAGTAGGTGCTCGATAACGATTACCCTCAGCGGTGCCGCGCCGCGCGCGATACGGAAAACACCAGCATCGTGCGTGACTCCGGCGGGAGCGAGCAACCGGACCTCATGAACAAAGTCGTGACCCGTCATCCGCAACTCAGGCGAGTCGGCCCACCGCACACCGGATGTTGGCGGGCGTCGCGTCGGATCGGGCGGCCGCAGGCATCCGCAGGTCGTCGACCTCACCAGAGGCATCTCAATGGCCGCGTACGCCGGCGCGGCGTTCCGTGTGGAGACGACCCCGCGCTTTGCGGAAAAGCTGTCGGGAGATCGAAGAGCTTGCAGTAGAATTGAGCGAAAGATTGCCAGTCCCGAGCCGCAGGTTACTGATTAAACGAGGAAATTCAATATGAATTCTTCTATTCCGGGCTCTGCCGAAGGACGCCCGCACCTGCAGGTTGCGGACCCGGCCCGGCTGCGGGCCGCGGCGGAAGACGATGCCTGGTCGCGCTTTTCCCAGGCCGACAACGCCGAAGCGTTCTGCCAGGCCTGGCTCGCGGTCACTTGCATCAAGGCGGGCGCGGTCGATGGCATTCTCGTGCTCGCGCAACCCGGCGGTGGCGGCTACGTGCCGGCGGCCGTCTGGCCGGATTCCAAGCGCGATCGCGCGAAGCTCGGTGAAGCCATCGAGCGGGCGATTCAGGGAAACGCGCTCATCGCGGTTCCCGCCGGGGACGATGGCAGCCGGCTGCACGTCGCGCAGCCGATCCAGGCCGACGGCGCGGTGCTCGGTGCCGTGGGCGTGGACGTGGATGGCCGCGGCGAGCGCGAACTGCAGAGCCTGGCGCGCGAGCTCGCGTGGGGCGCGGGCTGGCTGGAAGCGCTGCTCCGCCGCCACATGGCGGCGGGCGATTCGGCCACGGCCGCGCGCCTGCGCCAGGTGTTCGATGTCTTCAGCGCCGCGTTGGAGCATCACGGGTTCGTGCCGGCGGCGACCGCCACGGTGACTGAACTCGCTTCGCTGCTCGACTGCGACCGCATTTCGCTCGGCATCCAGCGGGGCAAGCGTTCTCAGGTGAAAGCGTTGTCGCACACGGTGCAGTTCGAGAAGAACGCCGAACTCACCCGCGCGATCGAGACCGCCATGGACGAGGCGGTCGATCAGAAGTCGCGCCTCGTCTGGCCGCCGGAAGATGGCGCCGAGGGCCACGTCCTGCGCGCCCACGAGAAGCTTGCGCAGGTGCACGGGGCGGCGGCGATACTGACGGTACCGCTCACGCGCATGGGTGAAGGCGTGGGGGCGCTGTGCCTCGAACGCGCCCGGGTCTTCACGCACGAGGATGTCGAACTGGCCGAGGGCCTGGCCGCCTTGCTCGGCCCGCTCATCGAGATCCAGCGCGCGGCCGACCGCGGCCCGATCGCGCGAATCCGCGACGCACTGAAGGACGTGTGGTTCCGCTTCTTCGGCCCCGGCCACGCCGCGTGGAAGCTGACCGGGTTGGTCATCGCCGCGTTGACGATCTTCTTCGCCGTGGCCACGGGCACCTACCGGCTCGCGGCGGATACCCGGGTCGAAGGCGCGATCCAGCGGGCCCTCGCCGCACCGTTCGAAGGCTACATCGGCGAGGCCGCGAAGCGCCCGGGCGACCTCGTGAAGCAAGGTGAAGCGGTGGCACGCCTCGAGGACCGCGATCTGCAACTGGAACGCATGAAACTCGCGAGTCGCCGCGAGCAGCTCTACAAGCAGTATCGCGAAGCCCTCGCAAATCATGAGCGCGCCGACATCCGGGTGATCGGTTCCCAGGTGGAACAGGCGGACGCCGAACTCGCCATCGTCGAGGAGAAGCTCGCGCGCACGGCGATCTCCGCGCCGTTCGACGGCGTCGTGGTGAGCGGCGACCTGACCCAGAAGCTCGGGGCCCCGGTACAGCGTGGCGACGTACTGTTCGAGATCGCGCCGCTGGAGGACTACCGTGTGGTCCTCAAGGTCGACGAGCGCGACATCCGCGACGTGGCCGTCGGCCAGCATGGCGAGCTGGTGCTGCAGTCGATGCCGTCGGAACGGCAATCGATCACCGTGGCGCGGGTGACGCCGGTCAGCACGCCCGAGGACGGCCGCAACTACTTTCGCGTCGAGGCCAAGCTCGATCACGGTGTCGAACGCCTGCGTCCCGGCATGGAAGGCGTCGGCAAGATCAGCGTCGGCGAGCGCAAGCTGATCTGGATCTGGACGCGCTATCTGCTCGATTGGGCGCGGCTGCAGCTCTGGTCGATCATCCCGTGAGCTCCGAACTCTACAGTCCGTCCTGGTATCGGGTTGCGGCCCTCAGGCCGCGGCTCAAGACGCATGCACAGGTGCATCGCCACCACTATCGCGGCCAGCTCTGGTACGTGCTGCAGGACCGCGCTTCGCGTCGCATGTATCGATTCAATCCGGCGGCCTGGCAGCTGATCGGCCTGCTCGACGGCGAGCGCTCGGTCCAGGAGGCCTGGGATCTCGCGTGCCACCGCCTCGGCGACGATGCTCCGACACAGGACGAATCGATCCGCCTCCTCGGCCAGCTGCATGGCGCCGATCTGCTGCAGAGCGACCTTCCGCCCGACGTCGACGAGCTGCTGCGGCGCTACGGCAAGCAGCAGACCGGAAAATGGTGGCGGAACTTCAAGAATCCGATGTCGGTGAAGATCCCGCTGCTGGACCCGGACCGGTTGCTGCGCGCAACGCACGATCTGTACGTGCCGCTGTTCTCGCGCTGGGGCTTCTTCGCATGGCTGTTGCTGGTCGGGTCCGCCTGCGTGGCGGCCGGGTTCGCCTGGCACGATCTCACCGAGAACCTGTCGGACCGGGTACTCGCGCCCAGCAACCTGCTCACGATGATCCTGCTGTTCCCGATCGTGAAGACGTTCCACGAATTCGGCCACGCCTGCGCCGTGCGCGCCAAGGGCGGAGAAGTGCACGAGATGGGGATCATGTTCCTCGTGTTCCTGCCCGTCCCGTACGTGGACGCTTCGGCGTCGTCCGCATTCCGCAGCAAGTGGGAGCGCTTCATCGTCGGCGGCGCAGGGATGATGGCGGAGCTGATGCTGGCGGCGCTGGCGATGTTCGTCTGGCTCAACGTCGAGCCGGGCATCGTGCGCGCCGTGGCCTTCAACGTGATGCTGATCGCCGGCATCTCCACCGTCCTGTTCAACGGCAACCCCCTGCTCCGGTACGACGGCTACTACATGCTCTCGGACCTGATCGAGATCCCGAACCTCGGCCCGCGCGGCACCAAGTACGTCTACTACCTGATCGATCGCTATGCGTTCGGCGTGCGCGAACTGCAGGCGCCCGAGGCGAGCAAGGGCGAGAAGCGCTGGTTCGTGTTCTACACCATCGGCTCGACCATCTACCGGCTGTTCATCACGTTCGCGATCGTTCTGTTCATCGCCGGGCAGTACTTCGTGATCGGCGTGCTGCTGGCACTCTGGGCCGGCTTCTCGTCGATCGTGCTGCCGATCGGCAAGGGCATCGTGCACCTCGTGTCGGGCAAGAGCCTGCGGCGCAAGCGGCAAAGCTCATGGATCATCGCGGGCGGGACCTTGACGGTCGTGCTGGGCGTGATGTTCCTCGTGCCGTTCCCGGTGTGGACCCGCACCCAGGGCGTGCTTTGGGTGCCCGACCAGTCCGTGGTTCGGGCGGGCGCCGACGGCTTCGTGACCCGGATCGTTGCGACTCCGGGACAGAGCGTCGCGCCCGGCACGACCCTGATCGAGATGGAAGACCCGCTGCTCGCGCCGCAGGAACGGCTGCTCGAGGCAAAGCTGGAGGAACTTGACTTCAAGCTGCGCGCCCAGAGGGTCGGTGAGGATCGCGTGCAGGCCGGAATGACCCGGGACGAGATCGCCTACACGCAGAAGGAACTGAGGCGCGTGCAGGAACGCCTGGCGGGTCTGCACGTCACGGCGCCCACCGAAGGGCGCTTCGTGGTCGCGAATCCCGCCGACATGCCGCTGCGCTTCGTGCACCGCGGCGAGCAGCTCGGTTTCGTGGCGCCGCTGTCCGAGCGCATCGTTCGCGTGGTCGTGCGCCAGGACGACGTCGACCTGGTGCGCAATCGCACCCGTTCGATCGAAGTGAAGCTCGCCGAGCGGATACCCGACACCCTGTCGGCGACGGTGATCCGCGAGGTGCCCGCGGCCACGGGGGACCTGCCGAGTCTCGCATTGTCCGATCGCGGCGGCGGCGCCATCGCGCTCGATCCGCGTTCGTCGGAACATCCCCAGGCGCTCGAGCCCTTGTTCAATTTCGAAGTGAAGCTGCCGCCGCGCGTGGGCGACCTGCACATCGGCGGCCGCGTACACGTGCGCTTCGATCATGGTTCGGAACCGCTGGCGAACCAGCTCTACCGTTCGGTGCGCCGGCTGTTCCTGAAACGCTTCAGTGTCTGACGCGGCCGCCGGCAGCATCCTCGGGCACGGCTTCTATCCCGAGCGGCTCGAACCACGCGAGAGCTGGCTCGAGCGCACCGCGCGCCGCCCCGCGCTGTGGGTCGAACGCGCCCACGCCATGCGCGGCGGTCGCTTCGACCGTTTCATCGCGGCGGTCAATGCCGCGGGCCCGGAATTCGACGGCCTCCGGCTCGAGGAACTGCGCGCCCGCGCGATGCAGCTGCGGCCGCTGCTGAAACGCGACGGGCTGATCGATGTCCACACCTCGCGCGCATTCGCGCTGGTGCGGGCCGCGGCCGGGCAGACGATCGGCATGCGCCACTTCGATGTCCAGCTCGCCGGGGGCTGGATCCTGCTCTCCGGACGCGTCGCCGAAATGGAGACGGGCGAGGGCAAGACCCTGACCGCGACCCTGGCCGCCGCCACCGCCGCGCTGGGCGGCTGGCCGACCCACGTGGTCACGGTGAACGACTATCTCGCGCAGCGCGATGCCGAGGAAATGGGGCCGCTCTATCGCGCGCTCGGCCTCACCGTCGGCTGCGTGACCCAGAACGTGCCGTTGCCCGAACGGCAGGCGCAGTACCGCAGCGACATCACCTACTGCACCAACAAGGACGTCACCTTCGACTACCTGCGCGACCGCATGAAACTGAAGGGGCGACCGCGGCCGTTGCGCTACGCGGTGGAGAAGGTCGCGGGTGGCGGCAACAGCGAGCTCACCTTGCGCGGCCTGCATTTCGCGATCATCGACGAGGTCGACAGCGTGCTGGTGGACGAAGCACGCACCCCGCTCATCATCTCCGGTGACACCGGCGATTCGGGTCTCGAGCGGCTGTATCGCGAGGCGCTGCAGCTGGCCGGCGAACTCCAGCGCGAGGCGGACTTCGTGCTCGAGCATCATGAGACCAGCGTGCGCATCACCGACCAGGGCAAGAAGCGTCTGGAGGAACTCGCGACGAACATGCGGGGGGTGTGGAGCGGACCGAACCGGCGCGAGGAACTCGCGAAACAGGCCTTGTCGGCGCTGCACCAGTTCCAGCGCGACAAGCACTACCTCGTGGAAGCGGGCAAGGTGGTCATCGTCGACGAGTACACGGGGCGCACCATGGCGGACCGTTCCTGGGAGCGCGGCCTGCATCAGCTGATCGAGGTGAAGGAGGACTGCGCCCTGACCGGACAGCGCGAGACGCTCGCGCGGATCTCGTATCAGCGGTTCTTCCGGCGCTACCTGCGCCTGTCGGGCATGACCGGGACCGCCAAGGAAATCTCCGCCGAGCTGTGGTCCGTGTATCGATTGAAGGTGACCCGGGTACCCACGCGCAAGCCGGTGCTGCGGCAGATCGCGACGCCGCAACTGCTGCCGACGCTGGCCGACAAGTACGCGGCGGTGCTCGCTGCGATCCAGCGTCAGCACGCGCTCGGCCGGCCGGTGCTGGTGGGCGCGCGCACGGTGGAGGCGTCCGAACGCCTCGCGACGCTGTTGGCGGAAGCCGGTCTCCCGCACCGTGTGCTCAACGCGCGCCAGGACAAGGAGGAAGCGGAGATCGTGGCCGAGGCCGGACAGCCCGGCCGGATCTCGGTGGCGACCAACATGGCCGGCCGCGGAACCGACATCAAGCTCGCACCGGAGTCGCTTGCAGCCGGTGGGCTGCACGTGATCGCCACCGACATGAACGAGGCTGGGCGGATCGATCGCCAGTTGTTCGGCCGCTGCGCGCGGCAGGGCGATCCCGGCAGTTGCGAAGTGTTCGTGAGTCTCGAGGACGAACTCGTCCAGCGCTACGGCAGCGTCGCCCACAAACTGCTGTCGCAGGCGCTGTCGGACGCGAAGGCAGGTCGCCTGCTGTTCCATCTCGCCCAGAAACGTGCGGAGCAGGTCCACGCCATGATGCGCAAGGAAGTGCTCGAGATGGACGACTACCTCGGTGACCTGCTGGCGTTCGCAGGGCGGGCCGAGTAACGCCGCGTCGGCCGCCGTACCGGCCGCCCCGGGCCATGATGACCCGCCGGGTCCCCGATCACTCGGCCGGGGTCATCCGCGCTACATGTCGTGCTGCTGAGGTTTCGCCTGCAGCGGGCGAGGAGGTCCAGGGGGGGTCATCGACCCTGGCGCCGGTTCGGATGGAGCCGGGGTCCCGGGCGCGGGCGCCGCGGTGCCACGCGCGGCGCGGATCACCATCTGCACCTTGCGGTCCTCGGTACCCTTGGTGTTGTCGAACACGACGTAGTAGTTGCCGGTTTCCGGCATCACGAGCGCGAAGGACAGCCGGCGTTCCACCGGCGCCATGAACACGGGTTCCTGCGGCTTGGGAAAACGCTGGAAATCGGCCTCGGTCAGGAACACGACGACTACGCGTCCGGTGGCCTGGATCGCCACCGAGACCTGGGCGTCCTTCGGGAGATTCCTCAGCCGGAGGGTCTTGTGCGTTCCGGCTGGGACATTGGTGGTGAGCTCGGCCTGGTTGCGTTGCGCCGCCGCCGGCTGCGCAATGCAGGTCGCGAGCGCGGCGAAGGCAAGCCACGCTACGCGTGTCAGCGGGCGAATTTCACGCGGCATTTCGCGCCTGCGGGAATCTTCAAGCCCGGATTGGGCAGTTCGAGCCGCACGCCGAACGTGCCGCTCGCCGCGTCGATCACCCGGTCGGCGAGGACCACGGTAGCGCGGTAGTCGCCACCCGGCGCCTCGGGCAGCACCCGGGCGTGCGTGCCGATCCTGATCTTGCCGTAGAGGTTGGCAGGCAGGACGACTTCGACGTTCAGCGGATCGACTTCGGCGAGCTTCAGGATCGGGTTCTTCACGTTGGAGGTCGCAAACTCGCCGTTGGAGAGATAGCGCTCGACCACGACACCGTTGAACGGGCTGCGGATCGTGCGCAGTTTCACCACCTCTTCGGCGCGCTGCATCTCGAGCTCGTTCAACTTCTGGTTCTCGTGGACTTCCTTCAGCTCCGACTCCGCCAGTTCGCGCTGAGTTCTCGCTTCATCGAGGGCGCCCGCGGACACGAAGTTCTTCTTGTACAACTCGATGGCGCGTTGTTCCTTCTTGATGGCGAAATCGAGCCGCGAGGCGGAGGCTTCCACCGGGCCTTTCATCAACGCCTTCGATCGGGCAAGCGCGAGAGCCGCCCGCTCGGGGCCGGATTCGAGCGTGACGATCACCTGCCCCTTGCGCACGAAGTCGCCACGGCGAACGTGGACCTCCTCGATCAGGCCCTCGATCGGACTGCGGATCTCGGCGGTCGTCCGTGCCTCGATGAGGCAATCGTATTCGTTCGTTCCTTCGGCCGCGTGGGCACAGGCGCCCCAGCACACGGTGGCCAGGATCCACAACGGGGCCTTACGAATCTGTTTCATTTGACAGGTTTCCTGTGCATTGCCGGCGCATTCTGGCCATCGGGGGTTCGCTTGTAAAGCCTCGAAAATATGAATGTTTTTCAGGGACAATGGAGCGACTTACGCACTGGACAAAGCTGAGTGCCGAGAGTATTTTCCGCTCTGACATCGGCAGACCTACACACCAAGAAAGCGTTCCCCGAAGGACGCGATCCGGGGTCGAGCACATGAAGTCAGTGCGTGGATGAGGCGTCTGCTTCCTACACCTCGTTCCGGGGCGTCGTGGACGAGGTCCGGTTGTGGAACGTCGCGCGGACGCAGTCGCAGGTCCGCACCGACATGAGCCTCAACGTGGCGCCTGATGCCCCGGGGCTGGTCGGTGACTGGCGCTTCGGCGAACTGCCGGTCAACGCGGGACTGGTGCTCGATTCGTCCGCGAACGGCAATGACGGAACCACGCTCGGCACGCCGGTGCGGCTGGTGCCGCCGGTCCACACGACCACACTGGACAGTCCGGCAGACGAGCTCTGGCTGGAGGCACGCAGCGACGAGCCGAACGTGGTCGTGGGCGTCCAGGGCACGCAGATCGCGTTCACCACGCTCAAGAATTTCGCGGGGACTGCGCGCGTAACGGTCATTGCCCACGATGGTTCGGGGCTCGCAGGAACCAGCAACGGACGCACGGCGGAATACAGCTTCGACGTCACCTTCCGCGACAATGCGATCTACGGGGTCAAGTTCAACGACCTGAATCGCGACGGTGTGCGCCAGGCGGGTGAGCCCGGCCTCGACGGCATCAAGCTGTTCCTCGATGCCGACGGCGACAACGTGCTCGACCCGGGCGAACAGTTCACCTTCACCGACGCGAACGGTGAATACGCGCTGCGTGATCTCGACCCGGAGCCTGCGGTGCCCGCGGTGGTCACCGCAGCGTCAGCGCTCGCCACGCTCGATCTTGCCGACGGCGGGACGTTCGAGCAGTACAACGGTTCGACCTTCAGCAACTTCAAGAGCAGCTTCGTCATCTTCAATGCCCCGCTCACGCGCACCGACTTCTACGCCATCCGGGACGTGCGCGTGGCGTTCACGCTGAACGGCGCCAACCTCGGGCAGATCGTACTCACCCCGGCGCTGGTTGCAACCAACGCGACGCTTTCGAACCTGGTGGCAGATATCAACGGGCTGCTGACCTCCGGCGGCCTCGGCGAACTGATCGTGGCGGGAAGCAACGGCACGCAGATCGAGTTTCGCACGCTCGCGGCCGGCAACAACCAGGTCCTCACCGTGACCGCCTCGACGCAGACGCGCTTCGAGGAGCGGGTGTTCACGCGCCAGTTCACGGGCCTGTTCGGTACCGGGCTGTCTGATTTCCAGCTCGGTTTCAAGACGACCACGTCGGTCACGCTCGCAGCCGGGGGACTCGGGTTTGCGACGCCCAGTCAGTCCGGGCAGGGCGGGGATGCGGCGCCGCGGATCGTGGAGATCCCTGCGGGCGGGTGGGCACCGACCACCGGTGTCGCCACCGACGGATCCGGACCGGTCGGGGTGCGCGCTGTGACGTTCTCGACGCCAGGCGAGATTTCGGTCGGTAACGATTTCGGCAACGAACAGCTCGCGACGCTCGCGGTCTTCGCTCCGCCCGTCGAAGCCCTGGTGGAAGGCGCGCTACTCAGGTTCACCGGCAGTGTCACCGCGTCCGATCCGGGTGATGCACCCCCTGACAGCGCGCTCGCGCGCGTCGCCGCACCGGCGCCCACCTACACCTTGTCGTGGCGCCTGCTCGATGCCGTCGGCCACGAGGTCGGGACCGGCACGGGCGAGACGTTCGAGTTCGTGGCTCCCGACCAGGGCAACTACACTCTGTACTTCTCCGCCTTCGACGAGACCAACCAGCGCAGCCTGTACCCGCTCGCGGTACCGTTCGCGGTCAGGAACGTGGCGCCCACCTTCGAGCTCGGCGCGGATACCGGGGTCGACGAAGGTGGAGCCCTCATGCTGCCCGGCGTGACGTTGAGCGATCCTGGGGTGAACGACGTTCTCACGCTGACGCTCGACTGGGGCGATGCGGCCACGGCGACGCGCGTGTTCGATCCGCTGGCCGGACAGACGATCGCGGAGTTCCTCGCGGACATCCGTCACGTGTACCAGGACGACGGCATATACACCGTCACTGTCACCGCGGACGACGGCGATGGCGGCATCACGATCGACAGTCTCGTGTGCACGGTGAGCAACGTGGCGCCGAACGTATTCGCGGGTCCGGATCAGACCGCGGCTGCGGGCGACGAGGTCTCCACGCTGCCGCCCGGACCATCCGCGCCGGCGATCGTCGTCAGTGCGCAGGTCGGTGAAAACGTGACGATCGGCGACGGCATGGCGGACGTGCCCGTCGGCGCTTACTTCACGGATCCAGGCACGCTCGACACCTTCGAAGCGACGATCGACTGGGGCGACGGCAGCGCCGTCGAGCCGCTGTCGATCGAGCCGGTGCGGGACGGCAACGGCGAGATCATCCACGGCCTGCTCGGCCGCCATGCGTTCCTGCAACCCGGGGCGTTCAACGTCGTCGTCACCGTGACCGACGACGATGGTGGTGTGGGCACCGATGCTTTCCTGGTCGTGGTCGACAACCCGGCGCCGGAATGGGTGCTCGATGTCGGCGAGATCGTTCGAGACGAGGGCGCGAACGTCGAGCTGCTCGGTTCCGGTGTCTATGTGGCATTCAATGACGTCGGCGTGCTCGATACCTTCGAGGCGACGATCGACTGGGGCGACGGCACCGGTGTGCAGCCGGCGGGTTTCACGCTCGAAACCGTTACCGACGAGAACGCCCACCCGCGGCAGCTCGGCCGACTGCGCGACTCGCACGTCTACGCCGACAACGGTACCTACACCGTCGCACTGAGCGTGAACGACGGAGAGAACACGTCCGACACGAGGTTCACCCTGTCGGTCACGAACGCCGTACCCGCGCTCGCCGACCTGGATGCCGCCGGCATCGACGAGGGCAGCGAGTTCACGGTGCGCCTGCAGTTCTCCGACCCCGGCACGCGCGACAGCCACGTTGCGTCGATCGTATGGAGCGATGCCGCGCCCCCGCCGGCGGCCCTGACACCCGTATCCCAGGCGATGGACGTTGCCGAGACGCCCTTCGGGCCGCCAAGATCGCTGGACGGCATGACCGGCACGCTGACCTCGACCCGCATCTTCGCGCAGGACGGCGAATACACCGCCACGGTCACGCTGACCGACGACGATGGCGGCACCAGCGTTCGCGAGTACAGCGTGCACGTGGGCAACGTGGCTCCGCTGGTCACAGCCGTGGACGAAGTTCCGGACGTCGACGAGGGGCAGGATTTCCAATTGAAGCTCGCCGAGTTCGTCGATCCCGGTCGCCTCGACCAGTTCAGCGCGAGCGTCGATTGGGGCGACGGCAACATCACCGTCCTGTAGTCGCTCAACGCGATCGACGGTGCGGGTGACGTGATCGCCGGCCATCGCTATGCGGACGACGGCCGGTACGGCGTGACCGTGACGGTGTTCGACGACGCCATGGCAGCCGGCAGCGACACGCTCGACATCTTCGTCGCGAAGGTTGCGCCGACCATCACCATTTCCGGTGCTGCCGGCGCCGCGGAGGAAACACCTTATCTGGTCGATCTTGGCGTGGCCAATGCGGGCGCCGATGGGATCCAGGGATGGGAAGTCGACTGGGGTGACGGGACGGTCTCCGTCTACGAGGGCGCCGCTGCGCAGGTGTCGCACACCTATGCCCCGGGTCCGGGCAATGCGATCCGCGACATCGTCGCGCGCGCCACCGACGACGAAGGCGTCTGGACCTCCAACACCTTGAGCGTGTCGGTGAGCGCGAACCTGTTGCGCGTGGAGAGCGTGACGCCGTCCGAGAGCAGCTTCCACGTGCGCTTCAACCGCGCCTTCGACCCCGGTTTCATCAATCTCTACGAAGGTCTCGACAGCGACACGGCCAAGACCGGCGTCACCGACTTGCGCGTCGTGGTGGGCAACAGCACGGTAGCGTTGCGTGGCTCGCTACTGATGGATGCCGACAAGCAGGGATTCACGTTCGTGCGCACCGGCGCGGCTCTCGTGCCGGGTAGCTACACCATCACGCTCGCAAGCCGCGCGAACGGCTGGGTCGACCTGCTGGGCCGCCCGATGGACGGCGATGGCGACGGCAATGCCGGTGGCGATGCGGTGCTGCACTTCATGGGCCCGGTCGCCGGACCGGTACTGTCACTGCCGGACTTCGTTCGCGGGCCGGGGCAGGACGTGGTGCTGCCCAACAACAACGCGTCCGGCGTCAACCTGCCGATGTCGGTTGCCGGCGCGGCGGGACTGACGTCGCTGGTGTTCCGCATCGACTACGACCCGGCGCTGCTGGATATCGCCGCAGTGGATCTGGCGTGCGGCCTGCAAGGCAGTGTACGTACGAGCGGGGATGCCGATTCGCTCGAGGTCAGTGTCACGCTCGACGCCGCATTGCCGGCGACGCCGGGTACCCTGGTGCTGCTCGATCTCGTGGCCTCGGTACCTGCCACCGCACCGTACGGCCAGGCGCAACGCATCGATCTGACGGTGCTCGAATCCGACGTCGGGCTGATCGCCGACGATGCCCTGCAGATTGCGGCCTACCTGGCGGACTCGACGGGCAATGCCGCCTACACCACCGACGACGTGGCCACGCTGCAACGCGTGACCACGGGGCTGGCGACGGGATTCGGCGCCTACCCGGTGTTCGATCCCCTGATCATCGGCGACATCGCCGGCCCGGGACTGAACCTGTTCGACGTCATCCGTCTGAATGCGCTCGTCGCAAGTGCCGCCGGTATTCCCGAGATTCCCGCCATACCTGACGGCAGCGCACCGCTTACGTTCGCCGGGCCCGATCCCCTGGTCTCCATCACCGCCAATCCGCGCGGCAGACCGGGGACCACCGTGACCGTACCGGTGTCGCTCGATACCGCCGAAGGACTCGACTCGGTGCTGCTGAAGGTCGCGTATGACGCCTCCGCGCTGGAGGTGGTCGAAGTGCGGCGCGGATCCCTCAGTGGTGACTTCCAATGGTTCGTCCGCAAGGATGCACCCGGGCTCCTGACCATCGACATGGCGCGTCTCGAGCCCCTCGTGGGCGGGACCGGGACCCTGCTGGAGATCGACTTCCGCATCCGGCAAAGCGCGCCGGCGGGGCAGACTGCCGTGGATCTGCAGTTCGTCAGCCTCAACGACACGCGCCTCACCCTCAATCCGGCACCGAACCCGGGTGTCGATCCTACGGACGGCACGATCACGGTCGTGCGCCCAGCGTCAGCGCCCGCGCGGGTCGACTGGTCCGGCAGATTTGCCGAGGTGAAGCCATTGACCGGCGTCAGGTCCAGCGAATCCAGGGACGACGACTGGATGACCTCGGCGTGGGCGCGCGATCTCACCGATCGCCTGGCGCCTGCCGCTTCGGGATCGAGCGCCGAGGCACCGCGATCGCGGAGCGCATCGCCGGGTCGGGAATTGCTGCGGGCGATCTCGAGGGTGTTCTCGCGCTGAGCGTGGTCCGTGGCGGCGACGCAGGGTCCGGCGGGGCGGAGCCTCCGGTGGCGGCGCCCATTCGACCCCGTTAGGGTCGGCGCCGCGTTTCATTCCGGAATGGAGAATCGCCATGGCTGCCGTGGCGGTCCGCTAAACTCCCGGCCATGACGGACGGGGCTCCGAGCGATGAAACGCTGATGTTGCGCTATCGCGACGCCGGCGATGCCGGCGCGTTCGCCGAACTCTATGAACGCCATCGCGGCGGGCTATACCGGTTCTGTCTGCGCATGTGCCGCGACACGGGTCGCGCGGAGGAGATCTTTCAGGATGCCTGGATGAATCTGATCAATGCGCGCGACCGCTACCGGGTCGAGGCACGCTTCAAGACCTATCTGTACCAGATCGCGCACAACCGCGTCATCGATGTCCTGCGCAGGGACGGGAGCGGGACGGTATCGCTCGATGACGAGGCGGGTGCCGCCATCTCGGCGTCGCTCGAGGCACCGGTGCAGGATCAGCCCGAGATCGTGATGGGCCGCAAGCAGCGGGTCGAACGAGTGGCCGAGGTGATCGACCGCCTGCCTGCCGCCCAGCGCGAAGCGTTCCTCCTGCACGAGGAGGGCGAGCTGACGCTCAAGGAAATCGCTACCCTGACCGGCGTGGGTCGCGAAACCGTCAAGAGCCGTTTGCGCTACGCATTGGTGCGGTTGCGCGACGAACTCGTCGGAGAGCGGCAAACGTGAGCGAGCAGACGGATCGCGAAATCGAGGCATTGCTGGCGCAGACGCGCTCGGCGCGCGCTCGCCTGCGCTCGGAAGCAGCGCACGAGCTGCCGCCGAAACATCTCGATGACACCATTCTCGCTGCATCGAGGCGAGCGGTTTCAGCCCGGCCCGTCCCGGCGCGCAAAGCCGGTGTTCGCGGCTGGCAGGTACCGCTCGCCGCCGCGGCCGTCATTGTCTTGGCGACGAGCGTATCGCTGCTGATGGTGCGAGAGGGGGAGCACGAGCGAGTGCTCGCACCGCCTCCCGTACCGGCCGACGCGAGCCCGCCGGCGACAGGGCAGGCAGCAGCCCCCGATACTGCCCGGAGCGGAGAGGCGGTCAACGCCCTGCGCGACGAGATGCGCAAGGAAACGCCGCGGGCGCTGCCGCAGGAGGACCGGGAGAAAAAGTCCGTCGGACAGGTGGTCGGACCCTTTCCGCAAGCGAGCCAGGTGCCCCGGTCGGCCGGCCGCAACGATGCCGAGACAGGCACGACGGCGCATGACCAGGCGCCCGCGCCGGCTGCGGCCGAAGCCGAGAGGGCAGCGGCGCGGCCGGCTGATGAAGGCAGCACGGTGGATTCCCGCATCAAGACCGAACGGGCACCCGGAAGTGCCGCGGCGGTACCGCCTCAGCCGACCCCGTCCGCGTCCGGCCCGGCCGGCCGCCTGTCCGGGGCAGGCAACTTCAACCAGCGCAAACCGCTGCCCAGGGAAGGCGCGAAGGCGGAGCTGGAGCAGGACCCGGCGTCACGGCTGGACCTGATTCGCAAGCGCTGGGAAGCCGGTGACCGGATCGGTGCCGCGGCAGCGCTGGCCGAGTTCCTCGAGGCCCATCCGGACTACGAACTCCCGCCCGGATACCCCGTCCCGCGTCCGCTGCTCGCGCCCGCTAAAGAAAGCGGGCCCGTCAACCGTTAAACAGGACACCACCCGGCGGGACCCGCCATCCGGGGCCGCGGGATCAAAGGATCTCCCTGTTTAAATGGAAAAATCAGCCTTCGATGAACTGAAGACGACGGGCAAGCTGCCGTCACCGTCGGGCGTGGCGCTTCAGATCATCGATCTGACGCGAAAGGACGACGTCTCCGTTGCGGAACTGGCGCACGTGGTCCAGGCCGACCCCGCGCTATCGGGGCGATTGATCAAGTTCGCGAATTCCGCGATGGCGGGCCCGAGGCGCCCGATCGTTGCGGTGTCCGATGCCATCCGGTTGCTCGGAATCGGGACCGTCCGCCAGCTCGCGCTGGGTTTTTCCATCCTGGGGCACCACCGCGCCGGGACCTGCAAGTCGTTCGACTACCACGCCTTCTGGTCGCGATCGCTGGCGTCCGCCATCACGGCGAACGCCCTGTGCCTGCGCACGCGTACGGCTGCGGCGGACGAGGCCTTCACTTGCGGCTTGCTGGCCCGCATCGGCTCGCTGGCCTTGGCAACGCTGCATCCGGACGGCTTCGCCGAGCTGCTGGATCGACAGGGCGAGCCCGGTGGCACGGCCATCGTCCCACTGGAGCGGGAGATGTTCCGAACCGACCACAATGAACTCTGCGCTGCGCTGCTCGAGGAGTGGATGCTGCCGCGCATCTTCGTGAGCACCGTGTTTCATCAGGAAGATCCGGCCCAGGGCAACTGGCCCGACGGATCTCGCGAACTGACCCTGTGCAACATCCTGCATCTGTCGGTGCGCCTGGGCGACTACTGCGTTGCCAATGACGCCGTCCGTGCGACGATGGCGGCCGATCTCATTTTCGATGCCGCCCGGGTGGGCATCGATTCCGACTCGCTGGCGCTGGTGACCGATCAGGTGGTCGTCGAGTGGCGCGAATGGGGTCGCATCCTCGAAGTGAAGACCGCGGACCTGCCGCCCTTCTCGAGTCTGGCCAAGGCGGCTGCGCAGGCGAAGGCGGCGGGTGTCGCACTGGCACCGCCGGTGCCGGATGCCAAGGCGGACGACGGCGCCGCCGCCATCGAGAACAAGCTCGGCTTGCGCGCGCGGCTCGAGCCGCTACGCATCCTGGTGGTCGACGACGATCCTGCGATCCTCGCGCTGCTGCAGCACCTGCTTGCCCAGGACGGCCACACAGTCGTCGCTGCGCGGAATGGGCGCGAGGCGCTGCGACAGGCCATGGTGGACCGCCCGCAGATGATCGTCTGCGACTGGATGATGCCGGAGATGGATGGCCTGTCTCTGTGCCGCGCGCTGCGCGACTCGGAGGAGGGACGGCAGATCTATTTCCTGCTGCTCACCGGACTCGAACGCGAAGACAATCTGATCGAGGCGTTCGAGGCCGGCGTGGACGACTTCGTCACCAAGCCGTTTGCGCCGAAGGTGCTGATGGCGCGGTTGCGTGCCGGCCATCGCGTCATCCGCCTGCAGGAAGAGGCGGTGCGCGACAGCCAGAGTCTGCGTCGATTCGCCACTGAACTCGCCGTCGCGAATCGACGGCTGCGGCAAGCCGCGCTGACGGACCCGTTGACGGGGTTGCCGAATCGGCGCTACGCGATGGAGCGACTCGAACAGGAATGGACGGCATCGAATCGCAATCAGCGCTCGCTGGTGCTGATGATGGTGGACGTGGACCGCTTCAAGGTCGTGAACGACACCTACGGCCATGACGTGGGCGATCAGCTGCTGCGACACATTGCGTTGTCGCTGCGCAAGGCCGCCCGCGGGGAGGACGTGATCTGTCGTCTCGGGGGCGAAGAATTCCTGGTGATCTGCCCGGATACCGCCATGTTGGCCGCCATGCGACTGGCCGAGCGGTTGCGGCTGGCCGTGGGCGGTTCCCCCGCGGTCCTCGGCGCGATCCACTACCCGGTCAAGATCTCGATCGGCGTCGCGGAGCGCGAACCGGCGATGGTCAAGTTCGACGAGTTGCTGAAGGCCGCCGATCAGGTTCTCTATCACGCGAAGCACCGGGGCGGTGATCAGGTGCAGTCGGCAAGCCCGCCTGGGCGCAGTTCGGCGGGCGGGCCGGCCACCAAGTAGCGCAGCGACCAGCCGCGCAGGATAAAAAAAAGCCCCGGCGATGCCGGGGCTTTTCTGGTTCCGCGGTGTTGATTGCGGAACTCAGGCTGTCTTCTTGCGGGATGTCGGCGCCACGCTGTTTTCCACGAGGGTGCCGAAACCCTGGAAAGACCTGGCGAACGATTCGTACGCCTGATTGGCCGTGCCGAGCGCTTGCTTGAAAGCTGCGACGGCCATTTCGGAGCCGGCCGGAGCACTCTTGATCATGGTGTCGAGTGCGACTACCGCCTGCTTGTTCAGATCAGCGACCTGCGCCTCTACCAGTTTGCCGAGCTCGGCCTGGGTGGCCGAGAAGGTCTCGTAGACCTCGCGTGCATACGCGGTGGCCTTGTCGACATTCGGCTGGAACATCTTGGCGGAGAGCGCCTGAAGTTCGGATGGTTCCTTGACGGCGGCAACGGCCTTCACTTGCTTCACGCCGTCTTCGAAACCGGCCTTGACGGTGCGGACCTGCAGTTCCGTGAAGCGCTCGGCGCCCTGGGCGGCCACCGTGGCAGCACGGATGACGGATTCGAGCTGGTTCTTTGCGACGGCATTCAGATCCTGGGAAATCGGTGTCATGGCAACTGCTCCTGTGCGTTGATAATTCGTGGGAACGCCGATGCTGGCGGGCGCCCGGGGACAGCGCCAAAGAGGAATGTTGCGCTGCACAAAAAGAATTATAGAGAACGAGAACTCGCTGTCAAGGTGTTTTATTGCATTGCAGCAATCGTGCGGTCCGCATCAGGACGTCGTCCTGCAGGGCCGGCTCGGCGGTGGCCGGGGCAGCGCGATCACAGGGCCGGGCCAGGCGTGGCCGGCCGGGCTCGAGCCAGCGGTATCCGTTCACGCTGCCACCGGGCGATCGCCCAGACCAGGAGGTCGTTCCCGGTACCGACGATCAGTTCGGCAGGCGGGGGATGGCCGAGAAAGGTGAGTGCCTGCCCCAGCAACTCGACTGACCGGGTGTCGCGTACGGGGGTCGCGAGAGTCTGCTTCGAGAGCTTTTCACCGCGGGCATCGATGGCGACCGGAAGGTGCAGGTAGGCGGGAGTCGGCAGGTCCAGCAGGCGCTGCAGCCAGATCTGGCGCGGCGTGGAGTCGAGGAGATCGGCTCCGCGGACCACGTGGGTAAAGCGGGAGTGCGCATCGTCGATCACGCAAGCGAGGTGGTAGCCGTACACCTGATCGGCCCGTTGCAGTACGAAATCGCCGCCGGCGGTATCGAGATCCTGTCCCGTCGCGCCCTGGAGCAGGTCGTCGAAACGGACGCGAGCGCCGCGCACGTCGAGGCGCCAGGCCGAGCCGGTGGCTGGCACCTCGGAGCGGTCGCGGCAGGTCCCGGGGTAGCGCGGCCCGTCGATGCCGATCAGACCCGCGGTCGCGATCTGCTTGCGGCTGCAGTCGCACCGGTAGACGTGAGCGCTTTTCCGTAACCGGACCAGTGCGTCAGCGTAGTCGGCGCTTCGCTCGCTCTGGAACACGAGCGGACCGTCCCAGGTCAACCCGAGCCGCTCGAGTTCGACGAGGATTTCATCAGCCGCTCCAGCCATGATCCGTGGCGGGTCGAGATCATCGATGCGGAGGTGCCATTCGCCGTGGTGCGCCCTGGCGTCCAGCCAACTGCCGAGCGCAGCCACGACCGAGCCGAAATGCAGCGGCCCTGAAGGCGTCGGCGCGAACCGCCCGCGATAGGCCATGGCCGCGGCGGCCCGGACGCAGCTAGCCGGCGACGCGCCGCCTCGCTTGCACGTACGCGAGGCAACTCGCGAACAGTGCAACCGACAGCACGATTTCCACCGTCGCGAGCATTCGGGATGCACCTCGATCGGCCCACGCGCGGACCACGCCTTCGCAGAAGTACGCAAGCACGATCAGGCTGGTCCACTGATAGGCTCGCACTCGTTCCCGAAGCACGCCGAACAGCGGCAGCAGCAGGGGCAGGGCCTTCAGCGTCAGCAACGTGCCGCCTGGGCGCAGCGGCGCCAGGAAGGCTTCCCACGCCACGCACAGGAGCACCAGCAGGATGTGACTGGCGATGGCGGCGAAGTGAGCGCCCTGCATCACAGGCGGTTGCTCTCGATGCGGGCCTCTTGCGCCATCGTCACCAGTTGTTGCCGCGCCGCCCCTGCATTCGCGACCGGCTCGACGAACTCCATCCGCAGTACGCGACCGTCCGCCCGAACGTCGAAGCCGTCGCAGTCGATGGTCAGCATTTTTGCTTCGCGCGCTTCCAGGCCATGGAAGTGTCGGCAGAAATCGTGGAGCGCCTGAACGTGATCGGTGTTCATGTGCGAGACGATGTCCGCTTCACGCTGGTCCAGCGACGGTGCGTTGGCAATGTAGGCGTCCCGATCGAACCAGTGGATGTCCGCGAAACCGCCGATGAAATGTGCGCCCAGCGGCTCGATGCGATAGAGATGGAAATCGTCGAACGACGCGTAGGCGAGCGCGTCCGGAAAAATGGTGAGATAGCGGTTGCGCGCCGATTCATCGTCGTCAATCTGTGCGGCTTGCCCGACGATGGTCACGCGGCTGCCCGCGAGCACGTCTTCTTGGTGCACGCAAAGGCTCACGCGGGGATCTTCCAGGATGTTCTGCGTATGTGCGGCGAGGTTGCTGATAAGGATCAGGGGACGCCCGATCGCGTCCACCGCGTATGGCAGCGCCGATCCGAAAGGATGGCCCGCCAACCGTTTCGACACGGTCGACAAGACCCCGCTCGACCGGGAGCGCAGGAGCAGGCGCGCAGGACGTGCGGATCTGCTCATGCAGTCAGCTTCATGGCTGTCACGGCCAGCCGGTGCCCGAGCGCGAGACACATGCGGTGTTCTTCCTCGGACAACGCCTTGTCGTTGTCGGGGCCGGCCCAGTGGCTGGCGCCGTAGGGGGTGCCGCCAGTCGCGGTGCCGTTCAGTTCGGGCACCGTGTAGGGCACGCCCAGTATGACCATGCCGTGATGGAGCAGCGGCGTCATCATCGACAGCAACGTCGATTCCTGGCCCCCGTGCAGGCTCGTGGTCGAGGTGAATACCGCGCCGGGTTTGCCGGCAAGGGCCCCCTTCAACCAGAGCGCGCCGGTCGAGTCCCAGAAGTATTTCATCGGTGCAGCCATGTTGCCGAACCGCGTCGGGCTGCCCACGGCGACGCCTATGCACTCCTCAAGATCGCTCAACTCGGCATAGGGTGCGCCGTGATCGGGAATCGCGGGCTCGGTCGCTTCGATCACGGCCGATACGCGCGGCACCGTGCGCACTCGCGCGCCCATTCCGTGAACCTGTCCGACGCCACGGGCGATCGAGCGGGCCATGTCGCGCACTGCGCCAGTGTGACTGTAGTACAGGACCAGGACTTCGTTCATTTCCAGGCGATGCGTGTCTGCGAGCTCCGCGTATTATAGGCGAGCCCCCGCGCTCCGGCTGCGACCACGATGCTTTCCGTGCTATCCAAGCTCCGCGATTTCAGCCGATTCCTGGTCACCCGATTCCGCGAGGACGCGCTGGCGCAGGTCGCGGGAAGCCTCACCTTCACGACGCTGCTGGCGCTCGTACCGATCATCACCATCGCGCTGACGGCGTTTTCCGCGTTTCCGGTGTTCGGCATCGTCACTGCGTCCCTGAAGGCCTTCATCATCGCCAACTTTGTCCCGGGAGCGGCGAGCAAGCTCATCTCCGTCTACATGCAGGAGTTCGCGGACAAGGCCTCGCGACTGACCGCGCTCGGCATCGGGTTCCTCGCCGTCACCTCCGTGATGCTGATGCTCACGATCGATCGCGTATTCAATCGAATCTGGCGGGTGCGTCGCCCGCGGCCGTTGCTGCAAAGGGTGCTCGTGTACTGGACGGTGCTGACCGTCGGACCGCTGCTGATCGGTGTCAGCCTCTATGCGACATCCTGGCTGATCAGCGCCTCGCTGGGTCTGCTGAACGAACGCCATGCGGGCGGTGTCCTGTTCAAGCTGTTGGCCACCGCGCTGACCTGCGTCGCGCTGGCGTTCCTCTATCGTACGGTGCCGAATCGCAAGGTCGAACCGCTCGATGCCGCCATCGGCGGTACGCTCGCCGGCCTGGCATTCGAAGCGATGAAATCCGCATTCGCCAGCTTCGTCACCCAATTCGGTACCTACAAGCTCGTCTACGGTGCCTTCGCGGGCCTGCCGGTGTTCCTGCTGTGGATTTACCTTTCCTGGATCATCGTGCTGACGGGCGCCGTGATCACCGCGGCGATCCCGTTCATCCGGGCTGGCGGCTGGAAGACTCAGCGCGTGCCCGGCAGCCGGTTCGTCGAGGCGATGCAGCTCCTGCGCCAACTCGCCGATGCCCATCGCGACGGCCGGATGCTCTCCCTCGCGGGCCTCGCGCAGGGTGCGCGCCTGTCACTCGAGGACGCCGAGGACTTGCTCGAGCACATGCGCCGGGATGCCTGGGTCGCCCGCAGCGGCATGGACGGATGGATTCTCGCGCGCGATCCGCGCGTCATCCGGGTACGCGAGGTCTACCGCGAATTCGCTTTCCGCGTGGATGCCGTCAGAGCAGAGGCGCGCGCCTTCGGTCTCGAAGCGCTGGCCCTGGCGATGGCGGCAGGGGTGGAACGAGAAGGTGCGATATCGATCGAAGAGGCGTTCGCGCCGCTCGCTCCCGTGCGCGTCCGACGCGCCCGGAGCGCATAGCGGCACCGCGCTATGCGCGGCTCAACAGGCGCGAGAGCCATCCCGGCTTCGAGCGCGCAGCGTCCGCCGGCAGCGCCTGTCCCCGGGTACGCAGGAGGGCTTCGTTGCCAGCGGCCAGGTAGCGCGGGCCGAGGGTGCTGCCCGTGAGCCGATCCGCGTGACACAGCGCCAGGTGAGCGAGATCCCACGCACCATAGGTCACATGCACGATCACTGCCAACCGGATCCACC
Source organism: Burkholderiales bacterium (assembly GCA_038324085.1). Taxonomy (GTDB): domain Bacteria; phylum Pseudomonadota; class Gammaproteobacteria; order Burkholderiales. Next base: position 48,046 of record JBBQHP010000005.1, read on the forward strand.
GCTCCGCGCTCTGGCGATCCGCGTGCGTGAAGTCCTTCACGTAGACGACGTCGCTCCACAGGTGCTGGTTCAACGGCGGCGTAGCCCCGGGCCGGACGCCGTCCGGCCATGCGAGCGCGCGCCCGCCGCTGCCGAGATACTGGTGAACGATGAAGCCGGCCGCGCGCAGCAACGTGTCGATCGGTCCGATGCCCGGTGAATCGACGTAGACCGGAGCCAGGCACGCCGTCGTCTGTACCACCAGCGCTTGTTCCAGGGTTTTCGGGGCGTTGATCAGGGTTTCGTATTCCGATCCCTGGACGCTCACCTTCAGGAAATCACAGCCGGAATCCTGCAACGCTTCGACGTCATCGAGCCGCCGGGTCGCCACGTGCTCGCTGTCCACGGTCGCCATGAGCGCGGCCAGGCCGTCGAACAGGTCGACGAACGCCTGATTCACGCTGTATAGCGAGCTGAACGGCGCGTGGCGCGCGATGCGCAGAGTCCTTACCTCGCCATCGCCGAGCGCTGTCGGCAGAAAATAGGCGCCGTCCGGCGCATCCGCATTGAGTTTGTCACAGGCAGCGACGATCGGTTCGAAGCCCACGATGCGTGCGAGGCCCGCCGCCGCGAGCGCCTTCCATACCGGGTCCGAACCCGTGTCGATCGCACCCGCGTCGACCACCGCCACCACCGGCGGATCGGCGATCGCGTCACGGATCGAAAACGGCAGATCGAAGCCGTGGGGCATCTTTCAGCGCTCCTTGACCTGAATTGCCGGGGACCACTCAGCCCGGTGCGCTGCCGAATAGCGCGCCGCCAGTGAGGAGCCGGCACGCCGGTCGGCGTGAGCCAGCGCGAGATGCGCGAGATCGAACGCATCGAAGACCTCGTGCATCAGCATGGCGAACTTGATCCAGCCCTCGGTCGGGAGCGATGCCGCGCGCGTGAAGTCCTTCACGTACACCATGTCGCACCACAACTGCTGGCTGAGGTAAGCGCCGGGCCCGCCATGGGCCAGCATGGGTTTCAGTGTCCGTCCGCCGTTGCCGAGATGGCGGTGGATGATGAAGCCGTTGCGCCGCAAGACGCGGTCGATGTCCCCGAGGCCGGGTTGGCCTTCGTACATCGGCGTGAAGATCACCTCGGTTTCCACCACGAGGGTTGTCGCGAGGAGCCGGGTCGCATTCTCGAGAGCGTCGCGCTCGGCGCCCTGGATGTCGAGCTTCATGAAGTCGCAGCCGGTCTCGCGCAACTCGACGATGTCGTCGAGGCGCCGGGTCGCGACGGAATCGGACGCAACCACTTCGAACAACGGCGCGAGGTCCTGGAAGAGCTTGAGGAAAGTCGCGTTGGGCGCATAGAGCGACGTGCATGCGGGAAAGCGCGTCACGTGCAGGGTTCGCTGCGTACCGTCGCCGATGGCGTACGGCAGATAGCGATGGCCGTGAGCCGCGGTCTCATTGAGGCGGGCACATTCGGCCTCGACCGGCTCGAAGCCCACCACACGCGCGGCACCAGCGTCGAGCAGGCGCTGCCAGCGCGGAGCATTGCCCAGGTCCATCGCGCCCACGTCGACGATGGTGAGCGCAGGCGGCTCGTCAATGACTGCGGTGATGGGAAACATGCTTCGGCCGGGGATCAGTTCTGGCCCATGAATCGCTGTGGACGCTGCCGCGATTCCGGGGTGCGGGCCGACTTGGTCTCGTGGTCGTAATCCCAGGTCCGCTGCCATGCCCGCCGTACCAGGTTCGGATAGTCGGCCTTGCCGAGACTTCCGTTGTAGCGACCCAGCGCGCGGAATACGTTGCCGTGCTCGATATCGAGATAGTGGCGCAGGATCGTGCAGCCGTAGCGCAGATTGGTGCGCAGATTGAAGAGATTCTGGCCGGCGATACCGATGGTGTCGACCCAGAACGGCATCACCTGCATGTAGCCGCGGGCGCCCGCACTCGACACGGCGAACTTGCGGAACCGGCTCTCCACATGGATCAGCCCGAGCACCATCTGCGGGTCGAGTCCCGCCCGCGTCGCTTCGTAGTGGATCGTGGTGAGCAGCTCGGTCCGGTCGGCCTCGTTCGGGACAAGGCGCCCCAGGCGACCGGACATGGACTTCAGCCATACCTGGCCTTCGAACGGATCCTCGAACGCGAGCCGCGGCGCCGCCTTGTCGGCGACGGATCGCTGCAGTTGCGCGCGTACTGCAGCCGACAGCGGTTCGTACTTCTGTGCGCCCGCGAGCGCGAGCGTGCTGCCGAGCGCAAACGCAGCTGCGATCGCGCCCAGTACTGCCCGTGCGCTCAGGCGAGTCGTTCCCGCAACCATCCGGCTGCCTCGCCGAGCAATATGGGCTGCGCCTTGGCATCGCGTCGCTGCTGGTATTCGAGTTCGCCGTTCTTCAGTCCGCGCTCGCCGATGGTGACCCGGTGCGGAATGCCGGTGAGTTCCATGTCGGCGAACATCACACCCGGACGTTCGTCGCGATCGTCCAACAGCACTTCGACCCCGTCGGCGACGAGCGCGCGATACAGCTCGTCCGTGGCGGCCTTGACCGCCTCGCTCTTGCGATAGCCGATCGGCACCAGCGCGAGACGGAACGGCGCCATCGCATCGGGAAACACGATGCCGCGCTCGTCGTGGTTCTGCTCGATGGCGGCGGCCACTATGCGTGAGACGCCGATGCCGTAGCACCCCATTTCCAGCGGTTTCGATTGCCCCTGCTCGTCGAGATAGTGCGCATTCATCGCCGTGGAATACTTCGTGCCAAGCTGGAACACATGTCCCACTTCGATGCCGCGCAGAATGTCGAGCGTCCCCTTGCCGTCGGGGCTCGGGTCTCCGGCCACGACATTGCGGATGTCCACGTACGCGGCGGGTTCGGGAAGATCGCGACCGAAATTCACACCGGTGAAATGGAATCCGTCCTCGTTCGCGCCACACACGAAATCGCTTATCGCCTGCAACGCCCGATCGGCCACGATCGGCAGAACGGCTCCGACGGGTCCCATGGATCCGGCGCCGGTGCCGAGGCGCGCCCGGATCTCGGCGTCGCTCGCGAAACGGAAGCCGCTGCCAGCTTCGCTCACCTTGCCCGCCTTGACCTCGTTCAGCATGTGATCGCCGCGCAGCAGCAGCAATGCCTCGCGGCCGTCCGCCGTCACGACCATGAGCGTCTTGACGATGCGCTGGGTCGGAATGCCCAGCAGCGTGCTCACTTCCTCGATCGTGTGCGCCTTCGGCGTGGCGACCTTGTTGATGGCTTCAGTCGCGGGGGCGCGCGGTGCGACTGGAGCGAGCGCTTCGGCGAGTTCCACGTTCGCCGCGTAGTCCGATCCGGGACAGTATGCGATCGCATCCTCGCCGGAATCGGCGAGCACGTGGAACTCGTGCGAACCGGTGCCCCCGATCGCGCCGGGATCTGCCGCGACCGCGCGGAAATCGAGACCCAGGCGCGTGAAAATGCGCGAATAGGCCGCCACCATGTTGCGATACTCCCGCTGCAGATCGGCAAAGTCGACGTGGAAGGAGTAAGCGTCCTTCATGAGGAATTCGCGGGCGCGCATCACGCCGAAGCGTGGCCTGATCTCGTCGCGGAACTTGGTCTGGATCTGATAGAAATTCACCGGCAGCTGCCGATAGCTGCGGATCTCGCGTCGGGCGATGTCGGTGATCACCTCTTCGTGGGTGGGGCCGAAGCAGAAATCGCGTTGATGGCGGTCCTTGATCTTGAGCATCTGCGGGCCGAACTGCTGCCAGCGACCGCTCTCCTGCCACAGCTCGGCCGGCTGGACCGCGGGCATCGACAGTTCGAGCGCTCCGGCGCCGTTCATCTCCTCGCGCACGATGGCCTCGACCTTGCGAAGTACCCGAAGTCCGAGCGGCATCCACGTGTACAGCCCGCTGCCGAGCTTGCGGATGAGACCGGCACGCAGCATCAGACGGTGGCTGGTGAGTTCGGCCTCGGCGGGTGCTTCCTTGAGGGTCGAGATGAAGAACTGGCTGACGCGCATGACGGGGAACAGTGCGGGGAAATCGCGATTTTACCGGGCATAATCGTCGGGATATGAGCATTTTCTCGAAACTGCGGCCGTCCCGGTCGCGGGTGGACGGCGCATCCGTCGAAATAAGCGAGCAGGATGGGCTGCGCTCCCTGCACCTCGGCAGCAGCACCGTCCAGAGCACCATGCGCATCGCCGATCCCGTGGAACTCGTGCTTTCTTACACGCGGGCAATGATGGGTTTCCTGCTGTTCCACCCGCGTCCGAGGCACGTGGTGATGATCGGACTCGGCGGCGGTTCGCTCGCGAAGTTCGCCCATCACCGGCTTCCCGGGGCCCGCGTGAGTGTCATCGAGAACAGTGCGCAGGTGATCGCGGCGGCTCGCAGCTATTTTGAGGTTCCCCCGGACGGCGAGCGGTTCGAAGTGATCCAGGGCGATGGCGCTGAGTACGTCCGCGCGCATCCCGAAGGCTGCGACGTCCTGATGATCGATGGTTATGACGGCGACGCACAGGTGGCGGCGCTCGCGTCCGAGGCGTTCTATGCCGACTCCAGGAACGCGATCGAGCGCGACGGCGTGGTCGTCGTCAATCTATGGAGTTCGGACAAGCGCTTCGACACCTACGTCCAGCGCATCGAGCGCACGTTCGACTCCCGGGTGATCTGCCTGCCTGCCGAGCGCCGTGGCAACGTGGCCGTACTGGCCTTCCGGCGGGTGCCGGATCCGACCGCCTGGGCGGCGCTGAAGGTCAGGGGAAAGCAGCTCGAGAAGCTCGTCGGCCTCGAGTTTCCGCGCTTCGTCGATCGCCTGAAGGAACTGAATCCGCACACCGACAAGCGGCTGATCGTCTGAGCCCGGCCCCGCTGTCGCCGAGCGCAGCCGAGTGTCGGGCAGCTTCCGCCTACCTGGGAAGTGTGAAAGAATTACGATGGCGCCACGGTCGTGAGGTAACGAAAATGATCGATCGCGACGGTTACCGGCCGAATGTCGGGATCATCCTCGCGAATGGGAGGAACGAGGTCTTCTGGGGCAAGCGCGTGCGCGAGCACGCGTGGCAATTTCCCCAGGGGGGCATCAAGCCGGGTGAAACCCCGGAGAAGGCCATGTATCGCGAGCTGATGGAGGAAGTCGGCCTCGAGGCTGAACACGTGCGCATCCTCGGCCGGACCCGCGACTGGCTCCGCTACGACGTACCGAAGCATTGGGTGCGGCGCGAGAGCCGCAGCCAGTACCGGGGGCAGAAACAGATCTGGTACCTGCTCCGGCTGGTTGGGCGTGACTGCGACGTGTGCCTGCGCCGGTCCGAGAAGCCCGAGTTCGATGCTTGGCGCTGGAATCAATACTGGGTCCCGCTCGAGAGCGTGATCGACTTCAAGCGCGAGGTCTACCAACTGGCCTTGACCGAACTGGCGCGCTTCATCTTCTCCCGCGCCGATCCGGGCTGGGACGGCGAATCCATGCAGCAGGCGGAGAGCTAGCGCCCCAGGCCCTGGTCCTCGAGCGGCGCCAAGGTGGAAGCCACGCGTCCGGCGCCACCGATCAAGACGACGAAGCAGGCGCGGCGCTCGGCCCAGTAACGCGCGGCATCGGCGAAGGTTCCGAAGGCGACTGCCAACCCGCGCGGATCGTCGCGGGCGAAGCGGCTCAGCCCGGCGATCTCGAGGACGAGTCCCGGCTGGTCGGCTAGATCAAGATCGGTAAGGCAGTCGTACAGGGCGTCCCAGTTGCCGCCGAAGTGGGGCGGGAACTCCAGCGCCCCGGCGAGCGCGTCCAGAAGGGCGCGTTTACCGCCCGCTCCGACGACGCGCACGTGCCTGGGTGCGGATCCCGGGAGCAGTTCGAGGGCGGAACGAGCGTTTCCCTCGTATCGGAAGACGCCGCTTTCGCGATCGGCAAGGGCACTGCGCAGCGATGTCATGGGATTCCCTCGATCCGCTGGAACGTCCGGTAATGATCTGCCGTCCAATACCGCTCATGTACCCCACCGGTGACGATGCGGCGAGCGCCCCGGTCGCGGCTCTCCGGCGTCGGCACCGTGTACTCGCGGTAGAAACCATGAGGTCGGCGCGGCAACAGGCGCTCGCGATTGCCGAATACCGAGCCGTCCTTGGAGAACGGAAATGGACCGCCAGCCCGGATCAGTTCGAGCGTTTCGCGCGCCTCCGTGGGCAGGGCCTCGACCGGGACGGTCCCGAGCGCAGTCGGCCCGCGACCTGCCGCAAAGGCGGCGCAGAGCAGCAATGCGACCCCCGCGAAGGCGATCGCAAATCGCACTCGCACGTGAGGTTTTAAACTGGCATAGTGACGCCAACTGGCGACAGTCATTGCGAGGTGCTCGACGATAGCTCTTTGCTTACAGCTGTTTGGGAGGAGAACTCACGACGGTGGCAGTCGGACATTCTCCCGGGATTCCTTTTCGATTGTTGGATTCCATTGCAATGGCGACGCGCCGCAGTGATTTCGATGTGACCGACCTGGTCCGCACCACCGATCCGATTTCGGTGGGGGACGAAGTCTCGCGCATTTACGACGAGTTGTACCAGCGCTCGACAGCCGCGGAGCTGTCCCGTCCTTTTGCCGATGCATCCCGCCTCTATGCCGGTGCCTATCCCGGATTTCGGGCGTGCGACACCGGTTATCACAACTTCCAGCACGTCCTGGACGTGACGCTCGCCATGGCGCGGCTGATGGACGGTTTCGAGCGGGCCGGCGCACCCGAAGGGCGGCTGGGAGCAGACCTGTTCCGTCTCGGTGTCGTGCTCGCCCTATTCCACGACAGTGGATACATCCGCCGAAAGCACGATACGCGCGGCGGCAATGGCGCCGCGTATACGCGAACGCACGTTTCGCGCAGCGCCCGATTCCTCGAGCCCTATCTGCGGACGATCGGCCTCGAGAGGCTCGCCGGTCTCGCCCGGCCGCTGGTGCACTTCACCGGCTACGAGATCGCGGTGGCCGACATCGACATCCGGGATCCGCTCCTGCGGCGCCTCGGCCAGTTGCTTGGGACGGCCGATATCGTCGCCCAGATGTCGGACCGCTGTTACCTCGAGAAATGTCGCGACCGGCTCTATCCCGAATTCGTCACCGGCGGCATTGCGGTCCAGTCCGGGGCCGACGGCAGGCCACAGGTGTTTATTGCATCCGCTGAAGACCTCGTGGTCAAGACCCCGGCGTTCTACCGTGTGGCGCGCGAACGGCTGGTGCGCGATCTGGGAGGCGCCTTCCAGTTCGCGGAGCCGCACTTCCGCGGGCAGAACGTCTACCTCGAAGAACTGGAAAAGAACATTCGTCATGCCGAGGCGGTGGCGCAGCACCACGATCTGTCGCTGCTGCGCCGCACGCCGCCACCCGAAGGGCTCGCCAGCGCATCGGCTGGCCGGGAGCCCGAACCGACCGCGCCCGTCAGGGCTATGTCCCGACTTGCAGCATGATCTTGCCCACGTGCGCACCTGATTCCATCAGGGCGTGAGCGCTGGCCGCCTCCGTCAGCGCGAAGGTGGCGTGTATCACCGGCCGGATCTTGCCCTCATCCAGCAGTGGCCACACCTTTTTGCGGAGCGCCAGCGCGACCGACGTCTTGTATTCGACCGATCGCGGCCGCAAGGTCGAACCGGTGATCGTGAGCCGCCGGTAAAGGATGTCGCTCATGTCGAGTGATGCCGTCGTCCCGCCGAGGAACGCGATGATCGACAGCCTCCCGTCGGTCGCGAGGCATTTGAGTTCGCGCGGCACGTAGTCGCCGCCGACCATGTCGAGGATCACGTCAGCGCCTGTGCCGGCGGTCAATTCCTTCATGACCGCGACGAAGTCTTCCGTCCGGTAGTTGATGCCGCGCGTCGCCCCGAGCCCTTCGCATGCCCGGCATTTGTCGTCGCTGCCGGCGGTGGCGAAGACGCGATGGCCCAGGGCGGCGGCGATCTGGATCGCCGCCACGCCGATGCCGCTCGAACCGCCCTGCACCAGGAGGGTCTCGCCGGCAGCCAGTCGTGCGCGCTCGAAGACGTTGATCCAGACGGTGAAGAACGTCTCCGGGAGCGACGCAGCATCGACCATGCTGAAGCCCTTCGGTGTCGGCAGGCAGTGCCCCGCGGCGGTCGCGCAGAACTGCGCGTAGCCGCCCCCTGGCGTGAGAGCGCAGACGCGATCCCCGACCTTCCACTGCATGACGTCGGCGCCGATGTCGGCGATCATGCCGGCCACCTCCAGCCCGGGCAGATCGGAGGCGCCCGGCGGCGGGTTGTAGGTCCCGGCGCGCTGGAAGCAATCCGGCCGGTTCACGCCTGCCGCCTCGACCTTGATCAGCACCTCGTCGGCCTTGATGCGCGGCAACGGCCGGGTCGCGGGTTGCAGAACGTCCGGACCACCGGGCTGGCTGATCTCGATTGCAGTCATGGTGTCGGGCAGTGCGCTCATCGTGTCGTCTCCTCACTCGGAGCGCCGATTGTAGAGGCGTGTGGCATCATCCGAGCGATTCGATGGCTGGCGGGGTCCGTGCGATCCGACCGGCCGTGCGCAACCGTCGCATTTTTTTCCGGGGAGGCACACAAATGGACTACAGAGCACTCGGCAACAGCGGCCTCAAGGTCTCGCCGCTATGTCTGGGCACCATGATGTTCGGTGACCGTACGGACTACGCCGAATCGGAGCGCATCGTGAAGTCGGCGCGCGACGCGGGGGTGAACTTCATCGACACTGCCGATCAATATGCGAAAGGCGAATCCGAACGCATCGTCGGCAAGATCATCGCGAAAGACCGCGACCAGTGGGTGCTCGCGACGAAGTTCGGCAATCCCATGGGCGACGGTCCGAACGAGGTCGGGCTGGGTCGAAAGTGGATGCGGCAGGCCTGCGCTGCGAGCCTCGAGCGACTCCGCTCCGATTACATCGACCTGTATTACATCCACCTCGACTACCCGGAGATGCCGCTCGACGAGACCGTGCAGGCCATGGGCGAGCTCATCCGCGAAGGCAAGGTGCGCTACTTCGCAGTGTCGAATTTCCGCAGTTGGCGCATCTCGGAGATCGTGTGGCTGTGCCGCCAGTTCGGCGTGCCCCGGCCCATCGCCTGCCAGCCCTACTACAACGCGTTCAACCGCATGCCCGAAGTGGAAGTGCTGCCGGTGTGTGACTACCACGGACTCGGCGTCGTGCCCTACAGCCCCATTGCGCGCGGTGTGCTGTCGGGCAAGTACCTGCCGGGACAGAAGCCGCCGGGCGACACGCGTGCCGGGCGCGGCGACAAGCGCATGATCGAAACCGAATTCCGCGAGGAATCGCTGGTCATGGCGCAGACCATCCGTGCTCATGCGGAGAAACGGCACGTCACGGCGGGACAATTCGCCACGGCCTGGGTATTGGCCAATCGCATAGTCACTAGCGTGATAGCCGGGCCGCGCACGCTCGAGCAATGGCTCGACTATCCGAAGGCTCTCGACTACGACTGGACCGACGCGGACGAAGCGCTGGTCGATTCGCTGGTGAGCCCGGGGCATCCGTCGACGCCGGGGTACAACGATCCGAAATACCCGCTGCTTGGTCGCATCCTGCGCCGATGAGGCACCTGGTCCGGAGCGGGCTCGTGGTGCGGCACGAGGCTCGCGCGGATGATTCGATGCGCGCGGAGGCGCGGCGGCTTCGCGCAAGGTCGGATTCCGGTCATCCGTTCGGCGCGAGCCCGACCAGCAGCGCGCGCATCGCATCCGGAATGGGCACGGGCCGGCGCGTGACCCGGTCCACGTACACGTGGATGAAGTGGCCTTGCGCGGCGGCCAGCGCGTCGTCGTTGCAGAACAATCCGACTTCGTAGCGCACGCTGCTCGATCCGAGCGTCGCCACTCTCAGCCCGGCATGCACCGTGTCCGGGAACGTGATCGAGTCGAAGTAGTTGCACTGCGTCTCCACCACCAGTCCGATGATCGTGCTGCGCCCGATGTCGAGCACGCCCTGTTCGATCAGGTACTGGTTCACGACCGTGTCGAAGTAGGAGTAGTAAACGACGTTGTTGACGTGTCCGTAGACGTCGTTGTCCATCCACCGGGTGGCGATGGCCTGGAAATGGCGATAGTCGGAGCGTTTGCCGGGTGTGGGTTTCGTCATGTCAATGGGAGGTGGCGCTGTCGGTGGCGTCGATGCGGCGGCGCATGTGCTGCCAGTTCACGGCGAGCAGGCCGGCGGCGATGATCACCACCATGCCCGCGATCGATCCGCCGTCGGGGAACTCGTGGAACACGATCCACGCGAGCAGCGTGGACCAGATGAGCTGCGTGTAGACAAAAGGGCCCAGGGCCATGGGCGAGGTGTGCTCCACGGCGCGGATCAGCAGGAAATGACCGGTGCCGCCAAGCGATCCGATCACGATCATGAGCATCATTTGCAACCAGGTCGGCGACTGCCATCCCAGCGGCAGCGCGAGGCTGGTGAGCGTGGCGCCGATCAGCGCCGTGTAGAACAGGGTCGTCACCGGATTGTCCCGACCCGCAACCTTGCGTGTCGCGATCTGATAGAGCGAGAACAGCAGCGCGGTGGAGAGAGGGAACAGCACGGTGGGGCTGAACACGGCGCCGCCCGGGCGGATGATGATGAGCACGCCGATGAAGCCCAGCACGACAGCGGCCCATTGGCGCCGTGAGACGCGCTCGCGCAACAGCGGCCCGGACAGCACCGTCACGACGACGGGGCCGATGAAGCTGATGGCGGCTGCTTCGGCCAGCGGGAGAAACCGGAGCGCCAGATAGAACATCGCGGTCGAACTCACCAGCAGCACGCCACGCAGGATCTGCAGGCCCGGGTGGCGCGTGCGCACCAGATCGAGCTGCATGCGCGGACCGAACAGGATCAGCATGAACAGCAGATGAACGCTGTAGCGTGCCCAGATGAGTGGACCGATCGGGTATGACTTCAGAATGAATTTCGCGAGCGTGTCGGCGGACGAGAACAGGAACACCGCCATCATCATCATTCCTATGCCGCGCAACAAATGCGGGTGATGCGTATCGTGGACGCCGGTCATTTCAGCCGTGGCCCTGCGCTCGCCGGCAGGACCGACCGGCCGGCGAACGGTGCCGACCGGCCGAGGGCTTCCTCGAGACGCAGCGCCTCGTTCCATTTGGCCATGCGTTCGGAGCGGGTGAACGAACCCACTTTCAACTGCCCGGCGTTCCAGCCGGTGGCGAGGTGCACGATCGTCACGTCCTCGGTTTCGCCGGAACGGGCGGACACGATCGTGCCGAAGCCCGCGGCCTTGCCGGCTTCGAGCGCCGCCCGGGTTTCCGTGACTGTGCCGGCCTGATTGGGCTTGATCAGCACCGCGTTGCACGCCTGATCCTCGGCCGCCGCGTGCACGCGCCTGGCGTTGGTCACGAGATAGTCGTCGCCGATGATCTGGATACGGCCGCCGACCGCCGCGGTGAAGGCGCGCATGCCGTCGCGGTCGTCCTCGGCCAGGGGATCCTCGATCGAGGCGATCGGGTAGCGCCGGCACCAGTCCAGCAGCATCGCGATCATGCCGTCGCGATCGAGCTCGCGCTGTTCCAGGCCGAGCGAGTAGCGGCCGTTGCGGCCGAATTCCGATGCCGCGATGTCGAGCGATATGGCGACTTCGTCACCCGGGCGATAGCCGGCTTTCTCGATCGCACGGACGAGCATCGACAGCGCGTCCTCGTTCGAGTCGAACAAGGGCCAGAAGCCGCCTTCGTCGGCGACGCCCGCGAGCTTGCCGGCGTCGCGCATCAACACACCCGCCGCGCGATAGACCTCGGCGGTCATGACCAGTGCTTCGTCGAAACTTGCCGCGCCCAGGGCCATCACCATGAAGTCCTGGATGTCCACGCGCCGACCGGCGTGCGCACCGCCACCGAAGATCTGGATCTCGGGGAGCGGCAGACGCACCGGTTCGCCGTTCGCGAGGTAGGCCCAGAGGGGTTCCTGTCGCGACGCGGCGGCGGCGTGAAGCACGGCCATCGACACCGCTATCGTCGCGTTGCCGCCGAGGCGGGCCTTGTTGGCCGAGCCGTCGAGGGCGATCAGGGCAGCGTCGACCGCGCCCTGGTCGGTGGCGGTCATGCCCGTGAGCAGGCGAGCGATCTCGCCGTTCACGTTGGCCACCGCGTTCGCGACATTCATGCCGCCCAGGCTGGTGCCGCCGTCGCGCAGATCGATGGCTTCGTTGCTGCCTCGTGACGCGCCGGCCGGAGCGATGGCACGCCCGAATGCGCCGCCAGCCAGATGGACTTCCGCCTCGACGGTAGGGCGGCCGCGCGAGTCCCAGACGCGCCGGCCGATGATGCGGGTGATGGTGGGATTGGTCATGGTTTCCTGTTTGTCGGTCGGCGAAGTCAGCATGGGGGGGGGCGTGGCACGGCGGACCACGTCGGCGCGCGGCTCGTGCGATCGAGCGCGCGCAGGGCAGCACGAGATGTGGGTCAGACGGTCAATTCGATGCGGTTGCCGTCGGGGTCGAGCACCACGCTCTCGTAGTAGCCGTCGCCGGTGCGCCGAGGCCCGTCCACGATGACGAAGCCGGCCGCGCTCAAGCGCGCGGTGAGCTGGTCGACGGCCGCATCCGAACCGAGCGCGAGCGCGATGTGCGCGTAGCCCGGCGCCGGATGCGCGCGTGGTTCGCTCAGGTCCGGCACCTGCATGATCTCGATGCGCGCGCCACCGCCGAAGCTCAGGAAGTAGGACCGGAAGCGCCGGCCGGGATTCACGTAGCCGTCATTGCTGCGGGCACCGAACCATTCCGAGTAGAAATCGCGCAGCTGCTCCGGATTGCGGGTCCAGAGGGCGACGTGATCGACGCGCACCGGGAGTGCGCTCACCACCGCGCGATCTCCGCCCGCCACGCGTCGCGTACGCCCGCGAGTTGCTCGACCGGCTGCAGCAGCAACGGCACCGCGACGCGCCGTACCTTCGCGCGATCGCGCTCATCGGTGACGTACTCGACCGGCGATTTACCGTCGATTCGGGCGAGGAACAGACCGGGCAGCAGATGCGCGACGCGTGCCTCGATCGCAGCGGGCAATTCCCATGTGACCCCGGCCAGGTAAGTGTCGAACAGCGTCGTGAAGCACTGCAGGTAGACCGCCCACCAGCGCGGCCGCCAGACGCACTTGAGCAGCAGGTGATTCAGGCAGAACGCCAGATCGAAGGCCGGATCGCCGTACCAGGCGCATTCCGCGTCCACGAAGACCGGACCGTTCGGCCCCGCCAGGATGTTCTTCGGACTGACATCGCCGTGCACCAGGGCGAGTTTGGTGGAAGCGGTGACGCGGACCAGTTCTGCGAGCGCCGAGGCGGCTTCCGGATGCGCTCGTGCCGTGGCTTCCAGGTAGGGTTCCAGGCGGATCGGAAAGAAGATGTGATCCGTCGCAAAGCGTTGCGCGAGATCGCGCCGGCCGGCGGTGCTCGCGTGGATCAAGGCGAGGCGTCGTCCGACCTCGCGCGCCGTCGCGCCGTCGACGATCCCATCCCGCAGTTGCGTCTTCCATACCGGATAGTCGTCGGGATCGAGATAGGCCATGGCGAACAGGTTCGCTTCGGCGTCTTCGCCCAGGATCCGAGGTACGGCGTCGGGTGCGATGGCACCGGCGACCCGCATCCACTCGACTTCATAGCGATTGCGCTCGGTCGGCGCGTGCCAGTCGGCCTGCACTTTGAGCTTCGGCAGCGCGCGCTTGATGCAGATCGAGCCGCGCGGGAGCACGACCCGGAAGATGTCGGACGAGACCCCGCCGGTGAGCGGCTCGAACACCACGGGTTCGCCCGGCGCGAGCAGCGCCATGCGCTCGAGCGCGGGTCGAAAAACGGCTGCGTGATCCTCCACGGCAATGACGGCGTAACATCAGGTGTCGGGCACGCTCGGCGAGCCGCGTGGCACGACAAGAAAATCGGAGCGAAACTCTAGCACAGCGCATCGGCCCGACCATGACTGCCATTCTCGCCCTCGATCAGGGCACCACGAGTTCGCGTGCGCTCGTCTTCGACGCCGGCGGGCACGTTCTCGGACTTGCCCAGCGCGAATTGCCGCAGATCTTTCCCCAGCCCGGCTGGGTCGAACAGGATCCGGAGACGATCTGGGCCACGCAACTCGCAACGGCACGTGAAGCGCTCGCCGAGGCGCGACTCGGTGCGCAGGACCTCGCCGCCGTGGGCATCACCAACCAGCGCGAGACCACGCTGGTCTGGGAGCGCGCCACCGGCCGTCCGATCGGCAACGCCATCGTCTGGCAGGATCGCCGCACCGCCGGCGAATGCGAACGCCTGCGCAGCGATGGTCTCACCAGCCTGTTCCAGGCGCGCACCGGACTCGTGCTCGACGCCTATTTCTCCGGGACCAAGCTCGCCTGGATCCTCGACAACGTGCCCGGCGCGCGCACGCGCGCGGAACGTGGCGAACTCGCGTTCGGGACAGTCGACAGCTGGCTCATCTGGAAGCTGACCGGCGGGGCTGTGCACGCTACCGACGCGACCAACGCTTCGCGCACCCTGCTCTACGACATTCGGGAGGGGGCGTGGAACGACGAGCTGCTGGCGCACATTCGCGTGCCGCGCCCGCTGCTCCCGCAGGTGTGGCCGTCGAGCGGCGTGATCGCGCACACGAACGCCGACGTACTCGGTGCCGCGGTGCCGATCGCCGGCGTCGCGGGTGATCAGCAGGCGGCGCTCTTCGGGCAGCGCTGCGTCACGCCCGGCCGGGTGAAGAACACCTACGGCACCGGCTGCTTCATGCTGATGCACACCGGCGATGTCGTGCCGGCGTCGAAACACAACCTGCTCGCGACGGTGGCCTGGCAGATCGGCGGCCGAATCGAATACGCGCTCGAAGGCAGCGTGTTCATTGCCGGCGCCGCGATCCAGTGGTTGCGCGACGGGCTCGGGCTGATCGGGCACGCCGGGGAAGTCGAGAATCTCGCGGCGTCGGTGCCCGATACGGACGGCGTCTACTTCGTTCCCGCATTCACCGGCCTGGGCGCACCGCATTGGGATCCCCATGCGCGTGGCACCGTGTGCGGCATCTCCCGCGGCACCACGCGGGCACATCTCGCCCGTGCTGCGCTCGAGGCGATCGCGTTCCAGACTGCGGACATCCTCGATTGCATGCAGGCCGATTCGCGGATTGCGCTCGCGGACCTGCGGGTGGACGGCGGCGCGACGCGCAACAATCTGCTGATGCAGTTTCAGGCCGACTTGCTGGGCGTGTCGGTGGTGCGGGCAGCCAATACGGAATCCACGGCGCTCGGCGCCGCGCTGCTCGCGGGTCTCGCGGTGGGATTCTGGAAGGATGCGGCGGCCATCGACCCGCTGTGGCAGGCGGAACGAACCTTCGATGCGGCGATGCCACGCGCGCAGGTGGCGGCGATCACGGCCCGGTGGCACAAGGCCGTGGATCGGGCCAGGGGATGGGCACAATGAGGTCCGCGCCTGCCGCAACCGGATTCGCCGTCCGGCCGCAGACGCCGCACGCAAGCTCGCTTTGCCAGGCAATTGATGAGGAGATTGAACCAGCCGGCACCTGAGCACCGAGGCAGCCGGACCTGATAGTCGCAGCAAAACTTCGGGGAGGAAGACCATGGGGGGTTACGCGACCGGGAACATCCGCACCTTGGCGCTGGTGGGCCACGGGGCTGCGGGCAAGACGACGTTGGCGGAAGCGCTGCTGCGCGCCGCCGGAGCCATACCGGTCGCGGGCAGTGTCGAGCGCGGATCCACCGTGAGCGATCATCTCCCGATCGAGAAGGAGTACCGGCACTCGCTGCAGTCCTCCGTGTTGCGGTTCGAAACCCATGACGCGCGGGTGCATCTGCTCGATACCCCCGGCTTTCCCGATTTCATCGGGCAGTCCATCGGCGCGCTGGACGCCGTGGAAACCGCGGCGGTGGTGGTGAGCGCGCAAGCCGGCATCGAGATGATCACTTCCCGGATGATGCAGTGGGCTGCCCGGCGCAAGCTCTGCCGGCTCGTGGTGATCAACAAGATCGATGCCGAAAACGTTGACCTGCCGGCGCTGCTGAGCGCGATCCAGGCGGCATTCGGCAAGGAGTGCCTGCCCATCAATCTACCGTCCCGCGGTGGGACGGAGGTCGTGGACTGTTTCTTCAATCCCGGGGGCGAGTCCGATTTCCTGTCGGTGGCGCAGGCGCACAGGGCGCTCGTGGACCAGGTGGTGGAGGTGGACGAAGACCTGATGACGCTCTATCTCGAGAAGGGCGAGATCGAACCGGAACAGTTGCATGCGCCTTTCGAGCAGGCATTGCGCGACGGCCATCTCGTTCCGGTGTGCTTCGTCTCGGCGCGCAATGGCGCCGGTGTGCCACAACTGCTGGAAGTGATCGCCAAGCTGCTGCCCAATCCGGCCGAAGGCAATCCGCCGCTGTTCTACAAGGGCGAAGGAGCGGACGCCGTCGAGATTCGCTCCGAACCGGTCCCGGACAGGCACGTGCTCGCGCACGTGTTCAAGATCATCATCGACCCGTTCGTCGGCAAGCTGGGCGTGTTTCGCGTCCACCAGGGCACGGTCACGAAGGACACGCAACTGTTCGTCGGCGATGGTCGCAAACCGTTCAAGGTCGGCCACCTGTTCATGCTCCAGGGCAAGGAGCACATCGAGGTCACCTCGTGCGTACCGGGCGATATCGCCGCGGTCGCCAAGGTCGACGAGATCGAGTTCGACTGCGTGCTGCATGACTCGCACGACGAGGATCACATTCACATGCGACCGCTGGAGTTTCCCGTGCCCATGCACGGACTCGCCATCGAGCCGAAGCGCCGTGGCGAGGAGCAACGTCTGTCGGACGCGCTGCACAAGCTCACGGCCGAGGATCCCACGCTCAGCGTGGAACACGATCCGTTCCTCAACGAGACGGTGTTGCGCGGCCTGGGCGAGCTGCACCTGCGCGCGACGATCGAACGGATGGCGCAGCAGTACAAGGTCGAGATCGAGACGCGGCCGCCGCGCGTGCCCTATCGCGAAACCATCACGACACCGGCGGAAGGACACAGCCGCCACAAGAAACAGACCGGCGGCGCCGGGCAGTTCGGCGAAGTCTTCCTGCGCGTCGAACCGCTCCCGCGGGGGGAGGGCTTCGAGTTCGTCGATGCGGTGAAGGGTGGCGTGATCCCCTCACAACTGATGCCGGCGGTGCAGAAGGGGGTCGAACAGGTGCTGTTCTCGGGCCCCCTTGCGGGTTTTCCCGTTCAGGACGTGCGCGTCACCGTCTATGACGGCAAGCACCATCCCGTCGATTCGAAGGAAGTCGCCTTCGTCGCTGCCGGACGCAAGGCATTTCTCGATGCGATTGCCAAGGCCGGTCCGATCGTTCTCGAGCCGATCGTCAACGTCGAGATATTGTGCCCCGAACCGAACATGGGTGACATCACGGGCGATCTCGCGGCGCGTCGGGGACAGATCACCGGCACCCGATCGAAGCAGGCCACGACCCTGGCGGTGAGCGGTCTCGCCCCGCTGGCCGAACTGAACGGCTACGCCTCGCGGCTCAAGGCCTTCACCAGCGGCCAGGGTTCCTATTCGATGGAACTCAGCCACTACGAGCCGGCGCCGCCGACAGTCCAGCAACAGCTCGCTTCCGAATACAAGGCCGCGCGCAAGCACGAAGAAGATTGATCCGCCGCAGTGCCGCAGCGCCCGCGGTTGCAGGACCCGCCGGGGACCGGATCGGCCCCCGGCCGGAACAGGCGCGACTGGTTACTTCTTGTCGCCGGCTTCAGGCGCCGCGTCGGGCATCTTCGCCTTTTCGTGATGCTTCTTGGCGTGGTGCTTCTTTTCCATCGGTGCCTTGTCGGTGGGTTTGGCTTCATCCGCTGCGAAGGCGCTGAACGCGAAAGCCGCGAACACGGCGGCGATGATCGAGGCAAACAGCTTGTTCATCAGATTCTCCTTGGGTTTGACGGCGGCACCATCGTGATGCCGTGGCCCCTCAACGCGTGTCGTTTACATTTGTTGACATTTTGCAATGCGACTTCGCGACCCTCGTTCGACTGTCAGTTTCGCGAAAGCTTTGTGCCGCAACATACCTGCACCGACCATCCTCGGTGCGAAGATCCGCAAGTGGTCTCGCGTCGTCTCCATTCCATGCCCGCCGATCGAGCGGGTTCTTTTTTTCGCCGCTAACCGCAACTGCCTTTCACGCATCGGATCATGCGTTGGGCGCAGGTGATCCGACCGAACCTGTCGGTGAGATCACTGGCGGTATCGTCCCCGATGTGCTCGACCAAAGCGTTGTTGCATTGCGTGCGACTGGTGACGTACTTCGCCGGGCCGAGCCATTCGACATCGGCACAGCCCGGATCGCCATGACCGAAGCGGATGCCCACCTCGTAGGTCGCGCACAGCAGGCCCCGGTGCTGGACCCAGGTCTGCACATAGAATTCGCCTTTGCGAGCGACCCATGCCTTGCCGCGATTGCGACCGAAGTCGAATTCGAGGCGGTCGGTCTTACCGTCTGCGGTCACGGCGACCGCCGGCACTGCGGCAGAATTGGCGCGACGTATCGCGGGATCTTCATCCTGCGCGAGCGCATGGAACGAAACGGACAGCACGAGCACCGCAACGGCGCGAGCGTTTGGCATCGGAAACTCCTCTTGAGTGTTGCGATGGTAAGCCTTCCCGGGCGACAGCCGCACGCAGCGGTGCCGCCGTTGCGCGTTCCACGCCGTCCTCCCCAGAGGGATCGAGTACGGGCCTGCCGTCCCGGACTGCCGAGGATCGGTATTCCATGGGAATGCCGCGAGGCTACCCGGACCGCGCCTGCGAGCGACTTGCGAGTTCCGCGTTTTCCGCTACCTTTGCCACTCGCGCATCAGCCGGATGCCGGCGCACCGCCGGCGTGGCCTGATCCGCTATCTGGAGGCTCGCCAGTGCGCATCGCCGTCGTAGGGGCCGGCATCAACGGCATCATGTCCGCCCGTGCGCTGAACGAAGCCGGCCACTCTGTCGTGATGTTCGAGCGTGGCGACGCGATGGACCAGACCAGCAGCGCTTCCACCAAGCTGCTGCATGGCGGCCTGCGCTATCTGGAGCATGGCGCGTTCGGCCTGGTGCGCGAAGGCCTGCGGGAGCGCGCCTGGTGGCTCCAGGAAGCCCCCCACCTGACCCGACGCCTCGAGATCGTTCTGCCGGTCTACCGGGGGGCGGCGCGTGGTCGGATGGTGCTGAAGGCCGGCCTGTCGGCCTACGACCTGCTGGCGGGGCGCCAGCGGCTCGGATGGCATCGATGGACGAGTGCGACCGAACTGCTGGAACGCGTTCCGGGGTTGAATCGCAACGGTCTGCGCGGTGGCTATGTATTCCTCGACGGTCAGATGGACGATCGCGCTCTCGGGTTGTGGATGCTCGCGAAGTTGCGCAGCGCCGGTGTGGTGGTGCGCGAACACGAGGCAGTGCTCCGCGTTGCCACGACGGGCAGTGTGATCACGGCCTCGGGCGAGGAATGGTTCGATCGCATCGTCAATGCTGCCGGTCCCTGGGCCGCCGCGCTGCTCGATGCCAGCGGCATCGACTCCCGCTATCGCCTCGATCCGGTGCGTGGCAGTCATCTCCTGGTAGATCGTGTCCTGGCTACCGGATTCCTGCTGCAATCACCCGATGACGGCAGAGTCTGCTTCGTGCTGCCATGGCAGGGTCGCACGCTGATCGGCACCACCGAGGTCAGGCAGGCGCTCGGCGAGCCGATCGCGTGCAGCGAGGCAGAGCGGGACTATCTGCTGCGACTCCACAATGCCAGTCTGTCGCCGGCCCTCGGCGCGGCGGATGTCGAGCGGACGTTCGCCGGCGTGCGGCCGCTGATCGCGGGTTCCGCCCCTGACGCGTCGGCCGTGAGCCGCGAATCCGTCCTGGAACGCGCCGATCGTCTGCTGAGCGTGTTCGGCGGCAAGTGGACGACCGCGCGCGCTCTCGGTCGCAAGGTTGCGGAGGCGATCGCGGACTGAGCGCTCAGCGGTAGACGATCTGCGTCGGCGTGCCGCGCCAGTACGTGAAGCGACCGCCCGGTAGGTCCCAGTGGACTTCGCTTTCCATCGGTACCCGGACGCCGTTGCGCTCCTCGTAGCGCCGATAGGTGCCGCCCCAGGGATGAATGCTCGGCGGGCTCTCGCCGTCGTCGAACAGCCGTTCCTTCGAGGACAGCGACGCGATCGACCCGTCGTCTGCGAATCGGTACTCGGCGGAAACCGTCACCCCGCCCCCCGAGATCGTGGCGCGGGCGCTGTTGTCGTCTATCGGGGACCAGTGCACGCCCTGGCTGGGCAACAGGGCAGTCGGCAGCCACACCGCCTCGCCCAGGAATCGCAACAGTTCTCCGCGCGCGAGGTCCGCGGTGCCGGCCACGTCGACCAGGCGGATGAGCCCGAGGATCGCCGCGTGCATCGCCCCGGTACCATCGACGAACGAGTCCGACACCAGCACGGGGAGCCCCGGTGCCAGCGCCATGCGGGCATCCCAGACGAATTCCCGCGTCCCCGGAACGAATAGCTGGGTGGCGGTGAATCGCACCCACCGGTCGCGGCCGGCCTTGCCCATGTTGAACTGGCCGGACCAGGTCACGTCCGCCTGCCGGATGATCGCCTGGCCAGCGCGCAGCACCGAACGGAAATAGCGCGCAACCGGCGCCGGCAGTCCGACCAGTTCCGTTTCAGAGTACGCGGCGATCGTGGACGGGACGGTCGCGGAAATGGACCGTCGCATCGCCTCGGAGGTGCCAAGCCATTGCGCTTGCGACTGGCACGTGACGATGACGGCGACGGCGACGGGGGCGAGAACCATTACGCAGAGCCGCACCAGCAGCGGCGATCGGGCCTCGCCGAGCTCCGGAGGCGCAGTCGACGCAACTATCGCCGGCATCGAACCGCGCCGTGATCGGCCACGGTCAAAGCCCGCCGCGCCAATCCGGGGAATAGCCCACATCTCCGAGACCCGGCGCCGGCGGCTCGGTGGCCATCGAGATCGTCCCCGTCAGTCCGGATACGCCCGCGATGCGATCCCGCTCGAGCCTGGCCGCCTGTTCCGACGCATGGGGGCCGGCGTAGTGCGCCTGTGCGTCGAACCGCGGCTCGGTTACGTCGCCGTGCCACGACATCACGTACCAGTACCCGGGGCAGATCGGCAGGCCGGCGGCGCTGACGTAGCGCCGATGATGGCCGGTCGAATCGATCAGGTGACTGCGGCTGTTGACGAATACCACTTGTGCCTGTGTGACCACGATGCCGTCCTCCGTTCTGACTATGCCCGCACAAGGTCTCGCGATTCGAGCCTTTCGCCTGCGCTACGACCTGCAGGCCGGCGGTGCAGTCCGATCCGCCCGAAAATGACCCCGGCGCGTTCGGAACGTGTGTTTTAACCTCTTAGCCCGTGCCGTCGATTGACACGCATCATGGATGATCGTTCGCGGCAGGGCCCGGGCGCGGGCGGGCTCCGGGCAGGCTCGTACCGGATGCAGCGTCGGCGCCCCGATTATCATCGCAATGCCGTGTCGGGACTGTCCGCCGGGTTCCCGCCGTTCCGCCGCTCCCGCCATCCCCTCGCAAAAGGCCTGCCATGGACACTTCGTCCTTCGACCCCCAGAACACGCCGCGTTACATGGAAATCGCAACCTTCATGCGCACGCCCCTGCAGCGCGAGCCTGCGGGGCTGGATGTGGCGATGGTGGGGATACCCTACGACGGCGGCGTCACCTGCCGCGCCGGCGCCCGCCATGGTCCGCGCGAGATCCGCAACCAGTCGTCCATGTGCCGCGGCATCCATCACGTATCCCGCATCAATCCGTTCGAGCTCTGCAAGGTGGCTGACGTGGGCGACGTGGTGTTCTCGAAGATCTTCGACCGCGACGCCGTGCTCGCGGACATCGAGAATTTCTTCCGCCGGATCGTGGCGTCGGGCGCGATGCCGCTCACCGCGGGGGGCGACCACTCGATCACCTATCCGATCTTCCGGGCCATCGCGAAGCATCGGCCCATCGGCATGATCCACATCGATGCGCACACCGACACCTGGGGCGAGTGGGGCGGTAGCCGCTTCCATCACGGCTCGCCGTTTCGCTATGCGGTCGAGGAAGGCCTGCTCGATCCGAAGCGAACGATCCAGATCGGCATTCGCGGCGGCCAGGCGATCGACGACGGCTGGCGCTTTTCCGCCGAGTCGGGCATGCGCGTGGTGTTCATCGAGGAGTTCACCGACCTGGGTGTCGAGCGCGTGATCGCCGAGGCGCGCCGCGTGGTCGGCGACGGCCCGACCTACATCACTTTCGATGTCGACGGGCTCGATCCGGTCTACGCGCCGGGTACCGGCACGCCCGAGGTCGGCGGCATGACGACGCGCGAAGCGCAGCAGTTCCTGCGCGGCCTGCGCCACCTCAACCTGATCGGCGCCGACGTGGTCGAGGTCTGTCCGCCTTTCGATCCTTCAGGGAACACCGCCCTGGTCGGGGCCACGCTCATGTATGAGATCCTGTGTCTGCTCGCCGAAGTGGCCGCCGAGCGGAACGAAGCACGAGCCAAGGCCCACGTATGACCGACGCCATGGCGCGTGGCGGCGATATGATCCGCGCTCTACCCGACAGCCCACCCGCAGCCGTGATGGATTCCCTGGTATTCGACAACACGTTCGTCCGCGAGCTTCCCGGCGATGCCGATGCGAGTTCGCGTCGGCGTCAAGTGCACGGCGCCTGCTATTCGCGGGTCGCACCGACCCCGGTACGGGCACCGCGGTTGCTCGCCTGGTCCCCGGAGGTGGCGGCGCTGCTCGATCTGGCTCCGGAGCTCGTGCGATCACCCGAATTCGCGGAGGTCTTCGCCGGCAATCGGATACTGCCGGGCATGGAGCCCTATGCCGCATGTTATGGCGGACACCAGTTCGGGCAGTGGGCGGGCCAGCTCGGTGACGGTCGTGCCATCACGTTGGGCGAGGTCGTCAACCGGTCGGGCGGGCGCTGGGAGCTGCAATTGAAGGGTGCCGGCGCCACGCCCTATTCGCGCACGGCCGACGGGCGCGCGGTGTTGCGTTCGTCGATCCGGGAGTTTCTCTGCAGCGAGGCGATGCATCACCTGGGTGTGCCGACGACGCGCGCGCTGTGCCTCGTCGGCACCGGTGACGAAGTGGTGCGCGACATGTTCTACGACGGGCGCGCGCACGCCGAGCCAGGTGCGATCGTGTGCCGGGTGGCGCCGTCGTTCATTCGCTTCGGCAACTTCGAGATCTTCGCTGCACGCGGCGATACGGCGACGCTCGAGCGGCTGGTCGACTTCACCATCGGGCGCGATTTCCCGGAGCTCCAGGGTGAACGCGGCGAGCTGCGGGCGCGGTGGTTCGCAGCGGTGTGCGAGCGCACGGCCGTCATGGTGGCGCACTGGCTGCGCGTCGGCTTCGTGCACGGTGTGATGAACACGGACAACATGTCCATCCTGGGGCTCACCATCGACTACGGTCCCTACGGGTGGCTCGAGAACTTCGACCCGGGGTGGACGCCGAACACCACCGATGCGTCGCGTCGGCGCTATCGCTTCGGGCAGCAGGCGCAGATTGCGCACTGGAATCTCGCGCAGCTCGCGAATGCGTTGGTGCCGGTGTTCCCCGACACCGAAACCCTCGAAGCCGGGCTCGATCGCTTCGCGGCAGTCTTCGAGGCCGAGCAGCGGCGCATGACGGCTGCCAAGTGCGGCTTCGCGGATTTTCGCGACGGAGATCTCGAACTGGTCGGCGATCTCTACACCCTGTTGCACGCCGCCGAAGTCGACATGACGATCTTCTTCCGCCGGCTCGCCGACGTGGATACGCGGCGGCCGGACCTCGGGCCGTTGCGCGCCGCGTTCTATTCCGAGGACAAGGCAGCGGCCACGCAAGCGGACTTCGCGGCATGGCTCTCCCGCTATGCCGCGCGTGCCGTCGCCGACCCGACGCCACCGGAGCAGCGGCGCGCGCGGATGAACGCCGTCAATCCGCGCTACGTGCTGCGCAACTATCTGGCGCAGGAAGCGATCGATCTCGCGGAGCAGGGCGATACCGGGCGCATCGACCAGTTGCTCGAAGTAATGCGCCGTCCGTACGACGATCAGCCCGGGAACGAACGTTTCGCAGAGAAGCGGCCGGACTGGGCGCGTACCCGTGCCGGCTGCTCGATGCTCTCGTGCAGCTCGTAGCGATCCGCGCCGCAGCGTGACGGTGGCCGGAAGCATCGGTTATCGTCGCGTTCGCCGGCGAGCCGTTCACAACAACACGAGGGGAGGAGAAGCATGACGAAGATGCTCGAATTGAAGGGCAGGGAAGTGGCATCCGGACTGCAGTTCCCGGAAGGTCCGGTGGCCATGCCGGACGGCTCGGTTCTGGTGGTTGAGATCGCCCGGCGCACCTTGACGCGGGTGCTGCCGGACGGTCGCAAGGAAGTGGTTGCCGATCTGGGCGGCGGACCCAACGGGGCCGCCATCGGACCGGACGGCAAGTGCTACGTGTGCAACAACGGCGGTTTCGTCTTCGGCCACGAGGCCGACGGACTGTTTCGTCCCATGCGGCGCGCCGACGACTACAGCGGCGGGCGCATCGAGCGCGTCGATCTTGCCACCGGCAAGGCCGAGGTGCTCTATACCGAATGCGACGGTATCTCGCTCAAAGGACCCAACGACATCGTCTTCGACGACCAGGGCGGATTCTGGTTCACCGACCTCGGCAAGATCTACGACCGGAAGATGGACCGCGGCGCCGTCTACTACGCGCGCACCGACGGCAGCCTCATCCGCGAAGCAGTGCATCCGATCATCACCCCGAACGGCATCGGCCTGTCACCGGATGGCCGGACGCTCTACGTGGCGGAGACCGAGACCAGTCGCCTGTGGTCGTTCGCGATCACCGGCGAGGGCGAGATCGACAAGCTGCCGTTCCCCTCGCCGCACGGCGGCAAGCTGGTGGCGGGTCTGCCGGGGTATCAGCGTTTCGATTCGCTGAAGGTCGAAGCGGGCGGCAACATCTGCGTCGCGACGCTCATCACCGGGGGCATCAGCGTGATCTCGCCCGCCGGCGAATTGCTCGAATTCCACAAGGCGTCCGAGGCCTACAGCACCAATCTCGCGTTCGGCGGCGCGGACCTGCGCAAGGTCTACGTCACCTTGTCAGGGTTCGGCACCTTGCTCGAAGTGGACTGGCCTCGCAGCGGATTGAAGTTGCCGGGGCAGGTGCTCCCGTCACGCTGAGTGCTGCGATGCCGGCGCACGTGGCACCGGGGTTGCCGGCCGTGTCTCGTGCTGACGGTGATGCCGGTCGATCCGGATCGACCGGCATCACCGTTTGGCCGGTGCGCGCGATGGCCGGCCGTCCGGTCCGACAAACGGAAACAGCCCGGCGCGGTAGCTCTGCACCATGTGGCGGGCAATGCGCATCGCCTGGTCGGCGACGTCTGCGGGCAGCGCATCGCGGGCGGCGGGCTCGAAAGCCGCGAGCCAGTGCTCGAATGCCTCGGGCGCGAAGTCGAGCTTCATGTGGGGTGCGAAGGCGTTGCGCTCGTAGCGCCCGGTTCCGTAGAGCGCATCCGACCAGAAGTCGGCCACGATCGGGATATGGTGATCCCAGTCGTGGATTGCGCCACGAAAGATCGGACCGAGCACTTCATCGGCGAGCCCGCGCTCGTAGAAAGACCGCACCATCCATTCCACGGCGGCCGCCTGCTCAGGCGTGGCTGCCATGATCGCGACGCTGAACATTGGCCCGATGATGCATGCCGCGATTATCCGCTATCGCGTTCGCCCCGGCGCTCGCGCGTCTGGTCAGGGCCGCTGACCGAGGCGCGCCGGTCCAGGGCATGCGTACCGCGAGAGCACTGACCGGCCTCGGCGTTCGATCCAGGCCAGGCGCACGAAACTACTCGGTGGCACTCCCGTTCACCCTGAGGATGATGTCGATGAGTTCGTTGGGCGAAAAGGGCTTTGCGCAATGCGCGTCGAATCCGGCGGCGAGCGCGGCTTCCCGATCCTGCCGCCGGGCGAACGCGGTCAGCGCAATCGCCGGTAGTCGCCGCGACCCGTCGGTTTCCCGTCGCCGAATCTCTTCGATCAGTGCATATCCGTCCAGGCCGGGCGGTCCCACGTCGCTGATGAGGACGTCCGGGCGTGACTTGTCCAGACACTGAAGCGCCTCCGCATAGTCGCGCGCTTGCCAGAGCCGCGCACCGCGGTCGCGCAGGATCATGCTCAACATGTCCAGTGCCTCGACATCGTCTTCGACCGCAAGGATGGTCATTCCATCCGGGCTGTCGGCCATTGAGTCGGTATCGATCTCGCCGCTCGTGGCTGGCGGGTGACCGGTCGGATCGCTTGATGCCGGCGATCGACGCACGGGAAGGATGACCGTGAATCTGGCGCCCACGCTGCGCCGAACGCGCAGTGTGGGCGCCACCATGGCGATCGAGGGAGTCCCGCTGCCCTGTCGCCATCGGCCGACGCGACGTCCATACGTTTCGCCATTCGCGATTCGCGAATAGAATAAGGGCCATCATGCTGAAGCCCCAGGACGTCTGCCTGCTGCTCAAGATCGTGGCTCGCGGCCCCGAGCCGTGGAGCTACACGCAGCTCGCCTGGGAGCTGGGCATGTCGGCTTCGGAGGTGCACGCGGCGGTCAAGCGCTCTGCCGAGGCCGGGCTGCTGCGGCTGAACGAAGGCTGGGGCGTGCCGGATGCGAAAGGGCTCGACGAGTTGCTGGTATACGGTGTGCGCTATGTCTGGGCCGCGGACCGGGGCGCGCTGGTCCAGGGGATGCGCACCGCCGAGTCGGCACCGCCGCTGGTGGACCTGCTGCCCCCGAGCACGGAACCGCCGGCGGTCTGGCCCGACCCGTCGGGCGACGTGCGCGGTGTCGCACTCGAACCGCTTTACAAGTCGGTGCCGGTCGCGGCGACACGCGATCCGGTGCTGCACGAATTGTTCGCGCTCGTGGATGCGATCCGCGGCGGGCCCGAAGCGGTCCGCACGGTGGCCATCCGCGAGCTGCGCAAACGCCTGGGAACCGATCAGTCCGGCGCGCTGCCGAAAGTTGCAGCCTCCGCCGGACAGCGCCACGCGGTGCACCAGGTCTCATCGAGAGACAACAGCGGCAAGGACAGAGATGGCAAGGAAAGACAGCGCGTACACCGCGGAAGACATTGAGATCCTCGAGGACCTCTCGCCGATATTGCATCGGCCGGGGATGTACACCGATCCGGTCAACCCCAATCACGCGCTGGTCGAGATCATCGACAATTCGGCGGACGAGGGGTTGGCAGGCTTCGCCAAAGGCGTGACCGTCACGTTGTGGGAAGACGGCTCCGCTGAAGTGGTGGACGACGGCCGCGGCATCCCCGTCGACATCCACCCGAAGAAGAAGGTGCCGGCGGTGCAGGTGATCTTCACCACGCTGCATTCGGGCGGCAAGTTCCGCAAGACCGACAAGGACGCGGTCTATCGCATCGCCGGCGGCCTGCACGGCGTGGGCGTCTGCGTGAGCAACGCGTTGTCGACCCGGCTCGAGGTCGACGTGAAACGCGATGGCGCCGCCTCGCGCATCGTGTTCGGTCCGAACGGGCAGCTGATGGAACCGTTGCGCAGGACCGGCAGCGCCGGTCCGCGGGAATCCGGCACCCGCGTGCGGTTCTGGCCGGACGCGAAGTATTTCGATTCGCCGAAGATCGTGCCGACGGACATCGCCGCGCTGCTGCGCGCGAAAGCGATGTTGCTCCCTGGTGTCAAGTTCACCCTCCACGTCGAGAAGAACGGCAGACTGGAGACGACGCAGTGGCATTTTCCCGAAGGCATCCGCGGCTATTTCGGCAACGCGATGGCGGGGGCCGATCCGGTCGCGCCGAGCTTCTTCGGCGAACGCTACGTCACGGCGCAGTCCGAATCGGACAGCTTCGCGGAAGGCGAGGGCGCGCTGTGGGCGATCGCATGGACCCCCGACGGCGAACTGGTGAACGAGAGCTACGTCAACATGATTCCGACGCGCCATGGCGGCACGCACGTGTCCGGCCTGCGCGAAGGCGTGTACAACGCTATCCGCAATTTCATCGACCTGCACGCGATGGGCCAGCGTGGCCTGAAGGTCGTCCCGGAGGACGTGTGGTCGCGCGCAAGCTACGTGCTTTCGGTGAAGATGCTCGACCCGCAGTTCAAGGGTCAGGTCAAGAACGAGCTGATCTCGCGCGACGCGGTGAAGCTCACCGCCCAGATGGTGCGCGACCCGTTCGAGCTGTGGCTGAACCAGCACGTGGACGAAGCCAAGCGCATCGCCGAACTCGTCATCCGCCAGGCCATGGCGCGCACGCGCGCCGCGCAGAAGGTGGAACGGCGCAAGAGCTCCGGTGTCGCCGTGCTGCCGGGCAAGCTGACCGATTGCGCGTCCGACGATCCCGATCGCAACGAACTGTTCATCGTCGAAGGCGACAGCGCGGGCGGCTCGGCGAAGCAGGCGCGCGACAAGGAATTCCAGGCAGTGCTGCCGCTCAAGGGCAAGCCCAAGAACACCTGGCAGGATTCCCCCGACACGCTCTACGCCAACAAGGAGATCGAGGCGATCGCCCTGGCCGTGGGCGTGGACCATCACAAGCCCGGGGACAGTCCCGATCTGTCCGGGCTGCGCTATCGCAAGATCATCATCATGGCGGACGCAGACGTCGACGGCTCGCACATCCAGGTGTTGCTGCTGACGTTGTTCTTCCGCCACTTCCCCAAGCTGATCGAGCTCGGCAACGTGTATGTGGCGCAGCCGCCGCTGTTCCGGATCGACGTGCCCGCGCACGGCAAGAACAAGCCGGCGCGCAAGCTCTACGCGCTCGACAAGCAGGAGCTGCTCGGGCTCGAAGAGAAGCTGGCAGACGAAGGCGTGAAGGAAGGCGCGTGGGCGGTTAGTCGGTTCAAGGGCCTGGGCGAGATGAGCCCGGAGCAGCTGTGGGAGACGACCTTGAACCCGGACACGCGCCGCATGCTGCCGGTGCTCGTCGAAGACGGTCAGCTCGAGAACTCGAACGACATCTTCAACATGATGATGGCGAAGGAGAACGCTTCGCAGCGGCGCGAGTGGATGGAAACCTACGGCAACCTGGTGGATGCGGACATATCGTGACCGAGCACAAGACGATGAGCGGCTGTGGCGAATTATTTCCGACTTTCGAGCCCGTTCCTGGTGGGAGCGGGAAGTTGTCGCGCGTGGTCTTGCGTCTCGCCGCGGCGGCGCTGCTGGCAGCGTCGATGCTGCCGCACCCCGCGGCGGCACAGGGGACCCCTTCCGGCGAGGTGACCGAATACGGGATCTACGAACTCGTCGACGGCAAACCCCGGCTCGAACAGCAGACCCGGCGCATCCCGGCGCGCAAGGGGACGCGGTTCGGTTTCTGCGCGCAACTGAGCGGGCTCGACGAAGTGGACGGCAAGGCGATGCTGTCCGAGGTGGTGCGCCATCCGCTGCTCACGCAACCCAACGGCATCGAGAGCAACGGCTGGAACGCGCCGCACATGGTGGCGGTCATGAACGGCCGCGGCTACTGGTGCGGCGGGCACGAGCTGCGCAACGACTGGCAGCTCGTGCCCGGTAAATGGCGTTTCGTAGTGACCGATGGCGTGCGCGACCTCGTCGTGCAGGAATTCGAAGTGGTGCCGGATGGAAAGTAAGGACGAAGGCATGGAAGATCAGCGGGATCTGTTCGATACTCCCCGTGCGGACACGGCCGTGGCCGGGACCTCTGCGGTGGTGCCGACGAACAACGAGGTGTCGATGCAGGGCGAGGCACCGTCGCAGGACAGCGCACCGGTACCACCGCCGACGCCGACGCGTGGCGGCGGTGGCGGCGATGGCAGGTTGCCGCCGCACTTCGCTCCGATGGCGGGGGAATTCGGCGACGCCCTGCCGATCGGGCAGTACGCTTCGCTGCAGTATCTGCAGTACGCCATCGCCACGGTGAAGGACCGCGCCTTGCCACGCGTCGGCGACGGGCAGAAGCCGGTGCAGGGCCGCATCCTCTATGCGATG
Source organism: Burkholderiales bacterium (assembly GCA_038324085.1). Classification (GTDB taxonomy): domain Bacteria; phylum Pseudomonadota; class Gammaproteobacteria; order Burkholderiales. Next base: position 78,012 of record JBBQHP010000005.1, read on the forward strand.
TGGGACACCGGTACGCGCGCGGGCACCAAGCGGACGAAATCCGCCGCGGTCGTCGGTAACGTGCTCGGCAAGTTCCACCCGCACGGGGATCAATCTGTCTACGACGCGCTGGTGCGGCTCGCCCAGGACTTCACCATGCGCTATCCGCTGGTGGACGGGGAGGGCAACTTCGGATCGCGCGATGGCGACGAGGCCGCCGCCTACCGGTACACCGAGGCGCGCCTGACGAGATTCTCCGAGGTCCTGCTGGCCGAGCTCGATCAGGGCACGGTCGACTTCGTGCCCAACTACGATGGCTCGACGCACGAACCGTCGGTGCTCCCGGCGCGCCTGCCCGTGCTGTTGCTCAATGGCGCCTCCGGCATCGCGGTCGGCATGGCCACCGAGATGCCGAGCCACAATCTGGTCGAGGTGGGCAACGCGGCGATCGCGATGATCCGCGATCCGCAGCTCGACACCGCCGGCATCGTGCAGCACATCCAGGGGCCGGACTTCCCGGGTGGAGCGCAGATCATCACGCCGCGCGACGAGATGATCGCGGCCTACGAAAGCGGTCGCGGTTCCGTGCGCGTACGTGCGCGCTGGACGATCGAGCGGCTGGCGCGCGGCCAGTGGCAGATGGTGGTGACCGAGCTGCCGCCGGGCGCTTCGGCGCGCAAGGTGCTCGAAGAGATCGAAGCGCTGACCAACCCGCAGCCGAAGCCGGGCAAGAAGTCGCTGACCTCGGAGCAGCAGCGCGAGAAGGCGCTGATGCTGTCCATGCTCGACAAGGCGCGCGATGAATCCGATCGCACCCACCCGGTGCGTCTGGTGTTCGAACCGAAGACCGCGAAAGTCGACGAGACCGGATTCGCCAACCTGCTGCTCGCGCAGACCAGCCTGGAGGGCAACACCTCCATCAACATGGTGATGGTGGGGCTCGACGGGCGTCCGACCGGCAAGTCGCTGCGCCAGGTCCTGGCCGAATGGACCCGGTTCCGTCTCGCGACCGTCACGCGACGTTCGCAGTTCCGCCTGGACCAGGTGCTGGATCGGCTGCACGTGCTCGAAGGGCGCATGATCGTCCTGCTGAACGTGGATGCCGTCATCAAGGTGATCCGCAACGCGGACGAGCCGAAGGCGGAACTGATGGCGGCCTTCGCGCTCACCGAACGACAGGCCGAAGACATCCTCGACATGCGCCTGCGCATGCTGGCGAAGCTGGAACACTTCAAGATCGAGAAGGAACTCGCCGAGAAGCGCAGGGAGCAGAAGGATCTCGAGCGGATCCTGGGATCACGCAAGGCCCTCGAGAACCTGGTGGTGAAGGAGATCGAGGCCGACATCAAGACCTTCGGTGACGCGCGCCGGACGATCATCGAGGTGTCCGGGAAAGCCGTGATGGCGAAACCGGTGGTCGATGAAGCGGTCACGGTGATCTTTTCGCGCAACGGCTGGATCCGCGGACGGCAGGGCTGGGAGGTCGATGCATCGGCGCTGTCCTTCAAGGAAGGCGACGGACTGCAGACCCTGATCCAGTGTCGCACCGTGGACCCGGTGCTGTTCCTCGATTCGAAGGGGCGGGCCTATTCGGTCGACGCCTCGAGCCTGCCATCGGGACGCGGCGACGGGGTCCCCGCGTCCTCGCTCGTCGAGGTGCAGGACGGCGCAAAGATCCTCTACTGCCTCGCCGGCAAGCCGGACACGAAGGTGCTGGTGGCCTCCAGCGGCGGCTACGCATTCCACACGAAACTCGCCGACATGGTGTCGAACCGCCGGGCGGGGCGCGAATTCATGACGCTCGAAGGAGATGAACTGCCGGTGCCGCCCTGCACGTTTGCGGATGCCCCCGGCACCTACGTGGCATCGGTATCCGAAGGCGGCCGTCTGCTGCTCGTCCAGATGGCCGAGCTCAAGTATCAGCCCAGGGGTCGCGGGCTCATCCTGATGGGGCTCGACAAAAGCGAGAAGCTGGTGGCGGTCACGGTGTCGGACCAGCCCACGCTGACCGTCGTCGGGACCGGCCGCGGTGGCAGGGACAAGGAAGTCGTGCTCGGCAGGAGGGAGCTCGGTCACTATGCGAGCGCGCGTGCACTCAAGGGGCGGGTGTTGCCGGAGAAGATCAAGCCGACCGGGTTCAAGGCCCTGCCGAAGCTCGAGTTGAACGGGTAGCCCCGACCAGCCGACCCATCCATCCGTCGGTACCAGGCACGGCGCGGGAACACACATCGAAAAACGGAAAAAAGCGAGGGGATCGATCGATGAAGCACTTTGCATCTGTCCTGTTCGCGCTGGCCGCGATTCTCGGGCTGACGGCTTCGGCGCTCGCCGCCGCACCCGAGAAACCCGCGCTCACCATCGCGGTCGGCGGCAAGGCGACGCTCTATTACCTGCCGCTCGCGCTAGCGGACCGGCTCGGCTATTTCAAGGAGGCGGGGCTCGACGTCGAGATACTCGACTTCCCGGGCGGCGCGAAGGCGCTGCAGGCGCTGATCGGTGGCAGCGCCGATATCGTCTCGGGCGGATTCGAGCACACCATACAGATGCAGGCAAAGGGCCAGAAAGTGCAGGCGTTCGTCCTGCAGGGCAACGCGGCACTCGCGCTCGGTCTGGTCAAGGGCAAGTTTGCGAGCTACGCCGGGCCGCAGGATCTCAAGGGGCGCAAGATCGGCGTAACGGCGCCGGGCTCCAGCACCCATACTTTCCTGAACCAGCTCCTGGCGTCGGCCAAGCTGCGCCCGGAGGACGTATCCGTGATCGGTGTGGGCACCGGCGCCACCGCGGTCGCTGCGGTGCGCGGCGGCCGCATCGACGCCATCGCGAATGTCGAACCGTCGATCGTGATCCTGGAGAAATCCGGTGACATCCGGTTGGTGCACGAAACTTTCTCGGCCGCCGGTACCCGCGCCGTCTATGGCGGTCCGGTGCCCTCGGCCTGCCTCTATGCGAAGCAGGCGTTCATCCAGGCGCATCCGAACACGATCCAGGCCTTGACCACCGCCATGGTGCGCGCATTGCGCTGGCTGCACGAGGCATCGCCGGACGAGGTGATGCAGGTGATCCCCGCGGAATACACGCTCGGTGATCGCGCGGTGTACGCGGCCGCGCTGGAGCGGCTGCGGTCGGTCTACTCGCCCGACGGCGCGTTCGTGCGGGCAGGCGTCGAACGCGCGCTGACGATGACCATTTCGAGCGATCCTTCGGTGCGCGAGGCGGCGGCCGGCATCAAGCTGGATGAAACCTGGACCAACGCGTACGTCGAGAAGGTGCCGGCCGAGGTTCGCTGACCTGCGCTAGCGACCTCAGCCACCACGACGAAGTTCGAGCAACCTCGTTTCGGTCGCCGCTAGCGCTCGCCTGGCCGTCGATCCCCGCCCCTGCGGGGCAGGGCCCCTCGCCGGGTGGCTCGCGCTAGCGACCTCAGCCACCACGACGAAGTTCGAGCAACCTCGTTTCGGTCGCCGCTAGCGCTCGCCTGGCCGTCGATCCCCGCCCCTGCGGGGCGGGGCCCCTCGCCGGGTGGCTCGCGCTAGCGTCCGGAGCGCGTTCCGTCCATATCGGGCTTCGTGGGCTTCGTGGGCGTCGTGGGCGTCGTCGCGCCAGCCCTGGATTCGCCGGACATCGTCTCGATGAGATCCGCCGGCAGCTTGACCGTATTGGCGATGATGTCGATCAGGCGCGATGCCACGGCCTTGGGGCCGAGCGGCACGACGATCGGCCGATCGACCGTGCCATTCACGCGAACCGGCAGCGCCAGCACGGTTCCGCCGAAGATGCGTCGCAGGACCGGCGTGTTGTCGAGGATCCAGTTGACTGTCTGCAGCGGCGCCACGAGCACGTTGACGTCCACCTTGCCGGACGCATAGTCCACGCTGCCTTCAGCCGCGATCTTGATACCCGTGGCGTCGAGCACCGCCTGATCGAAGCGCACCGTACTGCCGTCGATCGTGCCGTCGACCTTCGCCCAGCGGTAACCCATGCCCTTCTGCTGGAGGTCCGGCATCTTGCCGCGCACGACTTCGGTCACGTTCAACAGGTCGAAGATCTTGGTGAGCGTGTCGAACTTCTCGATGCGCCCAGCGCGAGACGTGGCGGAAAACCGCCCCTGCAGAGCGTCGAGCAGCGCGTCCGGCGCGCCGCTGGCCGACAGGTCCGCATCGAGATCCATCCGGCCGGTCATCTGCACGCGGGCGTTGCTCAGGCACGCGATCGATTCGTCGAGGACGGCATCGCGCGCCCGGATGACCACGACCGCGTCGACATGCTTCGCTTTCGCGGTGGCATTGCCGTTCAGCGAAAGCGAACAGAACGAGGCACGTGTGATCCTCGCGTCGAGTCGGGCCGCATCGAGGGTGGCGCTGCCGGTCAACGGTGCGACGTCGAGGCGCCCCTTGCGCAGGTGGCCGATGTCGAAGCGCACTTCGCCCGACCACGGCAAACGCTCGAGGATGCCGAGGCGGTCCGCGAGCGAAGGGGCCGCTACATCGGCCGGCGCCGCAGTCGCCGGACCGGGAACCGGCTCGGGAATCACGATCGTGTCGGCGCGGACGTCGCCGTCGACGCGAAACGCACTGCCCCCGCGGTCCAGGCTGCCGCTGACCGTCATCCGCGAAGGGCCGCTCGATAGCGTCGCGGACGCAATCGAGATCCGGGCATCGTGCGCCGTCATCGCGAAGCGCTCGACGACGAGCGGCTCGGCGAGGGCGGCGACCGGCACCCGGATATCCTCGCCCTGGAGCGAGCCCGATCCGGTGCCATACCCCGGACGGCGCAAGTCGCCACTCAGTCGCAGATCGCCTTGCAGTGTGCCGAGCGCGATCGGCGGTGTCGCGAACACGCGCGCGATGCTCGATCCCGCGAGATGGCCCGTGAAAGCCATATCGAAGCGCTCGCCTTCGAGACTCCCTGCGAAGGTCGCCTCGGATGCGTCGTCCCGGATTGCCAACCGATCGATCCTGATGCCCTCGCCGACGCGGCTGGCGGTGAATCCGATGGCAGGTCCCCCGTGCACCTGGACGCTGCCTTGCGCCTTGATGCTGCCCGCCTTGTCCCATGACACATCGACGCCCGGAACGCCGAGAGCGTCCCGCAGGCGCCATCGATCCGCAATCCCGGCACGCCCGGCGATCCAGTCGAGGGACTCGGCACCCAGGCGGCCCTGCAGCGAAGCCTGCACGTGCTCGATGCCGTTTCGATAGTCGCCGACGCGACCGCCGAGATCGAGGTCAAGGTCCAGGGCCGAGACATGCACCGAACGGACGACGATGGCGCGCGACTCGACCTCGACCGTGCCGCTGTCGAAGGCGAGCGGCGGCCCGAGCGCGGGCGCGTCGAAGCGGACCTGGTGCGGCGTCGCGGCAACCCGGAAGCGGAGATCCGATGGCGATTGGAGCGGTCCCTCCAGTTGCTGCACCGAAAGCGCCACCTGCCCGGACACGCGATCGATCCGTTTGAACCATTGCGACCACTCGGACTGCTGGCGCGCCCAGTCGAACCAGGGCCCGAGGGTCACCCGCCCCGCGCCGCGTCCATCGCGCACCGGAAACGGGGCGGCAAGGCCGATTACGACGCCCAGGCCGCTGAAGGAGGTACGACCCACGGTGCCGCCGATCTCGCTCAGCGCCAGCGAGTCTTCCGCATACGCGATGCGGCCCTGGGCGATGTCGAGCGGAAACGGAATCGCCGCATGCGACAGCGTCGCCTTCAGCGCCGATACCTGGATTTGCGGACGCAGATGTTGCACATCGCTACCGAAGGCGGCGTGGACGATGGCGCTGCCGGCGAGATCGCGCACGCGCGCCATCTGCGCGCGCGCGGCCCGGTCGGTGACGATGCGCCGGGCGATCGACCAGCCCTCGCCCAGATCGAGATCGATCGTCACGTCGCCGCGCATGGGCATGGGATCCACGCCGAGCGTTGCAGCGAACGTGCCCGCGTGCGCCCGCGACTTTTCCGTGGTCGCCGCGATGTCCTCCACGTGGATCTCGTTCTGCTCGAAACGAATGCGCGCCGCCCCGTCGTGCAGACGCACTTCATACGCGGGCACATCCAGCGTGACGCCGGCGATCTCGCCAGTGGCATGCAGCGACCCGGGCGCCATCAGCTCGTCGAGGGTGGTGCCACGGCTGGCGAGATGAAGCGCCGCGATCGTGCCGGCGTCGATGGTGACGGGCAGATTGGCGAGCCAACGGGCATCGGGTGCCAGGCGCCGGGCCGCGTCGATCAGCGTCGGAATATCCACGTCGGCTGTTTCCGCGCTCAGCTTGAATCCCGCGCTCGGCTCCCAGGCGAGCGCGGCGGCCAGGTCGAGGCGCGGCGAAGCGAGGGTCAGCCGCCGCAGCGATAGATCCAGCGCACCGTTCACGACCCGCGCCGTGGCTTTCACATCCACGCCTTGCGCATCGAATCGTCCCTGGCCGACGCGCACTGCCACAGTGGGTGCAGCCAGGGTCAGATCGGCGCTGGCATTGCTCAGTCCATTCAGTTTCAGGGCCACGGCGAGCTTCGCGGTGGCCTCTTCCAGCGGCCAGGGTGCACTGATTCCGGCGAGTTCACCGAGCCGGTGCACGCGCAGGCCGATCACTTCGGCGCGTCCTTCGCCCACCAGGGTCCCGTGGGCAACGTGCAATGTGAGCTGGAGCTTGTCCCACCACGGCGCGGCGCAGGCGAGCTGCGCGTCGATGATGCCGTGGGCTACGGCGAACCGCAGCGACACATGATCGACCGTGAACGGCGGTCGAGTGCCGAGACGAATCTCGACTGTGCCATCGACCACTTCGACGTCGGCGCCAGGCGCGGCATCGACGAAGGCGTCCACGACGGTGTGCAGCCGCTGTTCGGTCTGCGCCAGCGAGAACGGCCGGTCATCGCCCGCGGGCTCCGGAAGCGTCGCGCGGATTCGCGGCGACTCTATCCGGACGGTGCGTGGCCGGACCTTCGCGCGGAGCAATCCGAGGGCGTCGAGATCGACCGCAGCGGATTTCGCGGTGACGTCGATCGTGCCGGGCATGGCGAAGCGCGGCTCCGACAACACGATGCCCGGACGCGGCAACCAGTGCAGTTCGATCGCCGCGAATCTCGCACGTCCCCCGGTCGCGTCGCCGATCCAGCGCTCGACCTGCGCCCGGACCGCCGCCGCGTCGATCCACAGCGGCGCCGCGAGGACGAGCGCGATCAGCGCCAGGAGCGGCAGCGCGCAGGCAAGAACGATCCAAAACCGCGCACCCCGCCGCCGCATCCGCCGGGATCAGGGCTTGAAGACGTCCACGGTCACGATGACGGTGGGCACGCTGCCCTTGTTCTCCGCCCAATGGGTGACGTCGCCGCCCTCGGTCCAGCTCTCGCCCGGTTCGTGTACCTTCACCCAGCCGCCTTCCCGCCCTTCGGTGAGCTCGCCCGATACGACGTGGGCGACTGCCGGCCGGCCCTTGTGGCTGTGAACTGCCACGACCCCGCCCGGTTCGATGGTCACGACGCGCAGACGCAATTGCCGTCCGTCGACGCTGTCGATCTGTCCGGGCAGGTCGAGGGTGGTCGGCGCGCCGATGCTGACGCCGTGCGTGGCCGAGGGTGGTGTCTGCTCGCCCACGGCGAGCCCGATGCCGAAGGCAATGGCGGCGATTGTCGTGCCTGCGGCAACGAGCGATAGCGTGTGTTTCATGGTCTGGTCTCCCGGAAATTGTGGATGGTCTGCCGCTCGCGGTACGGGCGCGGGCGGGGACCTGTGAACATACGCCGAAGCAGGCCCGGCTGCATGTGCCGGTCGCCTTGACCTGTCCCCCGCGTTACGATTGCGTTCTGTGCACTTGAACGGGGCGCGTGCCGCCCCCAGCCGGAGGAATCGCCGTGATCCCAGATCGCATCGAAGTAAGCATAGCGGGTGGACTCGACTTCGAGCTACCCCCGATGGCGCGTGTGCGCCAGAAGTTCGACCCCGCCCGCCTGGACGACATCTCCGGTGCGATCCGGCGCGAGTTCCAGCGGCCGGAAGTGCGTGCACGCGTCAAGCCCGGGCAGGTGATCGCCGTGGGCTGCGGCAGCCGCGGCGTCGCCAATATCGGCCTGATCGCCCGTACCGTGATCGAAGAACTGGTCGCGCTGGGTGCGAAGCCCTTCGTCTTTCCGTGCATGGGCAGTCATGGTGCCGCGACCGCCGAAGGCCAGCGCAAGGTACTGGAGACCTACGGCATCACCGAGGCCGCCACCGGTGTCCCGGTGCGCGCGACGATGGACACGGTCATCGTCGGCCAGCTCGAAGACGGCACGCCGGTGCACATGGACCGGTTCGCGTCCGAGGCCGACGGCATCGTGGTCATCAATCGCATCAAGCCGCACACCGGGTTTCGCGGCGCGACCGAGAGCGGGCTCACCAAGATGCTCTCGATCGGCATCGGCAAGATCGTCGGCGCCGCGACCTACCACCGGCATGGCATGGATCGCTTTCCCGAGCTGCTGCCGCAGATCCGCGACGTGCATCTCGCGCATCGCAATGTGCTGTTCGGCGTCGGCATCGTCGAGAACGCCTACGACGAGACAGCGCACGTCGAACTGGTGGCTTCCGAGCAGCTCGCGATCCGCGAGCCCGTGCTCCAGGCCATGGCGAAGGCGATGATGCCCCGCCTCTGCTTCGACGAGATCGACGTGCTGATCATCGAGGAGATGGGCAAGAACATCTCGGGCGCGGGCTTCGACCCCAACATCACCGGCCGCAATCGCCGCAATGTGCAGTGGTCGCCGACACCGCTGGTGAAGAAGATCGTGGTGCTGGGCCTCACGCGCGTCTCCCACGGCAATGCCACCGGCATCGGCGGCGCCGACGTCATCACGATGCGCCTGTTCCGCGATCTCGATGTCTCGTCCACGTATGCCAACGTGATCACGGCGGGCAATCTCGATGGTGCCGCGATTCCCATCGTCATGAACGACGACCACGATGCCATTGCGCTCGCGGTGAAGACCGTCGTGCGCGTGAAGCCCGAGAACTGTCGCGTGGTGCGCGTCCGCAATACGCTGCACCTGTCCGAGATCGAAGTGTCGGCCTCGATGCTGGCCGAAGTCACCGCACAACCCGATCGGTTCGAAGTCGTCGGGAAGCCGCATGCCTGGTCGTTCGATGCGCAGGGGAATCTCGCGCCACTGACCGGGGAGATGGTGGCGGCCGCGTGAGGGCGAAGGGCTGACCGATTCGACCCAGGCACCCGCGTGGGGCAGCATCGGCCGGGCAAGAGCGAACCCGGAACGTCGGCGGGGCGGGAACGGACCCCGGCCATCACCCCGCCCGTCGCACGGCTATGACTGCATTCAGCACCTCTGGTGGGATCCCGGCAACCGTGGAACAGGTCTTCGCCGCGATCAGCGACCCGGACCGCTTGGCGCGATGGTGGGGCCGGCGGGATTCACCAGCACTTTAAGCGTCTGCGAATTCAAGTGTGGCGGGTACTGGTCGTCCAGCGTGACGAGACGGGGTCGCTGGGACGCAGCCCCGATCGGATCCGGTTTCGATCCGCGCAGGTCGCCTTCGCATGCCGATGCCCCCGAGGCCGGGAGGCGCGATAATCCCGGCCTGGAGCCGAAAGCCCCGGCGCTTCGCAACAGTCGATTTCCGTGGGAGACGCGATGAACCTCGCAAGCTCGAAGATGATCGGGATGACAGTCCTCGTTGCCTTGCTGTGCGGGACGGGACCGGCCACGGCGCAGTCCGACCGGGCGATCACCCAGGACGTACTGCGCGATCCGTGGGTGCGCGCGCTCGCCGTGCTCGAATCGTCATCGGGTCCGATCGCCGGCGCGAAGGCCGATACGCATGTGCGGCTCGACGGGGTGCTCGAGCCACTCGAGGTTGCGATCGGCGGGTTCGAGACACAGGTGGATCGGGTGATCGATCGCCTCGTGGGCGATCCGCAGTTCGCTTATGTGGCCGCGCAGACCTCGCATGAACTGTCAGCCCAGCTCGCCGAGGTGCATTCCTTGTTCACCGCGCTGTACACGACCCTGGGTGTGCAGGATCGCGGCGACGTGGTCTCGGCGCAGGCCGCACTCGCGGATCTGCGGGACGTGCTGAACGCCGGGTCGGCATTCGAGCGCGATGTCGTGCAGGTGCTCGGCTCGGGCTCCAGGCAACAGATCGTCGAACTCGCGACGCGATGGTGGAACGGCGAAGAGCGGGCGATCGCGGTAAAGAAACGCGTTGCTGAACTCAGGCAGGGATCCGGCGGGCAGCGAGCGGAGCCGCCGCGTTGAGCGAGGATCCCGGGATGAGCACCGCTTAGAGCCTGATCCGGTTCCTGATCTCGGGCATGTCCTCGCCGTGCTCGACGAGGTGCTGCCGGGGCTCGATCAGATCCTGCGCAGCGCCCGCTTCGGCAGGACGTCCTGCGCGGAGGGACGGTGCTGGTTCGCCTGGTCATGGCGCTTGCCTGGGTTCGTGGCCCGACGCACCACACCGAGGAAAAGATCGCGCGGGCCCCGCGTGGGCGCATCATCAGGGTCCGGGATGCCAGCGCGCATGGCCGGAGCGTGAATCGACCTCGGGCCCGCGAGCGCGTGTGCAGCCCACCGGCTGGTCGATGCCGGACCCTTCGACGAAAGCGAGCGTTCAGATTTCCTGCTGCCTGTGGTTTCGCCTGGCCCTGGTCGTGACGTCGCTGGGGTCGTGCGCTCTGGCTGCCGCGCCGGTCGAGGTTCGCTACGCCGAAGGCGTCACGCACGGATTTCTCCAGTTGCGCACGGCCGACGATGTTCTCATTGCATCGGGGGATCTGCTGCAGACTGCCCGCGGCGGCGAGGTCGAAAGCCGGATGGTGTTCCAGTTCAAGGACGGGTCGCTGTTCGACGAGACCGTCGTGTACACCCAGCAACGGGTGTTCGCGATGCGCAGCTTCCACCTTGTCCAGCGTGGACCGGCATTCACCGAAGACACCGAGATACGGCTGCAGGGCGCCTCCGGAAAATACCTCGTCACCACGAGATCCCACGACAACGGGCGGGAGGAAACGCTGCAAGGCGTGGTCGAACTTCCGGCGGATGTCTACAACGGCATGGTTGCCACCGTGGCGAAGAACCTTCCCCAGGGGAGCACTGCGCGCGTGCATGTCATGGCCTTCACGCCTCGACCCATGTTGATCGAGCTGGAAATCGCGCCGGGAATCGAACATCAGCTCAAGGTGGGCGAACTGTACAAGCCCGCCATCCACTACGTGCTCAAAGCGCATCCCGGCCCCTGGCTGGAATTCTTCGGCCGGCTGTTCGGGCGCATGCCGGCCGACTCTCACATCTGGATCATCACCGCGGGGGGCGTGCCCGCGTTCTCGAGATATGAAGGCCCGCTGGACCCGAAAGGGCCGCTGTGGCGCATCGAACTGACCAGCCCGCGCTGGAGCGAGTAGCGGCTGCAGAGGGCGGGGGCCCGCTCGAGGCCCGCTTCAGTAGACGACCTTGGCGGTGACCGGCTTTCCGGTGGCGGCGTCGACTTCAACAGTCGCTTTCTGCTGCCCCGGAAGCACGAGGGCGTAGGTGTAGTAGGGCGTGCCTTTCAGGCTCACCGACAGCTCCATCGAGACGACGCGAACCGGGCCCGCGAAAATCTCCGGCGCGAGTTCGCGGGCGGCCGACTCGGGCGTCTGCGCGCGCTGGTACATCGCAATGCGATAGAGCCCGGCGCGCAATTGGAACTCCCCCAACGCGGTCTCACCCGGTCGGCAGTCGGTTTCCGCGATCCGGCCGTCGGTCCCGAGAACGCGCACGTTGTAGCCGGTGCCTTCGCCGTCGATCTCGCGCCAGGCCGTCACGATTCCGGGGCGCGCAGCGAGGGCCGCGGACAGGCACCGGTCGATCTCTGCGGTGGTCTCGTCAGCCCGGGCGCTCGCGCAGGCCAGCCCCGCCAGCAGGCCGGTCCAAAGCATTACCGACTGTGCACTGCAAATGGGAGCTTTCACGTGACGACCTCCGGATCAGATTTCATGCGGGGAACTGTGCCGCATCAAGATACGCTCGCCGGGTCGGGAATGCACGGGGCCATCGTCGACCGCGCGGTCGCGACGACGGCCATCGCGTGCAACCAACCATCCGCAGGGGTTCCTTGAGTCCACCCCCGACGCGTGATACGTTTGCCCGCCCTTTCGGGACTTCTCGGTCGCCGGTGCCGGATCGTGATCGAGACGCCAACGAAACTACGGCACATCTCCTGCCAGGCCACGCCGGAATAGCGTCAGCCGCATGCTGTTCAATTCCACCCTTTTCCTGACGTTGTTCCTGCCGGTGTGCCTCGCCGGCTTCTTCGTGCTGGGCGCGCGCAGCCGGCTCGCCGCCGCATGGTGGCTAGTGCTCGCGTCGCTCGTGTTCTACGCAGGATGGAGCTGGCGCTACGTGCCGTTGCTGCTGGGGTCGGTGTGCCTCAATTTTCTGTGCGGCACGCGAATAACGGCGCTGAATGCGGCGGGGCGCAAGGCGGCTGCGAAGCGCCTGCTGGTCGCGGCAGTGGCGATCAACCTGCTGGTGCTCGGCTACTACAAGTATTCGAATTTCTTCATCGAGAACCTCAACGCCGTCACCGGCAGCGGCATCGGCGCGTTCCACGTGATCCTGCCACTGGGCATCTCGTTCTTCACATTCACCCAGATCGCCTTCCTGGTGGACGCCTATCGCAGCGAGGCGAGCGAGCCGCGGTTCGCGCACTACCTGCTGTTCGTCACGTACTTTCCGCATCTCATCGCGGGGCCGATCCTGCATCACGGCGAGATGATGCCGCAGTTCGCCGATTCCAGGATCTACCGGCCGTCCGCGCGTGATTTCGCGATCGGCATCGCCATATTCTCGATCGGCCTGTTCAAGAAGACGGTGCTCGCCGATGGCATTGCGCCCTACGTCGGTCCGGTGTTCCTCGCGGCCGAGGGTGGGCAGGCCGTCCACTTCCTGCAAGGCTGGAGCGGAGCCCTCGCGTACACCTGCCAGCTCTATTTCGATTTCTCCGGCTATTCGGACATGGCGATCGGCCTGTCGCGCATGTTCGGCATCCTCTTGCCGCTGAACTTCGCCTCACCTTACAAGGCGCAGAACATCACCGAGTTCTGGCGCCGGTGGCACATGACGCTGTCGCGCTTCCTGCGCGACTACCTCTACATTCCGCTCGGGGGCAACCGCAAGGGCCCCGTGCGCCGCTACGCCAATCTGATCGTCACGATGTTCCTCGGTGGGCTCTGGCACGGGGCGGCCTGGACCTATGCGGTCTGGGGGCTGCTGCACGGCGTCTATCTGTCCATCCATCACATGTGGCGGGCGCTGGCGCCGGGCACCGGCAAAGCGCCCGCGTCGGCGCCGCTGCAGAGATTGTTCGGCGTCGGTCTCACATTCGTCGCCGTGGTGGTCGGCTGGGTCTTCTTTCGCGCGCAGTCCTTCACCGCTGCAGTGCGCATCCTGGAAGGCATGGCCGGCTTCAACGGCGTGGTGGTGCCCGATGCAATTCTCGGACGCCTGCCCCAGGGCGTTCTCGAACTGGCCACCCGGCTGGGCATGTCGAGCGAACTCGGGGGCGGCGCCGTTTTCGTGGAGGTGTGGACCCGCATCGTCCTGTTGCTCGTGGTCGTCTTCTGCCTGCCGAACACGCAGCAGTTCGCACGCGATTTCGCGCCGGCGCTGGGCTTCGCCAGCGACGGATCGTCGTCACCGCCGCGGTTGAAACTCACCGCGCGCTGGGCCATGGCGCTCGGGATCGTGTTCGCCATCGGCGTGCTCGCGATGTCCCGGCGCAGCGAGTTTCTCTACTACCAGTTCTGACCCGACCCCCGGGGCACGACATGCAGACAGTAGGCGAGTCTCGGTTGGCGGTGCGGTTCGTTCGGACGTGGGCGCTCTCGGCGTTCATCGCGCTCGCATTCGCCGTCTGCGTCAATGCGCTCGTCGATCCGCACGGACTGGTCCGGTGGGTGGATGCGCCGGGGTTCAATGCCATCAAGCCGCGCGCGATCCAGGAGATCGAGGCGTTCAAGTACCGCGCCATCGATTCGGTCCGGCCGAAGGCTTTGATCCTGGGAAATTCGCGAGCCGAGATGGGATGGAACCCGGAGATCGTGAACCGTGCCCGGCTGGGACCGACCGTCAACGCGGCCATCCCGGGTCGCGGACTCGATGCGATGGCGCCGCTCGCCGACTATGCCTGGCACGTCTCGCGACCGGCCACGTTGATCGTCGGCGCCGAGTTCTTCGATTGCCTGGTGAGCGGAGCCGCACCGGCCGCTGCAGTCGCGTCCGCGGTGTCCCCCTGGTCGCGGCCGGCGGAAGGCCCGGGCGGGCGGATCGCGAGAATGCGCCTGTTCATACCCGATCTGTTCTCGTTCGATACGTTGACCGATTCCGTCAGGACAGTGCTCGCGCAGCGCAACGCCGTCGCGCCGCACCTGCGAGCCGATGGGTTCCAGAGCGCACGGGAATACCCGGACTATCTGCGCGTGGATGGGCCGCGAAAGATGTTCCTGCAACGAGACCACGATTACATCGCGCGCCGGATCGACGGCCCGAAGAGCGTGCGGTTCGACGGCGGGGTCCCCGCGCCCTGCTTCCAGGAACTGGCGGCGATCCTGGAACAGGCCAGGGTGCGGGAGCAGCGCGTGTTCGTCGCAACTTATCCGTTCCATGTCCGCCTGCTCGAAACGATTTCGGCGCTCGGTCTGTGGCCCGCTTATCAGGACTGGAAGGCCGAAGTGGTGCGGACGGTGGACGCCGCGCGCGCCCGGGGCGCGCAGATCGAACTCAGGGATTTCTCGGGCTTCCACCGCTACGCCCAGGACCGTCTCCCGCCGGACGGACAGCGCGTGCCGGCACCGGAATGGTACTGGGAGTCCGGTCACTTCAAATCGGTACTGGGTGCGCACATGCTCGAGATCATGCTCGGCCGGCGACCTGCCGAAGGCTCCTTCGGCGCGACGCTGACCGGCGCGAACCTCGACGGCCATGCCGCCGCTCTCGAACAGGAAAAGCTCGGCTTCGAGGCCGACCATCCCGAGCTGGTCACGGAGATCCGCCGACTGGTCGCAGCGCACGCGCCCAGGGTTCCGGTCGAGTCGGGCAGGCGCTTGCGCGCAGACGACAGGCCGTTAGCAGGATCGATCGTTCCGTCGTCGGCCAACTGATTGCGGGGGCCTGTTCCGAAGACGCCTGTCCGGAACGATCGACCGCGCAGCCCCGGATCGAGCACTGCGCGCTGGTACGGAACGCTCTGGCAGGGTCAGGAGGCCGTCCGGGCCTGCGCCCGATATCGCCGGCGGCAGCAACAAGCACCGGGGCCGGCCGATCAGAGCAGGGCCAGCATACCTTCCATTGCAGTGACCATTGCGTTTCGTTGCCGCTCTCGCTCCGGTGCCAGGAGCAGATGCAGCGGATGGTCCGCGCCCAGCAAGCCGACATTTCCCAGTGCCAGTATCGCGTTCGCGGCTAGCGTCTCGCGCTCGATCTTCCCGGTCGCGATCGCCTTGCTGCGCTCGAGGATCGCATGGTAGGTCGCGGCGCCGCCGCTTGCTTCCGGCCAGGCTCCCGGACCGGCAGCCAGCAAGCCGCGATGGAGAAGACGCTCGTCTATGTGGCTGTGGATCAGCCCGGTCAAGCGGGCGGTGCCCGCTTCGAGAATCTCGATCGGGATTCCGACCAGGCGATGCAGGTGCAGGTCCAGCACCACATCCGTTCCGTCGGAAGGCATCATCCGGGTGCCGTCCTTCGCGACCAGGGTGACGGTCGTTCCGCCGGCCTGGCTGAAGGCCAGGTAGCCGAAGCGCTCGCGGTACTCTGCCGTGGGCAGTGAGGAATAGTGAAAGGCGCCTTGCTCGAGCGGCTCGGCACGCAGGGTGCCGTTGCCATCGAGGATGCGCTGCATTCCCGCGGCCGGGTCGAGCCGGAAACTGAAGGGCGCGCCGGGCGGCAGCAGCGGCAGGTGCTTGTACCAGCTATGCGCGTTCGATACGTATTGCGCGAAATCTTCCATCTGCTGCCGCGCCGGTCGAACGAGACCGGAAACCAGTGCTCGATACTCGTCGAGCACAAGGCGTGGGTACGTCATCTGGTCGATCCTCCCGTTCGTGTTCGGACCTGCGTCCGGTCCTTCGGAAGAACGCCTTGCCCGATCGCTCGGCGGACGCCCCGCTATTGCGACACGAATTTCACCACCGCATCCGCGATCCGTTCCGTTGCACCGGGTGACAGGATGTCACCGGCCAGGACGTGCTGCAATGGGTCCTCGGCGTAGTCGACGGCTACCAGCTGCTTGCGTACCGCGCCGAGCTGGGCAAAGCGCTTTTCGGTTTCGGCGGGATCGACCAGTTTGTCGCCGTGCGCGTAGAACACCAGGGTCGGGGTCTTAACCGTCCGCAGGTCGAGCGAACCGATCAGCGCGATGCTCTGCATCATCGGCACCAGTGCCTGCACCGGATAGCGCATCGTCCAGTTCTGCGCCTGCCGCGGATTGACCGGCTCCCAGGTCCGGTAGTCACCGACCATGAGTTTCGCGAACTGTACCCCCCAGGGCCAGAGAATCATCGGAGCGTCCCACTGGCGAACGCCGTAGTTGGGGGAGATCAGGACCAGGTCGCGCATCGCCTTGGCCTCCGGTCGGGCGGCGAGGATGGTCGCGATGCCGCCTCCGGTCGACGTGCCGATCACGACGACGCGCTCGCCGATCCGCTGGCCGATGGCATAGGCTTCGAGTGCATCGTTGATCCATGCGCCGAGCGTGGCCTCGCCCATCGCGTCGTCGCTGCGGCCGTGTCCGGTCAGGCGGGTGTAGAAAACATTCGCACCCAGTGCATTGGCGATCGTCTCCGCGAGCGGATAGGTCTCCATGCGCGTGGCAGAGAAGCCGTGGATATAGACGATCGCATAGCGGGTGCGCGCCCGGGTGGCCGGATCGGCCCATACGATGCGCTTATCGGCGTCGGGTCGCAGGTCGGTGAAGCGCGCTTCGGAGTTTGCAAGCCACGCATCGAGATCGGCGGGCAACGCCACCGGCTTGATGCGGATGTCCGGCTGCGCACGTGGACCCAGCGCAAAAGCGAGCGCGAGGACGAACAGGATTCCGGCGATCCACCACTCGAACGGGCGGATTCTGGTGCTCATGGCGTCGGTTGCGCGCGGCAGCACCGGTTTGCAAAGAAGACGGCGCCCGGGCCGGACTCGACTGGACGACTCGAACAGTCGCGCCTGGAAACGGTTCGTGTGGCGAAGAAGGTGGTAGCGACGGACATGAGCGTGCGCGTGAGCCTTCGGCGGGAGCGAGAGGCGGGAGCGAGAGGCGGGAGGATAGCAGCGGACCGGGCCGCCAGTGCGACCAATCGGGGAGCGGACCGGCGCTCGGCTAGACTGCGTCCTGCATGAGCACCCTCAAACGCAGCTTGCCGGGCTGGTTCCCGATCGCGCGCTGGCTCGCCGGATACAACCGCGAGTTCTTCGCCGCCGATCTCGTGGCAGGCATCGTCACGGCCATCCTGCTGATCCCCCAGGGACTCGCATTCTCGCTGCTCGCGGGCCTGCCGCTGCAAGTGGGTCTGTACGCGAGCATTCTGCCCCCGGTGGCGTACGCACTGTTCGGCACCAGTCGCACCCTCGCCGTCGGGCCGGTATCGATCGTATCGATCATGGTGGCCGAAGCGTTGCGCGCGCTTCCTGCCGGTACCGATCCCGTGGCGGCGGCGGTGATTCTGGCGCTGCTCTGCGGCATCGTGTTGCTGGCGCTCGGCGTCGCGCGGCTCGGCCTGCTTGCCAATTTTCTGAGCCATCCGGTGCTCTCCGGGTTCACCAGCGCCGCCGCGCTCATCATCGTCGTGAGCCAGCTACCGGCATTGCTCGGTGTGCGCTGGCCGGCCGGAGTGCCGCTGATCAGGATGGGCGCAACCATCGTCGAAACCGTGCGCGCGATCAACGGCCCCACGCTCGCGATCGGTGCCTCGAGCATCGCGCTGCTGCTCTTGTCGGGCCGCCCGGTCGAACGAGTCCTGACGAGCCTGGGGATCGCATCGGCGCGAGCCCGTGTGCTGACGCGAACCGCGCCGCTGATCCTGCTCGCGCTCACCACGTTGCTGGTCCTGGGCCTGGGGCTCGACGCGGATGCAGGCGTCGCGGTGGTGGGCGTGTTCGCCATGGGCACGCCGCATTTCGCGGCGACCTGGCCGGCGTGGAGCGTCGTGATGCGGCTGCTGCCCTCGGCCGCGCTGATCGCGATGGTGGGCTACGTCGAAAGCGTCTCCATCGCGAAAACACTCGCCAACCGGCGGCGCGAGACGATCGATCCGAACCAGGAACTGATCGCGCACGGGATCGCGAACCTCGCCGCGGCGGTGTCCGGGGCCATGCCGGTGGCGGGCGGATTCAGCCGCACGGTGGTCAACTACAACGCCGGGGCCCGCACGCAGATGGCATCGATCATCACGGCCACGCTCGTCGCCCTGGCCGCGTGGTCCATCGCGCCGGTGCTGGAACACGTCCCGAAGGCGGCGCTCGCCGCGATCATCATCGTGGCGAGCGCCGGGCTCGTCGATGTCCATGCGGCGCGCTCCGCGTGGCGCTACGACCGCGGCGACGGACTGGTTCTGTTCGCGACCGCGGCCTGCGTGCTGGTATTCGGGCTCGACGCCGGACTGTTCGCCGGTCTCGTGCTGTCGCTGCTGGTCTACATCGGGCGCGCGTCGCGCCCGCACATTGCCGAACTCGGGCGCGTCGCGGGCAGCGAGCATTTCCGCAACGTCAGGCGCTACCACGCGCTCGAGACCTGGCCGCCGTTGCTGTTGCTGCGCGTCGACGAACATCTGTCGTTCGCGAACTCGGCCTGGTTCGAGGAGACGGTCATGAACCGCGTCTCCGAATCGCCGCAACTGCGGCACCTGATCCTCGTTTGCGGCGGCATCAACGGCATCGATACCAGCGGCCTCGAGACGCTGATCCGGCTCGCTCATTCGCTGAAGGAGGCGGGCATCACCTTGCATCTGGCCGAAGTGAAGGGCCCGGTCATGGATCGGCTCCATCGCAGCGAACTGCTCGCGGTCATGGCGCCGGGTCGCGTGTTCATGAGCGCGCACGAGGCGGTGAAGGCTTTGGCGCCCTGAGTTCCGGGGTACGGGCGGAGCAGGTACGATTGCGGGCTCGGTCGTTCAACCCCTGTGAGAGGAGACAAGATGCCTTACGCCATCCACACCGTCGACAAGGCCGACGGTGCCAGCATTCGCGCGGCCGCGCGCCCCGCACACATCGAATACCTCGTGAAACAACAGTCGCTGCTGCTCGCGGCCGGTGCGCTGATCGACGACGACGGCACGGGTGGCAAGGGCGGCATCCTGATCGTCGATACCGACAGCCGCGCCGAAGCGGAACAGTTCATCGCGGAAGATCCGTTCACCAAGGCCGGCCTGTTCGCATCGGTCACCGTGACGCGCTGGCGCAAGGCGTTCTTCAACAAGGAGCGGTTGCTCTGAGACTGCGCGTTTTCGTACGCGCTTCTGCCCCTGCCCCGGCTCTCCCCGCTGCGGGCGGGGGCGGAAAATCCACGATCGTCGCGCAGAAGGAGGCATAGAGCGCGGTTCGCGGTGACGACATGGCGGCACCGGGGAGGATGAAAAACGCGCGCCGTACATCCCGCGTCGCGCACATTCACGCGGAAGGGCGACGATGGGCGCCGCCGGCAACCAGGCGCCGCCACCTCACTCGATCTCGAAGATCCCGTCCACTTCCACGGCGGCGCCGCGCGGCAGCGACGCCACGCCCACGGCGGTGCGGGCATGACGCCCGCGTTCGCCGAGCACGGCCACGATCAGATCCGAGGCGCCGTTGACGACCGCCGGTGCGGAGGTGAAGTCCGGCGTGCAATTGACGAAGCCCCCGAGACGGATGCAGCGTTGCACGCGATCGAGATCGCCGTCGCAGGCGAGCTTCAGGCAGGCGATCAGGTTGAGCGCGCACAAGCGCGCCGCCGCCACGCCCGCGTCCACGTCGAATGCCGCGCCCAGCTTGCCGACGTAGGGCACGCTGCCGTTCCACTCGTTGACCTGGCCCGCGAGAAACACGAGACCGCCCGCGATCGTGAACGGCACGAAGTTCGCGATTGGCGCGGGCGGATGCGGCAACGCGAGGCCGAGTTCCGCCAGCCGGGTCTCGATGGAGCTCAAGCGCGCGCCTCCAGGCCCTTGATGAGCGCCTTCGACTGCGCAGTGAAACCGAACAGCAGGTTGACGTTGTAGATCGTGGCCTGCATGCAGTAGTCCGGCGAGGTCGTGGCGACGCAGTCTTCGAGCATGACCACATCGTAACCGAGGAAGGACGCGTCCTGCAGCGTGGTCATGACGCATTGGTCGGCATTGACACCGGCGAAGAACAGAGTGGCGAGTCCGAGGTTGCGCAGGATGCTGTCGAGTTCGGTGTCCCAGAAGCCGCTGAAGCGGTACTTGGTGACGTGGATGTCGCGCTCGCCCGGATTGATCTCGTCGACGACCGCCGCACCCCAGCTGCCTTTCACGAGGATCGGCGCGCCGCCGGGAATGGTCTCGCCCAGGCCGGCGCCGGTGCCGTCGTGCGTGTGTGCGTGCAGCAGTGACGGGTGTGCGTTGAGCAGGTCCGGACGCACCCCCCAGTTGAGCCAAATCACCGGAACCTCGTGCCGGCGCAGAACCGGCACCAGCCTGGCCAGCGGACGAATCGGTTTGCGATCGGCGGTGTAGTCGACGCCGCGATAGTCGAGGTAGCCGCCCTGCGCACAGAAATCGTTTTGCATGTCGACGACAACGAGCGCCGACTTGTTGGCGTCGATCACGATGTTCTGCGGTTCCGCCGCGACGCTCGCCTTGCGCACCGGGCGCGGCGCGCTGCGCGACATGTCCACTTCGTTCTTGTCCACCAGCCATCGATTCGCAGCGGCGGAGCCCATGGGCCGCTTGGTCTTCCCGGCAGTTGCCATCGAGGTTGCCTTTCGAATGGTGATCGGTTGCGCGACGTTCAAGGAAATCGCAAAGCAGCCAAGCGCTGAAGCAGCGAGGCCGGACCAGGCCCTACTTCACGCTCCCCACCACCCCCTTCACGAAGAAGTCCATGCTCTCCAGGACTGCCATGGCCATCGGCTTGCCGGCGGCGAGCAGTTCCTTGCCGTCCTGCGCGATCAGCGGGCCGGACCACACCGCGAACCTGCCGTTCACGATCTCGTCCTTCTTCGCGAGGATGGACTTGCGCACCGGCTCGGTCACGGCGGGGCCGAACGGGTCGAGCACGACCGTGCCGTCCTTCAGGTCACCGCGGATGTGCGACGGCTGCCACTTGCCGGACTTGATCTCGTCCACCACCTTCACCATCGTCGGACCCCAGTTCCAGGACGCACCGGTGAGCACGGCCTTGGGTGCGAACCTCGACACGTCCACGTCCTTGCCGACGACGTGGATGCCGCGTTTCTCCGCGGTCTGCGCGATGGTGATCGGGCTGTCCACCTGTTCGCCGATCACGTCGATCCCGGCATCGATGAGCGAGTTGGAGGCTTCCGCTTCCTTGGCCGGGTCGAGCCAGCCGCCGGTCCACACCACCGTGGTGGTGACCGCAGGATTCACCGCCTGGGCGCCCAGGGTGAAGGCATTGATCGAACGCACCACCTGAGGGATCGGGAACGCGGCGATGAAACCGAGCTTGCCGCTCTTTGTGACCGATCCCGCCGCCATGCCCGCGAGGTAGATCGCGTCGTCCG
This sequence comes from Burkholderiales bacterium, assembly GCA_038324085.1. GTDB lineage: Bacteria > Pseudomonadota > Gammaproteobacteria > Burkholderiales. The sequence goes on from JBBQHP010000005.1 coordinate 99,679, forward strand.
AATTGGCCCAGTAGGTGCCGACGTTGGCGCCGAGCTTGAGACCGCCGGCGTGCATGAACGAGACCTTCGGGTATTTCCTGCCGAGCGCGATCGCGTAGTCGAGGTAGCCGTAGCTGGTCGCGAAGATGATGTTCGCGCCGGACTTGATCATGCGCTCCATCACCCGCTCGACCTCGGCCGTCTCGGGGATGTTCTCCACGTGCAGCGTCCTGGTGCCGGCGACATGCGTCTCGACGAACTGCCGGCCGAGATCGTGCGAAGTGTTGTAGCCGTAGTCCTTCTCGGGCCCGACGTAGATGTAGCCGATGGTCTGGGCACCAGCCGTATCGAGCGTGATGGCGAGAGCGGCGGCGGCGATGGCGAACAGTCGATGCAGTTTCACGGTGGACTCCTTCCGGTTGGGTTGGGGTGGGGCGGACGTCATCGATCCATGACGGCCTTGAGGCCTGCGGGCGCGCCGCTGTCGCGGGCGCGAACGTAGGTGAGGGTGAGCACGACAAGGCTTGCGACGTAGGGCAACGTGTGCAGCAGGTGGGCGGAGATCGGCGTGTCCGCCGCCTGCAGGCGCAGCGACAGCGCTTCCGCGCCGCCGAACAGCAGCGCGGCCGGCAAGGTCCACCAGGGGTTCCAGCGCGCGACGATCACCAGTCCCACGGCGACGAGGCCGCGACCGGCACTCATGCCTTCAGCCCAGGTGCGGGTGTAGTCCACCGACAGTGCGGCACCGCCGAGGCCGGACAGCAGCCCGCCCGCGAGGACTGCCTGCATCTGGATCCAGGCGGGCGCAACGCCTGCCGCGCGCGCGGAATCCGGCGCTTCGCCGACGGCGCGCCAGCGCAGTCCCGTGCGCGTGCCGTACAACCAGACCCCGATCGCGGGCACCAGCAGCAGCGCGATCAGCACCGTGGGCGTCATGCCCGCGACGACGGAGCCGATGATCGGCCAGTGCGCGACCGGTCCCGCCGCGACGGAATCGAACGACGCGATCTTCCGGCCCACGAGGCCCGCGCCGAGGTAGGCCGACAAGCCGAAGCCGAGCATCCAGACAGCGAGCCCGCTGGCGAACTGGTTCGCCTGAGCGCCGATCGCAAGCACGGCGTGCACCGATGACAGCAGCAATCCCGCGCCGGCACCGGCCGCAAGACCGAGCCACGGATCGCCCAGCGCTGCCGTGGCTCCGTAACCGGCCATCGCGCCGATCAGCATCTGGCCCTCGGTGCCGAGATTGATCACCCCCGTGCGCTGCCCGAGACATTCACCGAGCAGGGCCAGCAGCAGCGGGGTCGCGCTGCGCAGCGCCGAAATCAGGAAGCCGCTGAAAACGATCTCGAGACTATCCATGGCTGCGCTCCAGTCGCTTGAGGCAGCCGCCCGCGAACAGCACGCCGACGAACAGCAATCCTTGCACGACGAGCGAGATCGACGACGGCAGGTCCGCCAGCATCTGCAATCCGTCCCCGGAGGCGAGCAGGGCACCCACCAGCAGGCTCAACGGCAGGATGCGCAGGCAGTCGTTGCGTGCAAGCCAGGCCACGAGAAACCCGCTGAAGCCCGCGCCGGCCGAGATGTTGGCCTGCAAGCGCCCCTGGATCGAGGCGGTCTCCAGAATGCCCGCGAGGCCTGCGAGCATGCCGCCGAGCGCCATCGTGAGCAAGATGTTGCGGCGCCAGTGCAGCCCCGCGGCGATGCCCGCGCGCGGATTGCTGCGCAGGATGTCGAGCGTCAGGCCCCAACGCGTGCGGGTCAGCGTGAGATGCAGCGCCACGGCGAGTGCGATGGCGAGCCAGAGACCGACGTGCACGCGGCTGTCGAAGAATGTCGGCGGCTTGAAGGGGGCGGGAAATTCGGCCGTCGCCGGCCAGCCCTGGCTCGCGGGATTCTTCCAGGGGCCGTACACCACCCACGTGACCAGCAGGGCGGCGATGTAGTTCGTGAGCAGGGTCACGATGGTTTCGTTCACGCCGAGCCGCGCCTTGAGCAATGCCGGCACCATCGACCACGCCGCGGCCGCAAGCATGGCGACGACGACCATCGCCACGCAGGGCCAGACGCCGGTCGCCGCGGAATTGGTCAGCATGAAGCCGGTGCCGAGCAGCGCGCCGACGTAGATCTGACCCTCGGCGCCGACTGTGATCAGTCCGATGCGCGCCGGCAACGCTGTGGCGAGCGCGCACAGCAGGATCGGCGTCGTGCGCACCAGCGACTCGGTCAGCGCATAGCCGTCGCCGGCGGCGGATCGTGCGATCAGCCAGAGCAGCGCGACGGGCTCGCGCCCGATCGCTGCGAAGAACGCGCCGGTGAGCAGCAGCACGGCGACCACGGCGATCGCGAGTCGACCCGTCGCGGAGAATGCAAGGCTACGCATGAACGGCATCGCTCACCGGTGCCTGCGCGTGGCCGACCATCCAGGCCCCGAGCTGCTGCCGGGTTGCAGCGGTCGCCGGAATCACGCCCGCGACGCGCCCTCGATAGAGCACTGCGATGCGGTGGGCATAGCGCATCAGGTCGTCGAGATCCTCCGAGATCCACAGGACGCAGGCACCGCGGCGAGCGTGCGCGAACAAGGCGTCGTAGACCGCGGCGGCAGCTGCCACGTCGAGTCCCATGGTCGGGCAGCACGCCACCACGAGGGCCGGGGTGCCGGACAGTTCGCGCGCGGCGACGAGTTTCTGCAGGTTGCCGCCCGAGAGCGTGCCTGCGAGCAACGCCGGATCGGTGGGCCGGATGTCGAAGGAGTGCACCAGCGCCGCCGCGTCGGCGACCAGTCGGGCGTGGTCCGGCAGGAATGGCAGGTCGCGTATGCGCTTGAGCATGAGATTCACCGCCACGCTCAGGTCCGGTGCGATGGCATTGCGCAGCGGCTGCTCGGGCAGGCAGGCGACCGAGGGTTGCGCGGGCGTTTCGGCGCGAGCCGCCTGCAGGGTCTCGCCGTCGACGATGAGCTCCCCGGAACGGATGATCGCGAGACCCGTGAGCGCGTCGGCCAGGGTCTGCTGGCCGTTGCCGGAAACGCCGGCGATGCCGAGGATCTCGCCGCCGGCAATGCCAAGATCGACGTCCGCTATGGCGCCTGTTTCGTTCGATGCCGACAAGGCCCGGATCCGGCAGCGCACGATGGCGTCCGGCGCTGCGGCGACGGGCCGTGCTGTCGCGAGTGCATCTTCGCCGACCACCAGTCGCACCAGATCGTCCGCGCCGGTGTCGGCGGTCCGCAGCCGCGCGACCACGCGGCCGCGGCGCATGACCACGACCTCGTCGGCGCAGGCGAACACGTCTTCGAGCTTGTGGGTGATCAGCGCCACGGCGGCGCCGGCCGCGGCGATGCGGCGGATCTCGCCGCGCAGGCGCCCGGCTTCAGCCGGTGTGAGCACCGACGTGGGCTCGTCGAGGATCACGATGCGCGCTTCGAGATTGAGCACCTTGACCAGTTCCACGAGCTGCATCTCGCCGACCGCGAGTCGCGACACCAGCGCGTCGGGATCCACTTCCGGCGCGATGTCGCCCAGGCGCAGGACCGGATCGGCGAAAGCCCTGGCACCGCGCGCCAGCCACCACGGCAGCCGCGGATGCGTCAGTGCCAGGTTCTCGCGCACGGTGAGCGCCGGGATGAGGCTGAATTGCTGGAACACCATTCCGATGCCCAGCGCCGCCGCGGCCCTGGGTGAAGCCACGTCCACGGTGACCCCGTCCACGACGATCGCACCCGCGTCGGCACGGTAGAAGCCGAACAGGATCTTCATCAGCGTGCTCTTGCCGGCGCCGTTCTCGCCGAGCAGTGCGGTGACCCGCCCGGATTCGAGGTCCAGGTCGACGCGATCGTTGGCGAGCGTGGTGCCGAAGCGCTTGGTGATGTTCCGCAGGCTGGTGAGCATGGTGGCGACGATGAAGCGTCGAGACCGATGCTAGGCAACGCTGGGCTCGCGCGGAATCGCTCGCACCGTGATTGCAAGCTGGTGTGAAGCGCTAGACGCAACTAGCGGGAAACGCTAGCGATGAGCGCGGACCGACGGCGGCAATCCGGCACCCCGCTGCGCTCCCGGGCCGCAGGCAACCGCCCCGGACCGCGTTTCGCCGACACACCGCGCGTGTTAGCCTGCCGGACGAGCGCTACGGGCGACGGGTTCTCGTCCGACCCACGCTCGCAAACCCAGCGATGAGCCAGTTCGCCTTCCTTCAGCACGATTGGCGTCCGGTATTCGACGCCGCGTCCCGGGCCGAGGACGCGTTGCCCGCCGATCCGCGCGCTGCGTGCTTCTATGCCCGGCGTGCGCTGGAATTGGCGATGGCGTGGGCTTACAAGTACGACCCGGCGCTACGGCTGCCTTTCCTGGACACCTTGAACGCGCTGATCGGGGAGCCGAGCTTCAAGGCGCTGGCGGGTGAAGTGGTGGTGAGCAAGACGCGTTTGATCGCGACCCTCGGCAATCGCGCCGACCACAGCCATCGCGCGATTCCCGCGGACGCCGCCGTGCTGGCCTTACGCGAGCTGTTCCACGTGGGGTACTGGTTCGCGCGCAGTTACGGGCGAGCGGTATCGCCGTCGCCGGACCTGCACTTCGATCCGGCCATCGCCACGCCGCATGCCGCGAGGTCGCACAGAGAAGGCGTGGAATCGCTGCAGCAGCTCGAAGCCGAACTGCGCGGGCGCGATGAGAGCCTCGCCGGATTGTTCGCGGGTACGGTTGCCTTGGACGCGGAGCTGAAGCGCAAGCGCGACGAGGTCGCCGCAGCGAGGCAGGCAGCGGCCCTGCAGCCCGACCGGCACGACTACGAGGAAGCCGGGACCCGCGACCGGGTGATCGACCTGCTGCTCGAGGAGGCAGGCTGGCCCATGGACCGGCCCCGCGACCGGGAATTCAAGGTCGACGACGGGCCCGGCGGGAAGCAGGTCTGCGTGGACCTGGTGTTCTGGGGCGACGACGGCAAGCCGCTCGGACTGGTGGAAACCAGGCGAACGCGCCACGACCGCAGCGAGGGACAGCGGCAGGCGGGGCTCTGCGCCGACTACCTGGAGCGGGCGTTCGGCCAACGCCCGGTGATCTTCCAGTCGAGCGGCTGTCGGCACTGGCTCTGGGACGAAGCGCTCCAGCCACCGCGGGAGGTGCAGGGGTTCTACCGGAAGGCGGAGCTGCTGCGCCTCATCCAGCGGCGCGCGGAGCGCAGACCGCTCGGCGCCGCCGAGATCAGACGCGCGATCGTCGGACGCTTCTACCAGACGCGCTGCATCCGGCGCGTGGCCGAAGCGTTCGAGCGGGAGCATCGCCGCGAGGCGCTCCTGACGATGGCGAGCGGCACCGGAAAGACGCGCTCCGTCATCGCGCTCTGCGACCTGCTGCTGCGGCGCAATTGGGTCAGACAGGTGCTCTTCCTCGCGGACGGCGCGGTACTCGTGAATCAGGTGGTGGCCAGCTTCAAGCGACACATGCCCGACGCCACGACGGTGAATCTGATCGCCGACAAGTACGGCGAAGGCCAGATCTTCGTCTCGACCCATGCGGCCATGATGGGGCTGATCGAATCGACGCGCGACATCCAGCTCCGGTTCGGCGTCGGCCATTTCGATCTGGTGGTTGTCCACGAGGCGCATCCGTCGGTGTTCCGGAAATACCGCGCGATCTTCGACCACTTCGATGCACTGCTCGTGGGGCTCACGGCGACTCCGGAGGCTGCGGTGGAACACGAGACCTACGCTCGCTTCGATCTCGACGATGGCGCACCGACCGACGGCTGCTCCGCCGAGGAGGCCGCGCGCGATGGCTTCCTGGTTCCGCCGCGCGCGGTCCCGGCCCCATTCAGATTTCTGCGCGAGGAGCTCGGGTACCAGGAACTGTCGGAAGACGAGCGGGACCGGTGGGACGCTCTCGAATGGGACGAGGACCGTGAGGTCGCGGATCGGGTCGAACGGGAGTCGCATCGGCGGGCGCTGTTCGACCGCGACAATGTGGACAGTGTGCTGACCCACCTGATGCGCCACGGCATCAGGGTTGCCGGTGGTGACCGCCTGGGCAAGACGATCGTGTTCGCGCAGAACCAGGCCCACGCCCGGTTCATCGCCGAGCGCTTCCAGGCGAACTTTCCACAGTACGGCGGTGAGTTCGCGCGCGCGATCACGCTCGCGACCGCGCAGACGCAGAATCTCGTCGAGCATTTCTCGCGCAAGGCGGCGGCGCCCCATCTCGCCATCTCCGCGGACGCGCTCGACATCGGCGTCGACATTCCGGAGGTGGTGAATCTGGTGTTCTTCAGGCCGGTGCACTCGAGGAGCAGGTTCCATCAGATGATGGGCCGCGCGGCGCGCCCGTGTCCGGACCTGTTCGCGCCGGGAAAGCACAAGCGCTGCTTCCACGTCTTCGATTGCTGCCACAACCTGGAGTACTTCGATCATCCCGTCCCGGAGATGGCGGACGCGGGCACGGAGTCCCTGGGCAAACGCTTGTTCACCGCGCGGCTCGAACTGATCGGTGCTCTGGATCACGCGACCGGGGGTGCAGCGGTGAGCGCTGCGGCGGGAATCGACCGTGGCGAGCCCAAGACCGATGCAGACGTGCGCCGGCTGACCGGCGAATTGCTGCACGCGGAGGTCGCCGCGATGAATGTCGACGACATGGTCGTGCGACCGCACCGGAGCATCGTGGAGAAATATGCATTGCCCGAAGCCTGGACCGCACTGTCCGCCGGGGCCGTGGCGGAGCTCTCGCGGGAGGTCGCGGGCCTGCCCTCGACGTTCGGACCGCAGCCCGAGGATGCGCGCCGTTTCGATCTGCTGATTGTCCATCTGCAGCTCGGATTGCTTCGTGCCGAACCGGAATCCGGGCGAGTGCGGGATCAGATGCGGCAGATCGCCGCGCTGCTCGAGGAGCGAAGCGCCAGCCCCCTGGTGCGCCTGCAGATGGCGCTGGTCGGACAGGTACAGACCGAAGCGTGGTGGCAGGACGTCACCATCTGGAAGCTCGAAACCGTGCGCCGACGGTTGCGCGATCTCGTCACCTTGATCGACGTGCGGCAGCGCAGGCCGCTCTACCTGGAATTCGAGGACGGGACGGACGCCGGCGACGAGGACGCATCCTGAAACCGCGACGCGCCGTCGTGACCGCCATGGCATCCGGCTGGCACTCTTCCGGGCGGGGCACCGCCACCGCACCCGTCAATCGCCGAGCGTGCTGTAGGCGTAGCGCGCAAGCTCGGCCGCGGAGGCCAGCCCGAGCTTGCGCTTGATGTTCGCCCGATGCGCCTCGATGGTGTTGACGCTGCGCTTCAGTGTCTCGGCGATTTGGCCGCTCTTCATCCCGCGCCCCACGAGCCGCAGCACTTCGAACTCGCGATCGGTGAGCGTGGCCAGCGGTGCGGCCGCAGGTTCGGGCGCGGACACGACGATGCGCTCGAGCAGCCGGGCACGCAGCGGGTCGCTCAGGTACAGCGCGCCGTTGCGCACGTCGCGCAGCGCGGCCACGATCTTGCGCGGCGCTTCCTGCTTCATCACATAGCCGCGCGCGCCGGCGCGCAGCGCCCGTTCCGCATACAGATTCTCGTCGTGCATGGACACCACCACGCAACGCGTGGCGGGATGATGCGTCTTCATGGCCTTGAGCAGTTCGAGCCCCGAGCGTCCTTCCAGCGAGATGTCGACCACGGCCAGGGCAATGCTGCGCGAGGCGAGGGCAGCGAGGGCTTCGTCCATGTTGCCCGCTTCCGCACAGGCATCGAAGTCCGGTTCCCGGTTCACGAGCTGCACGATGCCCTCGCGCAGGATCGGGTGGTCGTCGACCACGAGCACGGTCGTCTTATCCATTGCGGATCTCCACGGTGGCCGGCATCGACAGTCGGACGACCAGTCCGCCGTCCGGGTCGGGTTCGAGGGACAGCTCGGCGCCGATGACTTTCGCGCGGTGGCGCATGGTGCGCAGCCCCATGCCGCTGCCGTTCCTGATCGCGGCGGCCGACAGCCCGATCCCGTCGTCGGCGATGTGGAGCGACAGGCGATCGTCCTCGAGACCGAGATCGATTCGCAGACGCCGCGCGCGCGCGTGCTTGACGGCATTGGTCACCGCCTCCTGCGCGATGCGATAGAGGTTGATGGCGACATCGCTGTCGTGGACGGGGACCGGTCCATCGCAGTGAAATGCGCAAGGCACGCCGAACAATGCATGCGCGTTCGCGGCGAGCTGTTCCAACGCCGCCATGAGGCCGTTGGCATCCAGTTCGACGGGTGCGAGGCCGCGGGCGAGCAGCCGCGCCTGGGACACGGCCTCGCTCATGAGGCGGCCGATCCGGTCCGCACTCTCGGTCTCGGGTAGCGCTTGTTCCGCCAGGCGACGGGCCAGCACTTCGGCAAGAAAGGCCACCGCGGTGAGTTGCTGGCCGAGCCCGTCGTGCAGTTCCTGGCCGATGCGCATCTGCTCGTGTTCGCTGACTGCGATGATCTCGTGCTCGAGCCGGCGCCGCTCGGCGATCTCCGATTCGAGTTCGGTGTTCGCCGCCGCCAGTTCGCGCGTGCGTTCGCGCACCCGCGCTTCCAGCTCGCGGCGGGCTTGGCGTAGCTCGGCCGCGGCCTGGGCGCGTTCGGTGACGTCGATGCCGGTCACGATGCGATGAGTGATGTCCCCGCCGGGATCGCGCAGGGCAGCGTTGGACCAGGAGATCTGCAGGCGCTCTCCGTTGCGCCGCACCAGTTCGCTGTCGAAGCGCACGGTGCTGGCGAGATTGAGGCGCAGGATCTCGTCGTGCGCACTGACTTTGGGCTGCTGGTCGGCGACGATCAGGCACTGGATGAAAGGCTGGCCGCGCAGATCCGCGAAGCGGTGGCCGCTCAGCGCTTCGAAGGCGCGATTGACCCGCTGGATGCGGCCGCCGGCATCCAGGACCAGCACGATCGCGCCGGCCGCGTCGAGTACGGTGGAGACGAAGTCGCGCTCGCGTTCGAGCGCCCGTTGCGCCTGTTCGCGCTCGCTCTTCGACGCCGCGAGCACGAGGCTCGTCACGGTGATGACATTGACGAAGACCCACCAGCGCACGAGGCTGTCGACGCCCACGTCGACCACGAACGGCCCACGGCCCTGGACCGTTCCCCAGATCGCGAACAGCGACACCACGAGGGTCAGCGCGGTGGCGCCGTGAATGCCGAAGCGCAGCGCGGCCCAGACCGCAAGCGGAAAGAGCGCCAGAGCGGCCGGGTAATAGCCTTCGCTGATCACGCCGAAGCCGCCGAACACGGCTTCGCCGACGCTCAGGGTGGCAATGCCCAGCAGTACCGCTTCGAGGGCGCGCCGCGGCGGCAGCATGGTGCCGTGGCCCCGTTGCCACGCCAGCATGAGCGGCGCGAGGACCACCACGCCGGTCGCATCGCCCATCCACCATTGGAGCCAGACCGACCAGTACATCGACCAGGCGATCACGCCGCCGAGGGCGAGGCTGACCGGCCCCACGAAGGCCGACAGCGCCGCGCAGGCGCTGCCCAGCGCGAGCAGTGCCATCACGTCGCGCACGCGCGTCAGGCCACCGCGAAAACCGGCTCGCGATTGCAGCAGCCAGGCGCAGACCAGCGTCTCGATGATGTTGCCGCCCGCGATGCCGAGCACGGAGCCGAGGGGGGCGCCGGTGCCGGCGTTGCCGATCAGGTCGCCCAGCACGATTCCGGGCCACCAGCGGTAGCCGAAACGCAGCACGACGAACAGGCTGATGCCGGTAGGCGGCCAGATGAGCGTGACGTTGCTCGCGATCGTCGAAAGGTCGAGACCCAGCTTCGCCGTGAGTCCGTACGCGAGGCCGAACAGCGCGATGCCCACCAGGTCGCGCCACGGGGCGCGCCAGGACCGCAGCGGCGCTAACAGCGGGGTGCCGACGCTGGTGCCGACGGTCATGGTGTCGCGGTCCGCGATATCGGTGCGCCCCGTCCGCCCCGAAGGTGCAGGCATCTGGCTCTCGGCTCCCGCCGGGAGCGGGCGCGCAGGCGAGGGCAGGGCACACCGGTGCGAACAGTAAGCTGGGCAATCATCGCGCAGTCCCGCGTCGATCGATGGTGTCGACGTCACCCGTGCCAAGCATGCCCCGGGCCGTGCCGCGCCGCGGACACTCGACGGGCCGGACGGCGCGGTGCAGCTGCCAGCAGCGGCCGTCAACCTGAACACCGGTTGCGTCGTTGCGCACTGCCACGGACGGGTGCGACCCGTTCGCGCCTTTTTTTGGTGCGCAACGGTGAGCCCACGAGCCCCGGTACGATCGATGGATTACACTCCTGCCCTTTGCAATTCCCTCCATCGGGCGACCGGTCGCGGCGAAACAGTCGATTCGTACAAGCGCGGCACCGCAAAGGTCCGTACCCTGCGCGATCCGCGAGCCAACCCGTTTCAAGCAATGCTACGTAAACTTTTCGGGCTGCCGCTCGGCGCCCGCCCGCTGGGCCTCGCACTCGCCGCGCTGGCGGCGGTGCTGGCGGCACCGGCAGCTTCGGCGAAGGCGGTATCCGAACTCGACGTCGAGTACGTGATCGCGAACCCGCATCCGCGCGTGGCCGAAGTGGGCTACACCGAGCCGGAAGTCTTCGACCCGTTCACCGATCGCCTCTATCAGGGCGGTTTCCGCTACGGTGGTCCGCCGGTCGAGATCCCGCAGGAGGCGCGCTTCCTGACCGCGATCGGTCGCGCCAAGCTGATGAAGCGCATCATCGCCTGCGCGGACGCCTGGTACTACCCGTTCTCGCACACCGCGCCGAAGTCGCAACCTCCGGGCATCGATATCGAGATCCTGTCGCGCATCGCGCAGCGCCAGGGCTGGGAGTTCTCGGTCATGTGGGCCAATACCGGCGTCTATCGCGGCGGCGTCAACAAGGCCTTCAAGGAGACCGTCAACCGCGGCTTCTGCGACGTATTCATGGGGCTCGTCATCACCGGCGAAGACGACCACATGGACAAGAACCAGATGGCATTCACCCGGCCGTACATCGGCATCGGCTTCGTGCTGGTGAGCAACGGCAAGATCCCGAAGGTGCACTCGCTCGAGGAACTGCGCGGAACCGGCATCCGTATCGGCGTGCCCGCGTATTCGCCGATGCAGGATAACGTCGAGAAGCTCGGGCTGCCGTACACGACCTACTTCCAGAACAACCGGGTGATCGACGGGCTGTTGCGCAAGGAAGTCGACGCCATCATGGTGTGGGGCCCGTCCATCCCCGTGGCCAATCGCGAGAAGAACGTGGAGCTCGCCATGTCGCCGGGCTTCATGCCGGCGCCGGGGCAGCGGTTCAATGGTGCCTGGGCGGTCAAGGCCAAAGAGACCGACTTCAAACAGTTGATCGACGATTCGCTGACCCAGATGCTCGCCAGCGGCGAGATCCGCGAGATCGTCGAGAAATACGGCGTGCCGTACTTTCCGCCGTTCCCCGAAGGCCAGTGAAGTCCTAAAACAACAAGGGATCAGAAATCATGTGGAACAGCTTCACCGAGCTCGCCGCGCTCTCCATGGGGGTCATTCCCATTCTCGTGGTGCTCTTCACCGTGGCGCTCGCCGTCATCATCGAGCGGCTGTACTTCTTCCATCGCGTGCTCTCGCAGGGCGCGGCGATGGAGCACGATCTCAAGCGGGCGGGCTATCGCAGCGTCGATGAACTGAAGCGCGTGGTGGCCAAGTTCCCGGGCGCGCTCCAGACCGGACTCGTGACCATGGCGCTGTCGTCCAAGGCGCCCGATGCCGAATCCGCCGAGCGCCACATCGACGAGACGATCCTCGAAGTGGTCCCGGTGATGGACCGCAACCTGTGGGTGCTCGATACCGCGGTGACGCTCGGCCCGTTGCTCGGCCTGCTCGGGACCATCTTCGGCATGATCAAGACCTTCGACGTGCTCGGGGCGAACGGCATGGGCGCCGGCGCCGGCGCGGTGACCGGTGGCATCGGCGAGGCGCTGGTCGCCACCGGCGTGGGCCTGTTCATCGCCATCGTCGGCCTGATCTTCCTCAATCACTTCAACAAGCGCGTGCGGCTGGGCGTGCAGCAGATGGAGCTGATCAAGCTCACCGTCGTGAACCGCCTGCACGGCGGTGGCGTGCAATAGCGCCCCCGGCCTGACACCATGCGCTCACGCACCGACCGCTACTTCGAAACCGACCGCGCGCGGATCGAAGTGATCCCGATGATCGACATCATGATGTTCCTGCTGGTGTTCTTCATCATGATCACCATCGACACCATCGCCGGCAGCGGCATCGCGCTCGACATTCCCAACTCGAAGACCACGCAACCGCTGAAGAACACGCAGATGACCATCGGCGTGCAGAAGGACGGTGCCCTGTACCTGAAGGGCAAGGCCGTCACGCCGGAGGAACTGGCGGAGGCCATCAAGGAGGCCAAGGAAAAGGGCAAGGTCGACGTCGTGATCGCCGGCGACAAGGAAGTGCCGCTGCAGAAGCTGCTCGACGTCATGGACGTGGTACGCGCGCACGACATCACGAACGTGGGCATCGCGGCGGGCGATCCGATGCGTGCCGCGGGCATGAAGCCCGGCAAATGAGTACGGCAGCGCCGGCCGGGCCGCGCACCGGCCCGATGCCCTTCACGAGGGCGCTGCTGATCGCGATCGCCCTGGAGGCTGCGGCCGTGCTCGGCATGGTCGTCAACTGGCACGCGCTGTTTCCGCCGCCCGAGCCACCGCCGATGAAGGTCGAATTCGTGAAGTTGCCCGAACCGCCGCCGCCGCCGCCGCAGGCACCGCAGCCGCCGCCGAAACCCAAGCCACCGCCACCGAAGAAGAAGCCCCCCGAGCCGCCCAAGCCCGAGGAGCCGAAGCCGTTGCCGCTGCCGGAGCCCGAGCCGCCGCCCCCGCCGCCGAAACCGGTCGAACCGCCGCCGCCCGACGAACCGCCCCCGGACAAGAAATTGCCGCCGGTGAAGAAGGTGCGCGCGATCTATCCGAAGGACGCGCTCGCGCAGGGCACCGAAGGCGAGGTGCGCGTGCGACTCGAGGTTGCCACTACCGGCAAGGTGCTGAGCGTGGAGGTCATCGAATCGAAACCTCCGGGCATCTTCGATTACGCGGTCATCAAGGCGACCCGGCAGTACGTCTTTCCGCCGGGGGACGAGGAGTTCGAGATCGACCAGGTGATCGTGTTCCGGATCGAGGACGATCGTTACGGACCGGAGTCGCAGAAGAAGCCGGACTCGAACAACCCCGACGCCAGGAAAGCCGAAGAGAAGAAGTAGGGGGAGTCCGCCCCCTGCGCAGCGCCGGTCGCTGCCGTGTACCCCTGACGAGCCCGAGCGGTACCGAGCACCGGTCGACGTCGAAGCGTAAGGCGGGGGCTGACCGACTCCGGGACCGAATGGGCCCCGGCGCGACAGGGGGGTTGTCGCGCCGGGGCGCTTCTTCTCAGCCGACTACGCTTTGCAGCCCGCGATCCGCTGCCCAGTCCGCGCGCCTACTACCATCCGATAAACGCGGTCGCGGCCAGACTGCCGACGAGGCACATCTGAAAGAAGAGATCCATGATTTCGCTCCCGGGAAGGCGACCACCAGTGCGTTGCCGCATCGATTCGCTCGCTGCCGAATCCGGCGACCGCGAACCGAGGATACGAAAGCACGCGGCGACGCGTTGAAGGCCGGCGGACGAATCGCCTGTCGGAATCGACCTACGCGGCTGCGCCGCCAGTCCGTCGCCAGCGTGCCGCGTCGATGTCGATGACGTGGCGCCGATGCATCGAAGCGCGTTCAGGCCTGCCCGACCGACCCCGCCCGCTGGCGCGCCTCGGCTCTACCCCGGCATTGACCGCCCCTGTCTGTGCGCAAGCCGGTCATGCCCGAACGGTACGCGGCCGCTCCACGGACGGCAGGAACCACGCCACGATCCCGAGCAGCGGCAGATACGCGATCAGGCTGTAGACGAACCGGATGCTCGTGTGGTCGGCGAGCAGCCCGAGCAGCGCCGCGCCGAGACCCCCCATCCCGAACGCGAAGCCGAAGAACAGCCCGGACACCGTGCCGACCTTGCCGGGCATCAGCTCTTGCGCATAGACCAGGATCGCCGAGAACGCCGAGGACAGGATCAGTCCGATCAGGATCGTGAGCGTCGTGGTCCAGAACAGATCGGCGTGGGGCAGCAGCAGGGCGAAGGGGGCAACCCCCAGTATCGACGCCCAGATCACCGGCTTGCGCCCGATGCGATCGCCGATCGGACCCCCGATGAGGGTCCCGAGCGCGGACGCGAACAGGAACACGAACAGGTACAACTGGGCCCGCTGGACGGACACCCCGAACTTCTCGATGAGGAAGAAAGTGTAGAAGCTGCTGAGGCCCGCGATGTAGAAGTACTTCGAGAATATGAGCAGCAGCAGCACGCCGATGGCGCCGACGATCCGTCGGCGCGGCAGCGACGACGCCTTCGGGGTCTGCCTTGCTCGCGCCGTCGCGGCCGCGTGATGGCTCGCATACCAGCGGCTGACCTGCAGCAGCAGCACGATGCCCAGCAGGGCGACGAGCCCGAACCAGGCCACGCTGTGCCGTCCGAACGGCACGATGATCGCGGCTGCGACGAGCGGTCCGAGCGCGCTGCCGGTATTGCCTCCGACCTGGAACAGCGACTGCGCGAGTCCGTGGCGCCCGCCGGAGGCCATGCGGGCCACCCGCGACGACTCGGGATGGAAGATCGACGATCCGGTCCCGACCAGCGCAGCCGCGAGCAGCACCATCGCGTAGCTGGGCGCGAACGCCAGCAGCAGCAGACCGCACAGCGTGAAGGTCATGCCGATCGGGAGCGAGTAGGGCATCGGCCGGCGATCGGTGTAGAGGCCCACCCAGGGCTGGAACAGCGAAGCCGTCAACTGGAAGGCGAGCGTGATCAGACCGATCTGGCCGAAGCTCAGATGGAAGGTGCCCTTGAGGATCGGGTAGATGGCCAGAATCAGCGACTGCATCATGTCGTTGATCATGTGCGACGCGCTGATCGCACCGAGGATGCGGAACGCGGTACCGGGACGATCGGAGACGCCCGGGACGATGGCGGCGGGGGTGGCGGTGGTGGTCATGGTCAAGGCCAAGGGGTCACCGGCTGCAGACGCGGAGCCGGGGCATGGGTGGAGGGCAGAGGACGAGAGAATACCGGACCTCGCGCACTCGTCCTGGACGGCGGTGGCGTGAATCGCGCGCAGGGAACAGGTGAAGACCACGCCGCACGCGCCGGCTGAAATCCCCGGGGCCGATGCCGGTCACGGCGCGCGCCGACCGGATGCTCACGCCGCGACCCAGGTCGCTTCGACCCGGCCGCCGCAGAAGCGGGTGGTCAGTCCGATCAGGTGCGCGAGCGCGTGTTCGATCAGCGCCCGGGATGTGTTGGCATTGCCCTGGAGGATGTAGAAGCTCTCCGTGGTGGCGGACGTGATCCTGGTCCGCTCGCACTGGCGGTGCTCGAGACGGCACAGGAGCGCGCCGGAAGAGTCGATGTATCCGTACTCTCCGGGCGTGACCGGCTCGGGTCCGGTTGCGCCGAGCGGCTCGAAGCTCTCCCGGCCGGTGGTGAAACGCAACGCGATGTTGCCGTCGACGAATGCCAGGTCGTGAGCGCCGAGCGAGAGCCGGGTTTCCAGCGAGACGCCGTTGTAGATGTCCACCAGGGGATTGATGCGCGGCATGATGCCCTTGCGCTGGAACAGGGCGACGAGCGCTTCGGCCGAAGCGGGAAAGCGCTTGTTCGAGCGTCCGATTGCGTCGTGCAGCGCGCGGAAACCGGAGAGCACGGGGTCGCTCCGGATGAAGTCGGGAGAGAGATCCCGCTGCAGCCGGGCGAGGAGTTCCGCCCGCCAGTCATCGAGCGCCGCACTGGCAGCACCGGCGTTGTCGAGCCCGGTCATGATCGCGAACGCGCCGCGCACGCCGAGCGCGCGCATCTGATCGTCGATGGAGAATCGCAGCTGGCTCATCGTCTGCGTCGAGTGTAGCAAGCAGCCGCCGAACGAGTGCTATTCTCTCGGCCCATGTCCACGTCCACGGAGAGCACGTCCCTGCTGCGCTTCCTCGCACTCTGGTTGTCGGGTATGGCGGCCATCGCTGTCGCGGCCTGCACCGGCATGCCCGTCAGGATGGATCCGCCGTCGATTACGGTGTCCGACGTGCGCATGGGCAGTGCCGGTGTGCTCGAGCAGATGTATCTCGTGAAGCTGCGCGTGCAGAACCCGAACGACACCGATCTCGAGATCAAGGGCGTCAGCTTCGAACTCGAATTGAACGACAAGCCGTTCGCGAAGGGTGTGAGCGGCAAGGCGGTGACCGTGCCGCGTTTCGGTTCCGAATTCGTCGAGGTCGAGACCGTGAGCGGCATCACCAACATTCTCCGCCAGCTGGGCGCGCTCGCGGGCGACGTCGGCACGGAGAACTTTCGCTACCGCATCAAGGGCAAGCTGGCCACCCGCAATGCGGGCTCGATCGCCTTCGACGAACGCGGTGATCTCAACTTCGGGGCCACGCCAGCCCTGACCCAATGAAAGTCTGCCATGGAAGACACGCTGTTCTCGGTTCGCGATCAAGTGGTTCTCGCCGTAGGCGCCAGCCGCGGCATCGGCAAGGCGCTCGCGGCGGGCTTCGCCGAGCGCGGCGCGAAGGTGATTCTCGCCGGCCGCGACGCCGCGACGCTCGAGGCCGCCCGGATAGAGATCTCGCGCGAAGTGCCCGCGGTCGCGATCGTGTGCGATGTGGCCAAGGCCGAGGATGTCACGCGGCTCGTCGACACCGTGATCGCACAGCACCTGCGCATCGATACGCTGCTCAATGTGGCCGGCATCAACGTGCGCAAGCGGGTCGAGAACTACACCCCGGAAGAATTCGACCGCATCCTGAACATCAACCTGCGCGGCCATTTCCTGGTGGCCCAGGCCGTGGGCCGTCGCATGCTCGAACGCGGTAGCGGCTCCGTCATCAACATCGATTCGCTCAATACGTACGCACCGCTCACCGGCGTAACGCCATATGCGATGAGCAAGGGTGGCGTCAGCATGATGACGCGCGGCATGGCGCTGGAATGGGGCTCGCGCGGCGTGCGGGTGAATGCGATCGCGCCCGGGTTCTTTCCCACCGACCTGTCGAAGAAGCTGTGGGCGGAGCCGAAGATGGGTGACTGGGGCAAGTCCGTGACGCCGCTCGGCCGGCTGGGTGACGTGAAGGAACTGGTGGGCGCGGCGATCTATCTCGCGTCGGAAGCGAGTGCATTCATGACCGGCCAGGTCCTGCGCGTGGACGGCGGCATCAGCGCGGGCATCAACTGGCCGATCGACCTGGGTTGACGCCGCGGCGAATGCTTGCCGTCGCCGGCGCCAGAACCCGCGTGCGCACTGCGCCCGAGCCACTCTCCGTTGCCTGACGCACCTGGCCGCAGGCCGAACTGCCGGGTCGTCCACGTGGCGGCGCCGGGGATTCCGTATAGGATGCAGTGATGGTCAACTTCACGCAGGCGTGGGACCAGGCGACGGGGGCGATGGTCGATCGGTTGCTGGCACACCTGCCGCAGCTGGCCGAAGCACTGGCTCTGCTGCTGATCGGCTGGATCATCGCCAACCTGTTGCGCGTCGCGACGCGGCGCGGCGCGATCCTGTTCGATGCGCTCGTCGCGCGCACGGCGGGGCACTCACGCTGGCGCGTCGGGCGCTCGGCGTCGGTGCTCGGGCCCGTCGCCTACTGGGTGGTGATCCTGTTCTTCGTGACGGCCGCGACGCAGGCGCTGGGCCTGCAGACCTTCTCCGACTGGCTGACGCGGGTGCTCGATCATCTGCCCACCATCGCCGCCGGGCTGCTGATCGTGGTTGCCGGCTACCTGCTGTCGAGCTTCGTGTCCGAACTCGTGCACGCCACTGCGACCGCGCTCGCGCCCGCGCAGCGCGCCGCGCTCGCCCGGGTCGCCCAGGGGGCGACGCTGGTGGTTGCCCTGCTCGTCGGTGCCGACCAGATCGGCCTGAAGGTGACCTGGCTCGCCATCCTGGCGGCGGTGCTGCTGGCATCGGTGATGGGCGGTGTGATGATCGCAGTCAGCCTCGGGGCGCGCACCTATGTGGCCAATCTGATCGGCGCGCACTACTTCGGCCAGGCGCTGCGCGTGGGCCAGCGCGTGCGCGTTGCCGGCCACGAAGGGCGCATCGTCGACGTCACGGCCACCTCGGTGGTGCTCGAGACAGCGGACGGACGGGTGCTCCTCCCCGGCCGCGTCTACCACGAAGAGGCCATCGTCGTGGTGACCCGGCAGACGTAGCGCATGGCAGAGAACCGCGACAGCGCGCTGTCCCTCGCATTCATGCAGGGCCATCCCGCGCAGGCTGCCCGCGTGCTGGAGGCGCTGCCCGCGCCCGACGCCGCGGCGGTATTCGAACGAGCGCCGGTGCGGCTGTGCGCCGGCGTACTGGCGGCCATGCTGGCCCGGCCTGCGGCCAATTGCATCGCCGCACTCGGGGATGCGCGCAGCCTCGAACTGCTGGTGCCCATGAGCACGCAGTCCGTGGTCGCGATCCTGCGCCATCTTCCGGAACCGCGGCGGCGAACGCTGCTGGCCGGCCTGCCGACGGCATCGCTGGTGGCCTCGACCCTGCTCCTGGGCTACACGGAAGACACGCTGGGCGCGTGGGCCGACCCCGACGTCTTCTCGCTCTCGGCCGATACGAGCGTCGCTAACGCACTCGAAGGCATTCGCCAGACCCGAAGCGAGCACGCCACGCTGTTCGTCACCGATGCGACGCGGCGGCTCGTGGGACTCGTCGGCCTGGCCGCGCTGATGCAGGCGCCGGGCGCGGCGACCCTCGCGACGCTGATGCGCCGTCCGGTCGCCGTGCTGGCGGCGCAGGCGCCGCTTGCGGGTGTGGCCGGGCATCCGGGGTGGGTGCACGCCAGCCTGCTGCCGGTGGTCGAATCCGGCGAGCGGCTGGTGGGTGCCATGACGCGCGATGCCCTCACGCGCGCGCTGGAGCGCCACGCGCAGGCGCCGGACGCGCGCCCCGCCGTGGCGAGCCTGCCGGGGCTGCTGGCAGGGGGCTACTGGCAGGCGCTGTCGGGCTTGATGGAATCCGGCCTCGCGCTGCTGCCGCGAGTGCCGCCCATGACCGGGGATGCCGATGCCGCGTGAGGCGCAGCTGGCGGGCGAGGCGGCGCTGACGCATCGCTTCCTGCTCGACTTTCCGTCCGAGGCCGCGCGCCTGTTCGAGGCCATGCCGGCCGCCGATGCCGCGGCGGCGCTGGCAGAGCAGCCGCCCCACGCCGCGCTACGCGCCTGGCAGGCGCTCGCGCCCGACGTCGCGCGGGCGGTCCTCGAGGGCCTGCCGGAATCCGTCGCGCGGCACCTGCTGGCGGAAGCCGAGCCGGTCGTCAGCGTCGCGGTGCTGACGCAGCTCGATCGTCCCGCGCGCGAAGCCTGGCTCCAGCGCCTCGACGGCGAAGTGGCCACCGAGCTGCGCGGCCTGCTCGACTACCCGGACGACTGCGCCGGTCGCATGATGGACCCGCGCGTCAGCCCGCTGCGCACCGGGATGACGGTGGCCGAAGCGGTCGAGCGGCTGCGCCAGATCCAGCGCAGCGGCCTGCGCGAATTGTTCGTCGTCGACGACGAAGGCCGCCTGACCGGCCGCGTCGAGGTCCAGGACCTGGCGCTCGCCGCGCGCGATCTGCCATTGTCCGACATCACGCGTGGCGTGGTCGCCTTCGTCAGCGACCTCGACCCGCGCGAGGAAGTGGTCGAGACCCTGCAGAAGCACCCGATCACGGCGCTGCCGGTCGTCAGCGTGAGCGGCCGCTTCCTCGGCACGATCCGACAGGCGGAGCTGATGGCCGCCGTCGAGGAGGAAAGCAGCCTCGACATTCTCACGATGGTCGGCGCGAGCCCGGACGAACGCGCGCTGTCGTCGCCGGTCCTGGCGGTGCGCAAGCGCCTGCCCTGGCTGCAGATCAACCTCCTGACCGCTTTCCTCGCCGCTTCGGTGGTCGGACTGTTCGAAGGCGTCATCTCGCAGTTCACCGCGCTGGCCGTGCTGCTGCCCGTGGTGGCGGGCCAGTCGGGCAACGCCGGGGCGCAGGCGCTTGCGGTCACGATGCGCGGCCTGGTGCTGCGCGAGATCAGCCTGCGTCACTGGCCGAAAGTACTCGCCAAGGAGGCGCTGACCGGCCTGGTCAACGGCATTGCGGTGGCCGCGACGACCGGGGCCGGCGTCTACTTCTGGAGCCGCTCGGCGGCGCTGGCCGCCGTCATCATGTCGGCGATGGTCATCTCCATGCTGGCCGCCGGCCTCGCGGGTGCGCTGGTGCCGATGCTGTTGCGCCGCTTCGGGCAGGACCCGGCCACGGCATCGTCGATCATCCTCACCACCGTGACCGATGTGGTCGGGTTCTTCTCGTTTCTGGGCATCGCGACATTGTTCGCGCCACTGCTGGCGAACGGCGTGTCATAGCGCCGCTCACCTTGCCGTCGATCCCCGACCTGCGGGGCCGGGCCCCTAGCCCGCGGGTTTCCGCCACGGATCGCCGAGCTGCCGGACGATCTCGTCGTACATCGGCCGCACATAGCGATCGAGCCGGTCCACGACGCCGTCGACGTCGATCATGGACGGGATGCGCCGGCCCCGATGTTCCACCGGATCGCCTACGGCCACCACTTCCACGCCGAGCCGCGACAGGTGTTCGGCCAGCTTGGGTTCGGTGAGCAGGTAGAGCCGACGGATGCGATCCAGGCGCGCGAGCGCGATGATGCCCAGATAGAGCCCGATGATCATGTACGGGAAGCGCGGGAAATGCACTTCGCCGAAATCGCGGTCGGCGAGCGGCGCGGGGACAGGCTGCTCGCCTTCGCGCCGGCGGAATTTCGAGATGACCGCGAGGCGCGACGCTTCCGCGATGGCGTCGCGCGGGATTGCATCGGTGCCGAGGCGTGCGAAGTCGAGGGTATCGGCACAGACGCGCTCGAACGGCAACTGCGCGTCGACGTCGTCGGCGGGCGGGCGGATCACTCGCGCGCACGCGATGAACTCGCCGGTGCCGATGTGACGCAGCAGAATCGCCCGGGCGTGCGAGTCGTAGTCGTCGGTTTCACGCTGGTCGCCGCGATCCGGTTCGAAACCCAGGTCTTCCACGTACACGCTGTGGCGCAGCCGGAACGTGCGCTCTTTCAACTCGTCCGTCACCGCCGCGACGATCTCGAAACGGGTGCTGAAACCGCGGCCGAGGTCGCTCTGGTCATTGCCACGGCGCGCGCGCGCGGCCGGTGTGGGACTGGATGAACGCCGATGCATGCGGCCCCCGGGAATCGTCACGCCATCCGGGACGCCGGGCCGGATGGGCAGGTCGCGAAACCCGCGGGCCGAGGCTACGCTGCTCATGGTTGGAGTCAACCCCTGCCTTGCGCAGCATCGAGCCCCTCGCCTGCCGCTATAGTGCGGTGCAATCACTCTTTCGACGGCGTGGCGGGCCATGGCGCACATCAGCGGTCTCAACATCTATCCGGTCAAGGGCTGCCGGGGCATCTCGCTACCGGTGGCGATGCTCACGCCCACCGGGCTCGCCTTCGATCGTCACTGGATGGTGGTGCAGCCGGAGGGGCGCTTCGTGACCCAGCGCGAATGCCCGCGGCTCGCCCTCGTGGCGACGACATTGGACGGCAACCGCCTGTCGCTCGCGACTGCCGGACTGGAACCCCTCACGCTCGCCGAGGATCCCTGCGGCGCGCGCGTCGAGGTGCAGGTGTGGGGCGATCGCTGCATCGGCATCGACGAGGGCGATGCGGCAGCGGCGTGGTTCAGCCGACACCTTCAGCGGCCCGTTCGACTGGTGCGCTTCGATCCCGCCCGGCCACGCCCGGGCGATCCGGAGTTCGCGCGCGATCTGCCCGCGTTCAGCGAGTTCTCCGACGGCTTCGCGATCCTGGTGGTCGCGGAAGCGTCGCTCGCCGATCTCAACGCGCGCCTCGCGACGCCATTGCCGATGAATCGCTTCCGCCCCAACATCGTGATCGCGGGTGTCGAGGCCTTCGACGAGGATCGCATGACGGCGCTGACCGCCGATGCCATCGAATTGCGTCTCGTGAAGGCGTGCACGCGCTGCCAGGTCACGACGACGGATCAGGCCACCGCGCAGGTGAGCGACGAACCCTTGGCCACTCTCGCATCGTTCCGGATGCATGCCCACCTCGGCGGCGTGACGTTCGGCCAGAATGCCGTCGTCGCAAGCGGTGCCGGACGCACGCTGCGCGTGGGTCAGACGCTCCACGAGGTGTGGAACTTCTGACTCCGCGCCCCGCGGCCGGGGTTGCGCGCCGGCCGACTCAGGCGATGCGCGCGCCCCGTTCAGCCAGCAGCGTGCGCAGAATCGAGCGGTGGCAGTGCGCTTCGTCGGCGCAATAGCACCCGACGGAAAAATCGGCGGTGTGCGACAACGCGGCGAGCAGATCGAGGGTGCGCGCGTTCCCGGGTGTCGCCATCTCGGCGCGATACCGCTTCGCGAATGCCTGCCATTGCCGATCATTCGTGGCGTCCAGCGCGAGCTTCACGGTCTCCGCGGCAGGCGCCAGATTCGGGAACCAGACGTCATACCAGTCGCCCGAAGCGAACGCGGTCTTCGGTACGCCGCGAGGCGGCCGGCGGACGGTGCCGATGCGCAGGCCTTCGCCGGCAAGTCTTGGCGTGCCGAGCCGGACGATGCGAACGCTCACGGCGGGCGTCCCGGCTGCGGCGCGCGCTCGAACCGGACACCCGTGCAGCCGGACGCGCGCAACCACCCTGCGCCGGTCACTCGCCGCTCCCGGGCATGTCGGTGCCCACCGTTTTCCGGCCGGTGTGTCCCGCGCTCGTGAGAACCTCGGTTCGTGCTTGTCCTCCTCGACGTTGACGCGCGCGCGATAAATCCCGCGGGGGCGAACAGCCCTCTGATCCCGGACCGCTTCCGAATATAAGCGATGCGACGGCTGCGTGTCCGGCGAGTTTCGGGCAGGCGCCGTGCGCTCGCCCTGCCGGTTATCTCGAGGCGCGCGAATCGATCCGGTTGCGAGTTCACCCGTGGGAACCGGGGCAACGCCGCATGGGAGGCGTCGCAACGTTGCGGCGCGGGCGTCGGCCTCACGGTCCGCGCCGTCGCGCCGACCGAATCCGGGAGCCGCTCGGGGGGCTGCGCTGAACACCGGGCCCAGGCGGCCCGGTGCGGCGTCAGTGACTGATCATCCAGGGCCGCGCGGTCGGAAAGGCCTTGCTGCCGTCGGCGCCTTTCGCTGTCGCGCGCTTGGGCAATCCCGGGGAACAGCAGGCGCAGCCCGCGCCGTGCTGTCGTTGCGCGAGGTACGCCTCCTTCGACTGGGGCTCGTGGGCGCTGCGTTCGTTGCGCGCGAATGCGGCCTTGCGATCGGCCGCCATGCCCGACACCCCCGGCGCGGTGATCAACGCGCGCGGGGCCGGGTTGCCGCAGTCACGGCAGGGCTGCGGCTCGGCGAACTCGCGCAGCGGTCGCATTGCCGTGAAGTCGCCGCAGTCGCTGCACCAGTATTCGTACAGTGGCATCGTGGTGTCCTCACTTGTCCGGCGAGATCGGCATGTCCATGCCCTGGGTCACGCATTTGGTCGGGCCGTTCGCGTTCGGGCTGATGTCGAAGTCGAAGATCTGCGTCGGCAGCCACAGCGTGGCGCAGGCGTTCGGGATGTCGACGACGCCGCTGATGTGCCCTTGCACCGGCGCCGTGCCCAGGATCGAGTGCGCCTGCGCCCGGGAATACCCGAACTTGGTCATGTACTCGATCGCGTTCAGGCACGCCTGGCGGTAGGCAACGTGCACGTCGAGGTAGTGCTGCTTGCCCCATTCGTCGACCGAGATGCCTTCGAAGATCAGGTAGTCGTTGTAGGTCGGCGTGATCGTGCTCGGTTTGAAGATCGGATTCTTGATCCCGTACTTGGCCATGCCGCCCTTGATGAGATCGACCTTGAGGTGGGTCCAGCCGGCCATCTCGATCGCGCCGCAGAAGGTGATCTCGCCATCGCCCTGGCTGAAGTGCAGATCGCCCATGGACAGCCCTGCGCCCTTCACGTACACGGGGAAGTAGATCTTCGAGCCGCGCGAGAGATCCTTGATGTCGCAGTTGCCGCCGTGCTCGCGGGGCGGAACGGTGCGGGCGCCTTCGGCATCGACCTTCGCTTTCGTGGCACCGGTGGCCTTGCCGGCATGGGACGTGGTCGGGAACGGCGCATTGGCGAGCGGCGGCACACGCGTGGGGTTGGTCGCGATGAAATCGACTTCGCGCTTGTTCCATGTCTCCAGCATCTTCTGGTCCGGCAGGCAGCCGATGAGCCCGGGGTGGATCAGGCCGGCAAAGCGGACGTTGGGCACGTGACGCGAGTGCGTGAACATGCCGCTGATGTCCCAGATCGACTTCTGGGCGAGCGGGAAGTGCTCGGTGAGAAAACCGCCGCCGTTCTTCTTCGAGAAGAAGCCGTTGAATCCCCAGAGGCTCTCCGGCAGGGCGCCGATGTCGAGCAGGTCCACCACCAGCAGATCGCCGGGTTCGGCGCCGTGCACGCCGATGGGCCCGGACAGAAAGTGGACCGTGGTCAGATCCACGTCGCGCACGTCGTCCGCCGAGTCGTTGTTCTGGATGTAGCCGCCGGTCCAGTCGTAGGTCTCGAGGACGAAGTCGTCGCCGGGTTTGACCCAGGCCGCCATCGGAATGTCCGGGTGCCAGCGGTTGTGGATCAACTCGTTTTCGTACGGCGACTGTTTGAGATCAATCTTGACTAAGGTGTCCGGCATGTCATCCTCTTTGCAGGTTTGTGGTCATCGAATGGGGCGGCCCGGACGGCAAGGGGATACCGCCGGGCGCCCCGGCACTGCTCTATTGCGGCGTCACCCGCGTCGCGTCATACCGACAGGTACTGCTTGATGCGGTTGGCGTCGATGTCGGCGCGCGCGGATTCGAGCACGAGGCGTCCGCCCTCGATCACGAACAGCCGATCCGCCACGTCGAGCGCGAACGAGAGCACCTGTTCGGAGACGATGATCGTGATCTTGCGCAGCTCGCGGATCTCGTTCAGCGCCTTGGCGATGTCCTTGATGATCGATGGCTGGATGCCCTCGGTCGGCTCGTCGAGCAGCAGCACCTTGGGATCGGTCGCGAGCGCCCGGCCGATCGCGAGCTGCTGCTGCTGGCCTCCGGACAAATTGCCGCCCTTGCGGCGGCGCATGTCCCACAGCACGGGAAACAGCGCGTAGATGTCCTCGGGAACGGTACGGGTCCTGGAGTTCTCGAGGCCCGTCTTGAGGTTCTCCTCGACGGTGAGCATGGGAAAGATCATCCGCCCCTGCGGCACGTAGCCGATGCCCTTGGCGACGCGGCGGAATGATTCCTCCCGGCTGAGATCGGTGCCGTCGAGCGCGACCGTGCCGCCCTTGACCGGCAACACCCCCACGAGCGCCTTGAACAGCGTCGTCTTGCCCATGCCGTTGCGTCCCATCACCGCGACGGTCTCGTTGTCGTTCGCGTTGAACGAGATTCCGTGGATGGCCTGGCTCTGGCCGTAGCTCACGAACAGATCATCGACTTGCAGCATGCGCTTGCTCCCTCAGTGGCCAAGATAGACGTCGATGACTCTCGGGTCCGCCTGGATCTTCTCCATCGGCCCTTCGGCGAGAATCTTGCCCTGGTGCATCACGGTCACTTTGTGTGCGATCTTCGCGACGAATTCCATGTCGTGTTCGATCACGATCATCGAACGGTTCTGGCAGATGCGCTCCAGCAGCTCGGCCGTGATCTCGCGCTCGCGCGCGCTCATGCCGGCGATCGGCTCGTCGAGCATCAGCAGCTCCGGGTCCTGCATCAGCAGCATGCCGATCTCGAGCCACTGCTTCTGGCCGTGCGAGAGCAGGCCGGCCTCTGTCTGCAGCTGGTCGGACAGGCCGATCTCCGATGCGACGGTTTCGATGCGTTCATGCACGTCCGCCGTGCACTTGAACTGCAGCGCACCGAACACCCCGCGACCGCGCGGAAACGACACTTCGAGATTCTTGAACACCGACAGGTTCTCGTAGATCGACGGGGTCTGGAACTTGCGGCCGATGCCCGAGCGCACGATGCGGTGTTCGGGCATCTTGGTCATCTCCTGGTTGCGGAACTTGATGCTGCCCTTGGAGGCGCGCGTCTTGCCGCAGATCAGGTCGAGCAGCGTCGTCTTGCCGGCTCCGTTCGGACCGATGATGACGCGCAACTCACTCTTGTCGACGTAGAGGTTGAGGTCGTCTATTGCCTTGAAGCCGTCGAAGGAGACGGTGAGGTCCTCGACCGCCAGGACGAAATCGGTATTGCTCATGGGTTTGCTCCGGAGAGGCGGGCGGGGGCCGCGCCGACGCCGTGACCGGCGGTGCCGCTCTTGTCGAGCGTACGGGGAACGCTCGGATTCCACCCTGCGCCCGAGGCGGGTCCGGTGACCGGCAGCGCCGGGGGCTCGCCCGACACGGGCCGCGCCCTGCGCCTGCCACTGAGCCAGGGTTTGATGTGATCGTTGTAGACGCCGGCGAGACCATCGGGGAATCCCATCACCACGCCGATGAACAGCGCGGCCATCAGGAACAGCCACATCTCCGGGAAGCTTTCGGAGAAGTAGGTCTTGCCGAAGTTCACCAGCAGGGTGCCGTACACGGCCCCGACCAGGGACATGCGCCCGCCGACCGCCGCGAATATCACCATCTCGATGGAGGGGACGATGCCGACGAACGAAGCCGACATGAATCCGACCTGCAGTGCGAACAGCGCGCCACCGACGCCGCAAAGCATCGCGGCGAGGCAGAACACGAACACCTTGAAGTTGGCCACGTCGTAGCCCGAGAAGCGCACGCGGTCTTCCTTGTCGCGCATCGCGAGCAGCAGCGTGCCCAGCTTGGTCCTCTGGACCCAGCGACACAGCAGGATCGTGCCGATCAGCAGGAAGCAGGTGACGAAGTACAGGGTCTGGCGCGCGTCGTCGGTGCGGATGTCCCATCCGAGCATCGTCTTGAGGTCGGTGATGCCGTTCACACCGCCCGTATAGCCCTGCTGACCGATGATCAGCACGGTCACCACCAGCGCCACGGCCTGCGTGATGATCGCGAAGTACACCCCGCCGACGCGTCGCTTGAACATCGCGAAGCCGATGATGAATGCGAGGATCGTCGGCACGATCAGAACCGCAACCAGGGCGAAGGGCAGGTGCCGGAAGGGCTCCCACCAGAACGGCACCGCGGTGATCTGGTTCCAGTCCATGAAGTCGGGAATGCCCGGCGTCGACTGGATCTTGGTGCTGATCGGGTCGGAGGCTTCGAGCTTGAGGAACATGGCCATGCAGTAGCCGCCCAGCCCGAAGAACACGCCCTGGCCGAGGCTCAGGACGCCGGCGTAGCCCCACAACATCACCAGCCCCACGGCGACGAAGGCGTAGCTCAGATACTTGCCGACCAGGTTCAGTCGGAAGGCATCCAGGGTCAGCGGGAACACCACGACGATGATCAAGGCGAGCACGGCGATGCCGGCCAGTTCGGAAGTGGTGAGCCAGGTGCGCAGTCGGTTCATGGATATGTTGCTCCGGGTGTTGCGAAATCAGCGGCGGACCTTGACGGCAAACAGGCCCTGCGGACGGATCATCAGGATCGAGATGATCAACAGCAGGGTGAGCACCCTGGCCATGGAGCCGGTCAGGAAGAATTCGCTCACCGATTGGGTCTGGGCGATGCCGAAGGCCGATGCCACGGTGCCGAGCAGGCTCGCGGCACCCCCGAAGGTCACCACGAGGAACGCGTCGACGATGTAGAGCGAGCCGCTGGTGGGGCCGGTGGACCCGATGGTGGTGAACGCTGCGCCGGCAACGCCCGCGATGCCGCAGCCGATGGCGAAGGTCATGCGATCGGTCTTGCGCGTGTTGATGCCGATCGCGTTGGCCATGGTGCGGTTGGCGACGGTGGCCCGTACGCGCAGGCCCCAGCGCGAGCGATACAGCATGAGGAACACGAGCCCGGTCACGAGCAGCGTGAGCCCCATCACGAACATGCCGTTGATGGGGATGTCGAGTCCCTCGTGCGGCGTCCAGGAGCCGAGCAGCCAGTCAGGTACCGTGGGGCTCACCTCCTTGGCGCCGAAGGTCGAGCGGAAGACCTGCTGCATGCCGAGGCTGAGCCCCCACGTGGCAAGCAGCGTGTCGAGCGGCCGGCGGTAGAGGTGCCGGATCAGCGCCCATTCGGACAGCCAGCCGAAGACGAAGGCGAAGACGAAGGCGGCGATGATCGCGAAGACGAAGTAGTACGGCATGAAGCCCGGCGCATAGGTCTGCGTGAGACTCGAACACAGGAAGATCGTATAGGCGCCGATGGTCATGAACTCGCCGTGCGCCATGTTGATCACACCCATCTGGCCGAAGATGATCGCGAGACCGAGGCCCATCAGCAGCAGTACGCTGAACAGGGACAGTCCCGCGAACCCCTGCATGAGGACGATGTTCCAGTAATCGGCTGCGGACATGAGCGGCTTCCTTGCGGTGGACGTGACGGCGGGGAGGACCGTCCCGGCGGCGCGCAGCAGCGCGCGCGACGGGACGGGCGCTGCGACTGCCGGTTACTGGTAGCCCTTCGGGAACGGGTTGGGTTCGATCAGGTTGGGCGACTCGGCGATCATCTTGAATTGGCCGTCGGTCTGCATCTGGCCGATGCGCGCCTTGCTCCAGAGGTGGTGGTTCTCGTGGATCTTCACGTAGCCCTCGGGCGCGCCCTTGAACTCGATGCCCGGGGACGCAGCCGCGACCTTGTCGATGTCGAAGCTGCCCGCCTTCTCGACGGTAGCCTTCCACAACCAGGGCCCCAGGTAGGCGGCCTGCGTCACGTCGCCGATCACCGACTTGGGCCCGTACTTGGCCTTGAACGCTTCGACGAACTTCTTGTTGTTCGGGTTATCGAGGCTCTGGAAGTACTTCATGCACGCGTAGAAGCCGTTGCAGTTCTCGCCGCCGATGCCGAGCAGCTCGTCCTCGGTCACCGAGATGGTGAGCAGGAGCTGCTTGTCGGCAGTGATGCCGGCGGCCTTCATCTGCTTGTAGAACGCGACGTTCGAACCGCCCACGACGATGGCGTAGACGCAGTCCGGCTTGGCGATCTTGATCTTGTTGATCAGCGAGTTGAAGTTGGTGTGGCCCAGTGGGTAGTACTCCTCGCCCACCACTTTCGACTTCTGGAAATTCTCGATGTGTTTGCGTGCGATCTTGTTGGAAGTGCGCGGCCAGATGTAGTCCGAACCGATCAGGAAGAAGCTCTTGGCACCCTTCTCCTTCGCAACCCAGTCGAGCCCATAGAGGATCTGCTGGGTCGCTTCCTGTCCGGTGTAGATCACGTTCTTGGACTGCTCCAGGCCTTCGTAGAAGGTCGGGTAGTAGAGCATCCCGTTTTCCTTCTCGAACACCGGCAGCACGGCCTTGCGCGAGGCCGAGGTCCAGCAGCCGAACACGGCCGCGACCTTGTCGTTCACCAGCAGCTTTTTCGCCTTTTCCGCGAAGGTGGGCCAGTCGCTCTGACCGTCTTCCTGGATGATCTTGATCTGGCGACCGAGCACGCCACCCATGGCGTTGATCTGCTCGATCGCCAGGCGCTCGGCCTGGATCGAGCCGGTTTCGCTGATCGCCATCGTTCCGGTAGCGGAATGCAACTGCCCGACCGTCACCTCCTTGTCGGTGATGGCGAGCCCGGTGGTGTTCACCTTGGCGGTCGGGTGGTCCGCCGCGAACGACAGCCCGGGAATCGCGGCAGCGAGCGGCGCCGCGGCCAAACCCATGGCGAGACGGCGGCGTGCGAGCGATTCGGGCGAGAGGACTTCGGATTCGCTGGCGGGTGTTGCGGGATTCTTGCGACGGGTCATCAGGATCTCCTTCCGTTCGTGGGGCCAAGCAAGGCGGTGTGGGTCGGCGGGCGGAGGCGGCGCGATGGCGTCACGGCGGTGACGCGAGCCGCTCCTCCGTTGCCTGCACATGCGTTTTGCGTCGGAGCGGAAATTACGGTCCCGTGTGCGTTCGCAACAATACGCACTTTGACGTAACGTCCTTTCCGCAAATGTCTGAGTGAGATGGAGCCGCGAGCATGCCGGCGCATCAGATGGCGCGACGCACCATGCAAGTGCCCGGAAGTACCTGATCGCACCCTTTGAGCGCGTACGTCAAATGACGTATCTGCGAAGCTCCGCACCGCGTTGTCCCATGCGCGCGCGCACGCGAGAATGCCGGTGGCGCGCACTACCGAGTACCGTGGAGAGTTCTGGTGCGCTTGTTGCGAACATCTGCTTGCTGCGAACATCCTTGCTGCCAACACCAACCGCGTCGAACGCACTCAATCCGAGGCACGGCCCTGCCGATCACTTGCTCCGATCCGTGAAATTCTCCGATGCCGGCCCTGCAGTGCAAGCACCCGCGGTGAGCGCGCCCGCCACGCAGCGCATCGTCAAGATCCGGCGCGACTACAACCGCTGGGTGGCGAACGAGACCCTCGAGGACTACGCGCTGCGCTTCACGCCGCGCGCTTTCCGCAAGTGGTCCGAGTTCCGGGTCGCGAACACGGCGATCGGTGCGGTGTCGTTCCTCGCGCTCGAGGCGATCGGCGGCACCATCGCGATCGCCTACGGCTTCACCAATGCGTTCTGGGCGATCCTCGTGGTGAGCGCCATCGTGTTCCTCACCGGACTGCCGATCAGCTACTACGCGTCGAAGTACGGCCTGGACATGGACCTGCTCACGCGCGGGGCCGGCTTCGGCTACATCGGCTCGACGATCACGTCGCTGATCTACGCCTCGTTCACGTTCATCTTCTTCGCGCTCGAAGCCGCGATCATGGCACTCGCGCTCGATCTGTATTTCAAGCTCCCGCTCACGATCGGCTATCTCGTCAGTTCGCTCGTGGTGATTCCGCTGGTGACGCACGGCATCACGCTGATCAGCCGCTTGCAACTGTGGACCCAGCCGCTGTGGATCGTGCTGCTGGTGCTCCCCTACGTCGTGGTGCTGTGGAAGGAACCCTCGGCGTTCGTCGACTTCACCACGTTCGCCGGACATGCGGAAACCGGATCGGGCTTCAACCTGCTCCTGTTCGGGTCCGCGGCGACCATCGCGTTCTCGCTCATCGCGCAGATCGGCGAGCAGGTGGACTTCCTGCGCTTCCTTCCGGAGAAGACGCGCGAGAACCGCGTGCGCTGGTGGAGCGCGCTGATCAGCGCGGGACCGGGCTGGATCGTCCTGGGTGCAGCGAAACTGCTCGGCGGCGCTTTTCTCGCGTTCCTCGCCCTGCAGCATGAGGTGAGTCTCGACAAAGCGTCCGAGCCGACCCAGATGTACCTTATCGGGTTCCAGTACGTCTTCGCGCGGCCCGAGTGGGCGCTCGCGGCCACGACGCTGTTCGTGATCTTGTCGCAGGTGAAGATCAACGTGACCAACGCCTATGCGGGATCGCTCGCGTGGTCGAATTTCTTCGCCAGGCTCACGCACAGCCATCCGGGGCGGGTTGTGTGGCTCGTCTTCAATGTGCTGATTGCCGTGGTGCTGATGGAACTCGGCGTATTCAAGGCGCTGGAGCATGTCCTCGGCCTGTACTCGAACGTTGCGATCGCCTGGGTCGGCGCGCTGGTGGCCGACCTGGTGGTCAACAAGCCGCTCGGCCTGTCGCCGAAGTACATCGAGTTCAAGCGGGCGCATCTGTACGACGTCAATCCGGTCGGCGTCGGCGCGATGCTGATCGCATCGCTGCTCTCGATCGCGGCGTTTCTCGGCGCCTTCGGCCCCGCGGCACAGGCATTCTCGTCGTTCATCGCGCTCGCCACCGCCTTCGCGACGGCGCCGCTCATTGCGTTCGCGACCAAGGGCCGCTTCTATATCGCGCGCGAACCGGTTCCGTTGCCGCGCACCGGTGCGTTGAAGTGCGTCATCTGCGACAACGCATTCGAGCACGAGGACATGGCGCATTGCCCCGCCTACGGAGGCACCATCTGCTCGCTCTGCTGCTCGCTCGACGCACGCTGCCACGACCTGTGCAAGGAAGACGCGCGCTTGTCCGTGCAGGTCATGAACGCGCTCGAGCGGGTGCTGCCCGAGCCGGTGACGGAACAGCTGAAATCGCGGCTCGCGCACTACGTGACGCTGCTGCTCGGCTTCACGCTGGCGCTGGCGGCGATCCTCGCGCTGGTCTACTACCAGGAGAGCATCGCGCTCGCGATCGCGGGGACGCCGGCGCTGCCCGATTTGCGGGCCGTGTTCCTGAAGGTATTCGCCGTGCTGGTGTTGATCGCGGCAGTCGCGGCCTGGTGGGTCGTTCTGGCGAGCGAGAGCCGCAAGGTCGCTCAGGAGGAATCCAACCGCCAGACCAACCTGCTGATGCGCGAGATCGAGGCGCACCGCCGCACCGATGCCAAGTTGCAGCAGGCGAAGGAAGTGGCGGAGGCAGCGAACCTCGCGAAGAGCCGCTACGTGACCGGCATGAGCCACGAACTGCGCACGCCGCTGAACAGTATCCTCGGCTACGCGCAGATCCTGCAGAAGGACGCGACGATCCCGGTGAACCGCCGCGACGCGATCGACGTGATCCGCCGCAGCGGCGAACATCTGCTCGGGCTCATAGATGGCCTGCTCGACATCGCCAAGATCGAAGCCGGCCGCCTGCGGCTCGATCGCGGGGAAGTGCACCTGCCCGAGCTGCTCGACCAGATCGTCAAGATGTTCGAGCTGCAGGCCGAGATCAAGGGTCTCGCGTTCCGCTTCGAGGGCGCGGACGCGCTGCCGGTGGTGGTGCATGCCGACGAGCGGCGCCTGCGCCAGATCCTGATCAACCTGCTGGCCAATGCCGTGAAGTTCACCGATTCGGGCAGCGTCACCCTGAAGGTGAACTATCAGCGCGAGATCGCGCGGTTCGAGGTGACCGACACGGGTATCGGCATTCCGGACCGCGATCTTGCGCGCATCTTCCTGCCGTTCGAGCGCACCGGAACGGCGAACCAGCGCGGCGACATCGGCACGGGACTGGGACTCGCAATCACGCGGTTGCTCACGGAACTGATGGGCGGTGAGATCACCGTGCGCAGCGAGCCGGGCGTCGGCAGCACCTTCGAAGTGAAACTGCACCTCTCGCGGGTCGACACCCCCCGGACGACTCCGCGGCTCGAAGCCGATATCGCGGGTTACCGCGGAGCGGTGCGGCGCATTCTCGTGGTGGACGACCAGCCGATCCAGCGCGAGATGCTCGCGAACCTGTTGCTGCCGCTGGGATTCGATGTGCGGCTTGCGGCGTCGGGGTAGGAATGCCTGCTCGAAGCCGGTCAGTTCCATCCCGATGCGATACTGCTGGACATCGCGATGCCGGACCTGGACGGATGGACGGTATGCCGGCAGTTGCGTTCCGCGGGGCTGGTCAAGCTGCCGATCATCATGGTGTCCGCCAACGCCTATGAAACCGACGTGGAGAAGCAGGTGGCGGCGGGTTGCAGCGACTTCATCGTCAAGCCCGTCCTGGTGTCGGAACTCATGGCGAAGCTCGAATGGCATCTGGGGTTGCAATGGATCTACCGCGGTGACGCCGAGACGCCGACTCCGATCCGCACCGGGCCCCTGGCGTTGCCGCCGTCCGATCATCTCGCCGCGCTGCTCGAGCTCGGCTCGATCGGCTACGTGAAAGGAATCCATGCGAAGCTCGACGAGATCGAGCACCTGGATGCGCGCTACGGACCGCTGGTCGTCGAGCTGCGCGACCTGATCCGCCGCTTCCGGATCGACGAGTTCGTGCGCCGGCTGAGGAGGTATGCCGATGGCCACGTCCGCACCGCGTGACGGTGACGTCGTCCTCATCGTGGACGACGTGCCGGACAACCTTGCCGTGCTCTCCGACCTGCTCGGCGAAGCCGGCTACGTGGTACTGGTCGCGACCGACGGCGAGCGCGCGATCGAGACCGCTCGCCGCATAGTGCCGGACGTGATCCTGCTCGATGCGGTGATGCCCGGACTCGACGGATTCGAGACCTGCCGACGGTTGAAGTCGGAAGAGGCCATGCGCGACATTCCCGTGGTGTTCATGACCGGACTCACGGAAACCGAGCACGTACTGGCGGGCTTCGCCGCCGGCGGGATCGACTATGTGGTCAAGCCGATCCAGCCGGCCGAGGTGCTTGCGCGCATCGGTGCCCACGTGCAGAGCGCGCGGCGTGCGACGCGGGCCCGGGATGCGATCGAAGCCGCTGGCGGCGGCGTCGTGGTCATCGATGCGGCCGGTGCTCCCATCCTGCAGACGCGGCAGGCGGTGCGCTGGCTGACCGACTATTTCGGTGAGGACACCAGGTCCGGACGGTTGCCCGATCCCGTCGTGCGCTGGGCGTTGGCGCGATCGGCCATGTCTGCAGAAGTCGCGCACGGTGTACCGGTCACCTTGCAGGCGGAGCGCGGCGAGCGTCGGCTGCAAGTGAGTTTCGGTGGCGCGGTGGCCGGCGGTGGTTTCCTGCTGAAACTCGACGAAGGCAGGCGCGAGCCGACGGCGGCGTCGCTGGTCGATACGTTCAACCTCACGCCGCGCGAGTTCGAAGTGTTGATGTGGGTGGCAAAGGGCAAGACCAATCGCGACATCGGCGACATCCTCGCGCTCAGTCCACGCACGGTGAACAAGCATCTCGAGCACATCTACGAAAAGCTCGGTGTCGAAACCCGGACTGCCGCGGCTGCGATGGCAATGCGCGGCAACCGCGCGGACCCGGGCGGCACCGAGCCCGACCCGCCGGGTCGATAGCGCGGGCCCGGCGCACCAGGGGCGCGGCAGCGACCGCGCGTCCGTCGCAGCACGGGCGCTATAGCGCAATTGGCCCTACATACTCGGGGCTGAAGTCCGATAACGGTGACAGACGGGAGCGTGCTGCGTCCACTGGTTGCAGGACGAAGCTAATCCGCCTTTCGAACTAGTGTTGACAACCATATGATTTAGTTATAGAAAGATAGTTCTTTCGCGTTTCCAGCCGTTCGGATCCGAAAAAATTCCCACTTCATGGCCAAGATCTGCGTGTTCAATCAGAAAGGCGGCGTCGGCAAGACGACGACGTCGCTGAATCTGTCGGCCGCGCTCGCACGCCGGGGAAAGCGGCCGCTGACGATCGATCTCGATCCCCAGGCACACCTGTCGTACATCTGCGGCACGACGGTCGCGAATGCCGACGAGAGCATCCTTTCTTTTTACGAGAACTATCAACCGCTCACGAACCTGATCAAGAACGGCAACGGCGGCTGGGAAGTGATCCCGGCCCACGTGGAACTGTCGAAGGTCGATTCGCAATTCGGCAAAGGGCCGCAAGTGCTGAACCGGCTCAACGCCGGCATCCTCAAGGAGAACCTCAATACCGGGCGACCCATCGTCATCGATTGCTGCCCGTTGCTGGGCGTGCTCTCGCTGAACGCGATCTTCGCTTCCGATCGGGTGCTGATCCCGGTCTCGGCCGACTATCTCGCCGTCAAGGGTGTGATCCAGGTCGAGAAGACCTTGAAAGCGCTCGAGCTGGTGCTCAAGAAACGCCTCCCGCGCCGCTATGTCATGACGCGATTCGACTCCCGCCGCAACATGTCGTGGGAGATCTACAACTCGATCCTGGAGCGCTTCGGTGACGACCTGTGCAAGACGCGCATCTCTGAGAGCGTGAGCGTTGCCGAAAGTCCCGCAGCGAACATGGATGTCTTCAGCCACGCCCCGGGTAGCCGTGGCGCGCAGGACTATGACGCGCTGATGGAGGAACTGGTCGAGACCGGTTTCGTCGAGTAAGCGGGAGGGATGCCGCCCGAACCGACCGGTGCACCCGGACGCGGATCAGCCTTCGCGGTCCTGCTTCGAGATAAGCGAGAGAATTCCGCCCAGGTCCAGTCCTTCCTCACGGGTCGTTCCGCCGACGACCTCCAGGCACTCCATCACGCTGGAGCGCGGGTACATCTGGAACAGCTTGCGCTCAGCGTCGG
This sequence comes from Burkholderiales bacterium, assembly GCA_038324085.1. Taxonomy (GTDB): domain Bacteria; phylum Pseudomonadota; class Gammaproteobacteria; order Burkholderiales. The sequence goes on from JBBQHP010000005.1 coordinate 135,608, forward strand.
CCTGATCGCGCCCCTGTATGTTCAGGTTCTCCACCGACAGTCCGTCGCGCGTGCGGATCTTGAACTGATACTTGATCATCCCGATGCTCCCTGCCGTGACGGGTGGGCGGAGAATACGCCTATTGACCTGCCGCCGGTTCAGGGGCCGGCGCGGCAACGGATCGATCTGCCGGGCGCCCTGCAATTGTTCCGCGCCGGGCGGTCTGCGAGCGCGGCAGTCGGGCGGGCGCCTGCCGAGTTCGATTCCGTCGCGATGGCTCTGGAATCGCGCGGCGCACTGGGCGAGAATCGCATCGGGAAACAACACTCGACCGGTGAGCGGGGCCGAAGGACGCTGGCGGCCACTCCAGCAGCGCAGAGGTCCGGGCACGCGCGCACGGCAGGGGGTGGATCGCGATGGTCGGGATGGGTTTGCACCCGGGCAGAGTTGGACAAGGAGACTTGCATGGCACCACCGTCCCACGGGACACCGGACAGGCGCGGGACCCTTCGGGATCGCATCAGGCAACGGCAGCCGCGCGAGCTGCCTCTGTCGGCCTACGTATCAGGGTGGCTGCAGGCACTGATCCAGCTGACGGTGTTCCTGGGGAGCCTCTGGCTGCTGCAGGGCGAGACACGGGCGGCCTGGGTGGTGCTGTATGCCTGTGCTTTCGGCTGGTCCTGGTTCACCCTACTGATGGTGGGTCACGATGCCATGCACCGGGCATTCGCGCCCTGGCAATGGGTCAACGAGACGGTGGCGTTCGTCACCCTCGACTGCCTGCTCTTCAGCCGGGCCGCCTGGTTTCAAGGGCACCACGTGATCCACCATGCGCGTCCGCATTCCGAAGAGGACATGATGTACCTGCGCGGAAACTCGGTTCCCGTGGACATGTGGAATCTGCTGCGGATGGTGCTCGACTACCTGGCGGCTGACTTCATCCGCCTGGTGCGCAGACCCGTCTGGCATGAATGGCTGGGAATGGCGATCCGGATCGGGCTGTTCGTCGCCCTCATGCCATTCGCGCTGCTACCTGCCGTCGTCTTTCTCCTATTCTTCGGCAACTATCTCGGCTTGCTGTCGCACTCGCTCCCGGTCAACGGCGTTAGCGAGGACCCGGTGATCCGGCAACTGCGCACCACGTGGGACCTGTTCCCCGATTCGTTCCTTGCTTCGCTGGTGACGGGCGGCCTGAATGCGCACGTCACCCATCACGTTTACCCGATGTTGCCCAGGGGCGCCCAGAAATGGGGTTCCCGCGTGCTGCGCGAGGAGGTGGGCGGGGAATACCGCTGCATCCAGTCGCTGGCGGGCATCCGGACGCTGTTCCGATTGCGCTACTGCAGCACCGCGGAGATCGCCACCATCGAGACCATAGAAGCCGGCATCGTCGCGCTCTTCGTCGCGCCCGATCGGGTCGCCGAACGGGTCGACGTGACGCATGCGAACCCGCAACCGACGCGCCACCGTCCTCGCGCCGTAGAGGGTTGGGCGGGAATCCCCATCAACGCGCACGCGAAGCGCGGGCTGCAGCGACTGCGTTCGGCTTTCGTGCCGGCCCGCGACACCGGAGCGCATCCGGCTACAAAAAGCGCTTCGAGCCCGTCGTCCGACAAGCGGCTGGGGGATAGGCGAGTCAGGCAGACGAGCTTGACGTTTCCGGATCGCCGTACCGGTGAGCGCAGGGGCGGCGGTCTGCGCGCCGTTGCCTGAGCCGACCCGGAAAGCACGGAGGGCCAATATCCAATCTGTTGCCGCTGCGGTCCCGATTTCCTGAGCGGGTCGTGGCCGGCGTATTGCAGGGGGCTTCGTTGATCCGAACTCAGTCCTGCGGTCTCAGGCCGTCGCGGTACAGGGCGATCTTGCGCACGTAATGGTCGGCATTGGCCATCACGCGCGCGACCTCCTCGTCGGTGAGCTGACGGATCACCTTGCCTGGCGCACCCACGACCAGCGAACGGTCCGGAATCTCCTTCCCCTCCGTGATCAGGCTGTTCGCACCGATCAGGCAGTTCCGGCCGATCCGGGCATTGTTCAGAACGACGCTCTTGATGCCGATCAAGGTCCCGTCACCGATCGTGCAACCGTGCAGGACGACCATGTGACCGATCGTCACGTCGCGGCCGACGTTCAGGCGGACGCCTTCATCGGTGTGCAGCACCGAGCCGTCCTGGACGTTGGAACGGGCACCGATGGTGATCAGGTCGTTGTCGCCGCGAATCACCGCATTGAACCAGACGCTCGAATCTTCTTCCAGGACGACGGAGCCGATCACCGTCGCGTTGGGTGCGACCCACGCATTGCCGCGCACTTCGACGCGGCGTTCGCCGAGACTGTGTTTCATTGGCTGTCGGGGTGGGGAGGGTGGCCGGACCGGCGATTATAGGCGGCAGGCAGCGTTGTCCCCAATCGCGCGCCGCAGGATAATGCGCGCCGACCGTGTCCCACTCGAATCCAACGGAGGAGTCCCATGACCGATATCGTGAGCATGCTCGGCGCCGATGCCGACAAGCTTCTCAAGCACGTGGCCAAGATACCGAAGGCCGGCCTGCATCTGCCCGGCCCGGACTTCGTCGATCGCATATTTGCCCAGACCGACCGCAGCCCGTCCGTGCTGCGCAGCCTCCAGCAGTTGTTCGACCATGGGCGGCTGGCCGGCTCGGGCTATCTGTCGATCCTGCCCGTGGACCAGGGCATCGAGCACAGTGCCGGGGCATCGTTCGCGAAGAATCCCATCTACTTCGATCCGGAGAACATCGTGAAGCTCGCGCTCGAAGGCGGCTGCAATGCAGTCGCTTCGACGCTGGGCATCCTCGGGGCGTGCTCACGCAAGTACGCGCACAAGATCCCGTTCCTGCTCAAGTTCAACCACAACGAGTTCCTGACCTACCCGAACAAGTTCGACCAGATCTTCTTCGCGAGCATCAAGCAGGCGCGCGACATGGGCGCGGTGGCGGTCGGGGCGACGATATATTTCGGATCGGATCAGTCCGCGCGCCAGATCGTCGAGGTGAGTGAAGCGTTTGCGATGGCGCACGACATGGGCATGGCGACGGTCCTGTGGTGCTACCTGCGCAACCCGGCGTTCAAGCAGGACAAGGACTACCACGTTTCCGCCGACCTTACGGGACAAGCGAACCATCTGGGCGTGACCATCGAGGCCGACATCATCAAGCAGAAGCTCCCCGAGAACAACGGCGGCTACCTCGCCCTCAATTCGAAGGACAATCCGTACGGCAAGATGGACAAGCGCATGTACTCGGATCTCGCGACCGATCATCCCATCGACTTGTGCCGGTATCAGGTGGCGAATTGCTACATGGGACGTGCGGGGCTCATCAATTCGGGCGGAGCTTCGGGCGAGAACGATTTGAACGATGCAGTGAAGACGGCCGTCATCAACAAGCGCGCAGGCGGGATGGGGCTGATATCCGGGCGCAAGGCGTTCCAGAAGTCCATGAAGGACGGCGTGCAGATCCTCAACGCCATCCAGGACGTGTATCTGGCGAAGGACGTGACCATTGCCTGATTTTCGACCCGCAGCATGCAGTGTCGTCGCGCTCTTCGCCGCTTCGGTCTTCGCCGAAGACGACGTGGCCGCACTGGCCCGGCTGAGGGTCGAAATGGATGTGCTGGTGAGCCACAATCACACGTGCAGCAACGTCGTCCATTGCCGGGTGCTCCCGGTCGGCTACGACGCATGCGGCAATCCCACGGAATTCCTGGCGTTCAACGATCTGCGCGGGATTCGTGGCGAACTCGAAGGCAAGATCGCAGAATACAATTTCATCGAGGAGGAAAGCTGGCGTGGAAAGCGTCGACCCGCCGGCTGCCGCGCCGTCACCTCGCCCCAGCCGGCGTGCATCAACAACCACTGCGCGCTCGGTGCCGAAAGCTACTAAGGACATCGTCATACTGAATCTGCATACGGCCCGACTCCGCCCGGTTCCCTTGCTGGCCATCACCTGGGCGTTGTGGGCGCCCGGGCCGGTCGCGCGGGCGGAAGACGACGCAGAGGCTCTTGCGCGCTTGCGTAGCGAGATCGCGGCAGCCGTCGGCGAACCCGTGTGCGGCAACGTGTCTGCTTGCCGACTGATACCCATGGGCAGCGACGAATGCGGCAATCCGACGCTCTGGGTGCCGTACAACAATGCGCCGGATCTGAAGATCGCGCTTGAAACCAAGGCGGCCGAGTACACATTCATCCAGGAAGACCACCAGCGCGGCAAGCCGAAACGAGCCGATTGTGTGCCCGCGGTGCCACCCCGGTTCGCATGCGTCAATCATCGCTGCGTTCTGGGTGATGCCAGCTATTGATCGTCATGCCCGAGAAAACGAAATTCAGACTGCGCAAGCTGGTGCCCAACCTGGGGGTTTCCGATCTGCGCCGGTCCCTGGCCTTCTACCGGGAGTTCTTTGGGTTCACCGTGCTCGATTCGTGGGAGAACGACGCCGGGGAGGTGGTCTGGTGCTGGCTGCGCTCGGGGGTGACGGAATTGATGCTGCAACAGCTCGCGCCCGAACAACAGATCACTTTGGAGCCGGCGCTCGGCCAGAGTTGGATGCTGTACCTGAGACCGGACGACATCGACGAGATCCGGCAGGTGTTGCTGCGCGCGGAGATAGCAGTTTCGGAGATTCAGACGACAGCCTACGGGGCCCGGGAATGTTTCCTTGCCGACCCGGACGGCTACGACCTGTGGCTGTCAGTGCCCGAACGGGGGCTCGGTGGCGATGACGACGAAGATGACGAAGATGACGACTATGGCACCGACGGGAGCCATTCTCAGGGTCTTCCGGACGAACTGCTGGATGGGGACGATCCGCCGATAGGCGGTTCCCGCCGCCGGACGCACTGACGGGGTAGTGCGTCAACCACAGCCGGATCATCGGTCCAGGGAACCCCGTGCGGCCCAGAATGTGTCACCGGGATGCCACTTTGCGTCGGCGGATGCCCGAAACCCAGGGTGCTGGCCGAATCGGCCTATAAGTCAATGGCATGGACCTTGCGGCGACTGGCTCCGCGGAATTCGTCGACCGGCGTTTCACCGCAGTCTTCATACGCGCGGCGGTCCCGGAAGCGCCGGTCTCAGACACTAAAGAAGTTCGAGGAGGCAGCCGCTAATGGGTTTCAGGCGCGGGAAAGTCGTTGGAACTCAAGTCGGCGCATCGATCCATCAATCCTTTTCTCGGCAAGCGTTGCGACCTGGGTCGCCGGAATCGGGTGCGTAACGGGCGCCACCAAAATGTCGAATCAGAACAACTTCCGCCGCGGTGACTCGCACCAGCGTCGGGGCAATAGCGAGCGATGAGAAATCCACAATCTCCAGCTGGCTTGAGCTCGACCGGCCCTCGGGGACGCTTCAAGCGGTCATTGCGCGCCCTGCCTTTGAGCTCGCGGTTGGTCAGGCTCATCTGGCCGTTCGTCGCGATTGTCGTCCTGGTCGTGTTCGTCGCCATCCAGGTCACCGATGTCCTGTCGGCATCGCGTGCGTTCGTCGAAGGCGAAAGCCGCTGGTCGAAGGCGGAGAAGGAATCGGTGTTCAGCCTGCTGCGCTATGCGGAGACCTATTCCGACGAGCACTACGCGAACTACCTGAAGAACATCGAGACGCCGATCAAGCTCGGCCTCGCACGGCAGGAGCTGGAGAAGCCCGACCCCAACTACGCCCTGGCGCACAGATATTTCCTGGAAGGGGGCGATCATCCGGATGATATTTCCGGCGTCATCCGCCTCTACACGAGATTCAGGAAGATCTGGTACATCGAGCGGATCGTGGTCGTCTGGGAGGAAGGCGATCGACTGATCGCTGAACTCACGCAGGCGGCCGAAGAGCTTCACGCGGAGATCGAATCCGGCGTCCGCTCGCCCGAGGCATTGCGCCCGGCCGTGAAACGCATCCTTGCGGTCAACGATCGGCTGACGCCGCTGGAAGTCGAGTTCTCCGACACGCTGGGTGCGGCGAACCGGATCACGAAAGTCCTGCTGATCGTCCTCACGCTGACCCTGCCCGCCATCCTCGTGCCGCTGGGTGTCGTCTTCTCCCAGCGCACGCTGCGGCACAGCGAGGAGTTCGAGCGCGCACTCGAGGTCAGTGAGGAACGCTTCCAGCTAGCCGTGAGCGGCAGCAATGATGGCGTGTGGGACTGGAACATCGTGACCGATGCCTGGTACTACTCTCCGCGCTTCAAGCAACTGGTCGGCTATCGTGACAATGAGATGAAAAACTCGCTGTCCGCCCTGGTCTCGCGATTGCATACCGAGGATCAGGCACTGTTCTCGCGCGCGCTCGAGTTCCACCTGCGCGACGACATGCCGTTCGACATCGAGATCCGGCTGCTCGCGCGTTCCGGGGACTACCGCTGGTTCCGGATGCGCGGGCAGTCGGTGCGCAACGCCGCCGGCGAGGCGGTACGCATGGCGGGAGCGTTGACCGACGTCACCGAGAAGAAGCTGGCTGCGGCGGAGTTGTTTGCCGAGAAGGAGCGCGCACTCGTGACGCTTGCCTCGATTGCCGATGGCGTGATCACCACGGACACCGAAGGGTGGGTCGAGTATCTGAATCCGGTCGCTGAGGAATTGACCGGCTGGAAGTCGGTGGACGCTCGCGGATTGCCGATCCAGGCGCTGTTCCGCCTGGTCGAGGAAACCCAGCGTCGTGCCGCGCCGAGCCCGATCGAGCAGGTACTGAGCGAGGAGCGCACGGTCGAGGCCAGTGCGAACATGTTGCTCGTGCGGAATGACGGCGACGAGATTCCGGTGGCGCATTCGGCGGCGCCGATCCGCGATCGCTCCGGCGCGCTGGTTGGCGTGGTGCTGGTGCTGCACGACGTGAGCCGGGAACGGCAGTACGCGGCGAAACTGTCCTACCAGGCGAGTCACGATGCCCTGACGGGACTGATCAACAGGACCGAGTTCGAGCGACGACTCGCGATCGCCCTGCAGTCCGCGAGCCAGCTCGGTCGTCATCACGCAGTCATGTACCTCGACCTGGATCAGTTCAAGGTCGTCAACGACACTTGTGGGCATGCCGCCGGCGACCAGCTGATGCGACAGGTCAGCACGCTGCTGCTCCAGTGCCTGCGGGAAGGCGACACGCTCGCGCGACTGGGCGGAGACGAGTTCGGCGTGCTTCTGGAGAACTGCCCGTCGGAGGCTGCGCTGCGCATCGGCGACAAGCTGCGCCAGACGGTCACGGAGTTCCATTTTGCCTGGGCGCACCTGAGCTTCAACATCGGCGTCAGCATCGGCCTGGTGAACGTCGAGGACGGGCTCTACACCCTGGCCGAGGTGATGCGCACGGCCGATACCGCGTGCTACATGGCCAAGGAGAAGGGGCGCAACCGGGTCCAGGTCTACCATCCGGACGACAGCGAACTGTCACTGCGGCAGGGGGAGATGGAATGGGTCGGGCGGCTGCAAAAAGCGCTCGACGAGAACCGGTTCGTCCTGCATGCGCAGGACATCGTCCACGTGAATCCGCAGGCCCGTTCCGGCCGGCATTGCGAACTCCTGGTGCGGATGGTCGACGAGCGCGGTCTGATGGTGCCGCCCATGGCGTTCATCCCGGCGGCGGAGCGCTACAACCTGATGCCGTCGATCGACCGCTGGGTGATCCGGACGGCATTGGCGACATTGTCGCGCTTGCGCGCGGACGGCGGCGAGTCCATCGAGCTGTGCGCCATCAACCTGTCCGGCGGGTCCATCGGCGACGAACGCCTGCTCGAGTTCGTGCGCGAGCAGCTGCGGATCTTCGATGTGCCGCGCGAGTCGATCTGCTTCGAGATCACCGAGACCGCTGCCATTGCCAATCTAGACAAGGCGATTCACTTCATCCAGGAGATGCGCGCACTCGGTTGTCGCTTCTCGCTCGACGACTTCGGCGCCGGCATGTCGTCGTTCGCATACCTCAAGCACTTGCCTGTGGATTTCCTCAAGATCGACGGCGGTTTCGTGAAGGACATGGCGGACGATCCCATCGACCGCGCCATGGTCGAGGCGATCAACAACGTCGGCCACGTGATGGGCAAGCAGACCATCGCGGAGTTCGTCGATGACGAGCGCGTCATCGCGATCCTGGATGAGATCGGCGTCGACTTCATGCAAGGCCACGGCGTGGCCATGCCGCGCCCGTTCGCACCGCGCCTCCAACTCGCCGTAAAAGTCGCCTGAGTCTCCACGACTGTTAGATTTTCTTGGTGTCTTCCCACGGGAGATGTAGGGAAACCTTGAGAATTTCGGTCGGATCGTTGCGTTGGAATTTCGCGCCCCATACACTGCTTCGCAGTGGTGTATCGCATTGCGCTGCCGGTTGAAATCCAGGATCAAACCCGATCCTGCAGCGTGATTCCCAGTGCGTCGTTCCAACAACGTTCCGAACCACAGTCAGCAACCCTGGAGCTTGATCCACCAGCGCCGGGGGAAGTCGTGCGATCGTCGCCGCAGAGCGATGGAAACGTCGGAAGTCCCGAAACCTTGAGCCTAGGAGACCTTGATGGGCATCATCAACGAATTTTCGCCGCATCCCGTGTGGGTAGAGACACTGGACGAATTCGTTCGTCCCTACTGGAACGAGATTCTCGAAGGAGACTTCGTCGAAGGCATCGCGCACCGCCGCCTGACGGTGCCCGAGATGCAGGGGTGGATCCTGCAGCTCTACCCGTTCATCCACGCCTTCCCGAAATTCCTCGCGGAAGCGCTGATCAAGGTCGAGGACGACTACGCCAGATCGTTTCTCATCGACAACATCCGGGTCGAGAAGGCGCACGCGGAGCAATGGCTGTGGATGGGGCAGGGCTTCGGACTGCACAAGGACGATATGCTCGCGTTGGCTGAAGGGCAACGGCCGGTGCTGCGCGACGTGCAGTCGCTCAGCGACTGGATCTGGTACATCAACACCAAGGGTTCGCTGGCCGAAGCCGTCGCCGCGACCAGCTTCGCGATCGAGGGTGTGACCGGAGACATCTGCCGGAAGATCCTGCCCGGATTCGAGTCCTACCGCGGTCAGGATGGCGTCGACATGAATCCCAAGACCTACAAGTGGATGAAGCAGCACGCCGTCTATGACGACGACCACCCGAAGATTGCCATGGAAGTCGTGAAGCGCTACGCGACCAGCGATCGGATCCGTCAAAGAGTCATGCTCGCGGCCAAGCGCAGCCTGCAGTTGCTACATCTCGCCTTCGTCACATCCTACCGGGCCTATTCCACGGCCACGGACGCCAACCATCACGTTCCGGTGGATCTGCGCGCCGGCGAACGGCGTGCCCTGCAGACGCCATTGAGCTTTCCCGAGCGCCGCTTCGGCGATCGCCGGGGCAGGCAGATGCGTGCGGTCGCCTGACAGTCACGCAGCAGGCGTTCTGCAATGACAAACGGCTCCCTCGGGAGCCGTTTGCGTTTGACTGCAGCGTTCTTCTACAGCAGCGGCACCAGCAACAAGGCGACGATGTTGATGATCTTTATGAGCGGATTCACGGCCGGGCCCGCAGTGTCCTTGTAGGGGTCGCCTACGGTGTCACCGGTGACGGCAGCCTTGTGGGCGTCCGAGCCCTTGCCGCCGAAGTGTCCGTCTTCGATGTATTTCTTGGCGTTGTCCCAGGCGCCACCGCCGGTGGTCATCGAGATGGCCACGAACAGTCCGGTCACGATGGTGCCGATCAGCAGGCCGCCCAGGGCACGGATCCCCGCGCCTGGCCCCATCAGCCAGTTCATGCCGAAGGCCACGACCACCGGTACCAGCACGGGCAGGATCGAGGGGATGATCATCTCCTTGATCGCGGCCTTGGTCAGCATGTCGACGGCCTTGTCGTAATCGGGTTTGGCCGTGCCCTCCATGATGCCCTTGATCTCGCGGAACTGGCGGCGTACCTCGTTCACCACCGACGTTGCCGCCCGACCCACCGCTTCCATGGCCATGGCACCGAACAGATACGGTACCAGACCACCGATGAACAGGCCGATGATGACTGCGGGGTCGGACAGCTCGAAGCCCTTGACCAATGCATCCGGACCGAGCTTGCCGAGCGATTCCAGGTTGTGGGTGTAGTCGGCGAACAGCACGAGCGCCGCGAGGCCGGCCGAGCCGATCGCGTAGCCCTTGGTGACCGCCTTGGTGGTATTGCCCACAGCATCCAGCGGATCGGTGATGTTGCGGATCTCCTTCGGCAGTTCGGCCATCTCCGCGATGCCGCCGGCGTTGTCGGTGATCGGACCATAGGCATCCAGCGCCACGATCATGCCGGTCATCGACAGCATCGCCGTGGCCGCGATCGCGATGCCGTACAGTCCGGCCATGGAGTGCGCCGCCCAGATCGAGATGCACACCGCCAGTACCGGCAGCGCGGTCGACTTCATGGAGATGCCGATACCCGCGATGATGTTGGTGGCATGCCCGGTCTGCGATGCAGCGGCCACGTGCTGGACCGGAGCGTACTCGGTCGCGGTGTAGTACTCGGTGATCACGACCATCGCGGCAGTCAAGGCGAGTCCCACGAGCGACGCACCGAACAGGTTACCGGCACCGAGCGGACTGTCGCTCATCATGCCGGTCGTGATGAAGTAGAACGCGATGCCCGCGAGGACGCCCGACACGATGACGCCCTTGTAGAGCGCGTTCATGATCTTGCCGCCTTCCTTGGCTTTCACGAAGAACGTGCCGATGATCGAGGCGATGATCGAAGCCCCGCCCAGCACCAGTGGGTAGAGGATGCCGTTCGCTCCTATCTTGTCCGTCATGAGGGCGCCCAGCACCATCGTCGCGACGATGGTCACGGCGTAGGTCTCGAACAGGTCGGCCGCCATGCCGGCGCAGTCGCCGACGTTGTCGCCGACGTTGTCAGCGATGACGGCGGGGTTGCGTGGATCGTCCTCAGGGATGCCCGCTTCGACCTTGCCTACGAGGTCCGCGCCGACGTCCGCGCCCTTGGTGAAGATGCCACCGCCCAGTCGCGCGAAGATCGATATCAGTGAAGAACCGAAGGCGAGACCGATGAGCGCGTGGGTCGCCGGCCGGGTTTCCATGCCCAGGCTGATGAGGAAGGCGTAGTAGCCTGCCACCCCGAGAAGGCCCAGGCCCACCACCAGCATGCCGGTGATCGCACCGCCGCGGAAGGCAACGGCCAACGCTGCGTTCATTCCCCGGCTCGCAGCCTCCGCGGTGCGCACGTTGGCGCGCACCGACACGTTCATGCCGATGTACCCGGTCGCACCCGAAAGGATCGCTCCGACCAGGAAACCGAGTGCCGTGAGCCAGTCGAGCGCGAAACCCAGGATCACGAACAGGATCCCCCCGACGATGCCGATGGTCGCGTACTGGCGATTGAGATAGGCCTTGGCACCCTGCTGGATCGCAGCAGCGATCTCCTGCATGCGGGCGTTGCCGGCGGGTTGCGCCAGTATCCACTGGATCGAGACGATGCCATATACGATAGCGATCGCCGCGCACACCAGGGCGAAGATCAGACTTGAAGCCATGAAACCCCCAGAAGACTAGATAGAAATCGTTATGCCCGCTCCATATGGCGGGCTGCGCATGCGACGACTCGCCCGGCGTGAGGGCTTCCCGGCGGCACCGGGTGTCACCCTTGTGGGGCGATCCCGAGAGCGTCCAGACCGGCTGACTAACTCGCTAGTTTAATAAGAAAAATTACCCGAGAGCAACCCGAACCTACAGCTTGAATGTGGCTCCGAGCTTTTTCGGCACGGCGATGTTCTTCAGTCGGACGTAGCGGGGGAGGCCGTTGCGGAAAGGCGGATAGTCCTCGCCGGCAATCAGCGGGGCGAGGTAGGTGCGGCACCTGGGCGTGATGTGGAAGCCGTCGGCGGTGATGAAATTGCGTGGCATTTTCTTTTCCACGTTGGCCACCTTGGCGAGATCGGCTATCCCGATCGACCATTTGTAGGGCTTGGACGATTTGCGCACGATCGCCGGCATGACCGCGTTGTAGCCCTTCAGTGCCAGTTCCACCGCGGCCTTGCCGACGGCATAGGCCTGTGCGACGTCGGTCCCGGACGCGATGTGACGGGCGGCTCGCTGCAGGTAGTCGGCAACGGCCCAGTGGTATTTGAGGTTCAGCTTGTCGCGGACGAGATTCGCGATCACCGGCGCCACGCCGCCGAGCTGGGCGTGCCCGAAGGCGTCGCGCAGGCCGGCATCGGCGAGGAACGTGCCGTCCGCGTTGTGCAGACCTTCCGACACCCCGATCACGCAATAGCCGGCGCGCTTGACCGTGGCGGCCACTTTCGAGATGAAACGCTCCTGGTCGAACGGAATCTCGGGGAACAGCAGGATGTGCGGTGCCTCGCCCGCGGATTCCGAGGCGAGCCCGCAGGCAGCAGTGATCCAGCCGGCGTGCCGTCCCATGACCTCGAGCACGAACACCTTGGTCGAGGTTTTCGCCATGGATTCGACATCGAATGCGGCCTCCCGGATGGAGGTGGCGACGTACTTCGCGACGGAACCGAAGCCCGGACAGCAATCCGTGATCGGCAGGTCGTTGTCCACCGTCTTGGGTACGTGGATCGCCTGCAGCGGATAACCCATCGCGTCGGAGAGCTGTGACACTTTCAGACACGTATCGGCGGAATCGCCACCACCGTTGTAGAAGAAGTAACCGATGTCGTGCGCCTTGAACACCTCGATCAGGCGCTCGTATTCCGCCCGATTCTGCTCGAGGCTCTTCAGCTTGTAGCGGGCGGAGCCGAAGGCGCCGGCAGGCGTATGGCGCAGGGCCGCTATCGAGGTCGCGCTTTCCTTGGACGTATCGATCAGTTCCTCGTTCAGCGCCCCGAGAATGCCGTTGCGCCCCGCGTAGACCTTGCCGATCCGGTCCTTGTGCTTGCGCGCCGTCTCGATGACGCCACAGGCCGAGGCATTGATGACAGCGGTCACGCCGCCCGATTGCGCGTAGAACGCGTTGCGCTTCGCCATGTCGGTCCCCTAGTTCAGCGCCGCGAACACCTTGTCGCGGATCTGTTCCACGCTCCCGACCCCCGGGATTCGCGAATACTTCGGCGCACCGGGCGCACCGCTCTTCGACCAGTTCAGATAGTAGTCGACGAGCGGTCGGGTCTGGCTCTGATAGACGTCGAGGCGAGTGCGCACGACGTCCTCGGCATCATCCGCCCGCTGGACCAGCGCTTCGCCGGTCGGATCGTCCTTGCCGGGCGCCTTGGGCGGATTGAATTTCACGTGGTAGGTCCGACCCGATCCGGGGTGCACGCGTCGGCCGGACATGCGCTGGATGATCTCGGCGTCCTCCACGTCGATCTCGACCACGTGATCGAGCTTCACGCCGGCCGCCTTCAGGGCGTCGGCCTGCGGAATCGTGCGGGGAAAGCCGTCGAAGAGGAAGCCGCGGGCGCAGTCGGGTTCGCGCAGCCGTTCCTTGACCAGCCCGATGATCACCTCGTCGGGTACCAGCGCGCCGGCGTCCATGAACTTCTTCGCCTCGAGCCCGAGCGCCGTCCCGGCCTTGAGGGCCGCACGGAGCATGTCGCCCGTCGATATCTGCGGAATGCCGAACTTGTCGACGATGAAGCCGGCTTGCGTCCCCTTGCCCGCACCCGGTGCCCCCAGAAGGATCAATCGCATGACATTTCCATGTTCTCGTTCTATGGCGGCCGGAAGGGCCGGCTGCCGAAGCGCCGGATTATAGCGGCGGTTCAGGCACGCTCGGCCGCATAGAGCGCTCGAACACGGTCGAGGTCCGACTGGGTGTCGACGCCCGCTTCGGGGGCGTGGGCGGTCACGGTCACGGCGATACGGTAGCCATGCCACATGGCGCGCAACTGTTCGAGGGCCTCGAAGCCCTCGATCGAAGCGGGCTGCAGGGACGAGTAGGCCGCCAGGAACGCGCCGCGGTAGGCGTAGATGCCGATGTGGCGCTGGGCAGGCAAGCCCTGGGGCAACGTCCGGGCCGCGCGAAAGGCGTCGCGGGCGAAAGGTATCGGGGCGCGGCTGAAATACAGCGCATACCCCTCGCGATCGATCACGACCTTCACGACGTTCGGATCGAAGAAATCCGCTTCTCGCTCGATGGGATGGCAAGCGGTGGCGATCGCCGCCTGGGCATGCGTGGCGAGGTCGCGGGCCACTTCACGGATCAGCTCAGGTGCAATGCGCGGCTCGTCGCCCTGCACATTCACCACGATCGTATCGTCCGCCCATCCCAAATGGTTCGCCGCTTCCGCGATCCGGTCGGTGCCGCTCGCGTGATCGGCGCGGGTCATCAGGACGTCGTAACCGTACTGCGTCGCGACGCGGGCAACCGCATCGTGATCGGTGGCGATCCAGACTTCGCCGGCCCCGCTCTTCGCGGCCTGCTCGGCAACGCGCACCACCATCGGTTTGCCGTCGATGTCGGCCAGCGCCTTCCCGGGCAATCGCGACGAGGCCCAGCGGGCCGGGATGACGACTACGAAATCCAAAGGGGTGCCGGCGCCGTCGAGTCCGCCGCTAGCGCTTCTTGCGCCAGGCTTCGAGCTCCTCGATGGACAGCTTGCGAGCCTCGTCCTCGAGCATTATCGGAATGTCGTCGCGGATCGGGTAGGCGAGCGCGCTCTCCACCGAAACCAGTTCCTGCCGCTCGCGATCGAAGATCAGCGGGGCCTTGGTCAGGGGATCGACGAGAATCTCAAGCAGCTTCGGATCGAGTGCCATGGGTCAATTTCGCGAGAATGCGCTCGGCGAACCCGGGCGGGAGCACCGCTTCGACGGGCAGCATCCACCATCGCTCCCGGGCGAAGTCGAGGCATTTTACGGCATCCTTCTCGGTCATCACGATCGTACTCGAATCGCCGAACGCAAGATCGGACGCCACGAAGGCGTGGTGATCGGGAAACGGGTGCTCGACGATGTCGAGCCCCAATCCCCGCAGTACCTCGAAGAACTGCGTCGGATCGCCGATCCCTGCAACCGCGTGTATCGGGCCGTCGGGCAGGGCCGACGCGACCGCACGCACGGACTGGTCGCGCAGGTTCACGAAGTCGCCGGGGCGCAAGGCCATGTCGCACGTCGTGTGGCTGGCGATGCCGGCCGCGCGGTTCGGCGTTTTGATCACCACGAAATCACACGAGCGCAGCCGAGCGGTCGGCTCGCGCATCGGCCCCGCCGGGATCGGCAGGCGATTGCCGAAGCCTCGCATGCCGTCGACCAGCGCGATCTCTACGTCGCGCGCGAGCCGATAGTGCTGCAGTCCGTCGTCGCTCACGACGATGTCGCATTCCGGATGCGCCGCGAGCAATGCGCCCGCGGCCCGCCCGCGATCGACGCCGCGCCAGACCGGACAGCCGCTGCGGCGAGCGAGCAGCACCGGCTCGTCGCCCGCTTCGACCGAAGGCGTGTCCGGTCCCACGCGCGCGGGTCCCGGATCGCGCGCGCGATAGCCGCGCGTGACGATGCCGGGCCGGAATCCGCGCGCTTTCAGCTGCGCCGCGAGCCAGATCACGAACGGTGTCTTGCCGGTGCCCCCCGCAGTGATGTTGCCCACCACGATGACTGGCACCGTCAACCGGTGCGTGGCCAGTATTCCCCGCCTGAACAGCCAGCGCCGGGCGGCGGTCGTCGCCGCGTACAACGCCGCCAGCGGCAGCAGCGCCAGGGTCGTGGCGGTGACCCGCTGCCAGTGGCTGGGGCTCACGCCGAGGTCGGGTCCAAGAGCCCTTTGGGTGATCCGCCAGAACGAGCGCACTCCGCGTTACAAATTCTCGCTGGGGGACCTGCCCCAGCTGTGCTTTGCGCCTTGATTGCGCTCGTTCTGGAGGTCACGCAGGTCCGTTCTAAGCGTCAACAGGCCCTAGTCCAGGGGCTGGAACAAGGCCTCGATGTCCTCTTCCGAAACCGGTCCGGACGCCACCGAATTGCCGCCGAGGATGCCATCGGCCAGCGCCGCCTTGGAACCCTGCAGTGCGACGATCTTCTCCTCGACGCTGCCCGCCGCCAGCAGTTTGTAGACGAACACGGGTTTGTCCTGGCCGATGCGGTGGGCGCGCGCAGTGGCCTGATTCTCCACCGCCGGATTCCACCATGGGTCGTAGTGGATGACGGTATCGGCGGCGGTGAGATTGAGACCGGTACCGCCGGCCTTGAGACTGATCAGGAACAACGGGACTTCCTCTGATTGGAAGGCGCGGACCGGCTCCGCGCGATCCACGGTTTCCCCGGTCAGCTTCACGTACGGGATGCGCCGTTCGCGCAGCTCCGCCTCGATCAGCTCGAGCATGCTGGTGAACTGCGAGAACAACAGCACGCGCCGACCTTCGGGCAGCAGTTCTTCCAGCATCTCCATGAGCGCTTCGAGCTTGGCCGATTCGGTCACTTTCTTCGCGGTGTCGAGCTTCAACAGTCTCGGGTCGCAACAGATCTGCCGCAGCTTGAGCAGCGCATCGAGCACGATGATCTGGCTGTGGGCGAGGCCGCGGGAAGCGATCTCCGCGCGGATGCGCTGGTCCATCGCCACGCGCACCGTCTCGTAGAGCTCGCGCTGCGCACCGTCCAGCTCGATGGTGCGGATCATCTCGGTCTTCGGTGGCAGGTCGGTCGCGACCTGGTCCTTGGTCCGACGCAGCAGGAACGGCCGGATCCGGCGCACGAGGCTGTCGCGCCGGGCCAGGTCCGCGTGCTTCTCGATCGGGGTACGGTAGATGCGACGGAAAGTCGCGGCATCGCCGAGCAATCCTGGCATGAGGAAGTGGAACAGCGACCACAATTCGCCGAGATGATTCTCGAGCGGCGTGCCGGTCAGGCAGAGGCGATGCTGCGCTTTCAGGTCGATGACCACGCGCGCGGCCCGCGTCTGAGCATTCTTGATCTGCTGGGCCTCGTCCAGGATCACTACGTGGAATTCGTGGGCGGTGAGCGTCGCCTCATCCCGCGGCAGCAGGGCGTAGGTGGTGAGCACCAGATCGGCACTACCGATCTCGTCGAAGGACTCGCGACGCTTGAGGCCATGCGAGACGTGGACGCGCAACTGCGGCGCGAAACGCGCGGCCTCCGCTTTCCAGTTGGGTATCACGCTGGTCGGCGCGATCACGAGGGCAGGCCGATCCAGGCGTCCCGCCTGTTTCTCGATCAGCAGGTGGGCCAGGGTCTGAACCGTCTTGCCCAGGCCCATGTCATCCGCGAGGATGCCGCCCAATCCATTCTCGCGCAGGAACTGGAGCCACGCGAGGCCTTGCTGCTGATACGGGCGAAGTTGCGCGTTGAAGCCAGGCGGGGCGTCGATCGGCGCGATGCTCGCGAACTGTGCGAGCCGCCTGCCGAGCGCACGCAGGGCGTCGCCCCCCTCCCATTTGAGCGGGACGGCCGAGTCGAGATCGGCGAGCCGGGTGACGTCCATCTTGGACAAGCGCAGGCGATCCGACGAATCATCGTCGAGCAACTCGTGCAGGACGCCCACGAGCGGCCGCACGCGGGCGAGCGGCACCGGCAGAATGCGCCCGTCGTCGAGGCGGATCAGGATCGATTCGTCGGCGCTGGCCGCGGCGCCTGCTTCGGTGAGCAGATCGGGGCGCGAACGCAGGGCATTCAGCAGGACCGGCAGCAGGTCGATGCGCCGACCGTCGATGTCGATCTCGAGTCGCAGGTCGAACCAGTCGTCGCCGGATTCGATCACCTCCGCGTGCCACTCGCCGGTATCGACCGGCGTGAAACGGAAGCTTTCGTCGAACTCGACCTGCCAGCCTTGCGCACGCAGCGCGGCCACGCCCTTGGTGACGAAGTCGAGCCAGGCCTGTTCCCCCGCCAGCGTGTAGTCGTGCTTGTGCGCCTGCGGGAAACCGCGCTCGCGGCTGTTCACCTTGATGAAGCCGGCCTGGGCCAACGCCGTGTGGGCGCGCTTCTCGGCCGTGTGGTTGCGACGCAGCCGCAGCAGCTCACCGTTGCGAATGACGGTGAGCATGCCGGGACTGTCACGATCGGTCCGCACGCCTGCGTACTCGAAGCGCAGCGCTGCGACGTCGGCATACTCGCCGCGCGCGTAGCGGCCGCGCCCATAGCCGTGAGCGGATTCGAACGAATAGAGGCGCAGGATCGGCACCGGCGCGGTTTCGCGCGTTTCCGGCTGGACCGGAATCTCAGGCAGCGGTGCTCCGTGCAGGCGATCGCTCCGGGCCAGCACATCGCGCACGCGCACCGCGTGCTCGGCAGCGATTTCCGGCGCGTCGGCGAGCCAGGCGGCAACCGTTGGCGATACACCCACTTCGATCGGGCCGCATTCCGCGCTTGCAGGCTCGATGTACCAGGGCGGCGCGAGCGGCAACAACGCCTCGGCCGGTGGTTCGCTCTCGAAGGTCGCCCGCTGCGCGCCGTTGATCGTGTAGCGCCAGACGGCCCGTCCGGGCCGCGGCGGTCCTTCGTGGAGCGGCGCAGACGAGGAGTGGTTCCAGTGGAACCGCCCCGTCGCGAGCAGCGCGCGCAAGACGATCGAACCGGTCTCCGCGTCCAGCAGGAATTCGCCGCTCGCGTGATCGCGAGCGCTCGGCAGGAGCAGCCTGAGGATGTGCAGGTCGTTCTCGCCGACGAAGGCTGGTGGTTCGCTGAGCGCGGCCAGTGCGCCGGTCCACGGTGAGGGCTTGCCGTAGCCCCCGGCCTTGAGGCGTCGCGCCGTCATGGCCCGGACCACGATCTCCGCCCCGCCCTGCGGCCGCGGGCGCACCTGAAGGATGTACAGCAGGCACTGGGATGCGTCGGGCGCGGCGTCTGCCGATTCGGGTTGAACCAGTTGCTCGGCGCGTTTCAGCCACTGATTGACGTGTGCGGGCAAAGGACCGGACGCGGTGGGGGTAGCCTTGGTTCGCACCTGCACGCTGCGCCGGTCGCCCGGCTTGCGCCGCCCGGCCGGCTGCTTGCCGTCTTTGCGGGGCGTGCCGTCGTCGGCTGGCCCCTCGAGTGCCCGCAGGAGCACTGCGGCGACGTGTTTGCAATTGGCGTGCACGGGACAGGTGCACACGCCGTGGATGCGCACGCCGTCGTTCTGCTGCTCCAGGGTGACCTGGACGCGGTACGGCTTGCGTGCAGTGCCGCGAACGGAACCCTCGAAACGGTCGCGTTCCCGGTCGTGCCGCAGGCTCAATACCCGACCCCGGTCGGCATAGCCGCGTCCGCGGTCGACACATTCCTTGCGCAGCTCTTGTTCGAGCAGATCTCGCGTCAGAACCAGGCCGGACATGTCTGGCGCGCGAGATTCCCTGAAGAGGTTTCCAGCATCTATATAGGCGCACCTGACAATGGTGCGCGCACCCGCCTACGGGGAAGCATGCGCGTAACGCGGGCAGCCCCGCGCATGCCTGCACAGCCGCGCTGTGCGCAAAGACACTGCCGAAGCAGCGCCGATTCAGGCTTTGTCTCCGGCTTTGCGGCGGACATCGCCGACAAATCCGTGGCCACCCAGTCGATGGTATTTTTCTCGACTTGTTCACGAGCCGCGGTCATCGACTCATCGTCGATCACCGCGCCCGACGGGCATGGCCGCCAGCCTGCGACTTCTCCGGTGCCGGCCCTGCGGCCCGCTACCGGCCCTGACGGGACGGCCGGAAACGTCGAGGCAGGAGTATGGACCCTTCCGGCCTGCGCCGACAACCCCAAGTGCATTTCCGGCGCGGTGGAAGTTTCCGGGTTGTGCCGTCCCCGGCTATTTCGGCGCGTTCTGTGTTGCGAACGTCACGCGGCCGAAGCCTGCGAGGCGGGCCGCCTCGAGCACGCGGATGACCGATTGATGGGTGGCCTTGGCATCCGCGTTGATCACGATCATGGGATCCTCGTTCGACCTGGCCGCCCGTTTGAGTTCCGTGCTGAACCCCTCCGGCGTGGAGAAGGTGACCGGGGTCCTGCCGACCACGTAGGTGCCGGCAGCGGTGACCCCGACACTGACCTGCTCGGGCCGCTCGCCCGCCTTCGTGGCATCCGCCGTAGGCAGGTTGATCTGCAGTTCGGAGTACTTGGAATAGGTCGTGGTGACCGCGAGGAAGATCACGATCACCAGCAGGATGTCGATGAACGGGACGAGGTTGATGTCCGGTTCGTCGCGGGGACGGCCGCGGCGGAAGTCCAAGGCTAGGCCTGCCTTTCTCCGTGGATCACTTCCACCAGCTTGACCGCCTGCAGCTCCATCTCGACCACCAGGGAGTCCACCTTGGCACGGAAGTGGCGGTAGAACACCAGGCTCGGCACGGCGACGATGATGCCGAATGCCGCGTTGTACAGCGCAACCGCGATGCCATGAGCGAGCTGCGATGGATTCGCCATCCCGGAAGGTCCCTGGGTGCCGAAGATCTCGATCATGCCGATGATGGTGCCCAGCAGACCGAGCAACGGCGCCATGGTGGCGATGGTGCCGAGAGTCGTGAGGAATCGATCGAGTTCCTGGGCGGCCGCGCGGCCCGCCTCCTCGATCGATTCCCTCATGACCTCGCGCGAACTGCGGGAATTGATCAGCCCGGCCGCGAATACGCGTCCCAGCAGGGAACCTTCTATGAGCCGTGCGAGCATCTCGTTGCTCACGCCCTTGGCGCGCACTTCCTGAGCCGTCTCGGCCAGGAGTTCGCGTGGTGCGACGATGCTCTTGCGCAGCGACCAGCTGCGCTCACCGATGATTCCGAGGGCGACGATGGAGGCCGCTATGATCGGCCAGATGGGCCATCCGGCGGCTTCGATGATGGCGAGCACGCGCATTTCCCTTCAGTGGAAAAGTGCCGCACTGTAGCTTGGGGGTCGACGTGCCGCAACCACACACTTGATGCAACAAAGATGCAAATATGGTGCGGAAATATTGTCCACAGATGCTGTGGATAACATTGTGTACAGCTTGTCGAAAGCCCGGTTAAGTGGATTCCCGACAAGGAAATTCTGTCGCGCGCTCAAGCATTGAGCAACGCATTTCGCATGCGCCGTCACGTGTCCGGGGCGATCTCTCTCGGGCGCAGCGCCGGTTTCACGGCACCGTTGCATTCTCGAGCGCGTCGTGGAACTCGAGGTACGGCGCGGCATCCGGGCCGATTGGCGCCAGCGATGCCAGCGTCATGGTGCGAACCGTGTTCGCGGGTCCGTTAGAATCCGGGCGATGAACCTGGAAACCGACAGAATGCCCCCACCCGTGATCAGCGTGAGTGAGCTCAATGCGCTGGCACGGTCGCTGATCGAGGCCAGCCTGCCGCTTGCCTGGGTCGCCGGGGAGATCTCGAACTTCACGCGCGCCGCCTCCGGGCATTGCTACTTCTCGCTCAAGGACGAGCGCGCGCAAGTACGCTGCGTGCTGTTTCGCAACCGCGCGCAGGCGCTCGATTGGCAACCGGCCAATGGCGCCCGGGTCGAAGTCCGGGCCGTTGCGACGTTGTATGAGGCGCGCGGAGAATTTCAGCTCAACGTCGAGTTCATGCGACGTGCCGGGCTCGGCGCGCTGTTCGAGGCCCTGGAGCGCCTGAAGCGCAAGCTGGAAGCGGAAGGCCTGTTCGCCGTCGAACGCAAGCGGCCGCTGCCGTCGTTCCCGCGCACCGTCGGGGTGGTGACCTCGCTGCGGGCAGCCGCGCTCCGCGATGTCGTCAGCACGCTCGCGCGGCGCATGCCCTCGATCCGCGTGATCGTCTACCCGACCCAGGTCCAGGGGGAAGGCGCGGGCCGCCAGATCACCGATGCGCTCGCACTTGCCGGTCGTCGTCGCGACGCGGACGTCCTGATTCTGTGTCGGGGGGGCGGCAGCCTCGAGGATCTCTGGTCGTTCAATGAGGAGATCGTGGCTCGCGCCGTGGCAACGAGCCCGATACCGCTGGTGAGCGGCGTCGGTCACGAGACGGATTTCACGATCGTCGACTTCATTGCGGACGCGCGCGCGCCGACGCCCACGGCGGCGGCGGAACTCGCCAGCCCGGACGGCCTTGCGCTGGGGCGCCGGGTACGGGCGCTGGAGGGGGCGCTCGACCAGAACTGGCGTCGCGCTCTCGAACGCAGGATGCTCGATCTCGATGTGATGGCGCGGCGGCTGCGACATCCGGGTGAACGACTGATGCAACAGCGCGAAGCGCTCGAGCGCCTGGGCGCGCGCATCGCGACCGCCTGGGAACGCACCGACGAGCGACAAGCCGGCCGCGTGCGCGAGCTTGCGCAGCGAATGCGCCGAGGCCGCCCCGATCTTGCCCGATTGCTGGAACGGGGGCGGGGACTGGATCTGCGCTTTCGGAGCGCGCACCGCGCCCGATTCGGCGCATGGCGCGCCTTGCTGGAGAGCCGCCGCGAGGCGCTCGAGCATTTGAATCCGCGGGGCGTTCTCGCGCGTGGCTACGCGATCGTGCGCGGTGCCGACGGCGGCGTGGTGCGAAATGTCAATCAACTGGCGCCCGGCGATGATATCGCCATCACGCTCGATTCCGGCTCGGCCGATGCCCGGGTGCGGTCGACACGGCCCTAGCCACATCGATGCCCGATTGAAGTGCGGAGAACGGCAGCGTATCTTGCACGCGCCTGTCGCGGTGCGACCGGCGCGTGCATCAAGTCCGACCCGTAACCCGAACCGGAGGCCTCATGAAGATTCTCGACAAACTGCTGCTAGCGACGGCTCTCGTCGCAGCGAGCATCGGCGCTACCCAGGCGCAAATGGTGGACAAGAAAGCACTCACGCTCGAGGCAGCGATGAAGATCGCAGCGGCCGCCGAGGCCGAAGCAGCGAAGAACAACTGGAACGTGTGCGTCTCGATCGTGGACGAAGGCGGTCATCTCGTTCTGCTGCACAAACGCGACAACACGCAGTTCGGCAGCATCGACGTGTCGATCCAGAAGGCGCACACGGCAGCGGGCTTCAAGCGCCCGACCAAGGTGTTCGAAGACGCGATCGCGGGCGGGCGCACCGCGATTCTCGGCATCGAGGAGGTGCTGCCGCTCGAGGGCGGCTTGCCGCTCGTATTCGACGGCCAGGTGGTCGGCGCGATCGGAGTCTCCGGCGCTACCTCCCAGCAAGACGGTCAGGTGGCGAAGGCGGGAGCCGATGCGCTGCTGACACAGCAGTAACCGGCGTCGCGCCGGATCCCTCCGGCGCAGAGCCCACGCGGGGCTCTGCGCCGGAGCGGGGCAAGACTAGGTCCGGGTGCGAATGAAATCGATGACTCGAGTGTCCAGGTCTTCGTCCAGGCAGTCGAAACGCGTGACATCCGGCATCGAACGCAGCCATGTCAGTTGGCGTTTCGCGAGCTGTCGTGTCGCGGCAATCCCTTTCGCCCGCAGCATCGCGAGGTCGCGATTGCCCGCGAGATAGTCCCAGGCCTGCCGGTAACCGACGCAACGCATGGAAGGGAGCGTCGATGCCAGCATGTAGCGCTGCTGGAGTTGCTGCAATTCCCCGATCAGGCCGCGTTCGATCATGTCGTCGAAGCGTGCTTCGATGCGCGCATGGAGCACCGCCCGATCGCTCGGTTCCAGCGACAACGCGAGCGTGGGATGCGGCGGAGGCAGTTCACGTCCGACCGAGATCAGGTCGGACATCGCCCGTCCCGTGAGCCAGCACACTTCGAGGGCGCGCTGTATTCGCTGCGAATCGGTCGGCTCGAGCCGCGCGGCAGTGGCGGGATCGAGCTTGGCGAGCGTGGCGTGCAGCGCCGGCCAGCCGCTGTCGGCCGCCATGGACTCGATCGTGCGTCGTGTCGGCGGATCCGCGGGCGGCAGCGCGGACAAGCCTTCGCGCAGTGCCTTGAAGTAGAGCATCGTGCCGCCGGCCAGCAGCGGAATTCGGCCGCGGGCAGTGATCTCGCGAACGATTTTCCACGCCTCCCCCGCGAAGCGTGCCGCTGAATAGGTGTCCGTCGGATCGACGATGTCGATCAGGTGATGCGGCACCGCGCGGCGCGTGGCGACGTCGGGTTTGGCGGTGCCGATGTCCATTCCGCGATAGATCTGCGCCGAGTCGACGCTGACGATTTCTACCGCGAAATGCCGCGCGAGTGCCAGCGCCACCCGCGTCTTGCCGGAGGCGGTCGGACCCATGAGCAGGATCGCCGGCAGTGCTACCTGCGAATCCGGTGGCATGCGTGGCCGCCGATCGGGAGCCAGATCACCGGCCGCGCAGGAACAACTTATCGAGGTCCGCCAGGGAGAATTGGTACCAGGTCGGGCGGCCATGGTTGCATTGACCCGAGCGGTCGGTGGTTTCCATGTCGCGCAGCAGCGCGTTCATCTCGGGAATGGTGAGCGTCCGGTTCGCGCGCACTGCTCCGTGGCAGGCGAGGGTTCCGAGCATGTCGTCGCGACGATCGGTCAGCGCACGACTCGAACCCAGTTCGGCGATCTCGCGCAGGGTGTCGCGAGCGAGCGTGCCCGGATCGGCATCCCGCAGCAGCACCGGCACCGCGCGCACCACGACACTGCCCGGCGACAGGACGGCCATGTCGAAGCCGAGGTGTTCGAGCAGTTCGCCATTGTCCGCCACGGTGGCCACCTCGAGCGACGTTGCGACGAGCGTTGCCGGAATGAGCAGCTGCTGCGTCGGGATCGACGCCGCGTCGAGCGCCACCTTCAGGCGCTCGTAGACGATGCGCTCGTGCGCGGCATGCATGTCGACGATCACGAGGCCCGCACGATTCTGTGCGAGCACGTACACGCCCGAGAGTTGCGCCAATGCGTAGCCCAGCGGTGGGGAATCGGCCGGTTGCGGCTCCTCGGCCTGCGACGTTGGCAGGCGCTCCATTCGAGGTTCGCCGCGACCGAACAGCCGGTCGTAGAACGCGAGCGGCTCGGCAGTCGTGAGCGCCATGGTCTCCTGGCGCGGCGCGGTGGTGGCGCGCGCGAGCCAGTTCAGCGAGGGCGCCGGTGCGGCCTGCGCGCCGGGACGGGTCTGCGCCAGCGCCTTCTCGAGCGCGTGGCGGACGTACTGGTGTACCGCGCGAGACTCACGGAACTTGACCTCGGTCTTCGTGGGATGAACGTTCACGTCCACGGTTTCGGGGGGCAGTTCGATGAAGATTGCAAAAGCCGGATGCCGATCGCCGTGAAGCACATCGCGATAGGCCTCCCGCACTGCGTGGGCCAGGAGCTTGTCGCGGACGAAGCGGCCGTTCACGAAGCAGTACTGCGCATCGCGGGAGGCCCTGGCGGCCGAGGGGAGGCCGACGGCACCGTGGATGCGCATCGGGCTCGACCCGTCGTCGAACAGCACCGATGCATCCCGAAACGATTTGCCAAGCACTTCGCCCAGACGCGCTTCGAGACCCTGGGCGCTCAGGCGCCAGACCGGGCGGCTGTTGTGGGTCAGGCTGAACGCCACGTCGGGTCGTGACAGGGCCGCGCGCCGGAATGCCTCTTCGGCGTGAGCGTACTCGGTAGCCTCGGTCTTGAGGAACTTGCGCCGGGCCGGGGTATTGAAGTACAGATCGAACACGTCCACGACGGTGCCGCAATCAAGGGCAGCCGGCGCACTCTCGCCGAGCGCGCCACCGCGGCATTCGATGCGCGAGGCGTGGCGCTCGCCGGCCCGGCGGCTGGCAAGCGAGAGCACCGCGACGGCACCGATACTCGCGAGTGCTTCCCCGCGAAAGCCGAGCGTCCCGACACGCTCCAGGTCCTCGAGCGTCGCGATCTTGCTGGTCGCGTGCCGCGCCAGCGCAAGCGCCAGTTCATCGGGTGCGATGCCGCGGCCGTCGTCTTGCACCCGGATGCGCCGGATGCCGCCTTCCTCGAGCGTGACCTCGATGGCGGTCGCGCCCGCGTCAAGGCTGTTCTCGAGCAATTCCTTGAGCGCCGCGGCGGGTCGCTCGACCACCTCGCCCGCAGCGATCTGGTTGACGAGAAGCTCCGGAAGGACGCGGATGGCGAGCATGACCGTGTGGATTATAGGCGGAGCCTCCCGTCGATCCGGTCATGCTGTGGCGCCTGCGGGGCGGGTGCACCTATAATCCGGGCCTCCGGACGGGGTGCAATGCCCCGAGCATCCAGACAAGCACCAGACCAAGAATTCAACGCGGGCCATCTCCGGCTCGCCAGAGCGGAGGTGGCCTAGGCCATGCAGATCGGGATTCCGGCAGAGACGAAATCGGGCGAGACGCGGGTTGCCGCGACCCCCGAGACGGTGAAGAAGCTTGGGGCCGGCGGGCATCACAAGCTGATTGTGCAGGCCGGTGCGGGCGTCGCCAGTGCCATTCCCGATGCGGATTTTGCCGCCGCCGGGGCAACCATCGTCGATTCGGCGGCTGAAGTGTTCGGCACGGCGGAAATCGTGCTGAAGGTGCGCGGGCCGGAGCCGGCCGAACTCGGGATGCTGCGCAAGGATCAGCTGTTGATCGGCCTGCTGGCACCGCACCACAAGGAGGGGCTCGAGGCGATCGCGCACACCGGGGCCACGGCATTCGCGATGGAGTGGCTGCCCCGTATCTCGCGCGCCCAGAGCATGGACGTGTTGTCCTCCCAGGCCAACATCGGCGGCTACAAGGCGGTGATCATCGCGGCGAATACCTATGGCCGGATGATGCCGATGATGATGACGGCGGCCGGCACCATCAAGGCGGCGCGGGTCGTGGTCATGGGCGTCGGCGTTGCCGGCTTGCAGGCCATCGCGACCGCGAAGCGCCTGGGCGCGGTGGTCGAGGCGACCGATGTACGGCCCGAGACCAAGGAGCAGGTGGAATCGCTGGGCGCGAAGTTCATCGAGGTGCCGCTCACTGACGCCGAAAAGGAACTCGCCAAGGGGCAGGGCGGCTATGCCCGCGAAATGGGCGATGACTACAAGAAGCGCCAGGCCACCCTCGTGGCGGAACGCATCAGGCAGGCCGACATCGTGATCACCACCGCGCTGATTCCGGGTCGACCGGCGCCGGTGCTGGTGACCGAGGACATGGTCAGGTCGATGCGGCCGGGATCGGTGATCGTCGACATGGCCGTCGAGCAGGGCGGCAACTGCCCGCTGTCCGAACTGAACAAGACCGTGGTCAAGCACGGCGTCAATCTGGTGGGGATCGCCAATCTGCCGGCGCTCGTCGCCGCCGATTCGAGCGCGCTCTACGCCCGCAACCTCATCAACTTTCTCGCGCTCATGCTCGACGCCAAGACCGGTGCGTTCAACCTGAACCGGGACGACGAAGTCATCGCCGGCACGCTCGCGTGCATCGGCGGCGAACTCGCCCGCAAATAACGATCACTCGGAGACTCCCCCGTGGAAGCCGTCAGCCACACCGTAATCAATCTCACCATCTTCGTGCTCGCGATCTACGTCGGCTACCACGTGGTCTGGAACGTCACCCCCGCACTGCACACACCGCTCATGGCCGTGACCAATGCAATCTCGGCCATCGTGATCGTGGGCGCGATGCTCGCGGCCGCCTTGACCGTGACGGGTCTCGGCAAGACCATGGGCGTGCTGGCGGTCGCCCTGGCCGCAGTCAACGTGTTCGGGGGGTTCCTCGTGACCCGCCGCATGCTCGAGATGTTCAAGAAGAAGGAACGCAAGGCCGGAGGAGAAGCTCGATGAGCATGAACCTCGTCACGCTGCTGTATCTGGTGGCGTCGGTCTTCTTCATCCAGGCCCTGAAAGGTCTCTCGCATCCCACGACATCGCGCCGCGGCAACGCGTTCGGCATGGTGGGCATGGCCATCGCGGTGGTGACCACGGCGGCGCTGATCCTGGCCCTGAGCGAGCATGGCGTTGCCGGACTGGGCTACGTGCTCGGGGGGCTGGTCGTGGGCGGCGGTGCCGGCTCGATCATGGCCAAGCGCGTCGAGATGACCAAGATGCCCGAGCTCGTGGCGTTCATGCACAGCATGATCGGCCTCGCGGCGGTGTTCATCGCGGTGGCCGCAGTGGCCGAACCCTACGCGTTCGCGATCACCCGGATGGCCGGCGAGCCGATCCCGAACGGCAACCGGCTGGAACTGTTCCTCGGCGCGGCCATCGGCGCCATCACCTTCAGCGGTTCGGTCATCGCGTTCGGGAAGCTGTCCGGGAAGTACAAGTTCCGCCTGTTTCAGGGCGCACCCGTGGTTTTCAGCGGGCAGCACCTGATCAATCTGGCCATCGGCCTCTCGATCGTCGCACTCGGGCTGGGCTTCGTGTTCACCGAGAGCTGGGAGGCCTTCTTCGCGATGCTGGCCCTCGCCTTCGTCGTCGGCGTGTTGATCATCATCCCGATCGGGGGGGCCGACATGCCGGTGGTGGTGTCGATGCTGAATTCGTATTCCGGGTGGGCCGCCGCGGGCATCGGTTTCTCGCTCAACAATCCGATGCTGATCATTGCCGGATCGCTCGTGGGGTCGTCGGGCGCGATTCTCTCCTACATCATGTGCAAGGCCATGAACCGGTCGTTTTTCAACGTGATCCTCGGCGGCTTCGGCGGCGAGGCCGTCGTCGCGGCCGGCGGGAGCGAGCAGAAGAGCGTTCGTTCCGGCAGCGCCGACGACGCGGCATTCGTGATGAGCAACGCCGAGAGCGTGATCATCGTCCCGGGCTACGGTCTGGCCGTCGCCCGGGCCCAGCACGCCGTGAAGGAAATGGCGGCAAAGCTGACCGAGCACGGCGTCAAGGTTCGCTATGCCATCCATCCGGTGGCGGGGCGGATGCCCGGTCACATGAACGTCCTGCTTGCGGAAGCCGAGATCCCGTACGATCAGGTGTTCGAAATGGAAGACATCAACAGCGAGTTCGGCACCACGGACGTCGTGCTGGTCCTGGGTGCCAACGATGTGGTCAATCCGCTTGCCGAGCAGAAGGGCAGCGCTATCTACGGCATGCCGATCCTGGAAGCGCACAAGGCGCGGACGGTGATCGTGAACAAGCGCTCCATGGCTTCCGGCTATGCCGGCCTGGACAATCCCCTGTTCTACCTGGACAAGACCATGATGGTGTTCGGCGACGCAAAAAAGGTCGTCGAGGACATCGTCAAGGCGATCGAGTGACATTGGATTCGCGCGCGCCGGTACTGGCGTCCGGCGCCGCGGTGCCTATAATGCCCAGGCCCCGGAGATGCTGTTCCGGGCTGGGAGGCGGCCGACCCGGGGTGTCGCCGTTCCGCTTCACCTGACGGCGCGCGCATGGACAAGTCCACGATCTACTCCAAGACGGGCAAGGGTCTCCTCGAGGTCAAGAACAAGTCGAAGAGCCTGTCCCGGGATTTGTTCAAGCTGCTCAATCTCGTAGACGGCAAGTCGTCGTTCGGCGAGCTTCAGGAGAAGGTCGGGCGGGTCTCGGAGAAGGACCTGCTGCTCCAGGTGCGCCAGCTGTCGGATCTCGGCTTCATCAAGGAAGTCGTGACCATGCAGTCGCAGGACCTCGCCCCGACGGCATCCGCTTCCTACGTGGACGATCTGGATTTCACGTCCATGCTGATGCCAGGCAACAAGCCCGGTTTCTATACCAGCGCGCAGACCGAGCAGAAGGCCCGGGAAGAAGCCGAGCGCAAGGCGGCCGAGGCCAAATCGACCCGCGCCCGGGAAGATGCCGAGCGCCTTGCGCGAGAACAGTCCGAGCAGGTTGCACGGGAAGAGGCGCGCAAGCGTGCCCAGATCGAAGCCCAGGCGCGCGCGAAGCTCGATGCCGAGCAGCGAGCGAAACAGGAGGCTGAGCAGCGGGCGAAGCAGGAAGCGGAGACGCGTCTTCGCCTTGCCGCCGAGGCCAAGGCGCGAATCGATGCCGAACGACGTTCGCGCGAGGAAGCCGAAAAGAAGGCCAGGGAAGAAGCGGCACGGCGCGCCAAGCTCGAAGAGGAAATCCGCCGCCGGATGGAGGATGAGCGCAAACGGCTGGAGGAGGAGGCGCGCAAGGCGCGCGAGGAAGCCGCACGTCTCGCCAAGGAAGAGGCCGAGCGCCGTCAGCGCGATGAAGAAGAGCGCAAGCGGCAGGAGGAAGCGGAGCGCAAGCGCCGGATCGAGGAGGAAGAGCGGCAGCGGCGAGAGGAGGAGGAGCGCAAGCGCAAGCAGGAAGAAGAGCGCCTCCGCCGCGAGGAGGCGGAGCGCAAGCGTCAGGAAGAAGCAGAACGCGAGCGCAAGGTCGCCGAGGAGCGCAAGCGGCTCGAAGACGAAGAGCGCCAGCGCCAGGAAGAGGAAGATCGCAAGCGCAAGGCGGAGGAACAAGAGCGCCTGCGTCGCGAGGAAGCGGAGCGCAAGCGCAAGGAAGAGGACGAGCGCATTCGCAAGGAGGAAGAGGAGCGCAAGCGCAAGGAAGAGGAAGAGCGCAGGCGCCTCGAGGAAGAACGCAAGCGCAAGGAAGAAGAAGAGCGCAAGCGCCTCGAGGAAGAACGCAAGCGCAAGGAAGAGGAAGAGCGCAAGCGTCGCGAGGAAGAAGAGCGCAAGCGCAAGCGCAAGGAAGAGGAAGAGCGCAAGCGCAAGGAAGACGAAGAGCGTAAGCGCAAGGAAGACGAAGAGCGTAAGCAGCGCGAAGAAAAAGAGCGCCTGCGTCGCGAGGAGGAAGAACGCAAGCGCAGGGAACAAGAGGAGATCAAGCGTCGGGAAGAGGAAGAGCGCAAGCAGCGCGAAGAAAAGGAGCGCCTGCGTCGCGAAGAGGAAGAACGCAAGCGCAGGGAAGAAGAGGAGAACAAGCGTCGGGAAGAGGAAGAGCGCAAGCAGCGCGAAGAAGAAGAACGCGAGCGCAGGGAACAAGAGGAGCGCAAGCGTCGGGAAGAGGAAGAACGCGAACAGCGGGAGGAAGAAGAGCGTCTGCGGCAAGAAGAGGAAGAACGCAAACGGCGCGAAGAAGAGGAGCGGTTGCGCCGCGAAGAAGAAGAGCGCAAGCGCAAGGAAGAAGAGGAGCGCGCGCGTCGGCAGGAGGAAGAGCGTCTGCGACGCGAGGAGGAGGAACAGCTCCAGCGCGAGGAGGACGAACTTATCGCGCGTCAGGAGGCCATTCGCCGTCAGCGCGAGGCCATCGGCCGCCAAGGCCGGACGGACGACGCTGCCCACGCCGCGACGCCGGTCGACGCGGAACCTGAGCGCGATACGACCGAAGCCCAGGAGCGGCGCGAAGAGGAAGAGCGCATCCGCAAGGCAGACGAAGAGCGGCGCCGGCTCGAGGAAGAGGAGCGCCGGACCCGGGAACTGGAGCAGCGCAGGAAAGACGAGGACGAACAGCGCAACAAGGAAGAGGACGAGCGTCGTCGTCGCGAAGCCGACGAGCGCAAGCAACGCGAACGCGAGGCCGGCATGGCACCCGCGACCAAGTCGGTCGACATGCCCCCCCTGATGGACGTCAGTGCCTTCGGCGGTGCGGATGGCGACATCGAGGAGCAGCTGAAATCGCAGGAAGCTGCGATGCGCCAGGCACTCGAAGAAGAGCAGCGCCGCCACATGATGGAGGAGGAAGGCCGGCTCGCCATGGAGGAGGCCGAACGCGAAGCTCGCGACCGGCAGGATGCCGAGGCCAGGGCGATCGCCGAAGAGGCCAAGTACGCCAAGGAAGAGGCGGAGCAGCGTTCACGCGAGGAAGCCGCGCGCAGGGCGAAGGATGAAGCCGAGCGCAAGGCAAAGGAGAAGGGAGAACGCAAGCAGCGAGAGGAAGAGGCGCGCAAGAAGGCGGACACGGCGCGGCAGGAGGCCGAGCGTCGCGCACGCGAGGATAGTCTCGCGAAAAGCCGCGCTGAGCAGGAGGAGCGCGACCGCCAGACCGCTGCCCGCAAGGCCTTGCTCGACCAGCGGAGGCGGACCCCGTGGAACCGCCTGAGGCCCTACGTCATCGGCATTGTCGTGCTGCTGGTGGTGCTGATCGGCACGCTGCAGTTCATGCCGATGTCGTCTTACATTCCTGCGATCGAAGGTGCCGCATCCCGGCGGATCAAGGAGCCGGTGTCGATTGCGCAGCTGCGCATGTCGATCTTTCCGACCCTCGAGTTCAAGCTCGACGACGTCAAGATCGGGCAGCAGCTCGATGTGCAGGTCACCACCATCAAGATCTATCCGAACCTGGCTTCATTGTTCGACGAGCAGCTGATGGTGCGGCGCATGGAGGTGGACGGGCTGACCACGAACGCCGAAGCTCTGCCGCGTGTCTTCTCGTGGGTACGGCATCCGGATGGCGGCCAGGGCAATATCGACATTCGTCGCGTGCTGCTGCGCAACACGAAGATCGCGGTCAAGGGTATCGATACACCGCCGATCGACGCGGACGTGCTCTTGTCGCACGATGCTCAGTACAAGGGCGGCACGGTCAGGTTGTCGGACGGAAGCCTGAAGGTCGATCTGACGCCGGGCGATACCGGCATAGCCCTCGACATATCCGGCAAGAGCTTCAAGCTCCCGATCGGTCCTGCGGTGGTGTTCGATGATCTGGCCGCGAAAGGGATGGCGACCGACAAGAGCATTGCGCTGTCCGAGATCGAAGGGTTGCTGTACGGCGGGACCATCAAGGGCACCGCAGAGTTGTCGTGGTCGGGTGCGTGGAGTCTGACGACGGCATTCGAAACGGCGCACGTCGAACTGTTCCCGTTCATGGAGACGCTCACGCGCGACGCGAAATCGAGCGGTCAGCTCGATGCCAAGGCCAAGGTCGAGTTGACCGGATCGTCGCCCGGAACGCTCATGGATGCGCCGCAGGCCCAGGCCACATTCACGCTGCACAAGGGCACCCTCGACGGAATCGACCTGGTTCGGGCGTTGCAAACGCCCGCCCGGGAAGGCATTCGCGGCGGCAAGAGCCGCTTCGACGAGCTGACGGGTACTCTCGCCGTGTCCGGCGGGCGCTACCAGTACCGGAATCTGCACCTTCAATCCGGAGTGCTCGTCGCCAACGGACAGTTTGACGTTTCCGCCGACCAGGATGTGAGCGGTCGCGCCCTGGTGGAATTGAAGAGCACTTCGAACCAGTTCCGCGGCAATTTCGCGATTCTCGGAACGCTCAAGGCGATGATGTTGAAGCCCTGAGTCCGCGCAGCCCGTTCGCAATGCCGCCATGGCGTCGCGAGGGATTTCATTTCACCTGCAGTACGACTTTTCTCATTGGATTCATGCAATCGAACCCGCTGATCAGCACTGCCGCGATATTGCTGACGTCGCTCGCATTCGCTGGCCCCGTCGTGGCAGCCAAATCCGATTCCTGCGCCCATTGTCATGGCACGGACGGGAACTCCAGCTCCAGCCTGTATCCAAGCCTTGCCGGCCAGACGAAGGATTACCTCTACCGGCAGATCATGGCGTTCAAGGACGGCAATCGGAAGAATTCCATGATGTCTCCCACGGTGGGGATCCTGAACGAGCAGGACGTCAAGGATCTCGCCGAATACTTCTCGTCGCAGAACATGCTGCGTCCGAGTTTCAAGCCCGATCCCGCGCTGGTCGAAAAGGGCAGGAAGATTGCCGAGGAGAGCCAGTGTGCTGCCTGTCATCAGCCCGGCTTCAAGGGGCTCAAGGAGGTGCCGCGGCTAGCGCGGCAGAAACACACCTACGTGATCAAGCAGCTGAAGGATTATCGCGACGGCGTTCGCACCAATGACGACGGCGTGATGGCGCCCACGGCAAAGAACTTCACCGACGAGCAGATCGAGGCGCTGGGGCACTACCTCTCCAGCCTCTGAGCCATGGCTCAGCTGCCGCCGGGCAGTCGATCGAGGTCCGCAGGGGTATCCACGTCGGCAAGGGTGCCGGCGTCGTCGAGCGCCAGTTCGATCACCTGATCGGCATGCGTATTCAGGATCGTCCTTGCCCCGGCGTCTCCCCGGAGGGCGACCAGCTCATCATGGAAACCGGCGGGGAACCCCACGGGATGTCCCCGTTTCCCCGCAAAGGTGGGTACGACGATGCGCGCATGCAGCTCCAGCGCCCGGGCGACGGCGGCGATCGTCCCGGCGCGCAGGCTCGGCATGTCGCCCAGGGCGATGATCCAGCCATTCGCATAGGCATTGGCGCGCACGCCACTTGCGAGACTGCGGCCCATGCCGTCGCCGGCATCCTCGCATTCCACGATGCGCGCGCCCTCGGCGCGAAAGGCCGCAACGAGGGCATTGTCGCCAGGGCGCACCACGACCGCGCTGTCGGGCAGTGCGGCCTTCACCGTTCGCCACGCGTGTATCGCCATCGGCACGCCCGACCCGGGCAAGGGATGCATGAGCTTGCCGCCGCCGAATCGGCTACCGCTCCCGGCCGCCAGGAGTATGCCGCAGACGCCCGCCACTATTCGTCCGCGATCAGGCGGGGCGCACCGCGTGGGCGCGTCGGGCACCTGCTTACACCCGCGTGCGGCGGTTTCGCCCTGCGTTCCGTGCAGGTCTTCGGGGATGGCGCGTTCTTGCCGGTTCGAACGGGCGCGATGGCCAGCTTGTCGGTCCTGCCGGGGGAATTCGTTGCAGAACCCTTCGATGGTGCGCGTGCGGAGGCGCTCAGGACCGCCGGAGCTTCGGCGAAGGTACGCCCGCGTGCCACTGGCGGATTCTTCGCGAAGTAGCGCTTGATCCCTGCCAGCAGCGCTCCGGCCAGGTCTTCCTGATAGTCGTCGTCCTTCAGCCGTTTCTCTTCCTGGGGATTGCTGATGAATGCCGTTTCCACAAGGATCGAAGGAATGTCCGGCGCCTTCAGGACCGCGAAGCCTGCCTGCTCCACGCGGGGCTTGTGGAGCTTGTTGATGCCGGCGAGTTGATCGAGCACCGCCCGGCCGAGCTTGAGGCTGTCATTGATCGTGGCAGTCTGCGACAGATCCAGCAGCACCTGCTTGAGAAATGGGTCGGCGACGTCGATATTGACGCCACCGATCAGGTCGGCGTCGTTTTCGCGTTTCGCGAGCCACCGAGCGGCCGCGGAAGTCGCGCCACGCTCCGATAGTGCAAAGACCGAAGACCCGCGGGCGTGAGGCTTGATGAATGCATCGGCGTGGATCGACACGAACAGGTCGGCTTCTGCCGCGCGCGCCTTGATGACCCGGTTCTGGAGCGGAATGAAATAGTCGCCGTCGCGGATCAGTACCCCGCGCATGCCGGGTTCCTTGTCGATCGCGGACTTCAGCTTGCGTGCGATGGCCAGCGTGACCTGTTTCTCCCAGGTTCCGCCGCGACCCTTGGCGCCGGGATCCTCGCCGCCGTGACCGGCGTCGATGGCAATCGTGACGGGAAACGTCTTTGCGGGTTCCGACATGGCTGCATTCGATTTGCGTTCGGGGCTCGATGGCTCCGGCCCGGATTGCGCCGACTTGCCGGGCGCGATCGGAGGAACAGTCGAGCCAGGCTCTGCAGCCGCGCTGCCCCCGGGGACGGCCAATGGCGGTGACACCGCTGCCGTGCTCGCCGGTGCATCCGGTGCGGCGCTCCTGGCCGAAGCGGCGGCCCGATCGCGCGCGAGGTCGTCGAGCAGCGCCATCAGCGGATCCGGCGCCGCTGCGGAATAGAAATCGAGTACGAGGCGATGGCCGTATTCGCCGATTGGCTTCAACAGGAAAGCCTGCGGTTTCACCTCGACCTTCAGGTCGAAGACGAGGCGCACCACGCCGGGCTTGAGGCGGCCGATGCGCATGCCGAGAAGGTAAGGATCGTCGGGCGAGATACGCGCGGACAGACCGTCCAGGACCGCGTTGGCTTCCACGTTCTCCAGGTCGAGCACGAGCCTGATGGGATCGCGGATGGCGAACATCCGGTATGAGATCGGCGACTGGGCTTCGAGCGTCAGGCGGGTGTAGTCGGGGCTCGGCCACAATCGCGCCGCGGTCAGCGACTCGGCCCACGCGCCGTGAGCCCACAGCGCCAGCAAGAGGGCTGCGCCCGCAGCCACGCGGCACAGATTTCCTACTCGGTCATGAGTCCATGAAGGCAACGTTCGCCGTTCTCCGTATGCGCTTCCAGTCGTACGGCACGCCCCCCCTGGGGGACCACCGCGAGCCGGATTTCGAGATCCGCTGCAGGCAATTCGGGGCCGGCTTTCTCGGGCCATTCGACGAGGCACACGTTGGAGCCGCCGAAGTCTTCGCGAAAGCCCGCTTCCAACCACGCGTTCGGATCGTCGAATCTATAAAAATCAAAGTGGTACAAGGATAACCTAGAAAGCTTGTAAACCTCAACCAGTGTGAAGGTGGGACTCTTCACCCGGCCCACGTAACCCAGCGCCCGAATGAGGCCACGCGCGAGAGTGGTCTTGCCCGCGCCGAGATCCCCGCGCAGGTAGAGAACGAGACCCGGCTCGAGTTCCGTGGCGATGCGCGCGCCCAGCAGCAGGGTGGCGGCTTCGTCGGGCAGATGGCGGATCTCGGCGCTCATCGCTCGATCAGTTTCGAAGCGAGCGCCGCGATGTCGAGCACGAGCTGGAGCATCGCCCGCGGATCATCGCGGCGCCATGCGATGCCGATCTCGGTATCCGGACTGCGCTCGATCAGGGCCTTGTAGACGACCCCGGTGCGGCCCAGATGCCGTAGCGACGCAGGAATCAGCGCGACACCGATCTCCGCCGAGACCAGGCTCACGATGGTCTGCATCTGCACCGCTTCCTGGTCGATTCTCGGACTGAAGCCGGCACTGCGACAGAAACTGACCACCGCGTCGTACAGGCTCGGCGCCAGCGGGCGGGGAAACAGGATGAACGGTGTATCCGCCAGTGCTGCCAGGCGAATCTTGCCGCGCGCGTGGGCGAGTGGATGACTGGCCGGCAGCGCCGCGAGCAGCGGCTCGCGATAGATCGTGCGATAGGCGAGCCGGAGGTCTTCGACGGGCGGGTGAACGAACCCGACGTCGATGCGGCCATCCACGAGGTCGGCGAGCTGCCGGTCCGTAGTCGATTCATGGAGCGTCAAGCGAACGTCCGGTGCGCGTGAGCGAAATTCCCGCAACAAGGGTGGCAGCACGTTGTAGTCGGCCGTGCTGATGAAGCCGATGGTGAGGTTTCCGACTTCCCCCCGGCTCGCCCGCATCGCGAGCAACATGGCGCTTTCCGTGCGCGCGAGGATCTGCCTCGCTTCGTCGAGGAACACGCTGCCCGCTTGGGTGAGGGAGACCCGGCGCTGGGTGCGCAGCAGCAATTGCACGCCGAGGCTTTCCTCCAGTGCGCGGATCTGCATCGACAACGGCGGTTGGGAAATATGCAGCCGCGCGGCCGCGCGGCCGAAGTGCAATTCCTCGGCCACGGCGACGAAGTAGCGCAGATGGCGCAGCTCCACATTCATAGCTGATCAGTATCAATCCGGCGGTGACAATATATTAGACGCGCGGC
This sequence comes from Burkholderiales bacterium, assembly GCA_038324085.1. Taxonomy (GTDB): domain Bacteria; phylum Pseudomonadota; class Gammaproteobacteria; order Burkholderiales. The sequence goes on from JBBQHP010000005.1 coordinate 172,655, forward strand.
GTCCGTTCGGCGACACTCGCCGCGGCCGCGCATCCCGGCGGCTTGCGTGCGACCAACCCGACAATCAGCTACTCATCGACATACGGAGTCCTTATGGCCGACAACTGGCGCTCGAAAATCATCACCGGCGGCGTGGCCCGCTCACCCAATCGCGCGATGCTGCGCGCCGTCGGTTTTGGCGACGACGATTTCGACAAGGCGATCGTCGGTGTCGCGAACGGTCATTCGAACATGAATCCCTGCAACGCCGGGATCCAGCCGCTGGTGGACCGTGCGATGGCCGCGCTCCAGGCAGCGGGCGCAAAGCCCCAGATGTTCGGTGTCCCGACGGTGACCGACGGAATCGGCATGGGCACGGAAGGCATGAAGTACTCGCTGATCTCGCGCGAAGTGATCGCCGATGCGATCGAAACTTCCGTCAATGGCCAGATGATGGACGGGGCACTGGTAATAGGCGCATGCGACAAGAACATGCCTGGCGGCATGATGGCCATCGCGCGCATGAACGTGCCGGCGATCTACGTCTACGGCGGCACCATCAAGCCGGGGAAATGGAAGGGCCGCGATCTGACCATCGGCAGCGCTTTCGAGGCCGTCGGTGCGTTCACCGCGGGCAAGATGTCGAAGGAGGACTTCGATGGCGTCGAACGCAATGCCTGTCCGACCGTCGGTGCGTGCGGGGGCATGTTCACCGCCAATACGATGTCCTCGTCGTTCGAGGCGCTCGGCATGAGCCTGCTGGGCTCGTCCCAGATGGCCTCGCCCGACCCGGAGAAGGCCGATTCGGCCGCCCGGTCCGCCGAAGTGCTGGTCAATGCCATCAGGAAGAACATCCGGCCGCGCGACATCATCACGCGCAAGTCCATCGAGAACGTGGTGTCGCTGGTGATGGCCACGGGCGGCTCGACCAATGCCGTGTTGCACTACCTGGCCATCGCTGCGGCGGCCGAAGTGGAATGGAGCATCGACGATTTCGAGCGCATCCGCCTGCGCACGCCGGTGCTGTGCGACCTCAAGCCTTCGGGCAAGTACGTGGCCACGGACTTCCACGCGGCAGGCGGTGTGCCTGTCGTACTCAAGATGTTGCTCGATCACGGCCTGCTGCACGGCGATTGCATGACCATAACCGGACGCACGATCGCCGAGGAACTCGCCGCCCTGAACCCGGTGCGCCGTGACGATCAGGATGTCATCCGCGCCTGGGACAAGCCGATGTACGCTCAGGGCCACCTCGCGATACTGAAGGGCAACCTCGCACCGGAAGGCTGCGTGGCAAAGATCACGGGCCTGAAGAATCCGGTGATCACCGGTCCGGCGCGCGTATTCGATTCCGAGCCCGAAACCATGGACGCCATCATGGCCGGCAAGGTCAAGGCCGGCGACGTCGTCGTGATCCGCTATGAAGGCCCGAAGGGCGGCCCGGGCATGCAGGAGATGCTCTCGCCGACTTCCGCGCTGATCGGCCAGGGCCTGGGCGAATCCGTCGGACTGCTCACCGACGGCCGCTTCTCCGGGGCGACCTGGGGGATGGTGGTCGGGCACGTCGCGCCGGAGGCATTCGTCGGCGGGCCCATCGCGCTCGTGCAGGAAGGCGATTCGATAACCATCGATGCCCATCGGCAACTGATCCAGGTGAACGTTTCCGACGAGGAGCTCGCCAGGCGACGCTCGGCATGGAAGCAGCCGGAGCCGCGCTACAAGCGCGGCCTGATGGCCAAGTACGTGAAGCTCGTATCCACCGCGTCCAAGGGGGCAGTGACCGATCGTTTCGATTGAGCGGTGAATTCCATGGCGCACCCCGCCTGCCGCCCGGAAGCCAGATAGCGCTCTCCGGGCGACGCGGCGGGCACTGAAGTCACGTCTTGTCCCTGTCTGCCGAAGCGCTCCGCCACGAGCGCTTCGGACCACGCCCGACTGCTTGAACAAACTCCCGCTATCGCTCGTCGCCGTCCTGTCTGCGTGCCTGTCCAGCATTCTCGGGGGGTCGGCGATCGTGGCGACGCGCTTCGTCGTTCCCGAAGCGGGCGTACCGGCAACGATCCTGCTGCGCTTTGCCGGGGCAAGTGTCCTGATGCTGGCATTCACGTTGCCCCGCACACCGATACGAGTCGCGCGTGGTGATGCGCCGGTGATCGTGGCGCTCGGGCTCGTGCAATTCGCCGTGTTTCCGTGGCTGTTCACGACGAGCCTCTCGCACATACCCGCCGCGCGCGCGGCGATGGTGCTGTCCACGCAGCCGCTGTTCACGCTTGCGTTCTCCGCGGCCGTGGGGCGGGAGCGCCTCAGCGTACTGAAGGTGATCGGCGGGGTGATCGCCCTGGTCGCGGTGGCCTTCGCGCTCGGTGATCGCGTCGCCGCCGCCGATGCCGATACCTGGAAGGGTGATCTCTACATGTTCGGAGCGGTACTTTCCGGATCGATCTACAACGTCGCCTCGGGCTATGCGCTGCGCCGGTACCGGGCTCTGGTCGTTGCCTCGGTAATGATTCCGACCGGGGCCGTCGCGATCGCGGCGCTGGTCCTTTGGCGCGGTGACTGGGCGGCGTTCGCGAACATCAGCGCCGCGGGCTGGTTCGCAGTGCTCTACCTCACGAGTTTCGGCGGTGCCATCACGTTCTTTCTCTGGATCTGGGCGTTGGAACACACTTCGCCATCGCGGGTGGCGCTCGCCGTCACGCTCAATCCAGTCTCCGCCGCGGTGCTGGGTGCCTTCGTGCTCGCCGAACCGGTCGGCGAGCGGCTCCTGGTCGGCGTCGCCGGTGTGGTCGGTGCCCTGGTACTCGTGAACTGGTCGGCCATCGTGAAGAGCGTCGGCCGGGGCCCCCGCCTATAGCGCTACCAGTGGTACCAGTACGGCCAGGTACCCTGGAAGTAGGGGCGGTAGGGTGGTCCCCAGCCGTAGCCCCCGTACATCGTCTGGTAGCGCAGTCGCGTGTCCATCTCGACACTGGCGACATAGGTGCGCTGGATGTAGTCGAGGATCGTGTCGTCGACGCCGTCCGCACGCAACTGGGCGTACTGCGAGCCCGACAGGGCAAACACGGTGCGCGACTCCTGCAGCTTGTTGATGATGTCGGCGGGCGGCGTCCCGGATTTCGACGCCGTGATCACCTGCTCGAGCGTCATCGGCTCGCGCGGCGCGAAGGTTGCGCAGGCCGAGGCGAGAACGCAGGCCGCCACGACGACGGCAACCCGGGTACTACGGAATATCGCTGGACGTATCGCGGTCATGTCCCGGTGGTCTCCTCGACAGGTAGGCCGCTGCGGCGGCGTAGAGTGCAAGCAGTCCGTGCACGAAGGCGGGAGCCTGCAACAGGGGTTCGCCGGCCGTCGCGCGCACGAGCGCGATGAGCAATTCCGCAAACCCGAAGATGAACAGACCGGCAAGCCAGGGCGACGCCGGGAGTGCGACAGCCACGCGCCCGGCCCCGGCGAATCCGAGCGTCACGCGCGCCATCGGGGCTGCCAGCGCCGGCAGTACCAGAGCGACCAGCGCGAAGGGTGCGTACACCGCAGCCATCACGCCGGTCGCTGCCCCGTGCACCGGCGCAGCCGTGGCGCTGGCCCACAGGAAGGCGCCGGCCGCATCCGCCACAAGGGAGGTCGCACCAACGATGGTTCCCGTTACTATGAGGAAGATCAAGGAATGCGGCATGGCAAGGCTCGACAATAAGGTATAGACGCGGCACAGCCGCTGCGGTTCGCGTCATCTGCCATGTGTTCTGTACGCAATGCTCAACCCTACCTTCCCGGGAGAATTGCCATGTCCTCGCTTCGTCGTGTCGTCTTCACCGCGGCCCTGTCGGCTGTCCTGCCGGCATCCGCTTCCGCCGCCGGCGATATCGAGCGGGGGCGCTCCCTGCATGACAATCACTGCCTGATGTGCCACAAGCCCGCTGTGTACGAGCGCAAGGAGCGCGTTGCCAACACTTACCCGGAGATCCGCCAGCAGGTGCAGCGGTGGCAATCGAACACGAAGCTGAACTGGAGTGAATCAGACATCGACAGCGTGACGGAATTCCTCGCGGCGACCTACTACAAGGTTCCCGAGTAGCACCGTCCATGCGCCTACGCGGTCATTGGTCCGTTCCAAGCGTCAACAGGCCCTAGGCCAGGACGTCCGGGTCGATCTGACGCTCGAGCCAGGAAATCTGGTCCTTCAGCAGCAGCTTGCGTTTCTTCAGGCGGCGCAGGCGCAGTTCGTCGTGGCCCACGTCGTCCGTCACCCGCGCGATGACATCGTCGAGGTCGCTATGTTCCGATTTGAGCTCCTGCAACCGGTGCAGCATCGCTGCCTTGGGCAGCAAGCCGCCGTTCTCCTGGTCGGTCCCGCTTTCGTTTTCGCTCACGATTGCGTCCTCTTCAATACGGCACTGCCGAGCACGACGTCGAACCGGCCGGCCAGTTCGCTGGCCGGATCTGGCGACTTGTCGAGCGCCACGATCAGCGATTCACGCGCCTTGCGATCAACTATGGCTCGCAGCAGGAAATCCCGGGCATTCTCGGGTGCTCCAGCGAGATACATCTGCGTGTAGAACGGGCCGAAACCGGCGCCGGTCAAGGCAAAGTGGATGTGCGGCGCGCGCCCCGGATAGGCGACCGGCTTGATCGTCCGGAACCGATATGCGCCTCGCGCGTCGCTCTCGGCCGTGCCGTAACCCTGGAAATCAGGGTCCACCGGCAGATCGCTTTCGTCATCGGGGTGGTGGTAGCGGCCGAAGCCGTTGACCTGCCAGATCTCGATCTTTACTCCGGGGACCGGGCGGCCGTCGGTGTCCAGAATGTGCCCCGCGACGTCGATGATCGTGCCCTTTGCGCGACCGCTGCGACCCGCGACGGACACGAGGTCGTTGTCGCGATCGAGCGGCAACGTCAACGGGTAGAACGGGCCCTCCATCTGTGCTGGTGTCGCGAGCAGTTCCGCCGCTGCCAGCCGCATCCCCGCCAGCTGCGTCAAGGCCAGCACCGACATCCCGAAGACCTGCCGCCGCCTGGTGGACGTTTGGGTCATTGCATCAGTCTCGCCGCATTGGTTGTCAGTACCGGTTGAAGCGCTCCAGCGCCTTCAGCATCGACTTCGTGTCCTCGATGATCGGGACCATCTTCGATTCCTTGTCGGCGTAGACCTGGAGCAGGGACAGAACCTTCCGCGTCGCCGCGTAGGGAACCACCACGACGCCGTCGGCATCCGCGACGATGTAATCACCGGGATTCACGGTGACGCCGCCGCACACCACGGGAATCTGCTTGTCCACGCTGATCATCCGCCCGACCGAGGTCGCCGGACTCACCCGTCGCGACCAGACCGGCAACCCGATCTGGCGAATCTCGGCGATGTCCCGGACCGCACCGTCAATGACCGCGCCTTCGAGACCACGCACCTTCGCCGTGGTGGCCATCAGGTTGCCCATGGCCGCGATCTCGAGCCCGTCCTGCATGACATAGACCGGGATGCTGCCAGCTTCGGCCTCGTCGAGGATCTCGAGCAGGTAGTTGCGGTACTGGCGAGTATCGCTGCGCAGCACCGGGCGCATGAGCGCCGTGGCAGCGCGGCCGACTATCTTGGTCTCGATGATCGGCTTCATGTCCGACGACATCCAGCCGCGCGCGCCGGTCGCTTCTTCCACCGCGTCGGAGACATTGCCGGTGCTGTTGGCGGGATCGCGCAATGCAGCGACGATCTCGTCGTGCGAGGGCGGCATCGGTTCGTCGCCGGCCCGGGCTACGGTGCTCGTTGCGGCGAGGAATGCTGCAAGCAGGATCGGAAAGCGTGCCATCGGGCGTCTCGTGATCTTGGGCGGGATCGCGGGTGAAATGATACGCCTGCGCCTGCCGGACTTGACGCCGGTCCACGGTCGAGGAACGATTCTCCGATGCCACCCCAATCGCGCGACTTCCACGGCATCTATCCGATGCTCTATGCGTTCTTCGATCGCGACGGCGTGCTCGATCGTGAACTCATGCGTTGCCAGATCGATACGGCAGTGGCCAGCAAGGCTCACGGCGTGGCCGTCCTGGGGCTCGCGACGGAGGTCGGCAAGCTGACCCCTGCCGAGCGCCACGCGCTCGTGGAATGGGCGGTCGAAGATCTGCACGGTCGCCTGCCCCTCGCGGTGACGGTGGCATCCGGAACGACGAGCACGCAGATCGCTTTCGGACGCTTTGCGCGCCAGTGTGGGGCAGCCTGGGTGATCCTCCAGCCGCCCGCCGAGCGCGGTCAGCCGGAGACTTTCTACCGCGATCACTTCGCCACGGTCCTGGACGCCCTGGACATGCCCGTGGCGATCCAGAATGCCCCCGATTACATGGGCGTCGGCATATCACCGGAAGCCATCGCCGCTCTGGTCGACCGGCACCCCAACTTCACGGTGCTGAAGGGGGAGGGGCCGGTGATCCAGATCCGTCGCGTGATCGAGCAGACCGCCGGCCGACTCGCTGTCTTCAATGGGCGCAACGGCCAGGAACTGCCGGACAACCTGCGTGCGGGCTGCGCCGGGATGGTGCCGGCCACGGATACCGTGGACTGGCAGGTGCGCATCTATGAAGCCATGCGGGGCGGGCGCGAGGCAGAAGCGGAAGCAATCTACCGGGAAGTGCTGCCCACGATCATCTTCGGCATGCAATCCCTCGAGTCGCTGATCTGCTATGGCAAGCGCATCGCGTCGTTGCGCATGGGTCGCGGCGACGCATTGTTCGATCGCGCGCCGGCGCTCGCGCCGTCCGAATTCGGTCTCGCCTGCGCGCGCCGGTTCGCGGCCGCGCTCGGGCCCCTTCCGGGGTGAGGGGCGCACCCGCAGGTCCGTTCCGAGTGTTACAGCTTACTGCGCCTAGTGGGCTGTAACGATTGAATCGGGAGTAATGCGCCGTGTGGGATCGAAGTACTTCCACTTCACGGGCTTTGGCTGTTCGTTGTACTTTCGGATGTATCGCATGAGCTTTCTTTTCAGGTCAGGCAGCGAAGTGAAGA
>JBBQHP010000006.1:0-162584 GCA_038324085.1 Burkholderiales bacterium
TGAACGCCGGCGTGTGCGTGCGGCGGGTGCGCCGTGCTGATTTCTTCACCATCGGATTCTCCTCGCCAAGCCTTCCTCGGCCCAGCATCATGCCCGGAGTTTCTACCTATGGCTCTGTTCAGATTTGCGAGGCCACTTCTCAGCAACGCATTCGGGATCGATCGCAACTTCGGCGTGCCGCCTACTTCAGTGGAACGCTATGGCGCTCCCATCATCACAGACTTGCCCGGTTTCGGTGTGGCCATCCGCTATGCGGCCACATTCGACAGCGGGACCTGAAGTGTGGTGTGGGTACCCCAACGGGGCCCTACCCAAACGCCCGAGCCAGTTGGTGGCCATTGGGAAACGCTGCCTGTGCAGGTGGCGGACTCCGTTGCGATCATTTCGGCGTCGGAACCTAGGGAAACCCCGCCAAGACGACCTACAACTGGCTTGTCGACCCGAGCAATTCGGGAGTTCTCACGCCGGTCGCTGCGGGCCTGCCGCCCGTGAACTTGATCGACCAGGCGCGCGCGCCGGGGCCGGTTCCACAGGCCCGGCCGGTGATCGCGAAAATAGGGGCGCACAAGGCAGCGAACGAAGCGTTCGGCCCGGCGCTCTGGGTGAAGGCTTTCGCCCATCACGTGGGGCACAACGTCAATATCGATGACCTCGTGAAAGGCAATCCCGTCGTTCCCGATGACGCAGAGATCGAAACAGAATTCGAGGTGTTCCGGGCCGGCGACAAGCCAGGCAACGGGAAGAAGCACGTAGACCTGATGCTCGATCCTGCGGATGCCGCGCTCGTCGTGCGGTACGAGTTCTATAAGTATCTCGGCGAGTCTAGGCCGGACGTCGAGGCGCTGTGCGGGACAGGCGGCGGTGCGGGAGGTGGGGGTCCCACTCCCGAGGACTGCGGTGGCTCGACACATTTGTCGGAGCGCAAATTGCCGGGTTCAATGCAGTGCCGGTTCCGATGCCCGAACCCGACACCAACGCAATGGTGCTTGCTGACCTTGGAGCCATCGGAGCGACAGTGCAATTGCGCAGGCGCTGAACGAACTTGGGAGATGCGGGCGTTTCTGCGGCGACACCGGAAACTGATTTTTCGCTCCATCCAGGCTCCGCGGATGTCAGACCCGCTACAGAAATAGGTACGCCGGCGAGACTGCGTTCAGCATGTGTGATCGTCGCGCCTCTCGGCTCTCAACACCGCTGCTCCGTCAGATCGAGTGGCGGATATACGTAAAATTCGTGTGCTCACAATTGATCAAGCTATATCCCGAGTTCGTCAAGGCATGGTGTGCTGATTCTATTCTTTGTTTGGATTTCTTAGAAGGCACTGAAAGTTCGTCATACTCGACTAGCACCTGCTTCGGGTAGATACGTTTGGCAATCATGTCTTTCAATACTTCTACTTCAGCGCCCTCAATATCGAGTTTGATCAGTTGCAAATCTTGTATATCGTAGGTGGTAAAAAGCTTGTCAATAGTTATGGCTTCAACGTCGATATGCGCGGTTTCTGTTGAATAGTCGTGCTGGAAATTCACAATAGAGTGCGAAACATGTGAAGGGTTAGACGGTGCAAAAAACTGGAGCTGCGTATTCTTATTCCAGAGCGCTTTCTCGCACAGACGGAGCTGCGCGGCTGAAATATTACTCAGGTCATAAGCATCAACAGGCTGTGCTCCAGTGTTTGAATATGGCTGCTGTCGCTTCTCTCCCACGCGCAGAGCCATAGCCTTGTAGTGCTGAATGGCACGTGGTGTCGGGTCAACGATTATTACCTTTGCTCCGTACGTCGAGGCAATCTCGATGTCAAAGGAGGCATCCTCGCCAAGGCCGCAACTAACGATCACCGAGTTCTTGAGATTCGTGTCGTCAACAAATGTCCAGCCACCATAGCCGCTTCCGAGCCTTGTGAGCCTATAGCTGTGGCTTGCAATGGGGAGCGACGGCGCAATACGCCGCATTCGTTGCGCCAGCCGACGGATCTTGTGATACGTGGGCCTGAGGTAATCGCGGATTTGTCCAGACATACCTAGTCCTGCGCGTGAGACCGATGTGTTCGTGCCATTTGCATGTGTATATTACTTGTCATGCCGCATCGTGTGTAGGCGACGCGGACATGTTGGGAAGCGTACGTCTTCCTGTACCTGCGTAGCGTAGCGTACCGTGCTTCTTCCCTTGTGTCCCGTGGGCACAGTCTCCGCGCTCCGGGGGCAAGTCCATGTTTGGAGCCTGCCTGTCTACCGAAGGTCTGCGTTCCATGGCGACTGCCGACGTAGTCGCAATTTCGTGGTGCGCAAGGCTCAACCAGCAATCCCTGAGCGAGCCGAGCTACTGTTGTGGTCTGACGGCGCGCCCGTCCGCGCCACGTAATCGTCCCCGGGGGTCGTTGCGGCGTCAGATTCGTGGGCGGGTCCGAAATAACTAACCTGGGACACGGCCGGGAAGTGAGCGCGTGAGGCGAGCGCGGTCAGAAACATTGCCGAACGTTCCACTACTGAAGACGCTTCCCTCTGCTCAACCTGAGCCTGGAAATGATAATTCGGCAGGTCAGCCAAGGGCACGAATCGATGCATGTAGATTTCGACAAACTTTCCCGAATTCGCCAGTCCCAGTGGCCTTGGCTGACTCGCCGTCTCGGGTGTGGGCACGACGCTCTTCGATTCGGAAGAACATGTCCTGACGTCCCGGTTGATCGCCTCACTGGAGCGTGCCTTGCGTGTCCGATTCGGCGAGCAAAAGGCGATCACGTGCCCGCAACGCTATATTTTTTCTGGTGGGCCCCCCGGGAGTCGAACCCGGCACCAACGGATTATGAGTCCGCTGCTCTAACCATCATGAGCTAGAGGCCCTCGGAACGGCGCCGCTTTCTACCGCGTAATAAACGAAACACCCCGCTCGGCGCGGGGTGTTCTCGCAATGCTTGGAATGAGAGTCAGCTATCGAGAAAGCTCCGCAGTCGTTCGGATCGGCTCGGGTGGCGCAGCTTGCGCAAAGCTTTGGCTTCTATTTGCCTGATCCGCTCCCGCGTGACATCGAACTGCTTGCCGACTTCTTCGAGCGTGTGGTCGGTATTCATCTCGATACCGAAGCGCATCCGCAGCACTTTGGCTTCGCGCGGAGTCAATGTGTCCAGAACCTCCTTTGTAGCTTCGCGCAGGCTCGTATACACGGCTGCTTCCACTGGTGCCAGCGTGGCCTGGTCTTCGATGAAATCGCCAAGGTGCGAATCGTCGTCGTCCCCAATCGGGGTCTCCATGGAAATGGGCTCCTTGGAGATCTTCAGGATCTTGCGGATCTTTTCTTCCGGCATGTCCATCTTGACCGCAAGCGTCGCGGGATCGGGCTCCTGACCCGTCTCCTGCAGGATCTGGCGGCTTATGCGATTCATCTTGTTGATGGTTTCGATCATGTGCACCGGAATGCGTATGGTGCGGGCCTGATCGGCGATCGAGCGGGTAATAGCCTGGCGGATCCACCACGTTGCATAGGTCGAGAACTTGTAGCCGCGGCGGTATTCGAACTTGTCCACGGCCTTCATCAGGCCGATGTTGCCTTCCTGGATCAAATCGAGGAACTGCAGTCCGCGATTGGTGTATTTCTTCGCTATCGAGATCACGAGACGCAAGTTGGCCTCGGTCATCTCGCGCTTAGCGCGCCGCGCCTTCGCCTCTCCAGTGGACATCTGCTTGGAGATGTCCTTCAGATCTTTGATCGAGATGCCGATGCGTTTCTGCAAGTCGATCAGCTTCTGCTGCTGCTCGAGAATGGCTGGAGCATAGCGCGCAAGCGCCTCGCTGTAGGGCTTGCGTGCAGTTGCTTCGCGACCGACCCATTCCAGATCCTCCTCGCTGCCGGGGAAGTTCTTGATGAAATGCGATCGCGGCATGCCGGCCTTCTCCACGCACAGTTCCATGATGGCGCGCTCGTGCGAACGCACGTTGTCCACCATCTTGCGAACGCTGTCGCAGAGCGCCTCGATCTGCTTCGCCGAGAAGCGGATCATCATCAATTCGTTGGAAATGTCGGACTGCGACTTGAGATAGGGTCTGCTCTTAGAGCCCTGTCGCTGCAACGACTTGATCATCTTCATGTACAAGCCATTGATGATCGCGAAACGGTCCATCGCCGCAAGCTTCAACTGCAGAAGGCTCGCTGTCTGCGCGGCGCCGCCGTCGTCCTCTTCCTCGTTCTCGGAGGCGAGGTCCTCCTCCATGTTCTCCTCGGCAACCGATTCCTCGAGGATCTCCTCGGCATTCGGGTCAAGCAGGCCGTCCACCACCTCGTCGATGCGCAACTCGTCCTTGTCGACCCTCTCGGCGAGCGCGAGGATCTCGGCAATCGTCGTGGGGCATGCGGAGATGGCCTGAATCATGTGTTTCAGGCCGTCTTCGATACGCTTGGCGATCTCGATCTCGCCTTCCCGGGTCAGCAACTCGACCGAACCCATCTCGCGCATGTACATCCGCACCGGGTCGGTGGTGCGACCGAACTCGGAGTCGAGCGTCGAAACGGCGGCTTCGGCTTCCTCTGCTGCATCCTCGTCGGGCGTGGCCGGCGTCGAGTCGGACATCAGCAGCGTCTCGGCATCGGGCGCCTCGTCGTACACCTGGATGCCCATATCGTTGATCATGCTGATGACGCTTTCGATCTGCTCCGCGTCCAGCATGTCGTCTGGCAGATGGTCGTTCACCTCTGCATAGGTCAGGAAGCCCCGCTCCTTGCCCAGAACGATGAGATTCTTGAGCCGGGTGCGGCGGGCTTCGGCATCGGCGCCCGTGAGTTCGACTTTCTCCTCACGCCCCTTGCCGTCCCGCCCCTTGCCGTCCCGCCCTTTGCTGTCCCTAGCCATGACTTTCGACTTACCGTTTAGCTTTACCATGGACTTCCCGAAGACGTTGAAAAAAAGTCTGAAATTGTACTCTAGGTTAGGGCTTGGTGACCAGTTTCCAATGCCCTAGATTGAGTTGACGCTGTTGCCGCGCAGCAGTTCACGGGCATCGGCGGACAACTGGCTCGGGCTTTCGATCCCCGCGACTGCGGAGCGGCTGCGTTCAGCCATGGACTCGCGCCGCAATTGGACCAGTTGTGTGTCGAGATCTGCCGCGAAGTCGTATTCGTCGCCAAAACTCAGGATATCTGCAGCCAGCGATGCGACCAGGTCCGATCTCCCTTGATTGTCGAGATACTGGAAGAGGGCTGCAGTACTTGCGCTAACTACCCCATCGCGCAACGAATCGACGAGTTCCCGGATCAATTTCCAGGACTCGGGCGCATCCGCCAACGCCAGCGCCTCCCCACAAATGATATGCAATTCCGGCCTTGCCACCAGCGCCAACAGAACGATCTTTTCGCGGCGGCGGGCCGCCGGTGAGCGGGCGGGAGGCAACCCTTCCCTTGCTACTCGCGGGCTGCTCGATGCCCGCGAGTAGCCGAATTGCTCGTCGAGGCGTTCGAGGGTCAGGCCAGCGGCTCGCGCTACGGCGTCGCGCATTGCCAGTCCGAGATTGCGTCCCGTGATCTGTTTTACAAGGCCTTCTGAATGCTTGAGGAACGTGGCCCTGCCTTCTGGCGTGCTCATGTCGACGCCGGATTGCAATTCTCGCAGCAGATAACCGGACATCGGTTCGGCCTTGGAGACCAGAGCTTCAAAGGTTTCGCGCCCGCGGATTCGAACGAAACTGTCCGGGTCGTCGCCCTCGGGGAGGAACAGGAACCGGACCTGCTTACCGTCAGACAAGGAGGGCAAACTCACCTCGAGTGCACGCCAAGCAGCCTTGCGACCGGCCTTGTCGCCATCGAAGCAGAAAACGATTTCGTCGGTCTGGCGGAGAAGCTTTTGAATGTGAACGGGGGTGGTTGCCGTGCCCAAAGTTGCGACCGCGTACTCGACGCCGTTCTGAGCAAGGGCAACCACGTCCATATAGCCTTCGACGACGAGCACCCGGCCTACGGCACGAATCGCCTGCCGAGCCTGCGCCATACCGTACAGTTCGCGGCCTTTCTCGAAGACTGGAGTTTCCGGCGAATTCAGGTACTTTGGCTCGCCCTGACCGAGAACCCTGCCGCCGAATCCGATGATCTCGCCCCGCATATTCGCGATCGGAAACATGATCCGGTCGCGAAAACGGTCATAGCGTCGCCCCTCATCGTTCTTGATTACCAGCCCGGCATCGAAGAGCGCCGTGTCAGAATAATTCTCGAACGCGGCTTCCAGATTCTGCCACCCGTCGGGCGCATATCCGAGACCGAAGCGCGCGGCGATCTCCCCCGTCAGACCGCGCGACTTCAGGTATTTGATAGCGGGCTCCGAGCGCTTCAACTGTTCCTTGTAGTAGCGGCCGGCAATGGCGAGCACTTCCGTGAGGTCGGGACCATTCGGCGCCGTATCGTGCCGTAGGAACGTCGGATCCGGCTCAGGCACACTCATTCCCACACGGGAAGCAAGGTCCTTCACTGCATCGACGAACCCCATGCCGTGATGCTCCATCAGGAAACTAATGGCGGTGCCATGTGCCCCGCAGCCGAAACAGTGATAAAACTGTTTGCTCGGGCTCACGGTGAACGACGGGGTCTTCTCGGTGTGAAATGGGCAACAGGCCGAGTAGTTGGCGCCGGCGCGCTTGAGTTGTACCGCGGACTCGACGACATCCACGATGTCGACCCGGCCGAGGAGATCCTGAATGAAGGATTGCGGAATCATGCGTGCCCGAAATTCGTCCCGATCGCCCCGCTCTCGGACCCGCTTCCGGAATCCGACCTGTTCGAAACCCACCTGATTATAGGTGCGCGCATCGCGGCGGCTAGCCGCCCGTAAGCTTTGCCTTCACCAACTGGGACACGGCACCCATGTCCGCTTTGCCGGCCAGCCTCGGCTTCAACACAGCCATCACCTTGCCCATATCTTGGGGTCCACCGGCGGCAACCGACGATAGGGCTTCGGCGACCACGGCCTCAATCTCACCCGCGGAAAGGGCCGCCGGCAGGTAGGCCTGCAGCACTGTCATCTCGAACTTTTCGGCGTCAACCAGATCCTGGCGGCCGCCTTTTTCGTACTGCATGATGGAATCCCGACGCTGCTTCAGCATCTTGTCGATGATCACGACGATGTCGGCGTCGGAGAGTTGGATACGTTCGTCGACCTCGCGTTGTTTCATCGCCGCGAGCAGCAGGCGTATCGTGCCCAGGCGCGCCGTCTCCTTGCCGCGCAGCGCGCTCTTCATGTCTTCCGTGATGCGGTCCTTCAAGACGGACATTCCGGACTCCAGGAAACGAAAACCCCGCGGGCCATCAGGCAGGCCGCGCGGGGTTTTCGAGATTCGAAGCAGGCGCGGAGCTTCAGTACATCTTCTGGGGCAACTGCTGACTACGAAGGCGCTTATGATGGCGCTTCACGGCAGCAGCAAGCTTGCGTTTGCGCTCGGCGGTGGGCTTTTCATAGAATTCGCGCGCCCGCAACTCGGTCAGAAGACCGGTCTTCTCCACGGTGCGCTTGAAGCGGCGCAGTGCCACCTCAAAGGGTTCGTTTTCCTTGACGCGTACAGTCGGCATGAACGGTTGAATCCTGTTCCTTGGGGTTGATGAATCGAGACAAGGGGCGGGAGGATACCAGAGGGCCCCGACCCAGATCAACCCGGGACCCGCATGTCGCAATCTCTTATTGTCCATCCGAGCCCCTGTCCCCCTCAATCGGCACCCATCCTTGTACGTTCTAGGCATCGAGAGCTCTTGCGATGAAACCGGTGTCGCGCTGGTGCACGACGCGCGTGGCCTCGTCGCCCACGCGCTGCACTCCCAGGTTGACATGCACGCCGCTTACGGGGGCGTCGTGCCGGAACTCGCCTCTCGCGACCACATCAGGCGGCTTGTGCCGCTGACGCGGCAAATTCTCGCTCAAGCGGCAATCGAGCCGCGAGATATCGGGGCCGTCGCCTACACGGCGGGGCCTGGTCTGGCGGGTGCATTGCTGGTAGGGGCAGGAGCGGCGCACGGCCTCGCGTATGCGCTCGGCGTGCCAGTGATCGGAATTCATCACCTGGAAGGCCATTTGCTCTCGCCCCTGTTGTCCGACCCCGCCCCGGCATTTCCCTTCGTTGCGCTGTTGGTTTCGGGCGGTCACACGCAGCTCATGCGGGTTGGCGGTGTCGGGCTCTACGAACTGCTCGGCGAAACCGTGGATGACGCCGCTGGCGAAGCGTTCGACAAGACGGCGAAACTGCTCGGACTGCCCTACCCCGGAGGCCCGTCACTGGCGCGCCTCGCCGATTCCGGCACTGCGGGTCGGATCAAGCTTCCCCGCCCCATGATCGCCTCGGACGATCTCGATTTCAGTTTCAGTGGCTTGAAGACTGCGGTCGCAACTGCGGTGCGGAACCGCATTCTGGACGCCGCAACTTGCGCCGACGTGGCCGCGGAGTTCCAGGCCGCGGTGGTGGATGTCCTCGTGTCGAAGGCGCTCGGCGCAGTCGAACGGGTCGGCGTGCCGCGACTCGTGGTTGCAGGAGGCGTGGGGGCAAATCGAAGTCTGCGCGCTCGGTTGTCGGCAGCCGCTGGGAGCCGAGGCGTCGAAGTGTTCTATCCAGCGCTCGAGTTCTGCACCGACAACGGCGCGATGATCGCATTCGCTGGTGCGCAGCGACTCAGTGCCACCAGCGTTGCCGGCAGTTTTGGCGTGCGACCGAGATGGGAACTCGCTGCGCTCAATTCCCCGCCCGGCGATTAGCGCGATCCGATCTTGTTCTCCGTGCCAGCTAGCAGTCGCCGCACATTCTCCCTATGGCGATAGAAGATCAACAACACCATGACGAATACCGTGACGCTCGCCGGGCCCCAGCCGAGAATCAGCCCGGTCAATATCGGCGCCGACGCTGCCGATGCCAAAGCGGCTCCGGACGAATAGCGCGTGACCGCGAGCACGATGAGCCACACGCCCGCTACCCCGAGGCCGAGCCAAGCCGAAAGCGCAAAAAGGATACCCGCCGCGGTAGCGACACCCTTTCCGCCCTTGAATCCAAAGTAGATCGGAAAGAGGTGACCGACAAATGCCGCAATCGCAGCAAGCGCAATGTCCGTTTCGGTCAGTCCCAAGTCGCCCGCAAGCCATCGGGCCAGGAGGACCGCCACGAAGCCCTTCAGGGCGTCGCCAGCCAGTGTGAAGACGGCCGCGGACTTGCGCCCGCTCCGGAGCACATTGGTCGCCCCGGGATTGCCTGAGCCGTAGGTATGCGGATCGGGCAGGCCGTATGCGCGGCTCACGATCACGGCGAATGAGAGCGAGCCAACGAGATACGCGCAGACGATGACGAACAGAGCGGTCATGGTGCGAATGTTACCTTCCGTGAGCCACGTGTCATCCACGTGGATGATGTTTCGCGTGCAGATGCTTGAGGCGCTCGCGGGCCACGTGGGTATAGATTTGTGTCGTGGACACGTCCGCATGTCCCAGGAGCATCTGCACCACTCGAAGGTCGGCACCGTGATTCAACAGGTGGGTCGCAAAGGCATGGCGCAGCGTGTGTGGCGAGACGGAGCCCGCGATTCCAGCCGCGCGGCCGTAGCGTGCGATTAGGCCCCAGAACATCCGGCGCGTCATGCCGCGACCGAGGACGGTGACGAACAGGTCGTCAGTCACCCGCCCATCCAACAATGCGGGTCGACTTTCGCTCTGGTAACGTTCGAGCCACTCGAGGGCGATCTCGCCGATCGGGACCAGCCTTTCCTTAGAGCCTTTGCCCATCGCCCGCAGGACACCGGCATCCATGCTCACTTGGACTGATTTCAATGTCACGAGCTCAGTGACGCGCAGGCCCGTGGCATAGAGCATCTCCAACATGGCGCGATCGCGCAGCCCCAGCGGGGAATCGACGTCCGGCGCCGCCAACAATCGTTCGACATCTGTCTCGGCGAGCCCCTTCGGCAATGGCCTCGGCATCCGGGGTGAGTCGATATTCAATGTCGGGTCGACGCCGAGTCGGCCGTCACGCAGATGATGCCGGTAGAAACGCTTCCAGGTCGACAGCAGGCGGCTCGCCGAAGTAGCCTTAGCGCGCGCCGCAAAGCGGAAAGCGAGGTATTCGAGCAGATCAGCATGCTGGGCCTCCAGCAGCCCACGCGAAGAACGCTTTTCGAGCCAGACTGCGAACAGCGTCAGGTCCCTGCGGTACGCCATAAGGGTATTTTGCGCGAGGCCGTCTTCTAGCCAGAGCGCGTCGCAGAATGCGTCGATAAGTGCGGCGGCTTCGGCTTTCATTCGTCCGACCGTCGGGTCCGCAGCAGGTGCGCCGCGATTGCAATGCCACCAATAGCGAGGGCGGCGAAGCTGGCCCACCTGGCAGACCAGGCGAACAGCAAACCCGCAATGATCAATCCGGCACGTTCGAGGACATTCAATCGATCACGCAGATACCCTTGCGCGCCCACGGCAAGCGCCAGCACGCATGCAACCGCGCTCGCGGTCACACGCACGATGTTCGTGACGTCTCCTGCAAGCAGTAGCCCGACGCCTTCGGGCGCTAGAACAAACATGAAGGGCGTCACAAATGCGGGCAGTGTGTACTTCCAGGAATGGAGTGTCGTGCGATAAGGGTCACCGCCGGTTATCGCGGCGGCCGCGAAAGGCGATAGCGCGGTCGGCGGCGAGACTTCCGAGAGTACGGCATAGTAAAAGACGAACATGTGCGCAGCGAACTCGGGCACGCCGACGTGCACTAGCGCGGGAGCCGCAACGACTGCACAGATGATGTAGGAGGCCGTCACTGGCACAGCCAGCCCGACGATCCAGACGACGAGCGCAGTGTAGAGCGCTGTGAGAGCCCTACCGCCTTCGGCGTAATCAATAACGATTCCGCTGAATTTGAGGCCAAGACCGGTCAAGGTAACGACGCCAACGATGATGCCTGCCGCGGCGCACGTCGCCGCCACCCCCAAAACACCGCGCGTTCCCTCGGCTAGAGCCTCAGCAAGTCTGGACGGGGTGAGCGCCGTCTGTCGCGAGATGAAGCTGGTCGCGATCGCCAGCACCGTCGCCCAGAACACAGACATCATCGGCGAGAATCCGGCCAACAGGAATGCGATGATCGCGATCAACGAAAGGAAGTGGAACCCCGACCGCAGGAGGAGCGTATGAACGCGTTCGCCCGATCCGCCCAGCGGCGGGGCACCGATCTGGCGCGCATCCAGTTCGACCATCACGAACAGGGAGAGGTAGTACAGTCCGGTTGGGATCACCGCCATGCGGATGACCTCGAGATACGATATTTTCAGAAACTCCGCGATCAGGAACGCCGCGGCACCCAGCACTGGCGGCGACAGAATCGCGCCAAGCCCGCCGGCAGCCAGCAAGCCGCCAGCCACATTGCGCCCGTACCCTGCTCGCGCAAGAAGCGGGTAAGCCACCGATCCAAGCGTCACGGTGGTCGCCACGCCGCTGCCGGAAGGACCGCCTAGGAGGAACGAACCCAGCACCACGGCGCGACCGGGCGCAGCCGGACTGCGGCCCATGACCGCAAGCGCGAAATCGATGAAGAATTTGCCGGCGCCGGAGCGTTGGAGCACGGCGCCATAAATGGTGAACAGCACGATCAGCGTTGCGCATACATCGACCGGGGACCCATAAATGCCCTCGAGAGTCTGGGTCATATGGCCGAGAAGCCTCGACGCATCGTAGCCGCGGTGGGTCCAAGGCGGGGGCAACGAGGGGCCGGCGAATGCGTAGCCAATGAAACAGAGCACGACGCCAGGCATAACCCAGCCCGATGCCCTGCGCACCGACTCGAGGACCAGGACAATCAGCGTAGCGCCTGCGATCAGATCGTACGGCGAGGGCTCGGTGGCGCGATCCGAGATGGCATCCCAGTCGGAGAGGAAATAGATCGCAACAGCGGCGGAAGCTGCGGCCAGAAACCAGTCCCAGGGCATGACGCGATCTCGGTAACGCGCTCCCGCCGGCAGCGTGAGGAAAAGCAAGCCGAGCATCAGCCCCACGTGGGCAACTCGAAGTGTCGGAGCACTCACGATCGCGAACGCAGCGTACAAGTGCAACAGGGACGTTCCGACGAGTGCCACGGTCAGCAGCCTCGCCACGGCTCCCTGCAGCCGATTCGCGGCGCCTTCTTCCTGGTCGATGAAATGGACGGCGGCCGCGAGGCGCTCGGCGCTCACCGCAGAGTGACGCCCTTCTCGGCGAAATAGCGTATCGCCCCCGGATGAAAAGGCAGGGCCGCCGCACCCTTGGTCTGGTAGTCGAGCGAGAGCGTGGCGAATTCCTTGTGTACGGCCACCAGTTCGGGTTTGCGCTCGAACACGGTCTTCACGATCGTATATGCAACGTCATCGGGCATCGCGGCATTCACGACCAATACATTCCAGACGGTGGCATTCGCATTGTCTCGCTCCATGCCGGGATAGACGGACTTCGGAATCACGTTCCGGCTATAGAGCAGGCCGAACCGTTTGTTCATGGCATCAACCGCATCGGCGTGATCGATCAGCCTGATCTTCACCCCAGGTGTGGCAGCGAGATCGGTCACCGCGGCCGTAGGCACACCGCCCGCCCAGAAGAACCCGTCAATCTTGCGGTCTTTCATAGCATTGACTGATTCGTTCACGGACAACCGTTCGCGCTTGACTGAATCGGCGATCCCGTAGGCTTCCAGCACCCGCAGCGCCATCACCTCCGTGGCACTGCCTGCTGATCCCACGGAGACACGTTTGCCGGTGAGGTCCTTCATCGATTCGATACCGGTGCTCTGGATAGTCACGACGTGCATTCGATTCGGATAGAGCACCATCAAGGTTCGGAGTGGTAGTTTGCGACCCGCGAACTTGTCCTTGCCAGAGTAGGCATCCCAGGCTGCATCGGCCATGGAAAAACCCAGGTCCGCCCTGCCGGTGCCCACCAGCTTCAGATTGTCGACGGAGCCACCCGTCACTTCGGCGGTCGCCTGCCAGGCGGGAACGTGGCGGGACAACACCTGAGCAAGTCCACCGCCGAGCGGATAGTAGACACCGCCGGTGCCGCCCGAGCCTATCGAAAGCGTCATCTTCTGTTGTGCGGTCGCGGGATGCGCAACGGCGCCGAATGCGGCGAGCAGCAGTAGTGCGATCGAATGACGCATCAAGATCAGCGGCGGGCTACCAAGAAAGAGGGAGTGTATCAGCGACGCACAAATGAAAAGGCGGCCACGAGGACCGCCTTTCGGAACAACACCTGCGAAAATCAGCTCGGCGTATCACCGCCGGCTGCCGGCGCCTGGGCCGCCAATTTCTTGGCCGACACATGGAGCTTCTCGCGGATACGCGCCGATTTTCCGGAACGCTCGCGCAGGTAGTACAACTTGGCGCGACGAACATCGCCCCGGCGCTTGACTTCAATCGACGCGATGAGCGGCGAATAGGTTTGGAAGGTTCTTTCCACGCCTTCGCCGGAGGAGACCTTGCGCACGGTGAACGCAGAGTTCAGTCCGCGATTGCGCTTGGCGATCACCACGCCTTCGTAGGCCTGAACGCGTTTGCGCTCGCCCTCCACGACTTTGACACTGACGATAACCGTATCACCAGGCGCAAAGCTGGGGATTGTCTTGCCAAGTCGTTTGATCTCGTCCGCTTCGAGTTGTTCGATCACGTTCATCTTCGGTTCCTTCGCCTCAACCAGTCTCGTGTTCTCGTTTGAACTCCGCCAGCAGCGCTATCTGCTCGACATCGAGTTTCAATCCTTCGAGCAATTCGGGGCGACGCAACCATGTTCGCCCCAGCGCTTGCTTCTTGCGCCACTTCTCAATCTCCGCATGATGCCCGGACATCAGCACTGGCGGTACGGCCACGTCCGCGAAAACCTCGGGACGCGTGTAGTGCGGACAGTCCAGCAAGCCCCGCACAAACGAATCCTGCTGCGCTGAATCGGCGTCACCCAACACGCCGGGCAACTGGCGGATAATGCCATCCAACAACACCATCGCCCCCAACTCACCGCCGGAAATCACATAGTCGCCAATAGAAAGTTCCTCGTCGACTTCCTGCTCTATCAAGCGCTCGTCTACTCCCTCGTACCGACCGCACAACAGTACCAGACCTTCCATCCCTACCAGCGAAATAACCTTAGCATGGTCGAGCTTCCGACCCTGAGGAGATAGCAGCACCACGTGCGTATCGCGAATGCCACTGCTAGTCTGCCGCTGCCTCGCCGACCGCACCGCTTTTGCCAACGGTTCAGCCATCATCACCATTCCAGGTCCACCGCCGTAGGGCCGGTCATCGATCGTCCGATAGGCGTTGCCCGCAAAGTCACGCGGATTCCACGCCACCAGTTGATATGCACCGATCTCCCGTGCACGCCCGGAGACTCCCCAGCCCGTCAGGGCTTCGAACATCTGCGGAAAAAGCGTGACGACGTCGAACTGCTTCAATTCAGAAATCCTGTTGCCAATCTACCAGGATTCGCCCGGCGTCGAGTTCGACTCCATCCACGTGGACGGGAACGAACGGGATCAATCGCTCGCGATCCCCATGTACAACCATTACGCCATGCGCACCGTTATCCAGGAGCGAATCGACTGTTCCCAGGTAAATCCCCTCGCGATTCACCACTCGGAGCCCGACAAGATCGGTCCAATAGACCATCCCCTCGGCCTCCGGCAAGGCCTCGCGTGGAACCGCGACCTCAAGTCCTTTCAACGTCGCTACTACTTCACGGGTCTCGGCACCGAGCAACTTAGCCAAGATTACCTTCCCGTGCACTACACCATCCTCAATGCAGTACTTCTCCCACGAATCTCCGCTTCCGAGCCACCACATCTCGTAGCCGAGCAATCCGTCGATCGTCTCAGTGAAGGTCTGGACTTTGATCCAGCCCTTGATTCCGAATGGGGCGGCTACTCGCCCCATTACCACGAGCCGCTCAGGCGGCCGGGGCGGTCTTGCCAATCTGTTTGACCAGACGCTGCACCGTATCGGAGAGCTGGGCGCCCTTCGAGTGCCAGTGCTGTACGCGCTGCAGGTCAATGCGCAGTTTCGTTTCGGCCGACACCGCCTTCGGATTGTAGAAACCCAGGCGCTCGATGAAACGGCCGTCGCGAGGATTCCGCGAGTCCGCCACCACAATGTTGAAGAAGGGACGCTTCTTCGCACCACCTCGCGACAAACGAATCACAACCATCGGAATTTCCTGGGGATTTGGAAAAAAGGGCGAGAATTGTACCCTTGGCCCGGAACCATTGGCAAGGACGAAAGAAGCCTCCCGCGGTCAGCGCGACGCCGGCTCCGGCTTCGACTGGAAGACGCCGTCCAGAAATGAGATCACGACAGTAGCTAGCTGGTCTTCCATTCCCTCGAAAAAGTGCTGGGCATCCTTCACCACCACCTGGCGGGAGTGCTCGATCTTGGCAATCTGCTTTTCCCGCTCGTAGGCACCCACCTGAGTGACTTCCCAGTCCTTGCTGCCGAACACATCCAGCACCGGAATCTTGATGCGGAACATCTCCTCCAGCCCATTGATTATGCTGATGAATGCCCAGGCTTTCACGGGTGTGTGCTGGGCGTTGATCAGGTACTGGTTCGCCATGGTGGCACCGAGGCTGTGCGAAACGATGGCTATATTCTTGAAGCCTTTTCCAACCAGCCAGTCGGCAGCGAGTGCATATCGTACTTCGGCCTCCGGGTAGGTGATCATGTAGTCGCCGACCTTGGCCCCTCCACCGAGTACTGGTAATTGGATCGCCAGCGTCGAGTACCCCTTTTCCGCAAGCTTGACCCGCAACACGCCGTAGAGCTCGTAGTCCGGGCTCCAGCCCCGACCATGACCGAGAATGATCGCGCCGCGGGGGGTTTCGGCCTCAGTCCAGAGGGCGAGAAACTTATGTTGGTTAGCCTGTTCGATCCATACCGCGTCGCCTACCACCAAACCGGGCACTATTTGGTCGGACCAGCGCTTTTCGCGATAGTAATCCTGCCCGAACGCGCCCGTGGTCGCAATCAACAGCGCAATACCAACCAGACTTTTCAATCGAAACATGTATTTACTTTAGCTTGAGCGGGAAGTAGTCATGGAGGGAAATGAGGCCGAACTCAACCAACTGACCACCGAGGGGGATGAAGGGTTCGCCATTCATGCGATTCTTAGCGAAGGTCGTTGCCGTGAGAGCTACCGGCCAATGCGGGGCCTCGCCCCAGTTTCCATGGCGGCTTGCTACTCGCCAGGCAACATTCCTCGGAAGCCGTATGTTTCTTATTGGCGCCCGACCGGAGCCTGAAGCCCTACACAGACGACGACTGCGCACGCGCGGAACGTTCCGATCTTTCGCGGGTGCCGGCCAGATCATCGGAGCATGCCCTTCATGCTACGCATCATCTTCTGCATCCCGCCTTTGGCCATCATCTTCATCATCTTCTGCATCTGCTCGAACTGGTTCAGCAGTTTGTTGACTTCCTGCACGCTAACGCCGGCCCCGGTAGCAATGCGCCGTTTGCGCGACGCCTTGATGAGCTCCGGTTTCGATCGTTCAAGGGGAGTCATGGAGTCCACGATGCCGACCGTGCGCTTGATGACCTTCTCGTCCATCTGGGCGCCACCGGCTTGTGCGGCCTGCGTCAGTTGCGCCGGCAATTTATCCATGAGTGCCGACAGCCCGCCCATTTTCTTCATCTGCAACATCTGATTGCGGAAATCCTGCAAGTCGAATCCCTTGCCTGACTTGACCTTGCGTGCAAGTTTTTCCGCCTCGTCGACATCGATCTCGCGCCGGGCGTCCTCAATGAGGGAAAGCACGTCACCCATACCCAGGATGCGCGAGGCCATCCGCTCTGGATGGAATGGCTCCAGGCCGTTCAGTTTTTCGCCGATACCCGCGAACTTGATGGGCGCGCCAGTAACTTGCTTGACTGACAGGGCGGCACCACCACGCGCGTCGCCATCAAGCTTGGTGAGAATCACTCCCGTCAAGGGCAGACTCGCCGAAAATGCTTTGGCAATGTTCACCGCATCCTGCCCTTGCATCGCATCGACGATAAACAACGTCTCGATCGGGTTCACTGCGGCATGCAGTTCACGGATCTCCTGCATCATCGCCTCATCCACCGCGAGTCGACCCGCGGTGTCGACGATCAAGACGTCGTGATAGTGGCGTCGCGCCCAGTCCTGCGCGGCGCGTGCGATCGCCTCCGGTTTCTGATCCAGGGTTGAGGGAAAGAAATCCACGCCCACCTGCAGCGCAAGTGTCTCGAGCTGTGCAATGGCCGCTGGCCGATAGACATCGCAGGAAACCAGCAGCACCTTTTTCTTCTGCTCTTTCAAAAGGCGAGCGAGCTTACCGCTGGTGGTGGTCTTGCCCGCACCCTGAAGCCCGGCCATCAGTATGGTCGCCGGCGGGACCGTGGCAAGATTGAGCGCCGCGTTCGTGCCTCCCATCAAAGCGGCGAGTTCGTCGTACACGACACCCACGAGGGCTTGTCCCGGGGTAAGGCTGCCGGACACCTCCTGGCCCAGCGCCTTTTCCTTCACCCGGGAAATGAAATCGCGCACTACCGGCAGCGCGACGTCGGCCTCCAGCAGCGCAACTCGCACCTCGCGCAATGCCTCTTGAACGTTCGATTCAGTGAGTCGCGCGTGGCCGCGGAGCGTCTTGATGACGCCCGACAATCGGTTGGTCAGACCCTCGAGCATGGCGATGTGAAGTCCCGGGCGGAAACGGATGGTGGGCGAGATGGGAAACAGGGTGGGCGTTATACTTGCGCCAGTCCGCAGTGCAAGACGCGGCGGCGCGCGCCCGCGTTCGTTCACGCTACCCAATGCTCCCGATTCTACCGTACGTCATCAACGCGCTGCTGTACGCGGCCATCGGCGCAATGCTGGTTCGCGGCATGAGCCGTCGTCCGGCTCCAGCACCGGGCAGTTCCAGAGGCAGCCCGCATCCCACCCATTTCCTCGTCCTCATTCCGCTGGCGCTGCACACCTCCCTGCTGGCGCGGGCAATGTTCTCGAACGGGGAGATGTACATGAGTGCCGGCACGGCGGTCTCCACCATCATCTGGCTTTCGGTCTTGATCTACTGGTTCGGCAACTTCTTTTATCGGCTGGAGGGCGTTCACGCACTGGTTATTCCGGTTGCGGCAATCGGTGTTCTCATGCCTGCATTGCTGCCTGCGGTGAAGCCGCTGCCGAATGCGGCCATGCCGTTCTTCCGATTGCATCTAGTTATTTCGATGCTCGCCTACAGCTTCTTCACGATCGCTTCGCTGCACGTGCTGCTGATGGCCGTACTGGAGAAGCGCCTCCATGCGGGAACTTTGCCTCCACTGCTGCGGGGGCTGCCGCCGTTGCTCGCAATGGAACGGCTCCTATTTCGCATCATCGCCGCGGGGTTCGCGCTTTTGACCCTTTCCCTCGCGAGCGGAATGATCTTTTCCGAAGAACTGTTCGGCAAGCCGCTTCAGGTCTCACACAAAGTGATCTTCGGTATCGTTGCATGGCTCATCTTCGGAACCCTGCTGATGGGCCGCCTGCGCTGGGGTTGGCGCGGACGGATCGCCCAGCGCTGGACGCTGGCCGGCTTCCTGGCGCTTCTTCTCGCGTATGTCGGCAGCAAGTTCGTGCTCGAGGTCATTCTGCGTCGTTGAGCGTGGTGCCTTGACGGTGCGAGGCACCCCACCAATACTGGACCCGTATCCAGGCCATCCTCGTGAGGCAACCTTGGACGACATATCCACCGGGACGCTCCTGCTAGCGCTCGTCGTGTTCCTCTTCGTCTCGGCATTCTTTTCGATCGCCGAGACCAGCATGATGGCGTTGAACCGCTATCGGCTGAAACATCTGGTCAAGACGGGGCATCGCGGTGCGCGCCTCGCTGCCCAGCTGCTGGCTCGCACCGATCGACTCCTTGGCGTCGTCCTCCTCGGAAACAACCTCATCAACGCCGCTTCTGCGGCACTCGTCACCTATCTCGCCTTCCGCTTCTTCGGCCAGTCCGAACTGGCACTGTCTGCAGCGACTATCGCAGTAACCTTCGTCATCCTCGTCTTCAGCGAGATCACGCCAAAGGTGATCGGGGCCACATATGCGGAACGCATCGCTTTTCCGGCCGCTTATATCCTGACCCCCCTGCTGAAATTCGCGTATCCGGTGGTTTGGTTCGTCAACCTGTTCGTCGGCACGCTCGTCCGAATGCTGCGACTCAACACGACCGGTGATCCGCACGCGCAGAAGCTGACCTTAGAGGAGCTGCGCACGCTGGTCCTCGAGGGCGGAAATTTCCTGCCGCAGAAGCACCAGAACATGCTCTTAAATCTCGTGGATCTCGAATCGATCACGGTTGATGACATCATGGTGCCGCGCAGCCAGATCGAGTCCATCGACATTCACACGCCTCCCGAGGAGCTGCGCCACCAGATCGGCACGTCGAACCACACCCGGATCCCGGTCTATCAGGGCAGCATTGAGGACGTGATCGGCATCATTCATGTACGCAAGATTCTCAACATGGCTGAAGCCGACGATCTCACGTCGGAACGGTTGCGACAGATACTCCGCGAGCCCTACTTCATTCCCCTTGGCACGCCCCTGCTTACCCAGCTCCAGCACTTCCAGGAGCAACAGGAGCGCGTCGGGCTCGTGGTCGACGAGTATGGCGAGCTGATGGGTTTGGTCACGTTGGAAGATATCGTCGAGGAGATCATCGGCGAGTTCACGACGCAATCGCCCCTCTCGACTACCGGGAGCTTCCGCAGGCAACCGGATGGGAGCCTTATCGTGGAGGGCGGAACCCTGCTACGCGATCTCAACCGGAAGCTCGGAACGCGCTTTCCGCTGGGTGGTCCGAAAACGCTCAACGGACTGATTCTTGAGTACTTCGAGGACATTCCGGAGGTTGGAACAAGCATGAAACTTGCTGGTCAACCGCTGGAAGTGGTGCAGATCCAGGATCGGGTCGTGAAATCCGTGCGTTTGTTGCCGAACGAAACCGAGTAAGAGCTGCGGGAGAAGGCTTTACAGCGCTCGGTCTCAGGAGCATGATTTCCTTTCATTTCATATTCTTATAAATTAAAATTCAAGCGTGGCGGCAACTCTCCAGAGCAGTCTTTCCGGACTAGCGAGGGCGCTCGTGCAGAAGGGGCGGCTCGCTGAACGTGAGGCAGAAGCGCTCCAGGCTCAGGCCAATGCTGCCGGTGTAGGGTTCATCGAACAGCTCGTCACGGCGAAGAAGATGCGCGAGACCGAGATCGCCGAGTTCGCTTCACAGACTTTCGGTTTCCCATTGCTCGATCTCGCCACTATCGACGCCGACTTCCTGCCGACGAAGCTGATCGACGACAAGATGATGATCACGCGTCGCGTGTTGCCGCTGGTCCAGCGCGGCAACCGCCTGTTCGTCGCCTTTTCCGATCCGACCAATCGGACGACTTACGACGAGATCAAGTTTCAGACCGGACTGCTGGTAGACCCGGTGGTGGTCGAGGATGCCAAGCTCGGCACGCTGATAGCCAAGATCGTTAAGAACAACGATACGACGCTCTCCTCCCTGGTGACGGTCGACGACATCGGCGCAGAGTTCACGGAAGCGATCACCGAA
This sequence comes from Burkholderiales bacterium, assembly GCA_038324085.1. Classification (GTDB taxonomy): domain Bacteria; phylum Pseudomonadota; class Gammaproteobacteria; order Burkholderiales. Next base: position 20,544 of record JBBQHP010000006.1, read on the forward strand.
CCGGAACCCGACACCGCCGGGGCAGACATCGACGACGCGCCGGTCGTGAAGTACATCCAGAAACTTCTCCTCGACGCGATCAATGCCGGCGCTTCGGACATCCATTTCGAGCCGTACGAACGTTTTTATCGAGTTCGTTACCGCACCGACGGCATCCTGTATGAAGTCGCCCAGCCTCCACTCGCGATCAAGGAGAAGATCGCCTCTCGCATCAAGGTCATTTCCAAGCTGGACATCTCCGAGAAGCGGGTGCCGCAGGACGGCCGCATGAAGCTCACGCTTTCAAAGACGCGGGCCATCGATTTCCGCGTTTCGACTCTCCCGACACTGTTCGGCGAAAAAATCGTGATGCGGATCCTCGACCCCTCGAGCGCAACGCTGGGCATCGAGGCACTGGGATATGAGCCCGACCAGAAAGAATCCCTGCTCTACGCCATCGGCCGCCCCTACGGGATGGTCCTGGTGACAGGACCGACGGGCTCGGGCAAGACGGTGTCGCTTTACACGTGTCTGAATCTGCTGAACAAGCCAGGTATTAACATCTCGACGGCGGAAGATCCTGCGGAAATCAACCTGCCTGGCGTGAACCAGGTCAACATCAACGAGAAGGCCGGCCTCACGTTCGCCGCGGCGCTGCGTTCATTCCTCCGGCAGGATCCGGACATCATCATGGTTGGCGAGATCCGCGACCTTGAAACCGCCGAGATCTCCATCAAGGCGGCCCAAACGGGCCATCTAGTTCTCTCCACGTTGCACACCAATGACGCGCCCACCACACTGACGCGATTGCTAAACATGGGTATTGCACCGTTCAACATCGCGTCCAGCGTCAACCTAATTACCGCCCAGAGACTCGCACGCCGGCTGTGCAGCTGCAAGCGCCCTCACGAGATTCCGCCTGAAGCCTTGATCCGCGCGGGATTCGGCGAACGCGATCTCGATGGCAGCTGGGTGCCAATGGGGCCCGTGGGTTGCGAGATATGCAAAAATACGGGCTACAAGGGCAGGCTCGGCGTATACCAGGTAATGCCCATCACCGACGAGCTCAATCGCATCATCATGAAGAATGGTGATGCCATCGACATTGCGCAGCAGGCGCAGAAGGAAGGTGTTCGCGACCTGCGCCAGTCGGGACTCATCAAGGTCAGACAAGGCCTCACCTCGCTCGAGGAAATCGAAGCGATTACCAACGAATAATCACACCCGTCAACGGCACCCCAACCTAGGGAACGATCATGGCAACCGCAACGAGCGCAGCTGCGACACGCAGGGACGTGAAGGAAGTTGTCTTCGCGTGGGAAGGCCGCGACAAACAGGGAAAGATCGTCAAGGGAGACTTGCGCGCCAGCGGAGAAGCGGTGGTGAAAACCACGCTGCGTCGGCAAGGCATCCAGGTGCTCAAGGTGAAGAAGCAGCGAACCGGGTTCGGCGGCAAGGTGACCGAAAAAGACATTACGCTGTTCACGCGCCAACTGGCGACAATGATGAAGGCCGGCGTACCTCTGCTCCAGTCCTTTGACATCGTCGGAAAAGGCCACGCCAATCCGGCCGTGGCGAAGCTGCTGATGGACATCAAGAATGAAGTGGAGACGGGCAACAGCCTTACCACTGCGTTCCGCAAGTACCCGCTCCACTTCGATGCCCTGTTCTGCAATCTTGTGGCGGCGGGCGAACAGGCCGGTATTCTCGACAGCCTGCTCGACCGGCTCGCAACCTACAAAGAAAAGATTCTCGCAATCAAGGGCAAGATCAAGGCGGCACTGTTCTATCCGATTTCGATCGTAGTCGTCGCCTTCATCATCACTGCCGTGATCATGATATTCGTGATCCCGGCGTTCAAGGATCTGTTCACGAGCTTCGGTGCCGACCTGCCCGGTCCGACGTTGTTCGTGATGGCGGTGTCCGATTTCTTCGTGAGCTACTGGTGGTTGATCTTCAGCATAATCGGTGGCGGCATTTGGTTCTTCTTCTACACCTGGAAGCGGTCGAAGAAGATGCAGTCCGTGATGGATCGACTGGTGCTACGACTTCCAGTCTTCGGAGCAGTGATCCGCAAGGCCACGATCGCGCGCTGGACTCGCACGCTATCCACCATGTTCGCCGCCGGCGTACCCTTGGTCGAGGCTCTCGAATCCGTCGGTGGCGCAGCTGGGAACTTCGTCTACTACGAAGCAACGCGAAGGATACAGAACGAAGTCTCGACCGGCACCTCGCTGACGGCTGCCATGCAGAACTCGGAAGTGTTCCCCAACATGGTGATCCAGATGGTCTCCATCGGTGAGGAATCGGGGTCACTCGACGGAATGCTCAGCAAAGTCGCGGACTTCTTCGAACGTGAGGTCGACGACGCCGTGGATGCACTCTCCAGCCTGATGGAACCGATGATCATGGTGGTGCTCGGGACGCTCATCGGAGGAATGGTCATCGCAATGTACCTTCCGATCTTCAAGATGGGCCAGGCCATCTGACGAAGTAGACCAACCTGCAAATCGCGAGCGGGCTCCTTCGGGAGCCCGCGTCGCATTTTCCTCGACCTGAGCACAGCCCATGGCAAATCTCGACCTTATTCAGAACTCGACCGCTGTCCTGGTGACCGCATGTGTGGTCTTTGGCCTGCTGGTCGGGAGTTTCCTGAACGTCGTGATTCATCGCATGCCCAGGATGTTGCAGACCGAGTGGGAATCACAGTGCGCGGAACTCGCGGGCGCAACCCCGGCACCTGGCCCGAAATACAATCTGGTGCTGCCGCGCTCGGCATGCCCGAAATGCGGCCACATGATCACCGCGTTCGAGAACATTCCCGTCTTGAGTTGGCTGGCGCTACGCGGCAGGTGCCGATCCTGTCGCGCACCGATTTCCGCTCGCTACCCCCTCGTCGAAGCACTTACCGGTTTGCTCTCGGGAATCGTCGCGTGGAATTTCGGCTTCGGACTCGCACTCGCAGGCGGCCTAGTGTTCACCTGGGCCATGATCGCGCTTACATTCATCGATCTCGATACAACGCTGCTACCCGATGACATCACGCTGCCCGTGCTCTGGATTGGATTGTTGGTCAACATCAATGGGACCTTCGTGCCATTGCCCACTGCGGTCATCGGGGCCATTGCCGGCTATCTCGCGCTCTGGTCGGTCTACTGGGGTTTCAAGCTGCTTACAGGGAAGGAGGGAATGGGCTACGGCGACTTCAAGTTGCTCGCGGCCATCGGTGCCTTTCTGGGCTGGAAGGTGCTCCCCCTTGTGATTCTCCTGTCATCCTTCGTGGGAGCCGCGATCGGAGTCTCGATGATCGTGTTTGCAAGGCACGACCGACAGGTCCCGATTCCATTCGGGCCGTATCTCGCGGTCGCCGGGGTCATTGCCCTGATCTGGGGAGAAGCGATCACGCAATGGTGGATGCGCAGCAGTGTCTGAAAAACGGCTCGTCGTCGGACTCACGGGGGGCATCGGTTCCGGCAAATCGGCCGTGGCAGGCATTTTTGCGGATCTCGGACTCGACGTCATCGACACGGACGCCATCGCCCACAAACTTACAGCCGCGGGGGGGGCGGCCATTCCGACCATCCGCGAAAGATTCGGGGACGGCTTTATTGCCCGCGACGGGAGCCTGGAGCGGGCTCGCATGCGTGCGCATGTGTTCGTTCGCCCCGACGCGAGACAATTGCTGGAGTCCATTCTGCACCCGATGATCCGCGCCGAAAGTGATCAGCGGATCTCGGCCTCGCACACCCCTTACGTCGTCGTGGTCGTGCCCTTGTTGATCGAATCGGGTGGCTACATGGACCGCATCAATCGTATCGTCGTTGTGGACTGCACGCCGGAAACGCAGATTGCCCGCGTCGTAAGCCGCAGCGGACTGCCGCGCGACGAAGTCGAACGCATTCTGGCGACGCAAGCCAGCCGTACCGCACGACTCGAAGCCGCGGACGATGTCATCGACAACGAAGGGCCGATCCAGTTGCTGCTGCCGCAGGTCCTACCGTTGCACGAGCGCTATCTCGCCCTCGTCGCGGCAATATGACTAACTTGGGTTTACTTAGGGGCCCGGTTTGCCCGATACTCCGCCGGGTTTCGTCAAGTCGCGGGCGCGCGCTGTGATCAGCTACGAATTTCCGCTCAACGAACGGGTCCGAACGCTGCTCCGGCTCGAGGACCTGTACGACAAGATCGAGTACTTCTCGGCGCGACCGGACGCGCAGGAGCACCATGTCGCAATCCTGACGCTCTTCGAGATCCTGGACATCGCGGGCCGCGCCGATCTGAAGTCGGAGCTCATGCAGGAACTGGAGCGACAACGCCAAAACCTGGAGAGCCTGCGCAGCAATCCGGCGATTTCTACCGGGGCCCTCGATCAAGTTCTGGCCGAGATTGATCACGCCAACGCGACGTTGTTCCAGGCATCGGGCAAGACCGGCCAGGAGCTGAGAGAGAATGAATGGCTCATGTCCATTCGGCAGCGTGCTGGGATACCGGGCGGCGTTTGCGAGTTCGACCTGCCGTCTTATCATTACTGGCTTCACCTTGAACTGTCCGCCCGCCAAGCGGATATCGCCAAGTGGCTTGCCCCGTTCCTCCCGACGCGTGAAGGCATTCGCATCGTGCTGAATCTCCTGCGCGAAAGCGGGAAGACCACCACCGTCATGGCCCAGCACAGCGTTTTTCAGCAGATGATGGGGGGCCGGCTTGCCCAGATGCTGCGTATTGACCTCGACAAACAGGTCCCTCTTGTTCCCGAGGTGAGCGCCAACAAGTACGCACTCAATATTCGCTTTGCTCACGCCCAAGGGCCTGAACGGGGACGCACGGCTGAAATGGACGTGAGTTTCGGGCTCACGTTCTGCAATCTTTGAATCCCAGGGTGGTCGCGCCGCCGACGAAGCCGCGCTTGGTTGCATGCCCGATGTGCGGCAAGGCAGCGCCTTACGCGCCGTCGAATCCCTGGCGCCCATTTTGCTGCGAGCGGTGCAAACTGATCGACCTAGGGCAATGGGCATCGGAGAGTTACCGGATACCCGTGGAGGAACCAGACGACGGAACCCAGGACGCGTCTTAGGGTCCTGACCAGGCGCCTCGGATCGCAGCAACGCCGTGCGCGCCTGCTTTGCGCAGTGCCGGCAGGTCGCCAAGCGACAAGCCGCCGATGGCATACACCGCAATCGGCAAGGCGTGAGCGAGTCGGGAAAACCCGCCCAGTCCAATGCCCGCCGCACCTTGGTGGGTGGGAGTCGGACGCACCGGCCCGAGGACCACGTAGTCCAACTCCAGCGTCACAGCCCGGGCGAGGTCCTCGACGCCGTGACACGACGCACCGGCCAACGCCGTCGGCGGTCTGGCAGCGGTTCGCATGAGCGTCTCTGCGGTAAAGTGCACGCCGTCGGCGCCGACCGTGGCCGCGAACTCTACGGCTCCATTAACCACGACACGCCCGCCCTTGTGGTGCACGCGTGCAACTACTTCGCGGCTGAATGCGTCGAGTGCCTCAACGGAAAGATTCTTCTCGCGCACCTGAACGAACCGCAGACCACGATCCAGCGCTCGGTCAAGACGGTCCAGAAACGCTCTCTCGCCGATCCCATCCGTCTGGGTTACACCTAGCTCCAGTGGCAATCCGAGAGCCTTCAAGATCGGCCCGTTGGCCGGGAGCACCGGCCCCACAGTCAAGACTGGCACCCGTTGCCACGCAAGGCGCTGAGATTCCTTGGACTGCAATTCCCCGCGCCACGCCACGACACGGTAGAAATGCAGGCGCACGCGTGCGTGCTCGTAGACGTGCGTTCGGGTTATCCACGGATACGCAATATCCACATCGATGCCGAGTTCTTCATGCAGTTCGCGTGCAAGCGCCACCTCAATGGGCTCACCCGTCTCGACTTTGCCCCCAGGGAATTCCCACCAACCCGCATATACCTTGCCTACGGGACGCTGCGCCAGCAGGAATGCACCATCTTCGCGCTCTATGACCCCGGCCGCGACCTCGACCCAGTCCACCGCCGGGCTGGGTAATTCCCCGCTCACTTGCGCCTTCTAGAGCCGCGCGTCTTCAGGATCGCCCTCCCGGCGAAGTCACGAGCGAAGTGCCACGCAACGCGACCGCTCCGCGATCCTCGCGCAAGGGCCCACTGTAGGGCTTCACGCTCCATCAAGGCGGAGTTCTCGATCTGTACACCAAGGTGTTCGATCCAGTACCGTGCGATGCTGAGGTAGTGGTCCTGGTCGAACGGATAGAACGATATCCAGAGACCGAAGCGCTCGGACAGCGAGATCTTCTCTTCCACGGTCTCGCCCGGATGGATCTCATCGCCTACGTATTCGGTCTCAAGATTCTCGCGCATGAATTCCGGCATCAGATGACGCCGGTTCGATGTGGCGTAAATCAGCACGTTCTCGCTGGTCGCTGAGATCGACCCGTCCAGCACCGCCTTGAGCGCCTTATAAGCTGGCTCGTCCGCTTCGAAGGACAGGTCGTCGCTGAACAGGATGAACCGGAACGGCACATCGGCGATCAGATCGACCAGATCCGGCAAGTCGACCAGATCCTGTTTATCCATCTCGATCAGGCGCAAACCCCTGGAGGCGTATTTGCCGAGTACGGCCTTCACGAGCGAAGACTTGCCGGTTCCGCGTGCTCCGGTGAGCAACACGTTGTTGGCGGGCACGCCTTCCACGAACTGGCGCGTATTGGCATCCACCAGATCCATCTGCGCCTCGATTCCCCGCAGATCCTTCAAGGCGATCCGGTGCGGATTGTTCACGGGAACGATCGCACCCAGCCTGGTGCCCCTGCGCCATCGGAATGCGACCGATCGCGTGAAGTCCGGCGGTGGCACGGGTGTCGGCAGCGTTGCCTCCACGCGCAGTAGCAGCGATTCAGCGCGATCGAGAACGCGTTCTAATGCTGCGGACTTCCCAGAGGTGTGATCAGGTACGGTACTCGGCATTTACCTTGACGTAGTCGTAGGAAAAATCGCAGGTCCACACGGTGGTCGCGGCGTTGCCCCGCCCCAGATCGATCCGGACAGTAATCTCGGCCGGTTTCATCACTCGCGCGCCATCTTCCTCGCGGTAAGACGACGCTCGCCCTCCTCGCTCTATCACCCGAACGTCCCCGAGCCAAAGATTGACGCCGCTGGTATCGAGATTTGATATGCCAGCGTTTCCGATCGCCATCAACAAGCGACCCAGGTTCGGGTCAGATGCGAAGAAGGCCGTCTTTACCAATGGTGAGTTCGCCACACTGCGAGCGACGCGTAACGCTTCCGCATCGTCCGCGCCGCCTTCGACGCGCACGCTGATGAATTTCGTCGCTCCTTCGCCATCACGTGCAATGGACTGGGCGAGGACTACCGCCACGCCGCGAACAGCGTCGCGCACCAGAGCATATTCCGCGCTCCCGAACGCGATCTCCGGTGCTCCCGAAGCACCCGTGGCAACGATGATGAACGAGTCATTGGTTGAGGTGTCGCCGTCAACAGTCACCCGATTGAACGATTCGTCGGCGACCTCATGGACCATTTGATCGAGCGCATCCTTCGCGACTGCGGCGTCGGTGGCAATGAATGCGAGCATCGTCGCCATGTTCGGCTGGAGCATTCCAACCCCTTTGGCGATCCCGGTTACGACAAGGGGGCGGCCTCCAATCGCAAGCAGCGCAGAACAACCCTTCGACACGGTATCCGTGGTCATGATCGCCCCTGCAGCCTCGGACCAGTTTCGATTGCCAAGCGTTTCGACACAGGATGGAAGCGCGGCTTCAATCTTTTCGACCGGGAGATGCTCGAGGATCACGCCGGTTGAAAACGGCAGTACTTCCTGAGGCTTGCACCCGATGAGTCCTGCCACCGCTGCGCACGTCTGATTCGCAGCATCCAGGCCGCGCTGCCCCGTCCCGCAATTGGCGTTGCCGGCATTCACCACGACGGCGCGGATGACCTGACCTCCGCTCAGATGCTTGCGGCACACCTGGACCGGTGCGGCCGCGAAACTGTTCTGCGTGAATACGCCCGCCACCCGGCTGCCCGGGGCAAAGCGCATCAACATCAAATCGCGACGGCCCGCCTTGCGAATGCCGGCTTCCGCGAATCCGACCTCGACGCCGGGAACGGGCAATAGGGTGTCAGGACCGGGAGGCTCGAGATTGACTGCCATGGCGTTCGTGTCGCTTCCGGATCAGGCGAGCTTGCCGTGGCATTGCTTGTACTTCTTGCCCGAACCGCACGGGCACGGATCGTTGCGACCCACCTTCGGGGCCGCGCGTAACGGCTGCGACTTCTGCTCGGCATTGGCTTCTTCGAGTGCCTCATCGTGGTCGGCGTGCTGGTATTGCACGTTCTCGAGATGAACAGGCTCCTCGACCTTCTCCAGTTCCTGCTGCGTGCGAATCTGGACCAGCATCAGCACGCGGGTGACCTCGTTGCGCACCGTGGAGAGCAGCATCTCGAACAACTCGAATGCTTCGCGCTTGTACTCCTGCTTCGGATTCTTCTGGGCATAACCACGCAAGTGGATGCCCTGGCGCAGATGATCCAGCGCTGCGAGATGCTCCCGCCAATGCGTATCCACGCTCTGGAGCATGATCGCCCGCTCGTACTGCTGCCACGACGCGCCATCCACGGTAGCAATCTTCTCGGCGTACTGGCCGTTTGCTGCCTCGATCACGCGCGCCTTGAGAGCGTCTTCGTCGAGGCTGTCATCTTCGACGAGCCATTGTTGGACCGGAGCGTGCAGATTCAGCTCGGAAACGAGAGCCTTCTCGAGGCCGGGCACGTCCCATTGCTCCTCAACGCTCTCCGGTGGAATGTACTGCGCCACGATGTCTTCCACGGTTCGCTCGCGCAAACCCTGTGTGGATTCCGATACATCCTCGCTCTCGAGCAATTCGTTGCGCTGATGGTAGATCACGCGCCGCTGGTCATTGGCGACGTCGTCGTATTCGAGCAGTTGCTTGCGAATGTCGAAGTTGCGAGCCTCGACCTTGCGCTGCGCGTTCTCGATTGCGCGCGTGACCCACGGGTGCTCGATAGCTTCACCCTCGGGCATCTTGAGGCGCTCCATTATCGCGGCAACCCGGTCCGACGCGAAGATGCGCAAGAGGGGGTCTTCGAGCGACAGATAGAATCGACTGGAACCCGGATCGCCTTGCCGCCCAGAGCGGCCGCGGAGCTGGTTGTCCACGCGACGCGATTCATGGCGCTCGGTGCCCACGATGTGTAGACCGCCGGCCGCCACGACCTCGTCGTGAAGCGTCTGCCAGCGCGACCGGGCGCCGGTGACCTTGGCCTGCTTCTGTTCATCGGAGAACTCGGAGGCTACCTCGATCTGGGCAATCTCGGGCTCCGGATTGCCCCCCAGGACGATGTCCGTACCACGACCAGCCATGTTTGTGGCTATCGTGACCATCTTCGGCCGGCCCGCCTGCGCGACGATTTCGGCTTCGCGCGCGTGTTGCTTTGCATTCAACACCTGATGCGGGAGCTTTTCCTTGTCCAGCATTCCCGAAAGCAACTCTGAATTCTCGATTGAGGTCGTGCCCACCAAGACCGGCTGGCCCCGTTCGAAGCAGTCCTTGATGTCATTGATGACCGCCTGATTCTTTTCCTTGGCAGTGCGAAATACCTGGTCCATGCGATCGGCGCGAATCATCGCCCGATGCGTCGGAACGATCACTGTCTCCAGGCCATAGATATGCTGGAACTCGTAGGCCTCGGTATCCGCGGTTCCGGTCATCCCCGCAAGCTTCTTGTACATGCGGAAATAGTTCTGAAACGTAATCGACGCGAGCGTCTGGTTCTCTTTCTGGATCGTTACTGTTTCTTTCGCCTCGACCGCTTGATGCAGGCCGTCCGACCAACGTCGACCTGACATCAAGCGCCCAGTGAACTCGTCGACGATGACGACTTCGCCGTTCTGGACTACGTAGTGCTGGTCGCGATGGTAGAGCGCATGCGCGCGCAAGGCCGCGTACACGTGATGCATCAACTGGATGTTTGCGGCATCGTAAAGACTACCGCCTTCTGGCAGGAGACCCGCCGTGGTCAGCAAATCCTCGGCCTTCTCGTGTCCAGCTTCAGTGAGCAGAACCTGATGCGCCTTCTCATCTACGGAAAAATCGCCGGGACCGTCCTCTTCCATTTGCCGATCCAGCATCGGCACCAAGGCATTCACCTTTACGTAGAGGTCGGTATGCTCCTCTGCTTGGCCGGAGATGATCAGGGGCGTCCGCGCCTCGTCGATCAGGATGGAGTCCACCTCGTCAACGATCGCGTAGGTCAATGGGCGTTGCACTCGCTCACTGGTCTGATAGACCATATTGTCGCGCAGGTAGTCGAAGCCGAATTCGTTGTTGGTGCCATAGGTGATGTCAGCGGCATAGGCCTGCTGCTTCAGATCGTGTTCCATCTGAGACAGATTCACGCCAACGGTGAGGCCCAGAAAACCGTAGATCTTGCCCATCCAGGCCGCGTCGCGACTCGCGAGATAGTCGTTCACCGTGACGACGTGCACGCCGTTGCCAGAGAGGGCATTCAAATATGCTGGGAGGGTTGCCATCAGCGTCTTGCCCTCACCGGTTCGCATTTCGGCAATCTTGCCTTGGTGCAGAACAATGCCTCCGACGAGTTGGACGTCGAAATGGCGCATGCCAAGGGACCGACGACTCCCCTCCCTCACCACCGCAAATGCTTCAGGCAAGAGCTGGTCGAGTGTCTCGCCGCGCGAAAGGCGCTCCTTGAAGTGATCGGTCTTTGCGCGCAGCTCGCCGTCACTGAGATTCTGCAGGCCTGCTTCGAGCGCGTTGATCGCGCGTACCGTCTGCGTATAACGCTTGAGCAGCCGGTCATTGCGGCTGCCGAAAACCTTCTTGAGCAGATTGCTAATCATGAGGTGGGATCGTTCATGCAGCCTTCAGAAACGCAGAGGGGTGGGATGCGCCATGCGCCCCCACCCCTCGTGACAGTTGACTAACCGCCGTGAAGTTCAGCTCGACGGTTGCAGGAATCTCGCAGGGTTCTGTGCAACGCCCCGCAGTCTAACCTCAAAGTGCAGATGCGGTCCGGTGGAGCGTCCGGTGCTGCCGACTTCTCCGATCTTGCTGCCGCGCAAGACCAAATCACCGACCTTAACCGTCCGCTTCGATGCGTGACCATATCTCGTAACGAGACCGTTGCCGTGATCTATCTCTATCATATTACCATATTGAGGATGGAGTTCAGAGGTGATCACAACGCCGCCGGCGGCGGCATGGATCGGGGTACCGATTTCGCCCATGAAGTCCACGCCTTCGTGAAATGCGCTGAGCCCCGTAAAGGGGTCCACCCGCCACCCGAAGTTGGAGCTGTACAGACCTCCGTTCACGGGCAATCCCGACGGCAGCAATTGCTTGCGGGCGTGGGCCTCCATCATCGTCGATTCGAGCACGCCGAACTTGTCGGAGCCATCGTCGACCTGTTTGGAAAGCTCGTCGATCTGAAACTTTAGGTCGTCGAGAGAAAGCACGACGGGGGCAGTGGTAACCAGTGCCCCTCCTTTGGAGGCGGGTGCCGCATCGAATGTCAATTCCTGAGGCTTGAACCCGGCAAGCTTCGACACCCGCTCTCCCACGGAATTGAGCTTGAACAGCTGGGCCTGCATCTCACCCAATTTCGATGCCATCGTGTTCAAGCTGTCGCGGAGATAAGATTGCGCCTTGCGACTTTCCTGTGCCTGGGCATCGGCTAGGAATGCGTGCAGCAACGGGCTGTCGTTGGCGACGGCGTACCGTAACGAAAAGTAGTTGAGCAACACAGCGCCAGAGACTATTGCGAGCAGCGCAAGCATGCCTACGAAGGCGAGTTGCGGGCCGGTAATCGTGTAGCTGCGCGCCTTCGCCATGCGGCCGGAAACCAAGATGATGTCCACGCGACAATACCCTCCCAAAACACCTGTTAGTCCATGACGGCAAAGGCAATAAGCGAATGGCTCGCGGTCCGGGGCGAAGCCGACACTCTGGTCAGCCGAGCCCGCCGACTAATTTTGCTGGAGAAACTGTATGCGAATTGCGTTCCCGAAGGCCTTTCCAGGGGCAGCTCGGTGACCAACCTCAGGGAGGGAATCCTGATCTTACGGGCTCAAAACGGTGCCATTGCTACCAAGTTGAGGCAGATTGCCCCTTCGCTGCTCGATAAATTGAAGGCCTGGAATCAAGACCTTATCCAAATTCAGGTCGTCGTGCAAGCGCAAGGTTCGGCAATCCCTGCCAAGCCGCCCGCGAAAACGGGCCTGGCAACGCAGGGCGTTCACGAATTCGAGGCTCTTGGGAATTCCCTGCCGGACTCCGAACTGAAGACTGCCGTAGCGCGTCTGGTCGCGCGCCAGAAGGGCCAAATCAGATGACCGTGAACAATCTCTCGAGCACGAACAGAGCCATGAATACGCCGGCGATTACCAGGGAAAATTTGCCGAGCTGCCAGGCGAATCGAAGCCAGCGCCGGTCGCCCGTCACAAGAAATACAACTCCCGAGGCGCCGATGGTCAGCAGCATCAGGAAACCAATGATCCGCATGACGAACAAGGCAGCTTGCTCCGACAGTGGGCGGCGAGCGCCCGAGCGCCATCCCTCAGGCGGTCTGGAACTGCAACTTGAGGAACGCCGGTGCTGCAGCGTCGTCTTCGACGAAAGTCGCGTATTCCCATGCCGTCGCGTCTTCGAGCAGCCTGCGCAGCAACGCGTTGTTGAGCGCGTGACCGGATTTGAATGCGCTGAAGGCACCAATCAGCGGGTGGCCGAGCAGGTAGAGATCACCCACTGCATCCAGGACCTTGTGTTTTACGAACTCGTCCTCGTAGCGCAATCCGTCCGAATTGAGCACCCGGTACTCGTCCATCACGATCGCGTTCTCGAGGCTCCCGCCCAACGCCAACCCCTGCGCCCGCATGCTTTCGACTTCGTGCATGAAACCGAAGGTGCGTGCTCGGCTCACTTCTTTAACGTAGGACGTCTCCGCGAAGTCGACCACGACACGATTACCTGAGTCGTCGAAGGCGGGATGGCGAAAATCGATCGAGAAATCGAGGCGGAAGCCGTTGTAGGGCTCGAGTTTCGCCCACTTGTCTCCATGGCGGGTCTCAGTAGCCTTGAGCACCCGGATAAATCGCTTGGCTGCGTTCTGCTCCTCGATTCCCGCCGACTGCAGCAGAAACACGAAGGGTCCCGCGCTTCCGTCCATGATCGGTACTTCTGCGGCGGTAAGGTCCACGTAGACGTTGTCGACTCCGAGTCCCGCTAGCGCCGACATCAAGTGCTCGACCGTGGATACCCGCACGCCATCCTTCTGAAGGCATGATGACAGGCGGGTATCGCCGACCGCATAGGGCGACGCCTGAATGTCCGCTGCGCCGGCGAGGTCCACGCGACGAAACACGATGCCAGCGTCGGTTGGTGCGGGCCGAAGCGTCAGCGCCACTTTCTCACCGGTGTGGAGACCGACACCGGTAGCACGAACGACGTTCTTGAGAGTGCGTTGTTTGATCATCGGGTCACTCGTGTGGCTGCCGTGGTTTCCGCGCCGCAACAAATGGGCGAAGAGGTTACCACGCAAAGGGAATATCCGACCAGCCGCGCGGCTTGGCAACGTCGCAAGATGGCGACAATTCGGGGCATTCGCGGCTGGTTCGCTCCACCCATCAGTCGGCCTGTTTACGCAGGAATGCGGGAATGTCCAGCATCTCCACGCCGGACTGCTTCATCGCCTCGACTGTGGCGTCGCGATTCCGCCTCCGGATGACCGCCGGGGTGTCGAGCGCCCCGTAGTCGGGCTCGAGGGTCGGCAACGTTAGCGACGCCATATCCGTCCCGGTCTTGACGACCTGCAAAGGCTTCGCCTGCTGCCGGCCGGCGGGACTGCCCAGACCGGTCGCCACCATGGTCACTCGCAAACTGTCTCCCAACGTCTCGTCGATGACCGTACCCACGATCACGGTCGCGTCTTCTGCGATGAAACCCTTGATCGTATTCATCACCTCGTGGACTTCCTTCATCTTGAGGCTCATGGATGCCGTGATGTTGACCAGCACGCCGCGTGCACCCGCCAGATTCACGTCTTCGAGCAACGGGCTTGCCACGGCCTGCTCTGCCGCTTCGGTCGCGCGATGCGGGCCAGACGCGAGCGAGGAACCCATCATCGCCATGCCCATCTCGGACATGACCGTACGCACGTCCGCGAAGTCAACGTTCACCAGACCCGGACACTTGATTACTTCCGCGATTCCTGCGACCGCGCCGTGCAGCACGCCGTTCGCAGCCTTGAAAGCATCGAGCATCGAGATGTCCTCGCCCAGCACCGCCATCAGCTTGTCGTTCGGGATCACGATGAGCGAATCCACGTGCCGTGCGAGTTCTTCGAGACCCGACTGGGCGATCTTGAGGCGCTTGCCCTCGAACGAAAACGGCTTCGTGACCACGGCCACCGTCAGGATTCCCAGTTCGCGAGCGACCTCGGCGACGATCGGTGCCGCGCCGGTCCCCGTCCCGCCGCCCATCCCGGCGGTCAGGAAAAGCATGTCCGCACCCTCGATCAGTTCGATGATGCGCTCGCGGTCCTCCATCGCTGCCTGCCGGCCGACATCGGGATTCGCGCCGGCACCCAGCCCCTTGGTCACGCCGGTGCCCAGCTGCAGCAGCCGTTGGGACCTGTTGCGCTTGAGCGCCTGCGCGTCGGTGTTCATGCAGATGAACTCCACACCCTCGACGCCCCGCTCGAGCATGTGATCGACCGCATTGCCACCGCAGCCTCCCACGCCGATCACCTTGATGACAGCTTCCTGCGATTGTGTATCCATGATTTCGAACATGCCGTGGTCTCCTCTAGACTCGAAATTGAACTGAAAACTGCGTCGCCACCGTCGTTGCCGTACTCAGAAATTCACCTGGAACCATTCTTTCATGCGTTGGAACACGTGCTGGAAACTGCCCGAGTTCATCTTGGTCAGTTCCCGACGCCGATGTTGTTCGTGGGCCGCCATCAGCAGCCCGACGCAGGTCGAGAAGCGCGGGCTGCGGATCATTTCCGACAATGGCCCGGCGTAGCTCGGGAGCCCCAGCCGAACGGGCATGTGAAAGACCTCCTCTCCCAGCTCGACCATACCCTGCATCGCAGCGCTGCCGCCGGTGATGACCACGCCAGAAGACAGGAGGTCCTCGTAGCCGCTGCGACGCAGCTCCGCCTGGACGAGCGAGTAGAGCTCCTCGACCCGCGGCTCGATAACTTCGGCGAGTGTCTGCCGCGACAGCTGACGCGCGCCGCGGTCGCCGACGCCGGGCACCTCCACCGTCTCCGCCGGATTCGCGAGCTGACGCAATGCACAGCCGTACTTGCGCTTGATCTCCTCGGCATCCTTGGTAGGGGTGCGCAAAGCCATCGCGATGTCGTTGGTGATCTGGTCGCCCGCGATCGGGATCACTGCCGTGTGCCGGATCGCGCCCTGAGTGAACACCGCGATGTCGGCCGTGCCGCCGCCGATGTCCACCAGAGCGACGCCGAGATCCTTCTCGTCCTCCGATAACGTCGCCATTGCCGAGGCGAGCGGCTGCAGGATCAGGTCGCGCACCTCGAGTCCGCAGCGCCGGACGCATTTGAGGATGTTTTGCGCTGCCGAAACCGCTCCGGTGACGATGTGGACCTTCACCTCCAGGCGCACGCCGCTCATGCCGTGGGGTTCGCGAACGTCCTCCTGCCCGTCGATCACGAATTCCTGGTTGAGCACGTGGAGGATCTGCTGGTCGGTCGGGATATTGACCGCCTTCGCCGTCTCGATGACCCGATCCACGTCCACGTGCGAGACCTCACGGTCCTTGATCGCGACCATGCCGTGCGAATTGAAGCTCTTGATGTGGCTGCCCGCGATACCGGTGTAGACCTCCCGAATCTTGCAGTCGGCCATCAGTTCCGCTTCCTCCAGCGCACGCTGGATTGCATTCACCGTGGACTCGATGTTCACGACCACGCCCTTCTTCAGTCCGCGGGAAGGCGCGCTGCCCGTGCCGATGACCTGGAACATGCCGTCCGACGTCACCTCCGCGACGATGGCGACGATCTTGGATGTGCCGATGTCGAGGCCCACGATCAGATTCTTCGCGTCCTTGCCCTTGCTCATCATGGTCATGCGTTTGTGTTCGGCCAGATCCATTCCCTGTTCTCCCTTGTCACACCTTGCTGTTGCCGGTCCACTTCAGATCGCGCACACGGACCGCGAATCCGTTCGGGTAACGCAGGTCCACTACTGCAGGCGGTGCCCGCATGAGTGCAATGCTCGTGGCGTAGGCTCCGGCGAACTTCTCCAGTCGTGCGGCCACTTGCTCGCGACCCAACTCGAGCAACATGCCGTCATCAAGGCGCAGCCGCCATGCGCGCCGCGCCGAAAGGTCTACTTCGGCCACCTGTTTTCCCACCGTCGCCAGCACGCGCTGGAAGCGATCGAAGTTCTCGGCCACGTCGTGCGAAGCTTCCTTCGATCCGGTGAATACGGGCAAGCGGTCGTCGCTCGCGGCTTCGAAGACTTCGCCGAACGTGTTGACCAGTCCTTCGTCGCCCCAGCGCGCGAGCGCCACGTGCTCCTCGAGCGCAACTTCGAGCCGATCGGGCCATTGCCGTCGAACGTTGACACGCCGTACCCAGGGTAATTTTTCGAATGCGCCGCGCGAGCCGTCGAGGCTGATCGTGAAGAAGTTGCCTTTCAACTCGTTGCGCACGACGGCCTCGATCTGATCCCTCGTCACGTGCGATACCTTGCCCACAACCTTCACTTCGCCCACCGGAAACACCGGAAGGTGGACAGCGACGATCAGCACCATGTACATGATCGCAACCACCGCGAGGCCGTAGAGCAGGTTCGCGGTCGCCGTCAGCAGTTCCGGCCTATCCCACATGCGCGTGCTCCAGAATGCGAACGACCAGGGCTTCCATCGACATCCCGGCGGCCTTCGCGGCCATGGGCACAAGGCTGTGTCCGGTCATCCCCGGCGACGTGTTCATCTCGAGCAGCGTCACCGAGCCGTCGGCGCGTCGGATCAGATCTGCTCGACCCCAGCCCTCGCAACCGAGTGCCTCGACCGAACGCATCACGAGTTCGCGAATCGCAACCTCCTCGGCCTCAGGCAGTCCGCACGGGCAGATGTACCTGGTCTCGTCGCTGAAATACTTGTTGTGATAATCGTAGTTGCCTTGCGGCGCTTCGATGCGGATGAGCGGCAACGCCTGGGCCCCGACAAATGCCGCGGTCAGCTCCTCACCTGCGACGAACTCCTCGGCCAGCACGAACGGATCATGTTTCGCTGCCAGCGTGAACGCTTCGGGCAATTCGGCGACGCGGGCCACCTTCGTCAACCCGATGGTGGATCCTTCTCTCGCCGGTTTCACGATCAGCGGCAACCCGAGCGTCCGTGCGACCTTCTTCCAGTCGCTCCCGACATGCAGTACTTCCCACTTTGGCGTGGGCAGGCCACATGCGATCCAGATGAGCTTGGTGCGCACCTTGTCCATGGCGAGTGCCGAAGCCATCACCCCGCTTCCCGTATAGGGAATGCCCATCAGTTCGAGCGCTCCTTGGACGGTGCCGTCCTCGCCGTAGCGGCCGTGAAGAGCGATGAACACGCGCTGGTAGCCTGCTCGCTTCAGCTCGGACATGTCGCGCTCGGCCGGATCGAATGCGTGCGCATCCACCCCGGCGCGCTGCAGGGCCGAAAGCACGTTGTTGCCCGACAAGATGGAGATCTCGCGCTCGGCAGAGCGCCCGCCGAACAGGACCGCGACTTTGCCGAAATCAGTCAACCGGCTCTCCGATGACGCGCACTTCGGGTTCGAGGGCGACGCCGCGCTCGCGCAGCACCATTGCGCGGACTTCATGAATGAGTCTCTCGATGTCCGAACCACTGGCACTGCCGATGTTCACGATGAAGTTGGCGTGCTTCGGCGAAACCATCGCGCCGCCGATGCGATAGCCCTTCAGTTCGCACGATTCGATCAACCTTGCTGCGTAGTCTCCCTGTGGATTGCGGAAGACCGAGCCGGCATTGGGCAGATTGAGTGGCTGCGCCGCAATGCGCCGCGACAGGAATTGTTTGATCCTTGCGCGCGACGCGAACCCGTCACCCTCCGCGAAGCGGAATTCGGCGGCAGCGAACCATTCTTCATGCCGCGGCGTGTCCGCAGCCACGACGCGCTCGCAGCGTCGATAGCCGAGGACGTATTCGCCGGGGACGCGCTCGATCCGCTCGCCGCGGCGGTTGACAACCAGGACGCTCGCGACCCGGTCCCAGGTCTCCGAGCCATAGCAGCCGGCGTTCATCGCGAGCGCGCCGCCCACTGTCCCGGGGATACCCGCGAGGAACTCCGCACCTTCAAAATCGTGCGTCGCGGCGAAACGCGAGACCTTCGGGCTCGCCACTCCGGCTTCGGCGCGGATGCTGCCGCTTTCGGTGACGTCAATGCGTTTCAGGGAACCATGGGTAAACACCACGGTGCCGCGAACACCCCCATCCCGCACCAGCAGATTGCTGCCGAGTCCGACCATATGCACCGGCTCGTCGGCGGGAATCGTGGCGAGGAAGATGCACAAGTCGTCGAGATCGGCCGGGAGATACGCGCGGTCCGCCTTGCCGCCTGCGCGCCAGCTCGTGTGCCGGCTCATCGGCTCGTCACGTCGGAACTCGCCGCGCAATCCGTGCCTCGCAATCCTGAGAATCTCGGTCATGTCCATGGGTCACCTCCCGGACGCCTCGTTGAGGGTCAGTGCGGGCACCTGTCCGATCGAGCCCGCACCCATCGTCACCACCACATCGCCCGGTTGTGCGGCAGAGAAGATCGCAGGGGGCAATTCCTTCCAGTCCTCGACGAAGATCGGCTCAACCTTGCCGACGACACGGATCGCCCGGGCGAGCGAGCGCCCATCCGCTGCCACGATCGGGGCTTCGCCCGCCGCATAGACTTCGGTCAGCAACAGGGCATCCACCGAGGAGAGCACCTTCACGAAGTCTTCGAAGACGTCGCGCGTGCGGGTATAGCGATGCGGCTGGAATGCAGGCACCAGGCGACGGTCGGGAAAGGCGCCGCGCGCAGCGGCGAGCGTTGCCGCCATCTCCGCCGGATGGTGGCCGTAGTCGTCGATCAGGGTGAAGCTTCCGCCACCGGCGAGCGGCACGTCGCCATAGCGCTGGAACCGGCGTCCGACTCCGCGAAACTCGGCCAAGGCCTTCAGGATCGCCGCGTCCGGTGCGCCGACCTCCATTCCGACGGTGATCGCGGCCAGCGCATTCAAGACGTTGTGAACGCCCGGCAGGTTCAGGGTGACGTCGAGGATGCGGGAAGGCGCGCCGTTCGCGGCGCAACGGACGCGAAACCGCATCCGGCCGCCCTCATGGACGATGTCGGTGGCGCGCACCTGCGCGTCTTCGGACAGACCGTACGTAGTGACCGGCTTGGCGAGAAACGGAACGATGCTGCGGACGTTCGCATCGTCGATGCACAGCACTGCCATGCCGTAGAAAGGCAATCTTTGGACGAAGTCGACGAAGGCCTGCCGCAAGCGAGCGAAATCGTGCCCGTAGGTTTCCATGTGATCGGCGTCGATGTTCGTGATCACCGAGAGCACCGGTTGCAGGTACAGGAAGGACGCATCCGATTCATCGGCCTCGACCACGATGAACTCGCCGCTGCCCAGTTGCGCATGGGACCCGGCTGCTTCGAGTCGGCCGCCGATCACGAAGGTGGGATCCATCCCCGCTTCGGCCAGCACGCTCGCCACCAGACTGGTCGTTGTGGTCTTGCCGTGCGTGCCCGCCACTGCAATGCCTTGCCGCAGGCGCATCAGTTCCGCCAACATCAGGGCTCTGGGTACCACCGGTATGCGCTTCGCTCGAGCTGTCGCGACTTCCACGTTGTCGGCCTTCACTGCGGTGGACGTGACCACTGCATCGGCGCCGCTGACGTTTGCCCCTTCATGACCCAGCATCACCGTAGCGCCCAGGCGTGCGAGGCGCTGCGTGACCGCGTTCTCGGACAGATCCGAACCGCTGATCTGGTACCCCAGATTGAGCAATACTTCGGCGATTCCGCTCATGCCCGAGCCGCCGATACCGACGAAGTGCACATGTTTGACCTTGTGCTTCATCGCGCCAACTCCATGCACACTTCGGCCACGCGTCGCGTCGCTCCCGGTTTGGCAAGTGCGCGCGCCCTGCGCGCCATGTCGAGCAAGACATCGCGTGTGAATCCGCGAAGCAGGTCTGCCAGCCGTTGCGGTGTGAAATCGGATTGGGGCAGCACCACTGCTGCCCCCGACGCGGACAGAAACCGCGCGTTGGCGCTCTGATGGTCGTCCACCGCATGCGGCAGCGGCACGAACACCGCAGCGACGCCGACACTGGCGAGTTCGGCGACGGTCAGGGCGCCCGCCCGACAGATTACGCAGTCTGCCTGCCGCAGTGCGAACGCCATGTCGTCGATGAAAGCGACGCATTCGGCGTCCACGCCGGCCGCTGCGTAGTTCGCCTTGAGCGCCGCGATCTGCTTCGCACCCGACTGATGGCGCACTTCCGGACGCTCTGCAGGTTCCAGTCGCGCGAGTGCCTTCGGCACGACGTCGTTCAGAACCATTGCGCCTAGACTGCCGCCGACGACCAGCAATCGCAGCCGGCCTTCACGAGATGCGAATCGAATCGTCGGCTCGGGTAGTGCCGCGATATCCGACCGGATCGGGTTGCCGGTCCATTCCGCGTTTTTCAGCACGTCGGGAAAACCGGTCAGTCGTCGGTCTGCCACGCGGGCAAGAACCTTGTTGGCGAGTCCTGCGATCGCGTTCTGTTCGTGCAGGATCAGCGGCCGGCCGAACAGCGCCGCCATCATGCCCCCGGGGAACGAGATGTATCCGCCCATCCCGAGCACGACATCCGGACGCACCCGGAAGATCACGCGGGCGCACTGCCAGAAGGCGATCAGGAGATTCATGGGCAGCAACGCCGCGCGCAGCAGGCCTTTGCCGCGCAACCCGGCGAAGCGGATGTACTCGATGCGATAGCCGCGATCGGGAACGAGTCCCGCTTCCATGCCCGCACGCGATCCGAGCCAGGTCACCTCCCATCCACGATCGCGCAGGAAGTCGGCGACGGCGAGCGCGGGAAATACGTGCCCTCCCGTTCCGCCCGCCATGACGAGGATGGTCCGTGAGCCTGCGCTCGAAGAACCGGCGCGAGCGGCGTGCATGTCGCCGCTAGACACTGCGACCTCGCATCAATTCCCGATTCTCCCAATCGATGCGCAGGAGGATCGCGAGGCCTACGAGATTCGCCACCAGCCCGCTGCCCCCGAAGGAAAGCAGGGGCAAGGTCAAACCCTTGGTCGGCAGCACACCCATGTTGACGCCCATGTTGATGATCGCCTGCGTGCCGATCCACAAGCCGATCCCCTGCGCTACGAGTGCCGGGTAGTAGCGCTCCAGCTTCGCCGCCTGGCTGCCGATCGCGAACGCGCGCAATACCACCCAGGCGAACAGCGCGACCACGACGATCACGCCGGCGAATCCAAGCTCTTCCGCGATCACCGCGAGCAGGAAATCGGTGTGCGCTTCCGGCAGGTACATGAGTTTCTCGACGCTCGCTCCAAGACCGACGCCCAGCCACTCACCCCGCCCGAACGCGATCAGCGCGTGCGACAGCTGGTAGCCCTTGCCGTACGGATCGGACCAGGGGTCGAGGAAACCCGCGACGCGCTGCAGCCGGTATGGCGAGATCCAGATGAGCGCCAGGAAGCCGAACAGCAACAGGACGATCAGCGCAGCGAACAGGCGCCAATTCATGCCACCCAGAAACAGGATGCCCATGGCGATCGCGGTGATCACCGCGAATGCGCCGAAGTCCGGTTCCGACAGCAGCAGCGCGCCCACGAACAGCATCACACCGAACAACGGCAGAAAGCCCTTGCGCAGACTCCCCATGTGCGCGGCCTTGCGCACCGTGTAGTCGCCGGCATAGAGCACGACGAACAGCTTCACCAGTTCCGAGGGCTGCAGCCCGATACCAAAGAAACGCAGCCAGCGCTGGCTGCCGTTGACCTCGCGGCCAATGCCCGGGACGAGCACCACGATCAGCAGCACTGCGCCGAGCATGAAGAGGTACGGTGCCGCCTGTTGCCAATGGCGCATCGGAAACTGGAACGCAACCAGTGCCGCGAGCAAGCCCACGGCAAGAAAGCCCGCGTGCCGGAGCAGGTAGTACTGCGGCTGGAATCCGGTGATCCGGCTCCCCTCCGCGACGGAGATCGAGGACGAATAGACCATGACCAGACCGAGCGCCAGCAACAGCGCAGTCGACCAGACCAGCGACTCGTCGTAGAGCGGTAGCCGCGAGGGCCTTTTCAGCGCGGCGTAGAGCAAGCTTCCCCCTCCTGCAGTTTCTGCACCGCAGCGCGAAACACTTCGGCGCGATGCTCGTAGTTCCGGAACATGTCGAAGCTGGCACACGCCGGCGAGAGCATCACGGCATCGCCGGGTTCGGATATCGCAAACGCGGTGCGCACGGCCTCGTCCAGGCCTGCTGCTCGCCGCAGCGGAACGCCGGCACCGGCGATTGCGTCGGCGATTGCCTCGCGGTCGCGACCGATCAGCACCACGGCACGGGCGCGCCCGGCCACGACGGGGGCGAGCGGAGCGAAATCCTGGCCCTTCCCGTCACCTCCCGCGATGAGGACGACTTTCGCCGTCATCCCGTTCAATGCGGCAACGGTGGCGCCCACGTTCGTGCCCTTGGAATCGTCGTAGAAGCGACGTCCGTCGATCTCGGTGACCAGTTGCACGCGATGCGGCAGCCCTTCGAATTTCTCGAGCGCCCGCGCAAGCGGTTGGTAGTCGAGTCCGATGGCACGCCCCAGCGCCAGGGCCGCCAGCGCATTCGCCGCGTTGTGCATGCCGGGCACGCGCAAGTTCGCCACGGACAGGATGCGCAGTTCGCCCTCGGCGAGGTGATCGTCCCCATTTCCCACCAGTCCCCAGTTGCCCCTGGCGGCGGGCGGGCCGAGACCGAACGTCCACGCGCTGCCGTCGGACCGCGCCATGCTTCGCGACCAGGGGTCATCGCGATTGACGATCTGCACGCTCGCCCCGTCGAAGATGCGGGCTTTCGCCGCGGCATAGTCGCTCATGCCACGATAGCGATCGAGATGGTCCTCCGACAGGTTCAATACCACGGCAGCGTCGGGCCTCAGCCCGGCGGTGGTCTCCAGTTGGAAGCTCGAAAGTTCCAACACGATGCATCGCGGCCATGGACGCGTCCCGGCTTCGATCTCCCCGAGGGCATCGAGTACAGGCAGACCGATATTGCCGGCAACCAGAGTCTCGAGCCCCGCGCCACGGCACAGCGCACCGGTCATCTCGGTCACGGTGCTCTTCCCATTCGACCCCGTGATCGCGAGCACGGCCGGCCTGATCAGCGCCCGTGACCTGCATATCGCGTCGAGCGCTCGCGCGAACAGCTCCACATCGCCGACGACCTCCACACCCCGGGCGAGCATCGCCTGTACCTCGGGAGTGGCCAGCGCCACGCCGGGGCTGATCGCGATGAGGTCCAAATTCGCAAAGCTCGCTGGGCGGAATGGTCCCGTGTCGATCGCCATATCGGGAAACTCCGCTCGCACCGCATCGATGCCGGGAGGGTCCGCACGCGAATCCGCGGCGCGGACGAGCGCGCCGCGAGGTGCCAACCATCGGATCATGGATACGCCACTGAGGCCGAGGCCGAGAACGAGAATGCGCTTGCCGTTCACGTTCATCGCAGCTTAAGCGTGGAGAGTCCGAACAGGACCAGCATCATCGTGATGATCCAGAACCTGACGACGACCTGATTCTCCTTCCACCCTTTCAGTTCATAGTGGTGATGCAGGGGGGCCATGCGGAAGATCCGCTTCCCGGTCAGCTTGAACGACCCCACCTGCAGCATCACCGAGAGCGTCTCCACCACGAAGACCCCGCCCATCACGAACAGGACGATCTCCTGGCGGACGATCACAGCGATCGTGCCCAGTGCAGCGCCCAACGCCAGCGCCCCGACGTCTCCCATGAATACTTCAGCGGGGTAGGCGTTGAACCACAGGAACGCGAGACCTGCGCCCGCCAATGCCGCGCACAGCACCGTCAGCTCTCCGGCGCCGGGGATGAATGGAAACCCCAGGTACTTGGCGAAAACTGAGTTGCCTGCGACATAGGCGAAGATGCCGAGCGCGCTGCCCACCATCACGGTAGGCATGATCGCGAGTCCATCCAGTCCATCGGTCAGATTGACGGCGTTGGATGTGCCCACTATCACGAAGTAGGTCAGCAGGATGAACCCGAACACCCCGAGCGGGTAGGCGATGTGCTTGAAGAAAGGCACGATCAGCTGCGTCTCGGTCGGCAGCGTCGCGGAGAACGCGAGGAACAACGCCGCCGCCACGCCGATCACGGATTGCCAGAAGTACTTCGCCCGGGCCGGCAGTCCCTTGGGATTGCGATGCACGACCTTGCGGTAGTCATCAACCCACCCGATCGCCCCGAAGCCGAGCGTGACGATCAGCACGACCCACACGAAACGGTTGCTGAGATCCGCCCAGAGCAGCGTGGCGACGCCCATCGACACGAGGATCAGCGCCCCGCCCATCGTCGGCGTACCGGCCTTCGCCAGATGCGTCTGCGGTCCGTCGTCGCGCACGGACTGGCCGATCTTGTAGGTGGTCAGCTTGCGGATCATCGTCGGACCGACGACGAACGAGATGATGAGGGACGTGAGCGTGGCCAGAACTGCGCGCAGGGTGATGTATCCGAACACGTTGAAGGCACGGATGTCCTGCGCGAGCCAGATCGCGAGCGCATGCAGCATCAGTGATCTCCCACCGGTGCGGCGTCCGGCGCCAATCGGGCGACGAGACGCTCCATGCGCATGAAGCGCGACCCTTTCACCAGCACGGTCGTACCTGCGCCGCGCTCGCCCGCGAGCACAAGTGCAAGAGCATCCAGGTCGGCGAAATGACGAGCTCCCGCACCGAACGCCTGCACCGACCCGGCACTCGCCGCGCCGAGGGCGAACAGATGGTCGATGCCGCGCTCACGCGCGAACTCCCCGATCTCGGCGTGCCGCGCGGCGGACTCCGCACCCAGTTCTCCCATGTCGCCCATGACGAAGATCCGCCGCCCCGGAAGCGCGGCGAGCCATTCGAGGGCGGCACGCATGGAGTCCGGATTCGCGTTGTAGCTGTCGTCGATGACCGTAACGCCGTTCGGACCCGTCTTGCGCTGCAATCGACCCGGCGTGCCCTGGAAGCTCGACAAGCCGGCGGCGATGGTCGTCGCCGCGATACCCAGAGCATGCGCTGCGGCCGCGGCGCACAGAGCATTGCGGACGTTGTGCAATCCCGGTACTTGCAGACTGGCCACCGCCCGACCGGCAGGCGTTGCGATCGTCACGACACTGCCAACGTCGTGTCGCTCGCACGAGCCGGTCACCGCAGCCGTCGTGTCGAGCGCGAAATCCACGATGCGAAGGCCGGGCGCGAGTGACCGCCAGTAGCTGCTGTAGGGATCATCGGCATTGATCACCCCGGTGCCCCCGACCCCCAGGCCTTCGAAGATCTCGCCCTTGGCACGGGCGATGTTGTCGCGCGAACCGAGTTCGCCGATGTGCGCCGTGCCGGCGTTGGTGATCGCGGCGACCGCCGGGCCGGCGAGGCGCGTGAGGTAAGCGATCTCACCCAGATGGTTCATACCCAATTCGAAGACCCCGAAGCGATGCGACGAGCGCAATCGGAGCAGCATCAGCGGCAGACCGATGTCGTTGTTGAGATTGCCCGTCGTGGCGAGCACGGCGTCCGCACCGGCTTCGACACGCAGGATTGCAGCGAGCATCTCCTTCACCGTCGTCTTGCCGTTGCTGCCGGTGATGCCGACAACCGGCAGGTCAAAACGCTTGCGCCACCAGGCTCCAAGGCTGCCGAGTGCGAGCCTGGTGTCGTCGGCAAAGAGCAGCGGTGCGTCCGGGACAGTCACCTTGTCCGCATCGGTGACCAACGCCGCAGAGGCCCCAGCGGCGAGCGAGCGATCGACGAAGTCATGGCCGTCGAAGCGATCACCGCGCAATGCGACGAACAGGTCCCCGGGCGCGATCGAGCGACTGTCGGTAGTCACGCCCGACACGCGAGCATCCGGCCCCTGGCGTCCGAACGCCAGGGCCGCAGCCACTTCCGAAAGGCTAAACACCGCCGGCTCCCGCCGCATTCTTCCGCTGTGCAGGCAAGCCGAGCGCAGCCCGCGCGGCGTCCGCGTCATTGAACGGGGTCCGTACGCCGGCGACCTCCTGATAGTCCTCGTGGCCCTTGCCCGCGATCAGCACCACGTCGCCCAAGCGCGCCTCGCGCACGGCACGCATGATCGCGTTCGCTCGGTCGACTTCGATCTCGTGATTCGCGTGTGCCCCCGCTGCAACCTGCGCGACGATCGCGCGCGGATCCTCGGTGCGCGGGTTGTCGCTGGTGATGATGGCAAGATCGGCCAGGCGCGTTGCCACTTCACCCATCACGGGGCGCTTGCCGGGGTCGCGATCGCCACCGCAACCGAAGACGCAGATCAGACGTGCGCCGGCTTGGTGTCCGACCAGTTCCCGTAACGTCTCAAGCACTTTCTCGAGGGCGTCCGGGGTGTGTGCATAGTCCACAACCACCAGCGGTTGCGCCGGCGCGCGGATCATCTCGAGGCGCCCGGCGACCGCTTCGGCTTGTGCCAGTGCCGCGACGGCCTCGTCTAGTTTCAGGTCGGCAGTGAGAAGCACGCCCAGCGTACCGAGCAGGTTGCTCACATTGAAGCCGCCGATCAAGCGACTTTCCAGTTCCGCGGCACCCCAGGGTGTGCGAATCTCGAGGCGCAGCCCGCTCGTGGACAGTTCGACGCGATGTCCGGCGATCTCGCCCCGCCCGATGCCGTAGCCGAGCACGCGCGTGGACTCGCCGCGCAGGCCGAGGGCGAGTTCGCGGCCGAATCGATCGTCGAGATTGATCACTGCGTTGGCGAGACCGGCCCAGCGGAACAGCTTCGCCTTTGCCGCGCCGTAGTGCTCCATATCACCGTGATAATCGAGATGATCGCGAGTGAGATTGGTGAAGAGCGCCGTGTCGAAACGCATGCCTGACAGCCGCCCCTGCTCCAGCCCGTGCGATGAAACCTCCATCGCCAGCGCGCGGGCTCCGGCGTCGACATAGCGGCGCAGTTGTGCCTGCAAGGTGACGGCGTCCGGCGTCGTGTGGGTGGCTGGCTCGAGCGCGCCGGGGAATCCGTTGCCGAGGGTACCGACCACTACCGCCTGCCGCCCACAGTGCTCGAGCGATCGGGCGATCCAGTGGCTGCAGGACGTCTTGCCATTTGTGCCGGTGACGCCAGCCACCCATAGCCCCTGCGCGGGCTCGCCATAGACGTGCGCGGCAATCGCTCCCGCCCGGGACTGCAATTCGGTAATGGGCAGATTGGGGACGCGCCATTCGGAGCGCCAGGCGAAATCCTCCGCGTCCCACAGCACGGCGGCGGCGCCCCGTTCGATCGCCTGGGAAATGAAGCGGCGCCCGTCGAAACGATCTCCCGGAAAAGCGAGAAAGACGTCACCGGGGCGGACGCTGCGACTGTCGGTCACCAGGGTGCGCACCGGTACGCCCAGGGCAGCGAGAGCGACGGGATCGAATGCGGCCCCGCTCACACTTCCTCCGCCACTTCGGGGACATCGTCGATCGGACCCTTGTGCACGACCGGCATGTCGGGGGGCACGGCCAGCATGCGCAGCGCCCCGGACATCACCGCGGAGAACACCGGAGCCGCAACCTGCCCGCCGTAATATTGACCCGCGCTCGGCTCGTCGATCAGCACCGCGATCAGGAGCCGCGGATCGGACGCGGGCGCGAATCCGACAAACGAGGCCGCATAGCGATCGGGCGCGTACTGCCCGTTTACCAGCTTGTGCGCGGTTCCGGTCTTGCCGGCGACGTGGTAGCCCAGCACCTGCGCGCGCGGTGCCGTGCCGCCGGGCTCGGTCACGAGTTGCAGCATTTTGCGCAGGGCCGTCGCGGTCTGCGACGACACCACCCGCGTTCCGGAGACCGGTTCGTCGCGCCGAACGAGTGTCACCGGGAGCAGTTCTCCATCGGTGCAGAAGATCGTGTAGGCCCGCGCGAGTTGCATCAGGCTCACGGAGATCCCGTGGCCGTAGCTCATGGTGGCCTGTTCGATCGGACGCCACGTGTGAAAGTCCCTCAGCCGCCCGCTCGCCTCACCGGGAAAACCCGAGCGGGGCACGGCACCGAAACCAACGGCGGTGAACGTCTCCCACAGGCGCTTCGAGGGCAACGCCAAGGCCATCTTCGCAGTCCCGACGTTGGAGGATTTCTGGATGACCTGCGATACGGTCAGGTTGACCGTCGAGATGTGAGCATCGTGGATCGTCGCGGGGCCCAGCGTGAGCCTGCCTCCAGCCGTCTCCACGATCGAGTCCGGCCGGAAGGCGCCGGTCTCCAGCGCCGTGGCGACCGTGAACGGCTTCAGCGTCGAGCCCGGCTCGAACAGATCAGTGAGCACTCGATTGCGCGCCCGTACCGCGTTGTAGCGCGTGCGATTGTTCGGGTTGTAGGTCGGCAGGTTTGCGAGCGCGAGCACCTCGCCGGTCTTCACGTCGAGCACGACGATGCCGCCTGCCTTCGCCTGGTGCAGGTTCACCGCAGCCTTCAGTTCGCGATAGGCGAGATACTGCAGCTTGAGATCGATGGACAGCGGCAGATCGCGCCCCTGCTGCGGCGCGCGGATGCTCGCGACGTCTTCGATCACGCGCCCGAGACGGTCCCGGATCACGCGTCGCGAGCCCGGGCGCCCGGCGAGCCATTCCTGGTAGGCGAGCTCGAGGCCTTCCTGACCATTGTCGTCGACGTCGGTGAACCCGATCACGTGTGACAGCGTTTCGCCCGCGGGATAGTAACGGCGGTACTCGCGCTGCAGAAAAATGCCGGGCAGGTCGAGCTGCACGACCTTCGCGGCCTGCTCCGGGGGCAGGTGGCGCTTGAGATACACGAAATCGCGTCCGCGGTCGGCCAGACGCACTTTGAGATCCGCGGGTTCCAGGTCCAGCAGTACGGCGAGCCGCTCGCGCTGGGTCGGCGTGAGTTCCACATCGCCTGGACTCGCCCAGACCGATTCGACCGGCGTCGATATGGCAAGCGGTTCACCGTGCCGGTCGGTGATCATCCCTCGATGCGCGGACAGGACCATCGGACGCGAGGCGTAGCGCGAAGCGCCTTCCCGCTGCAGAAATGCCCGGTGCGGTCCTTGGAGGTAGAGCGCACGGACCATCAGTATGACGAAGGCGACCGCGAACAGGGCGAACACGAAACGCGTGCGCCAGGCCGGAAGCCGCAACGACAAATGCGGATGGATGGCGGGATTCATCGCGCGGGAGCGACCGGCGCCGAATCGACGATACGAATGCGCGAAGGCGGCGGCACGCGCATGTGCAGGGAAGCTGTCGCTATCTTCTCGATCCGGGAATGCATCGCCCAGGTGCTCTGTTCGAGCTGGAGCTGGTCCCATTCGACGTCGAGCTGCTTCGCGACTTCCTGCTCGCGCTGCACTTCGACGAACAGCTTGCGCGCTTCATGCTGGGCCGTGACGACACCCAGCGCGCAAAGCACTACGAGGCCCAGCAGAACGAGGTTGAGTCGTACGATCACGTCTCGAGCCTTTCGATCGCGCGCAGGATGGCGCTGCGCGCCCTCGGGTTCGCGTCGATCTCCGCTGCGCCGGCGCGCACCGCCTTGCCGACCAGCTTCAGCTTCGGCGCCGGGATATCCGCGGCACGCACGGGCAGCCTGGGCGGCAACGGCGGCGGCGAGGAAGCCTCGCGCATAGCACGCTTGACGATTCGATCTTCGAGAGAATGAAAGCTGATCACGACGAGACGTCCTCCCGCCGCCAGCCGGCCCATCGAGGCCGGCAGCGCTAACGCCAGTTCCTCAAGCTCCTGATTGACGTGAATCCGTAGAGCTTGAAAGGTACGCGTCGCCGGGTCCTGGCCCGGCTCGCGCGTACGGACGGCTTCCGCCACGAGCGTGGCAAGTTGCCGTGTCGTCCGGAGAGGCTGTCGGGCCCGAGCCGCAACAATCGCTCTTGCAATCTGCTCAGCAAACCGTTCTTCGCCATGGGTACGGATTACCTCCCCGATCTCTTGTTGTTCCGCCCGCTCGAGCCATGCCGCCGCGCTCTCTCCGCGCGTCGGGTCCATTCGCATGTCGAGCGGCCCGTCCCGCCGAAAACTGAAACCTCGCGTCGCGTCGTCGAGTTGCGGCGACGACACTCCGACGTCGAGCAGTACACCGTCCACCCGCGCGACACCCATCTCGTCGAGCAACTGCGCAATGGAACCGAAATTCGCATGCGTGCACGAGAACCGCGGATCCTCGATCGAACGCGCCGCCGCCACTGCGTCGGGGTCGCGATCGATCGCGATCAATCGCCCGATCGAATCCAGCCGCTCGAGGATCCGTCGGCTGTGACCGCCGCGGCCGAACGTGCCGTCGACGTAGACGCCTTGCGGCCGCACATTCAGCGCGGCCACGGCCTCGCGCGCCAGCACGGGTGCGTGCACGCCCGCTTCGGTCGCGGGCACGATGGGCGTCACAGAGCGAAATTCTCCATCCCCGGTGGCAAGGTGTCGGGTTGGGCAAGCAGCGCAAGCTGAGCCTCCCACGCCTCGATGCTCCAGATCTCGAAATGGGAACCCTGGCCGACCATCATGACTTGGCGATCGATGCCGGCGAACTTTCGCAGTTCCGGCGAGACCAGTACCCGGCCGCTCGCATCCAGCTCCAGCTCTTCCGCAAAGCCCACGAGAAGTCGTTTCCACAAGCTGATCTGCGGGTCGAAACTGGAGAAACCCATGATCCGCCCGCGGATCGGTTCCCAAGCGGGAGCGGGGTACAAGAGAAGGCATCGATGCGGATGCGCTGTTAGTACTAACTTACTTTGAGATTCAGTGAGCAAGCGGTCCCGGTGCCGAGTTGGAACCACCAACCGACCTTTTGCATCGAGACTGAGCTGAGCTGCCCCCTGAAACACGCTTTTGATATCCGCCTTGACACTGATTTTTCACGAAAACCCACTTAATCCAACTTTTTCCCACTCTATTGCAAACTCTATGCAGGGTCAAGGACTTGATGTGCGCTTTTCTCAAGCGGGACAATGACTTACCGGCAAGACTTCGATAGACATCGAGATAAAGTAAAAAACCTATAATTAATAAATAGATAGTCGTTTGTTCTCATGTAATACATGAGAACAAACGATCGCCGTCGCACGACGCGGTGGACTCGTGCATGCGCGCGGCCCGTCAGGCGATTCGACATTCATGCCGAACGGGCATGGATTCGCCGAAAACGGGGCGTACCCGCCAGGCGGGGCAATTGCGAAGCTGGCCTGTAAGCCGGGTTCTGTCGGCGCTTGCACGCCGTGACAGCCATTCCTCTGGGACCGCGGTTACCCGCAGCCTCTAGCAACCTACCCGGGAGCGGCGCGGGCCACGCCATCGCCCCCCTATTTGGTCTTGCACCGGATGGGGTTTACCGACTCCAGACGTCGCCGCTGGAGCAGTGCGCTCTTACCGCACTATTTCACCCTTGCCTGATCCCTTGCGGGCCATCGGCGGTGTACTTTCTGTTGCACTTTCCGTCGCCTCACGGCGCCCGGCCGTTAGCCGGCATCCCGCCCTATGGTGCCCGGACTTTCCTCTGTCGGCCGAGGCCGGCAGCGGCTGTCCGGCCAGCTTCGCAACCCGGATTATCGCAGGCCACGGGCTATACTCCCGCACTTATTTCTCCCGCCACGTCCATGTCCGCCACCGCCCAGGCACTGAATCAGAGTTTTCGACGCGACGCCCATGTGATCGGCCTGGTCGGACTCGCGCACGGGACATCGCATTTTTTTCACCTGATCATCGTGCCGCTGTTCCCCTGGCTCATGGCCGAGTTCGGGCTCAGCTACGCCGAGCTGGGCTTGTTGATGTCGGTGTTCTTCGTGATATCGGGCATGGGCCAGGCGGCTGCGGGATTCGTCGTCGATCGCGTCGGTCCGCTGCCCGTATTGCTGACCGGTATCGCCCTCTTCGGTGTAGCCGCACTGGCATTCGCCGTCGCGCAGAACTACCCGATGCTGATGTTGGCCGCCGCCCTCACGGGGCTAGGCAACTGTGTGTTCCATCCCGCGGATTTCACTTTGCTGAATCGACGGGTGACTCACGCGCGGCTCGCCCACGCGTACAGCGTCCACGGAATCGCCGGTACCCTCGGCTGGGCCGCCGCACCGGTGCTACTTACCGGTCTCGCGACGACCGTCGGCTGGCGCGGAGCCGTGGTCGGCGCTGCCGTGCTTGCCTTCGGCGTGCTCGCCACGTTGCTGGTGAATCGGCAGACTCTCGAAGCCGCGCCAGAACCGCAATCCAGCGGCGCGCCGTCCACTCAGATTGCGGTGTCAGGCAGCAGTTTTCTTCGTCTCCCGGCAGTGTGGATGTGCTTTACGTTCTTCTTCATCACGGCCATGGCACTGGGTGGCGTCCAGAGCTTCATGCCGACGGCGCTGCGCGAGTTGTACGGGACGCCTCTCTCGCTGGCCTCGCTGAGCATCACCTTGTTCATGCTTGCCTACGCAGGCGGCATGCTGATCGGCGGCTTTCTGGCGACCAAGACGCCCCATCACGAACGCATCATCGCTGGCGCCTTTCTGTTGATGGCGGCGATGTCCATGCTGCTCGCCACGGGCGGCGTTCCGTCGCCCCTGATCTCCGTCCTGATCGTGGTCATGGGCATGGGGGCGGGCATCGCAGGACCCTCGCGCGATCTGCTGGTGCGGGCCGCTGCGCCCCGCAACGCGACCGGGCGTGTCTACGGCGTAGTCTATTCCGGCCTCGACGTGGGTCTCTCGCTCTCCCCTCTCATGTTCGGCGCGATGATGGACTCGCACCATCCCGGTTGGGTGTTTGCCGGGATCGGTGCATTCCAGGCGCTGGCGCTCGTCACCGCCGTCCGAGTCGGTCGGAACACCGCCGCGCAACGCGCACAGGGCGCCTAGGGCGCCCGGGAGAAAACAATGGCTGCCTCATCCGACACCACCAGCATGGCGCTGTTCTGCGATTTCGAGAACGTCGCGCTCGGCGTGCGTGATGCCAAGTACGAGAAGTTCGACATCAAGAAGATCCTCGAGCGCCTGTTGTTGAAGGGCAGCATCGTGGTGAAGAAGGCCTATTGCGACTGGGACCGGTACAAGAGCTTCAAGGCACCGATGCACGAGGCATCCTTCGAACTGATCGAGATTCCCCACGTGCGCCAGTCGGGCAAGAATTCGGCGGATATCCGCATGGTCGTGGATGCGCTCGACCTGTGCTACACCAAGGCGCACGTCGATACCTTCGTGTTGATCACCGGCGATTCCGACTTCTCCCCCCTGGTATCGAAGCTGCGCGAGAACAACAAGACCGTGATCGGGGTCGGCGTGAAGAAGTCCACCTCCGACCTTCTCATCGCGAACTGCGACGAGTTCATCTACTACGACGATCTGGTTCGCGAGAAACCAAAGCAGAAGCAGATGGCGGCGCGCAAGCGGTCCGCCGCGAAACCGGCGCCGAAGAACGGCGCGGCTGAATCCGCACCGCAGGCCACGAGCGAGGGTGAGGCCGATCGAACGCCGAGGACTGAAGAAGAAAAACGCCAGGAGGCAATCGACGTCGTCATGGAAACCGTCGAGGCCTTGTTCGAGGAACGTGGCGCGGAGGACAAGATCTGGGGCTCGATGGTGAAACAGGCCTTGAAGCGGCGGCGGCCGGGATTCAACGAGAGCTACTACGGCTTCGGATCGTTCAGCAAGCTGCTCGACGAGGCGGCGGCCAAGCGACTGCTCGAACTCGAACACGACGAGAAGTCGGGCGGTGTGATCGTGCGGGCGTTCAACCCGGACTGGTGAGGCTGCCTCACCGGCGGAACATCAGGCAACGAGGCGGACCTGGTGTAGCACTCCGCGGCGTCCGACGGGCGCCCTCTGGCCCGCGCGAAAAAGGGTGATCGACCACCCCGGCATGCGTTCGAGAACGGGCTTCGACAACGTCGTTGCGGTGACGATCCTGGCGCAGCCTGGTCCGAAACGCGACCGTCATCAGCCGCAGGATTGCTCGTGACCGACACCCGGGTAGTGCCGGCGCGCCCAGGTGCTCGGGCCTTGGACTCGAGTTGGAAGGGCGTCGATCGTGGCAGGTAACGGCTCAACACATCCCCGGCCCCTTTCGGCACGAAGGCCGGAATCTGAATTGCTGCTGCGCCGATCAGATCATTCGAGCGTCCAGCCGACCGTCTCTCCGGCGCGCAACGGAACCAGCGTGTCCGCGGCGTAGGGCAGCGCGTCCGGCACCGTCCAGTCGCGCTTCACGAGAGTGACCCTGCCGGTATTGCGCGGCAAGCCATAAAAGTCCGCTCCGTGGAAGCTCGCGAAGCCCTCGAGTCGATCGAGCGCACCGGCTGTCTCGAATGCCTCGGCGTAGAGTTCGATCCCGGCATGCGCGGAGTACACCCCCGCGCAGCCGCAATGGTTCTCCTTGGTGTGCCGTACGTGCGGTGCGCTGTCGGTGCCGAGAAAGAACTTCGCGCTGCCGGACGTTGCCGCGGCAACGAGCGCCGCTCGGTGCACTTCGCGCTTCAGCACCGGCAGGCAATAGTGGTGCGGGCGGATACCCCCCTGGAACAGAGCGTTGCGGTTCATCAGCAGGTGATGGGCCGTGATCGTCGCCGCAACATTGGCCGGTGCCGAGCGGACGAAATCGACCGCTTCGGCAGTCGTGATGTGCTCCAGCACCACATTGAGCGTCGGGAAACGGCGCACGAGCGGCACCAGCTTGCTTTCGACGAAGACCCGTTCCCGATCGAAGACGTCCACCGCCGGATCGGTGACCTCGCCGTGGATCAGCAGCGGCATGCCGATCTCGTTCATCGCCTCGATCGCATTCAAGCATTTGTCGATGTCGGTGACCCCGGAGTCCGAGTTCGTCGTCGCGCCCGCGGGATAGAGTTTGACCGCGTGCACGATACCGCTGTCCCTTGCACGCAGGATTTCTTCGGCCGGCGTATTGTCGGTCAGATACAGCGTCATGAGCGGGTCGAACGACGCGCCCGCCGGCAAGGCTTCGAGGATCCGCTCACGGTAGCTGCGCGCGAGTCGCGTCGTCGTCACCGGAGGCCGCAGATTCGGCATCACGATCGCGCGCGCGAAGCGTCGCGCCGAATCGCGCAGAACGCTGGCCATTTCCGCGCCGTCCCGCAGATGGAGGTGCCAGTCGTCGGGCTGGGTCAGCGTGATTCGATCCAAGTCTCTTCCTTCACGTTTCGTGCGGGTCCGACGCGGCCTTCAGGCGCAGCGCCTGCTCATACAGATCGCCTTTGCGCGCGCCCGTGATGCGCGCGGCAAGCTTGGCTGCCTGCGACGCAGGCAATTCGCGCATCAGCAGATCCAGCACGCGGCTGCCTTCGCGATCGCGCGCATCCTCCAAAGGTTTCGCGACGCCGTGCAGTATCAGGACGAATTCGCCGCGGGCGCGATTCGGGTCGGCATCGAGCCACCCGGGCGCCTCTCCGAGCGCGCAGTCGTGCATCGATTCGAACACCTTGGTGAGTTCACGGGCAAATGTCAGGCGCCGCTCCGGGCCAAGCACCTCGAGCATGTCTTCCACCGACTCGCGGATCCGGTGCGGTGCCTCGTGCACCAAGGTGGGGGACTCCCGTGCAAGCCAATGCGCTAGTACCTGCCGCCGCGCCTCCTTCCTTGCCGGCAGGAAACCCTCGAACGAAAAACCGGCGCTCTCGATGCCGGCTGCCGACAGCGCCGCGATGATCGCGCTCGGTCCGGGAACAGGGACCACACGGCACCCCGCCACCCGCACCTCGCGCACGAGCACGGCTCCCGGATCGCTGATGCCCGGCGTTCCGGCATCGGTCACCAGCGCGACAGATCGACCCTCGATGAGCCACGCAACGACGCGCTCGGCCGTCCCGCGTTCGTTGTGCTCGTGAGCCGGCACGAGCTTCGCATCGATGCCGTAGTGATCGAGCAACCGGCGCGTATGACGCGTGTCTTCTGCTGCAATCACGTCGACCGTACGCAGTACGTCGAGCGCCCGCAGCGTCACGTCTCTCAGATTACCGATGGGAGTGGCCACCACATATAATGTGGATGCCTCGGCCACGAAGGGATTCGCATGCAACGACGCCGCGTCCTCGTCTTACTCGCTACCTCACTATACTGGGGCATCGCTGCGTCCGCCACCGACGGCACTAATGGACAGCCGCCCGACCAAACGCCGCCGTCGCCGGCAACGCAGGTGCCCGAGCAAGCACACGCGGAGGAACAGGAGCGCCCTCACATCGCGGCGCTGCTGCCGATCAAGTCGCCGGCATTCGGCAAACTGGCCGACGCGGTTCGACTGGGGGTGATGGCCGGAGCGTCAGCCGACGGCGCCAACGCGTTGCCCCTGGTGTTCTACCCCACCGGCGATGATCCAAGGGATCTGGTCAATACCTATGATCGGGCCCTCCGACTCGGTGCGCGCCTGGTCATCGGCCCTCTCACCAGATCCGACCTGACCACCATCGCGACGAGCAACGCGGTTACCGTCCCGACGCTCGCGCTGACGATCCCTGACAGCGACGTGCTGCTGCCCGACAGGATGTATGCCTTCGGAATCCAGATCGAATCCGAAGCGAGGCAGATCGCGCAACTTGCCGGCTCGCAAGGCCGTCGCAGGGCCGTGATCATCGCATCCGACAACACGCTTTCGCGTCGGGTGGCATCGGCATTCGCGGAAGACTGGAACCGGAGTGGTCGACTCGTCGTGGATCAGTACACCTACACGATCGACCAGTCGGGGCTGAAGCGAATCAAGGAGAGCATCACGATCGGCAACGCCGACATGATCTTCCTCGCCCTCGATGCCGCGCGCGCGCGGGCGATGCGTCCCTATCTCGGGAAGATCCTGCCCACCTTCGGGACTTCGCAGGTCTACATGGCTGCGGGAGAAGTCGTGGGTCGCTACGATCTGAACGGCGTCACCTTCGTGGACATGCCCTGGCTGCTGATGCCCGACCATCCTGCGGTCATCGCTTATCCGCGGCCGCAGGGGGTGTTCACCACCTACGAACAGGAGCGCTTGTACGCTCTGGGCATCGATGCCTGGCGCCTCGGTCAGTCGCTGCTGCAGTACGGCTTCAACGAAGCGGGTACGCTCGACGGCGTTACCGGCTACCTCACGCCCGGGCCGGCCCGGCAGTTCATCCGCGAAGCCGTGGCCGCGCAATTCGTCCAGGGTGAGCCGAGGCTGCTGAATCCCGTAAGCGGTCGATGAACCCGGACGGTGAACGCGCGGAGGATGCCGCGCTCGCCTTCCTCGAGGCTCGTGGGCTCCGGCTGCGGGCTCGCAACTATCGATCACGCTTCGGCGAAATCGATCTCGTACTGGAAGACCATGGCACGCTGGTATTCGTCGAAGTCCGCAAGCGCTCCAATCCCCGTTTCGGAGGCGCGGCAGAGAGCATCACGCACGCCAAGCGTGAACGGCTGGTGGCGACCGCCCGCCAGTATCTCGCGGCGCTCAAGTGCGAAACGCCGTGCCGGTTCGATGCCGTGCTGCTCGACGCAGGCGGCACGGTAGAGTGGATACGCGCCGCATTCGAATCCTGATCCCGCGTGAACTCGCCGACCTCGAGCGCGGTCGGAGTCGGGTGGCCGGATTGCGTGTGACATAATTCGCGCCGATATCAACAGGGGCAACCCATGGATCTCCTGGGTCGAATCAACCAGCATTTCACCGACAGCGCGCAACTGAAACTGCAGTCTGCCGAAGTGTTGTCGGAACCGCTGCGGTTGGCTGCGGAAAAGATGTTTCACTGCCTGATGAACGACGGCAAGATCCTGGCGTGCGGCAATGGCGGGTCCGCGGCGGACTCGCAGCACTTTTCCGCCGAGCTGTTGAATCGATTCGAACGCGAACGCCCCGGGCTCGCCGCAATGGCCTTGACCACGGATACCTCGACGCTGACCTCGATCGCCAACGACTACGATTTCAATCAGGTTTTCTCCAAACAGGTGCGCGCCCTTGGCCGCGCCGGCGATCTGCTGCTGGCGATCTCCACCAGCGGCAATTCTGCCAACGTGATGGCGGCAATCGAAGCAGCGCACGAACGACAGATGATCGTGGTGGCGCTCACCGGACGTAACGGCGGCAAGATGGGCCCGATGCTTGCATCGGACGACGTCCATATCTGCGTGCCCTCGCCCATCACCGCGCGCATCCAGGAGGTGCATCTGGTATGCCTGCACTGCCTGTGCGATGCAATCGACACACAACTGCTGGGAGCTGAATGATGCATCGCTTGTCGCTAACTTTCGTCGCCGCACTCGTCGCCCTGCCCGCTTTGCAAGGTTGCGTTCCTCTGTTTGCAGGTGCTGCGGCAGGAACGGGGGCACTCATCGCGGAGGATCGTCGATCGAGCGGCACCTATGTCGACGACCAGGGCATCGAACTGAAAGCCGGCAATCGCATTTATGAGAAATACCGCGACGCACACGTGAATGTCACCAGCTTCAACCGGGTCGCGCTGCTGACCGGCGAGGTTGCGAGCCCCGAGATCAAGACCGAGGTCGGCACGCTGGTCCAGGAGGTGCCGGGGGTTCGACTGGTCCAGAACGAACTTGCGGTCGGCCCGAGCAGCACGATGACGGCCCGGGCGAACGACACGTATCTCACGTCGAAGGTGAAATCGCGCTTCATCGACCAGAGCAAATTCCAGGTCAATCACGTCAAGGTGGTGACCGAAGCGACCGTTGTCTACCTAATGGGATTGGTGCACAAGGCAGAGGCCCAAGCCGCTGCCAACGTCGCCGCCACCACCGGGGGGGTCAGCCGCGTCGTGGAAGTATTCGAGTACATCGATTAGGTCGTCTCGGCGACCGACTGGTCCTCGGCGGGCCCCGCCCGCCCGGGGTATCAACTGCTTCGAACCAGGCTATGCCGTTAGGGTACCGCCTTCCATTTCCAGGCGTGGTGCCGCTCGCTTGCCAACGGACCACCCCTCAGGTTCGATTCTATTTTCCGTGCAACGACGGCTCTTGCGGCCGCCTAGCGCCGAACAGAGGCGGTATCGTGGCCTCGAGCTCCAGCAACGCGCGTTTCCGGTCGAGACCTCCGGCATACCCAGTGAGACTGCCGTCGGCACCGATGGCCCGGTGGCAGGGCACCACGACGGCAATCGGATTGCGCCCGTTGGCGGCACCGACGGCCCGCGTGGCGGTAGGTTGTCCGAGCTTGCGCGCCATCGCGCCATAGCTCGTGGTTTCGCCGTAGGGGATCTCGCGGAGGACTCCCCAGACGCGGCACTGGAAGTTCGTCCCCCGGGGCAGGAGCGGAAGTTCGAAAGTTCGTCTCTCGCCGGCAAAGTATTCATCCATTTGCGCGCACGTTGCAATGAAGATCGGCAAGTCGTGGTCGAGCCGCCAGTCCGGCGCAATGCCGGGGACGTACTTGTCGTCGTGGAAGAGCAGGCTCGTGAGCGAGCACCCATCGGAAATTAGCAGCAGGTCGCCGAGAGGTGATGGATGGAACGCGTAGAAGGTCATATCGTCCTCAAGCAAGTGATTTCCAGAGGTGCATCACGGCATAGGCGCGCCACGGTCGCCACGCATCGGCAATCTCGAGCACGCGGCGCGGATTGCTCTCGCCCATCGCCTTCATCACGCCGTAGTCGGTATGCGGGAACGCGTCCGGCCAGCCGAGCGCGCGCATGGCGATGTACTGCGCGGTCCAGTCGCCAATTCCCGGCATCGACTTCAGGTTGGTGATAGTCGCATCGATATCGCCCACGGTGTCGAGCGCGCATGTGCCGTCGACAAGCCCGGCTGCCAGCGCCAGGATCGTTCGCGCGCGCGTGGCGATCACCCCCAGCTCCGCGATGGCACCGGGCGCCAGTTCAGCGACCCGCTCTGGTGACGGGAACGCCCGGTCGAGCGCAGCGAACGGTGTAATGACGGTTTCGCCGAAAGCTTCCACGAAGCGGGATGCCAGGGTGCGCGCCGAACGTACGGTCACCTGTTGCCCCAGCACGGCGCGTACCGCGAGTTCGAACGGATCGAAGGCGCCGGGCAGGCGCAACCCCGGATTGTTCGCCGCCAGTGGTCCGAGCGCCGCTGCGACCTGGGCCGGATCGCAGCCGAGATCGAACGCACGCTTGGCGCGCGCCAGCAGGCTCGGCAGTACGTGCGCAAGGGACGGCGCCACCTCCAGCCGGATGGTACGTTTGCGCACCACCGGACTGGCGACGACCCACCCAACGTGGGCAACACCGTTGGCATTCAGGCGCACGGTACGGCGGTAGCTTCCGTCGATGACCTCGTCCACACGCGCGATACACCGGGCTGCGAGAAATCCGAGCAGCGCGTCCCAATCGAGGGGCGGCCGATAGGCCAGCTCGAAGACGAAGTGATCGACCGGCGACCGGGCCGACTCCGTTCGCCGCAGGTCGGTCGGCTGCAATCGGTAACGCTCCCGGAACAGCGCATTGAATCGCCGCACGCTACCGAATCCGCTCGCCATGGCTACGTCCGTCACGGACAGGCGCGTATCGGTGAGCAGCCGCTTCGCCAACAGCAACCGCTGCGTCTGGGCGAATGCGACCGGCGCAACGCCGAATTCTTCCTGGAACACGCGACGCAGGTGACGATCCGAAACGCCCAGGCGCACGGCGATCGCAGCGATGCCGGCGCCCTCGCCGACCGTGTCTTCGATCAGGCTCGCCGCCTGTTGGGCGATTCGTGCTGCGGCTTCCACGCTGGAATGGCCGGGGGCGAGTTCCGGCCGGCACCGCAGACACGGTCGAAAGCCGGCCGCCTCGGCCGCGGCGGCGCTGCGGTGGAACGTGCAGTTCTCCCGCTTCGGCGGCTTGCCGGAACACACCGGACGACAATAGATCCCCGTCGACGCGACGCCGACGAAAAAGCGGCCGTCGAAGCGCGAGTCGTGGGCACGTGCCGCGCGGTAGCAGCGATCGGGATCGAGTTGCATGCCGTCATGATACGGGCACGGAAACGCCCGGACTGGCCATTTTCGGACATCGAATTGTCCGCCGCCGCCGCGACGTGCAAGGGGTCGGGGATGTTCAGTTCGTGCCCGGGCCGCGCCGCAGGAAAGCCGCGCGCCGATCGAGCAGTGCCTGGAAATTGTCGAGCGAAGCGAGATGCAGGTGGATGCGGGCAAGCACGCCATTGCGCACCAGCGTGTGCAAGGTTTCCGGAGACAGCTCGGCCACCTTCGCTTCCGCCACGCGATACATGCCGGTCAGGGCGAACGGCTCTCCCTGCGTCGGCTGCGCCTGCAAAGTGAACGGCTCGAGCAAACCGAAATCCGCGAGCTGCCGGCACATCTGTTCGGTGCGCGCGAGATCGGTCTCGTATTCGAACACGAACTTCTGCACTTTCTCCCAGGCCGGGGTCGCATTGCCGGTCTCGTCGAACAACAGGTCGCCCGCGTCGCCCAATGCGCCATTCTCGACACAGACGACGCGCTCCGACTGCTCCTTGCCGTCCATGGTGATCCGGGTCATGCAGAACGGGTAGCGGCGGACGTACGCGGGCACGTAGCTGCGACGATCCCACGTCTTGTCCCACAGGACGAACAGGTTGCGTTCGCGTTCCAGACCGACCACTGCCATCGCCACGAAGCTCTTGCCCTCATCCCCGGAGATGAACACGAGCGGGTAGTTCCGACTGGCCGGAACGAACTCCGTGAAACTCACGGGAATCGGGTTCAGCGCATGAAAGGCATCAGGCACCAGCCGCGCGTCGGGCAGCAACACGCGATGGGATTTGCTCAACGGAACGATGTTCTTGTATGCGTACGGGGGTGCGATATCCATGTCTCCGGACCTGTTCGATGGGTGCGCAGCGGCCGCCAGCACGCACGATATCCGACCCCGCGTTGGCCCGCTACCGGTCCGGGGGGCCGGACGGTCGATTCCGCACCGCTTGCGCATAGAGCTCCAGCGCCATCGCTCGGGCACGGGCGTGGTCGACCACGGGCGCGGGATAGTCGCGTCCGACGACCATCCCGACGGCGGACTGGACGAGCGGCGGCATCGTCCAGGGCGCATGAATGTAGCGAGCGGGGACCTGCGCGAGTTCGGGCAGGTAGAGTCGGATGAATCGACCGTCCGGGTCGAACTTTTCGGACTGCGTGACC
Source organism: Burkholderiales bacterium (assembly GCA_038324085.1). Classification (GTDB taxonomy): domain Bacteria; phylum Pseudomonadota; class Gammaproteobacteria; order Burkholderiales. The sequence continues at coordinate 62,860 of JBBQHP010000006.1, forward strand.
GGATTGAAGATGCGGAAATAAGGCTGGGCATCGCACCCGGTCGAAGCCGCCCACTGCCAGCCGCCATTGTTGGCAGCCAGATCGTAGTCGTTCAGCTGTCCGGCAAAGTACTGTTCGCCCAGACGCCAATCCACGTGGAGATCCTTGACCAGGAACGAAGCCGTGACCATGCGCAGGCGATTGTGCATGTAGCCAGAAGAATTGATCTGCCGCATGGCCGCGTCCACCAGCGGGTAGCCGGTGCGACCGTCGCGCCACGCAGCGAACAGATCCTCGCGATCGGTGAACGCGAGAGTGTCGAACTCGGGCTTGAAGCTGCGCCCCACCACGTGCGGGTGGTGCCAGAGGATCTGGAAGTAGAAATCGCGCCAAACAAGCTCGGAGAGCCAGGTCTTCGCTCCGGCCGAGGCCAGCGCGTGGGCGGCCCGGGCCAGTTCCCGGATCGAAATCGTCCCGAACCGAAGATGCACGGACAGATAGGACGGCCCGCGTGTGGCCGGAAAATTCCGGCGCTCCCGGTACGCGTCGATCCGCGTCAGGAACTCCTCGAACAGCCGGCGCGCCCCCGCAATGCCGAGCGGGATCTTCAACAGCTCGAGATTGGTGCGTTCGAATCCCATCGACTGCAACGAGGGTACGGCTGCGTCGTCGGCGGTGGCGAAGTTGTGGCGATACGCTTCGACCGGATAGGACTCGAGATGAAAATCGTCGAGCCTGGCGAGCCAGGCGTTCCGGTATGGCGTGTACACCGTATACGGCCGGCCGGCCTGCGTGAGCACCTCGTCCTTCTCGAAGATGCACTGGTCCTTGTACGTATGGAGCACTCTGCCGGCCTCCGCCAGGCGATGCTCAACGCCAGCGTCGCGCGCGATCGCGAGCGGTTCGTAGTCGTGGTTAACGTACACCGCGTCGACGGCCAGCTCGGCGGCCAGCTTCGGCACGAGCTCGCGGGCCCGGCCATGCCGCACGATCAGGCCGCCGCCGAGCGATTCGAGTACGGCCTTCAGCTCCGTGACCGCATGACGGATGAACTCGACGCGCCGATCCGACCGGCTCGGCAGCGCATCGAGTATCTCCGTGTCGAATACGAATGCACACCAGACGGACCGGGACTGCTTCAACGCATGGAACAGTGCGGCGTGGTCGTGGGCGCGCAGGTCGCGCCGGAACCAGACCAGCGCGCGATCGTTGCCCCTCGTCATGGCTCAGCCCAGCTTCCGTCCGAGGAACCGGATCACTCCGCCGATCACCGGCAGCTTGGCGTAGAGCTCCTCGGCGACGTCCCAGTAGTCCCGGTGATAGCAGATGCGGCCGTCCGGAGCAAACCGGAGATGGCTGACGCCATGGACAGTCTGCAGGACGCCGGGGCGATAGCGCTTGATGCGGAACGTGAAGTTCCATTCGAGCATCGCCTGTTCGCGCTCGACGAGGCGATTGACGATCGCGAAGGCCGGCTCGTCCAGCGCCTCGAACATGCGCTCGAACACCGCCCGGATATCCTCGATGCGATGCACCTCGTTGAACGGATCCTTGAAATACGCATCCTCGCGATAGATGCGCGCAATGCCCGCCAGACTTTCCGGCGAGATCGTTTCGAAAAAGTGCGCGACCTCTTCGGGCGAGAGCCTGCTCACAATCCCGTGATCTTGCGGATGAGCGGAAAGTACAGCGCGTAGGGCAGCAGTCGGAGCAGTTTCAGCAACCGCGTGAAACGCTTCGGGAAGTGGGTCTCGAACTCGCCGCGCTCGAAGCCCCGCACCGTCTGATCCGCCGCCTCCTCGGCGGTGATGAGCGCCGGCATCGTGAATGCGTTGCCGGCGGTGAGCGGCGTCTTGACGAACCCGGGGCTCACTACGTGCACGCCCACCCCGCGCGGCGCCAGATCGATGTACAGGGCCTCCGCCAGATTCAGCAGCGCCGCCTTGGTCGGTCCGTAGATCAGTGCCTGCGGCAAGCCGCTGTAGCCGGCGACGCTGGAGACGATGCCGATGTGCCCGCTGCCGCGGCTGACGAACACCGGAACGATCGAGGCGAGCACATTCAACACGCCCATGACATTGACCTCGACCATCGACCGGGCGGTCTCGAGGTCCAGGTCCCAGGCGCGCATCGGCGTGTAGCTGCCGGCGACGACGATCACGACATCGGCGCCGCCCCAGGTGTCCACCAGCGCGCGATGAGCCGCAGCGACGGTGTCCACCTGCGTCACATCGAGCGGCAATGCCAACGCCCGACCATCGGGTGCCGACGCCACCAGCTGATCCAGAGGCTCGCGTCGACGCGCGGACAACGCCAGCCGGGCGCCGCGTGCGAGCAGCGCTTGCGCCACCGCCGCGCCGATGCCCGACGACGCGCCGACCACCCAGACCCGCTGGGCCGTCCAATCGGAGATCGGCGCGTTCAGCGACACGGATTCAATCCCGCTTGCGGAAACTGATGAAGACCTGCGCCACTTCGACGCCGAACTTGGTGATGCTCGTACGATTCAGGAGCACCTTTTCGTCCATCTGGTACATCCAGTCATCCACGTCGAGGTGCACGGTGGAATCGCCGTACGGAAAATCGAGCACGTAGGCGAAGCGGAACGCGTTGCCGGCGGCTTCGCCTCGCGCTTCCCCGACGACGTCTCCGGCCGTCCCGACATACCGATCGCCGTTCTTCAACAGCGTCCATACCCGGCGCTCGGTCCTGCCGTCGGAGTACGTGAACCGCTCGTCGAGCTTGCCGGTGTCGCCGTCCCATTGGCCCCGTATGGCGACCTTGAAGCGCTGCGAGACGGACCCGTCGCGGTTGCGCACGAGACCCCAGGCGTCGATGTCACCGTCGAAGTAAGCCTTGAGATCGAGAACCGGTTTCTCCGCACGATAGGACTCGACCTTCACGGATGAGCAGCCGGCGACGAACAGGGCGACGATGACGATCAGGCAGCGATGGATCATGGGATCTGGGGTCCTTGGGAAGTGGGCACGATCCACGCGCGTTCAAGCGGCGCGAACCAGAGTGTCGCAACCGCCACGAGCTTGAGAGCACAGGGCGCCGCGGCGTAGACGAACGAGAGCTGGCCCATGGCGATCTGCGCGACACCCGGCTGATAGCCGAGCAGGCCCAGTAACGGAAGGGCGATGCCCGCGCCGAGCGCGAGATTGAGCTTTTCCGTGAGCTGCCAGAGCCCGAAGTAGGCACCGTCGGATCGATCGCCATCGCCGGCGCGATCGCGATCGACCACGTCGGCGAGGATCGATGGCGGCAGGGCGAGCTCCGCCCCGTAGGCGACACCCGACAGTGCGCAGACCATGCCGAACTCGACCGCATCCCCTTTGCCGAGCGCGAACGCCCAGACGAAGGCGGCTACGCTCATCACCATCCCGAGCAGCCACGCGTTCTTCTTGCCGACACGCTTCGTCGCACTGACCCACAGCGGCATGCCGGCGGCGCCGAACGCAAAGTACAACCCGAGAAAAACGCCGTTCAGGTCGGCGCGGTCGAGCACGTCCTGGACATAGAACAGGATGAGAGTCGCGGGGATCGCGGAAGCCACGCCGCTCGTGACAAACACGGCAAGGAGCCAGCGAAATCCCGGGCTCGCCAAAGGCGCCTTCAACGCCTGACGCAAAGTCTTGCCGGCGGATGCGCGCGCCGGGGATCGCGTTGCAGGTGTCGGCGATCCGAACAGCATCAGCCCAGCTCCGATCAGGAGCATCGGCACGAACAGAAGGCTGAACCGACGCAGCCCCTCGCCGAGGTCCCGACCCGTGCCAAGGTCACCAACGGTCACCGGAGCGAGCATCTCCGGCAGCGCCGCCGCGATCAGCACGCCCACGACACCGCATGCGCCGCGCACGGCCGTGACGCGGGTACGCTCGTGATAATCGGTGCTCAGTTCCGCGCCCAGGGCGAAATAGCTGATCGCGGCCATGCTGAAGCCGAGGTACGCGACGACCAGGGAGACGGTGAGCCAGAGCGCGAGCCATGGTCCCGACACTTGGGGCGGCTGGAACAGGCAGAGCACGCCGAGCGCAAGCAGGGGCACGGCAGCGACGATGAAACGTTGGCGACCATCCGCCGCGCGGGCATGGCGATCGCTCCACCAGCCCAGCAGCGGATCCTGGATGGCGTCGAGCAGGCGCGCTGCCAGCAGAATGGTGCCGATAGTCACGAGCGACAGGCCGAGAGTGTCGGCGTACAACTTGGGCACGAACACGTACACGGGCAATGCCGCCATCGCGAGGGGCAGTGCCAGCGCCGCGTAGGCGCCCAGGCGGGCCCGCGGCAGCGGGCCGCCGTTCATTGCCGACCCAGCAAAGCCGCCCTGAGCTTCGGCACGCGCGTCGCAGGGTCCAGCCAGATCGAGAAGAACGCGCGCGCGAACTCGGGATCGTCGACCAGGGCGGTGGCACGGCCGTCATGATAGAACTGCACGCCGGCACCGGGGCGATAGACGCCGGTGATGTGACTGCCGTTCTGCACGTCCGGGAGGGCACGGCGCAGGCGATCGCGCCACAAGGCGCTCTGGTCCGGATCGATGTAGCCCAGGCGCTGCATCTCCTCGATGCTCACCTCGGCCAGTCGGTCGCCTGAAAGCGCGCGCGCGTAGCGCAATTCGAGTGCGAACGGACGGTCCCATCGCAGATCCGGGCCTGACACCCAGAGGGACGCGTCGTACAGGTGCAGGCCGAACCAGCGCATCTTGCCCTGCCCCAGCAAGCGCAGTGTCGTGTTCTCCGGCTGCAATCCGGACGACAGCGACACGACATTGGCCGAGATCGCCGGGGCGGCTCCGAGCACCAGAAACAGCCAGAGCAGGATCCTAGACACGCTTGAGGGTCACCTGGAGCACGTCGATGGTGCCGGCACGGAATCCCGCCTCGCAGTATGCGAGATAGAAATTCCAGGTGCGCACGAAGCGTTCGTCGAAACCGAGCGCGTACAGATCGGTCAGACGGGCATTGAATCGCTGGCGCCAGCGCCGGATCGTCTCGGCGTAGTCGTGGCGGAATGCGACGGAGCCGCCGACCAGCAGGCCTTGCTGGGACGCACGATCGCGGAACACCTCCTCGGACGGCAGCATGCCTCCGGGAAAGATGTACTGCTGGATGAAATCGGTTCCCACGCGATAGCGCGCGAACAGTTCGTCCGCGATGCTGATGGTCTGGACGATGGCACGACCACCCTTTTTCAACCGATCTCGCACGACCCGGAAGAACTGCGGCCAGTACTTCTCGCCGACCGCCTCGAACATCTCGATCGACACGATATGGTCGAACTCGCCTTTCACGTCGCGGTAGTCGCGCAGCTCGATCGTGGCGAGTTCACCGCAGCCGGCGTTGCGCAAACGCTCGCGCGCGTAGACGAGCTGTTCCCTCGACAACGTGATGCCGTGCACCTTGCAGCCGCGCGTGCGCACTGCGTGCTCGGCAAAACCACCCCACCCGCAACCGATCTCGAGGATGGCGTCGCCCGCCTTCACCTCCAGTTGTTCCAGAATGCGCTCGTACTTGGTCGCCTGTGCCTCGTCGAGCGAGCCATTCATCCGACCCTCGAACATCGCCGACGAATAGGTCATCGAAGGATCGAGCCAGAGCGCATAGAACGCATTGCCGAGGTCGTAGTGGGCGTGCACGTTGCGCTTCGCCCGGGCCCGCGAGTTCCGGTGCAGCAGATGGCGCAACCGATAGAACAACGATCCCCACCAGCGTCCGTACACCGCCGCGCCGAGCGCGGCATGGTTGGCCGCGGCGAGTCCCAGCAATTTGGCGAGATCTGGGGTGTCCCAGCGTTTCTGGATCCAGCTCTCGGCGAAACCGATGTCGCCGGCACGCAGAACGTCGGCGCATACGCGCCAGTCCTGGATGCGCAGCAGCGCTTGCGGCCCGGGAGTCTCTCCGACGAAGACGTGCAGGCGTCCATCGGGCGTGATCAGGTCGAGCTGCCCTGCGTGCAACCGCGCGAGAATCGCAAGCAGCAGCCTGGCCACTCGGGGCGGCGGTGCGATGTCTAGGGTCTGCGGCGGCGCTGGCATGTCTCTCAGGTTCATCGGGTCGTCCCCCGGGCGGGTGGTATGGGCTTGGAGACGAACCGGACCCCCTTGAACCACAGCCGCACCGCTTGCCAGTGGATGCGCGCGATCACGGCGAGCGTCATCCAGGGGTAGAGCGCGAAGGCCCGGACCACCCGGGCCGTGGTCAATGGCCGCGCCGACCCCGAGACCGATGTGACCAGCAGTTTACCGGCTGGATCGTCGTAGTCGATGCGCACGCGCGTGATCGTCGAATGCAGATCGAACTGGAATCGGTAACTGCCGCTCACTTCGCAGAACGGCGAGACATGGAACACCTTTCGCGCCGTCAGGACGTCGCTCGCCACGATCGGGCGCTGGTCCGGGTGCGCGAGCAGGTAGTTGTGGTGTTCGCCGAACGTGTTGCTGACTTCGCAGAGCACGGCGCGCAGTCGGTCCGCGCGATCGTGGCAGAACCAGAAGCTGACCGGGTTGAAGACGTAGCCGAGGACCCTGGGAAACGCCTGCAACCAGATTGCGCCGTCCGCGGCATCCAGGCCTTCGGCCGCAAGTAGCGTGCGGATCCAGGCGTCCAGGTCGCTCCCGTCCCGCGCCCCATGGTCTCGGCGATGAAAGCTCAGCAGATTGAAGCGATCGACGGAGAACAGTGGACCGGCAAGTGCGGCCAAACCTGAGAGGGGAAAGCGCATGAAGAACACGCGATAGGAAAAAACGTTGCGCTTCGGCCGCAACCGCGCATGCATGACCCGGCCGAAGTAGATGTATGGGCCTATGCGACCATCGCCTCCGCCTGCCATGGCGCTCTCACCCCCAATGCGTTGGCCACCGCCAGGCCCGATTTCAGCCCGTCCTCGTGGAATCCGTAACCCGTCCACGCACCGCAGAACCAGGTATGGCGCCGCCCCTGGATCGAGGGCAGGCGTGCCTGCGCATCGATCGCGGGTGCGTCGAACACCGGATGAGCATACTCGATGCGGCGGATGACGCATTCGGCCCGCGGTTCGCGCACCGGATTCAGTGTGACCACGACCGGCGTCCGGCAAGGCAGCGGCTGGAGCCGGTTCAACAGGTAGCTCACGCTCACCGGTCGGCCATCCGCACCCGCTTCGGCGCCCAGGTAGTTCCAGGATGCCCATGCCTCGCGCATGCGTGGCAGCAGGCTCGCGTCGGTATGGAGCCAGGCCTGGTTCGGCTGGTACCCGATGCTGCCGAGTACGGCGTGTTCGTCGGCATCCGCGTCTTCGAGCAAGGCAAGCGACTGGTCGCTGTGGCTCGCCAGCACGACATCGTCGAACGCCTCGATGCCTCGATCGGAACGCACGTGCACGCGGTCCTGGGCACGTGCTATCCCGGTGACCGGCGAATTCAACCGGATCTCGTCGACGCCTGCGGCGAGACGGCGGACGTATTCACGGCCCCCCCCGCTGACGGTGTGCCATTTCGGGCGGCCGTTGATCTGCAGCAGACCGTGGTTGTAGCAGAAGCGCAGGAAAGGCGACGCCGGATAGCCCAGCATGCTGGCGGTAGGCGCCGACCATATCGCCGCGCTCATGGGCAACAGGTACCACTCGCGGAAGGCGCGTCCGTAACTGCCCCGGTCGAGAAACGCCCCGAGGGTTCCCGTCGCGGGCGTGCCGCGTTCGACCAGCGCCGTCGCGTCGCGATTGAATTTCAGGATGTCCTTCAGCATGCCCCAGAACTGGGGCTTCACCAGATTGCGCTTCTGGGCGAAAACAGTGGCGATGCTGTTACCCGCCCATTCGAGGCGCTCGTCATCCACGCGCACGCTGAACGACATCTCGCTCGCGATGGATGCAACACCGAGGTGAGCGAACAGCGCACACAGATTGTGGTAGGTCCGGTCGTTGAACACCAGGAATCCGGTATCCACCGGGAAGCCGAGGCCGTCGACCGTGACATCGACGGTGTGCGTATGCCCGCCGAGGGTGGCAGCACGCTCGAACAGCGTCACGGCGTGGCGCTTTGACAGCAACCACGCGGCCGACAGGCCGGCGATGCCCGAACCCACCACCGCTATGCGCTTCATTCCCCCTGCACCGCCCCCGGTGCGGCCGTCATTCGCTGCCATGACGGTGTCTAGACGGTGTGATCCGCGTCGCGCTCGATCAGCGCATACGCGGAATGATTGTGGATCGACTCGAAGTTCTCCGCGGCCACCGAATAGGCCGCTACGCCTTCGTGCCCGTCGAGCCGCAGTGCAATGTCACGCACCAGATCCTCCACGAACTTCGGGTTGTCATAGGCGCGTTCGGTCACCCACTTCTCGTCCGGGCGCTTGAGCAGGCCATAGACCTGGCAAGAGGCTTCCTCTTCCGCGATCGCTATCAGATCCTCGATCGAGACGGTGCCCGTCACTTGCGCACGAATGGTGATCAGCGAACGCTGGTTGTGGGCCCCGTAAGCGGAGATCTCCTTCGAGCACGGACACAAGCTGGTCGCCGCCACCGTGGCGGTCAGCGTGAGCCGATAGCCGTTCGCGCGCGTGATCTCGCCGCGCATCACCACGCGGTGGTCGAGGAGGCTCTCCACGCCGGACACCGGCGCTCGCTTGCGCGTGAAGAAGGGAAAGGACAGCTCGATGGAACCGGTATCCGCACCGAGGCGCTCGAGCATGCGCTCGACCAGCGAACGACACCCGGCGGGGTCGAGCGCCTCCCGCTCCTCCGCCAGCACTTCCAGGAAGCGGGACATGTGCGTTCCCTTCGCTTCCTTCGGCAACCCGACGAACATGTCGGCCGTCACGACGGTCCGCTGCGTCTGGCCCGAAGCAGTACGGATGGACATCGGGTACATGACCGACTTGACGCCCACCCGATCGATCGCCAGCGATCGCGTATCGACGATCGCCTGGACGTCGGGCAACAGGAACTTGTCGGGGGCATTCATGGGCTGTACTCGAAAGTGGTGCGGGACCGAAAGGGGTTCAGGCCGCAGGCGATCCGCGCGGGGGTGGCACGCGGGTGAGGGGAGACGTGCCTGCGACCTGAAGGGGGTGTGCCGTCAGTTGGCCGAAGACTTCGGCGCGGACCACGGCAGCATCGGGGAGCGCATGGAGCCATCCACGATCTGGCTATGCAGTTCGAGATACTCGGCGAGTACGCGATCGAGTCCGGGCGGCACCGCCTGCGCAGCACCGCTCCCCGGCCGGATGCGCCGATGGGCCGCGGCGGGCTGGGCGATCGTGCCCGCGGGACCGGCGACGTCGAACTGGAATCGAGCCGGACCGGGAATTTCCCGTCCCGCAAGAGCCGTGGACGGCAGGCTCGTCAGCGTGATCAGCGCCGCGACCAGAACACCGGACAATCGCACTTTGTCGTTCATGGGATTCCTCTGAACTAATGTCCTAGTCAAATCAGTTCTCACTGCTTACACTACCCACGCAATTTGTTTTTGTCAAACCTTTGTCTTGGACATAACGCGCGGGATGTCGATGGCAGTCGATCGGCCATTGCGGCCATACGGGAAGAAGGTGTTTCAGGCGTGGACGAAAGAGGCGGCGTGCGGGAAGCAGTGACGCTGATGCCGGCTTCCGATCCGGCCGCGATGCTCGGCATCAGCGCAGTCGAGCGCGATACCGGATTGTCGAAAGACGTCCTGCGCATGTGGGAACGTCGCTACCGCTTTCCATTGCCATTACGAGACAAGCACGGTGAACGGATTTATCCGCCGGAACAAATTGCAAAGCTGAGAGCGATCCGGCGGTTGATGGACCGGGGCTACCGGCCCGGAAAGATCATCGGGCTCGCGCTCGAGGACCTCAATGCACTCGGCTCCGCCCCGACCGAGCGCTCACCCAGCGACGCCGAGATCGAGGACGTCCTCGAACTCATCCGCACGCATCAGCTCCCCGAGCTGCGTCAGCAACTCAATCAGAGGATCATGAAGCAGGGCCTGCAGCGCTTCGTCCTGGATACCGTGGTACCGCTGACCAGCTCGGTCGGGGATGCGTGGGTCCGCGGGGAATTCGCGGTATTCGAGGAACACCTCTACACCGAACAGATCCAGAGCGTCCTGCGCAATGCCATCGCCTCGGCCCAGGCGCACAGCAGGGCCCCGCGGGTCCTGTTGACCTCGTTTCCCACCGAGCAGCACTACCTCGGGCTGCTCATGGTCGAGTCCCTGCTGGTCTGCGACGGTGCGACCTGCATTCCCATGGGAACCGAGATGCCGGCACAGGAGATCATCCGCGCCGCAAGCGCCCATCGGGCAGACGTCGTCGCGTTGTCGTTCAGCGCGGCCTATCCGGAACGCCAGGCAGCGTCCGGGCTGAAGAGCCTGCGTGCCGCGTTGCCGAGGCAGGTCGAGATCTGGGCCGGCGGGGCCTGCGTCCGGCGCCTGCGCAAGGGCATGGACGGCATTGTCCTGGTCCGCACGCTGGAACAGCTCGGCGGTTTGCTGATCGATTGGCGCGCGACGCACGGTGGCGCCTGAGCCCGCGGCGGGAGCGCCTGGGCCGAACGGGAGTGCCGATCCGGCCGCCCTCCCGCACTCGGCGCTTCGCGCCCGCCCGCAACCTGCAACCGTTACCGCGTGCAACTGATCCGATGGCCGGTATGGCCCTGATATAGAATCCCGCGGCCTCGCGTTGCATTCCCGAGGATCTCGCCCATGCTCTATCCCGAACTCTACAAATCCCTCGAAGCCGTGCGCTGGAACATGGCGCAGGACGTCCCATGGGCCCAGTTCGAGGACGCCAGTCTCTCGGACGAGCAGGCGCAGACCATCCGGATGAACGCGATCACCGAGTGGTCGGCGCTGCCGGCGACGGAGATGTTCCTGCGCGACAACATCCACGACAGCGACTTCTCCGCATTCATGTCGGTCTGGTTCTTCGAGGAACAGAAGCATTCGCTGGTGCTGATCGAGTACCTGCGCCGGTTCCGTCCGGCGCTCGCGCCGACCGAAGCCGAATTGCATGCGGTCCGCTTCCAGTTCGACCCGGCACCGCCGCTGGAGACGCTGATGCTGCACTTCTGCGGCGAGATCCGCCTGAATCACTGGTACCGGTGCGCTTCGCAATGGCATACCGAACCGGTGATCAAGAAGATCTACGACATCATCTCGCGCGACGAAGCGCGTCATGCCGGCGCCTACCTGCAATACATGCGCCGCGCCATCGCGAAGCTCGGCGACGAGGCGCGCAGCGCATTCGCGAAGATCGGCATGCTGATGGCGAGTTCCTCGCGCAGCGGCAAGCCGCTGCACCCGACCAACCTGCACGTGAGCAAGGACCTGTTTCCCCACGACACCGTGCAGTCGAAGCTGCCCGATCCCGACTGGCTCGAGCACTGGCTCGACGAACAGATCCGCTTCGGCAAGGATTGGGAAGGCAAGGTCGTCAGCATGATCCTGAAGAACCTGTCGATCCTGTTCGACCGTACCTTCGACACCGTCCAGGAACTGAATCGCTACCGCAAGGAACTGATCCGCGCGGAGCCCGGCGCCGTGCAGCCCGCGTAGTAATGCTACCGACGCCAGGGTTCGAGGCAAAGCTCTGCGCGCCGGCCGAAGTCGCAGCGCGATGTGAGCGCCTGCCGCGCCCGCTGGTGTTCACCAACGGGGTGTTCGACCTGCTGCATCGCGGCCACGTGACGTATCTCGCGGAGGCACGCGCCCTCGGCGCGTGCCTGATCGTCGGACTCAATTCCGATGCCTCGGTCAGGCGCCTCGGAAAGGGCGCGGACCGCCCCCTGAATGTGCTGGAGGACCGCGCGGCGGTCGTCGCTGCCCTCGAGTCCGTCGCCGCCGTCACGTGGTTCGACGCCGACACCCCGCTCGAGCTGATCCTCGCCTGCCGGCCGGACGTCCTGGTCAAGGGTGGTGACTGGCCGATCGAGCGCATCGTCGGCGCGGCGGAAGTTCAGTCCTGGGGCGGCAGCGTGCATTCCATCGCGTTCCGCCACGAACGCTCGACCACCGCCCTGCTCGCCCGCATCCGCGGCAGCTGAGCGTTACCCTGCACCGGAGTCGCTGCCGGAACCACGAGGCTATCCTCCATGCCCGCCCGCATCAGCCGATTCCTTCGCGACCTCTGGATGCTCGTCAAGCCGTACTGGTTTTCCGAGGAGAAGGTGTCGGCCCGGCTGCTGCTGGCGGCCATCATCGCGCTGACCCTCGCGATGGTCTACATGAACGTGCAGTTGAATCACTGGAACAACGCCTTCTTCAATGCACTCCAGGACAAGAAGGCCGGCGACTTCATCCCCCTGATGACGAAGTTCACGATTCTCGCGTTGATCTATATCGGCCTCGCGATCTACCAGGTCTACCTGCGGCAGGCGCTCCAGATTCGCTGGCGTCGGTGGTTGACCGACCGCTACGTGAACGATTGGCTCGGCGAGCGTATCTACTACCGCATGCAGCTGACGGGCAGCCAGACCGACAACCCCGACCAGCGCATTGCCGAGGATCTCAACCTGTTCGTCGACAAGACATTGATCCTTACCCTCGGCCTGCTCGACTCCGTCGTGACGCTGCTCTCCTTCGTCACCATCCTGTGGGGCTTGTCGGGAACGCTCGAGTTCAACTGGAACGGCGAGACCTGGGAGATCTACGGATACATGGTGTGGGTGGCGCTCGGCTATTCACTGGCCGGCTCGTGGATCTCCCACCTCATCGGCCGGAAGCTGATTCCGCTGAGCTACGACCAGCAACGCTTCGAGGCGGACTTCCGCTTCGGCCTGGCGCGCTTTCGCGAGAATACCGAAGGTGTCGCGCTGTACCGTGGCGAGGACGACGAACATCGCAATTTCTCGCGCCGCTTCGGTGCATTGGCGCAGAACTGGTGGTCCATCATGAAGCGGCAGAAATCGCTGAACATGTTCACCATCGGGTACTCGCAGGCGGCGATCATCTTTCCCTATATCGTCGCGGCGCCGCGTTATTTTGCGGGCAAGATCACCCTGGGCGATCTCACGCAGACGGCCGGTGCGTTCGGCTATGTCCAGAATGCGCTGTCCTGGTTCATCAACGTCTACCCCGAGTTCGCCGGCTGGAAAGCAACGGTCGACCGCCTGACCACTTTCCACAACGCGATCCGGCTGGCGCAGTCCGAAACCCGGTCCGCTCCCGGGGTCGTTATCGACGCCACCAGCGGAGACTCCCTCGCGCTCGATCACGTACAGCTGGCACTGCCCAACGGCAAGAATCTCCTGGCCAGCGCTTCCGCGACCATCGTTCCCGGCGAACGCGTTCTGCTGCGAGGTCCGTCGGGGTCCGGGAAAAGCACGCTGTTCCGCGCAATCGCCGGCATCTGGCCGTTCGGTCGCGGAAAGATCCATGCGCCGCGCGAATTCGACACCCTTTTCCTGCCGCAACGACCCTATTTCCCGATGGGCACGCTGCGCGAGGCGCTGGCCTATCCGGCAGCGCCCGGCGCTTTCACCGACGACCAGTTGCGGGCGGCGCTCGCCGATGTCGGCCTCGCGCATCTTGCCGAACGGTTCGACACCACTGCGATCTGGAGCCAGCAACTCTCCGGTGGCGAGCAGCAGCGGGTGGCGATCGCGCGGGCGTTGTTGCAGGAACCGAGATGGCTATTCCTCGATGAAGCCACTTCGAACCTCGATCCCGCCGCCGAGACGACCCTCTATACGCTGCTGTGTTCGCGCTTGCCGGCGAGTGCGATCATCAGCATCGCGCACCGCCCGGAAGTTGCGCAGCATCACCGTCGCGTGATCGAGATCGATCCCGCGGCGGGCACGCTCGCTTCCACCTAGCGGAAGCGGTCAGGGGCACTTCGCGGCACGCACGGATGTCCCGGGCAGCCCCGCACTCAGCTCCACGATCCGCTGCGACGTCGCTTCGGTCGGCTCGCGCACATAGAGCGCCGTGAGGCGCACGGTCTGCTGACGCGAGCCCATCGTCACCGAGCGGACGCCCCGCGCCTTGAGCTCTTCCAGGAACCGCTGCGCGCCATCCTCGTTGCGGAAGATGCCGAGCGACACCGCGTTGTCCCACTCGCCGTGATCCTGGACGAGATAGCTGTCGGCTATACCGAGTTTCCGCAATTCTGCGACCCTGCGATCTGCCGCCTCGCGTGATTTCTGCGGCGGGATATAGACCCACCAGCCGGCGGTGACGGGCGCGGGCCCGGTGCTGAGACGCCCGCCGAGTGCAAGCGGTTCGAGCGCCGCGCGGGCACGCCCGAGTTCCTCTGCGGACAACGGCCCCCATTCGATACAGGTGTCTGCGCTTGCCGGCGGCGGAGCAGGGTCCGATTCGCCGCGCACGATGCGGATCTTGCCTGCGTTGATCTGCGAATCGAGCAACGCCGCCTCGTTACCGGCCCGCTGGTGCTCGGACAGCCATCCCCAGGTGAGGAGCGTGAGGTTGGCGATGACGAGGATCGCGACCAGCGCCTTCATGACTTCGCAGCGATCACGAGACCTTCGAGCACGAGACCCTCGACGTGTTCCACCGAACCGCGGAGGTGCAGCAGCAGCTGCGCCGCCGCACCGCCCGACAACAGGATGGCGGGAGTCTCACCGGTCTTGGCCGCGAGCCGCTGCGCCATCGCTTCGATGGCTCCGGTCGCGGCATAGATCGCACCGCTCGCCATCGCGTCGGCGGTTCGCCGCGGAAATGCCTCGAAGCGGCCGGGTGCCGGGTCCAGCCCGGCGACGCGTTCCGCGAGCACCGACAGCATCAACTCGAATCCGGGCAGGATCATGCCGCCGAGAAACTCTCCCGATCCGGTCAGTGCATCGACGACGATCGTGGTGCCGGCATTGACCACCACGCAGGCACCGGTCGCACGTCGCCGCGCCGCAATAAGGGCGGCCCAGCGGTCCCCGCCGAGTTGCGTCGGCACCTCGTAGCCGTTCTGCACGCCAGCCTGCATCGCTCGAGATCCGTACGGAACCACGTCGGCACCGATGCCCGCGACCGCCGCGACGATCAACGCCCCGGTCGTGGCCCCCGCGACATTCGAGACGATCGCGCGCGACGGCACGGGCGAGAGCGCCGACCACGCTTCGCTCAGGCCGGCTGCGTTGGCGGTGGCAACCGACCCGGTGGCAAGCCATGCCTTGCCGTCGTGCAACCCCCACTTGATGCGACTGTTTCCGGCATCCACTGCCAACAGCATGTCAGGCGGCCCCCGCAGCACGCAGACTCACTTCGCCGCCATGGAACCGGCGCAAGCCGTCACTGGTCTCGACCAGCAGCGAGCCGTCGTCCGCGGTGCCCAGGGCGCGCCCCCGCACCGGGTCGCCGTCGCCGAGATTGACGACCACGTCGGCATCCTGCAGCGCGTGCCGACGCCGGAATTCGGGCTCGAGGGGTCCGAAGCCTTCACGCGAGAATGCATCCAGCATCGCGGCGAGTTCGGTGAGCACGGCCGCGAGCAGCCGATTGCGATCGGTACCGGCGCCGGCTTCCGCAGCGTCGGCGACGGGTTGATCAATGCTGGCACGAAGCGCCGGCGGCACCCGCACGTTGATTCCGATTCCGATCACGGCGGTCGCGGGGCCGAGCGCGTCGCCCTGGACTTCGATGAGGATTCCGCCGAGCTTGCGGCCGTGCCACAGGATGTCGTTCGGCCACTTGAGCTGGATATCGACAGCACTGAGCCCGGACAGGGCGCGCGCTACCGCCACACCGACCACCAGGCTCAAACCGGTGAGCCCGGCGGCCCCCTGCTCGAACCGCCACAGCAACGAGAACGTGAGCGCCCCGCCGAGCGCACTGGACCATGTGCGACCGCGGCGGCCGCGTCCGCCGCTCTGCATCTCGGCGACGAGAACGCTGCCACTGGGCGCTGCGGTCGGGTCGCGCTCGAGCAGGACGGAGTTGGTCGACGCGACCTGCTCGACCAGTTCGATGCGAAAGCGCGGCGCGTGGGCACCCAGTCGTTGCTCGATCTGTCTCGCATCGAGCCAGATCGGTGGCGCGACCAGCCGGTAGCCGCGGCCGCGGACCGATTCGATTGCGAGGCCCAGCGCCTCGGCCTCGTGCACCGAATTCCATACCGTGGCTCGGGTGACGCCCAGCGCCGCGGCGATGGACTCGCCGGAACGATATTCGCCGTCGCCGAGAAGGCGCAGGGTCGCGAGCGTGAGCGGATTCATGCGGCGGATTATCGCATCGGCGCCAACCGGACCGCTCACGCAATCTTGACCTGCATCAACGCCGGGGAACCGCAGCGGCGGAAACTCACCCGATCATCCGGTCCGATGGTTCCAACGACACAGGAGAGCGCCGCCATGTACAAGCACATCCTCATTCCCACCGACGGCTCAGCGTTGTCGAAGAAGGCCGTGCGGGAAGGGATCAAGTTCGCTCGCTCGCTGGGCGCGAAGATCACCTTCTTCCATTCGCAGGCCGAGTATGAAGTCGTGCTCTACGGCGAGTTCGTCCCGCCCAACCTGATGACGCAGGGCGAGTTCGAGGCACACGCCACGGGCAACGCCGAGAAGATCCTTGCCGCGGCCGCGAAGGCGGCAGCCGCCGCGGGCGTGGTCGCCAAGACGGCCCACCGGGCGAGTCGCGAGCCCTGGGAGGCGATCGTGGCTGCCGCCCGGACCAGCAAGTGCGATCTGATCTTCATGGCCTCGCACGGCCGGCGCGGGTTGGCCGGATTGCTGCTCGGCAGCGAGACCGCGAAAGTGCTGACGCACACCAAGATTCCGGTTCTCGTCTATCGCTAGCGGGGCACGCCCCGCCAACCGGCGCGGGCGCGAAACGTCGGCTGCGTGCCGCGGCAAGCTTGAAGCGTCAGGGTCGCAGGCCGTAACATGCCCGGCTCCCGCCCTCACGCCGGGCCTCGGCCTCGGCCTCGGCTTCGCCTTTTCCGCCCCCCGTCCCGACCATGCGCCTGCTCGCCGCCCGGCCGTACGAACCGAACGTGGGGTCCGGATCCGGAGCCCCGATGACGATTTGGCTCGCAGGATGCTCCGCGAGCCTCCGGGCTGTGCGCCTGGCAGGCGGCCGGAAGATCGCCGCGCCGCGTGGCCGCAGACAGACCTGAAGCTCCGCGCATGAACACGATCGAAACGCCGGCGACGAGGCCCCGGGAACATTTCGAGTTCACCGGCTCCGGCGCCGATTACTTCCGCATCTGGATCGTCAACATCGCATTGACCATCGTCACTTTCGGGATCTACTCGGCATGGGCGAAGGTGCGAAGGTTGCAATATTTTCATCGCAACACGCGCGTGGCGGGCTCGAGCTTCGACTACCACGCGAGGCCGGTGTCCATCCTCAAGGGACGGTTGATAGCCTTCGCCGTCATCGCCGTGTATAACGCGGCGGGCAAATTCAATCCCTTGCTGGCATTGATGGTGGCCGTGCCCATCGTGCTGGCGCTGCCGTGGATGCTGCGCCAGTCGCTGCGCTTCCGCCTGCACTATTCCAGCTGGCGGGGGCTGCGCTTCTCGTTTCGCGGCGACCTGCCGGGCGCTTATCGCGTCTTTCTGCTCTGGCCCATCCTTACGGTCGTTTCGCTCGGCATGCTCGGCCCCATGTGGCACCAGCGTCTCAAGCGATTCCAGCACGACCACAGCGCGTTCGGTGCAACACCGTTCCGTTTCGCCGCCTCCGTGGGCCAGTTCTACGCGATCTACCTGCGGGCAGGACTGATCGTGCTGGCCCTGGCCGTCATGGGCGCGGCGCTGTTCGCCGTCGCCGGCATCAGCGGCCCCTTGCACGGCAGGCGGGCCGCCGCGCTGTTGCTGGGTTTCGCGATCTTCGCCGTGGTCTTCGCCGCGTTCTCGGTGACGATCGGCCCCTATCTGGTCTCGCGCATCCAGAACCTCGTCTGGAACAACACGACGCTCGGCCCGCACTGTTTCCACAGCAGCCTCAAGGCACGCAAACTCGCCTGGATCGCGGCTTCAAACCTTTTCCTCATCGTCATCACCCTGGGCCTGTTCATGCCTTTCGCGGCCGTCCGGGTTGCGCGCTACCGGGTTTCCACCATGACGCTCGAGCCGGGCACGGCGCTCGACGAGTTCGTCGCCGGCGAGAAGTCGAGCGTGGCCGCGGTCGGCGAAGAACTGGGCGAGTTCCTCGATATCGACATTTCCCTGTGAGCACCGGCACCACCGCGAGCGTGACCGGGTCCTACTTCGACGGTCGCACCTCGGCCCGCCATCCGGTGACCTTGTCGACCGATGGTTCCGGCGCCGTCCATGTGAGCGGGACCGGCGTGGATCGCTTCGAGGCGTTCGCCGGAATCAGCATCTCGGAACCGCTGGGCGGTGCCCCGCGAATCCTCAGGTTTCCCGACGAAGCCTTCTGCGAGATACCACCGCAAGCCGGACTCGACGCCTTTCTCGCGGCGGCAAACCATGCCGATTCGCCGGTCGTAAAGGCGCAATCGAGGTGGTCGTGGGCGTTCGCCTCCGCGCTGGTGCTGCTGGCCGTCATCGCGATCGGCTACCGCTTCGGGCTGCCGTGGGTTGCGCAACTGATCGCCGAGCGCATTCCGGCACCGCTCGTCACCAAGCTGTCGCAGCAGACCCTGGAGTTTCTCGACCATGCGGTGTTCGAGCCGAGCCGGCAGCCTGCGCAACGACGCGAGCGTCTCACCCGCGAGTTCCGCGACCTGAAGACCCCTGACGGCGTGGCGGTTCCGCACGAAGTGGTCTTCCGCGCTGCGCCCCGGGTCGGTGCCAACGCGCTCGCCCTGCCATCCGGCACCATCATCGTGACCGATGAACTGATGGCGCTGACGGAGAACGACGACGAGATCCTGGCGGTCCTCACCCACGAACTGGGGCACGTCCAGGAACGCCACGGGCTGCGTCTCCTGGTGGAGGGTTCGATCGTCGGCTTCGCGCTGACCTGGTACCTGGGCGACGTGTCCAGTCTGGCGGCAAGCGTACCCGCGGCGCTCCTTCAGGCCCGCTTTTCACGCGATCACGAACGCGCGGCGGATGCCTACGGGGCGCGCATGCTCCGGGCCAACGGCATGTCGCCGACATTGCTGGCCGACATGCTGGAGAAGCTCGAGAAGAGTCATGGCAATCCGAATGCCGCGACCGACCGGAACCGCGCTTCCGACTACCTGTCGTCGCACCCGGCCACGCGGGAACGCATCGAGGCACTGCGGGGCGGGAACGGGGCGAAGCCGTGACCGGCGGGGCTACGTGGCGCCACCGCTTTCCGCGTCGATCCGACGCAACTCGGTCTTCAGCACCTTGCCGTAGTTGTTCTTCGGCAACGCTTCGATGAACACATAGCGCTTCGGTCGCTTGAAGCGCGCGATGTGTTCCAGGCACAGGCGGTCCAGCTCGATCGCGTCGATCCCGCGGCCGTCCCGACCGACGATATAGGCAACCACTTCCTCGCCCCAGTCGGGGTGCGGGGCGCCGATGACGGAGACTTCCGCCACCGCCGCGTGGCGCAGCAGCACTTCCTCGACTTCGCGCGGATAGATGTTCGATCCGCCGCTGATGATGAGATCCTTGCTGCGATCCATGAGCGTGAGGAAGCCGTCGTCGTCCATGGCGCCGACATCGCCGGTATGCAGCCAGCCGTTGCGCAGCGTCCTGGCGGTCGCTTCCGGATCCCGCCAGTAGCCCCGCATCACCGTGTCGCCGCGCACCAGGATCTCGCCCGGCTCCCCGGCCGGCAGGCTCACGTCGTCGGCATCCGCAACGCGCACTTCCACCGCGGCCTGCGCGATGCCCACCGAAGCGAGCCGCTGCTCGTAGCGGGGATGCGCGGCATCCGCGTGTCGCGCCTTGGTCATGGCGGTGATCGTCATCGGACTCTCGCCCTGCCCGTAGATCTGCGCGAGCTTGGGGCCGAGCACCTCCATGGCACGCTTCAGATCGGCGACGTACATCGGTCCGCCGCCGTACACGATCGTCTTGAGGTTGCGAGTATCCGCGTTGCGCGCCGCCGGACTGTCCACCAGGCGCCGCACCATCGTAGGGGCCGCGAAGCAACTGAGTCCGGGATGCCGTGCCATGAGCTCGAACATCTCGGACGGATCGAAGCCGCCGCTCACCGGAATGACCTGCTTCGCCATGGCCGCCACGTGCGGCAGGATGTACTGGCCCGACCCGTGCGACATCGGCGCCGCGTGCAGGATGCAATCGTCGGCGCCGATGCAGTCCACGTCGGTGAAGAATCCGAGCGTCATGGTGAGCAGGTTGCGATGGGTCAGCATGGCACCTTTCGGGCGTCCGGTCGTGCCGCTCGTGTAGAACAGCCAGGCCACCTCGTCGCCCGATCCCGAGGCGACATCGAATGACGGACCGCCGAACAACCGCTCGTAGTCGGCTTCGTCCACACACAGGACGGACAGGTCCGGCGTCGCTACGCTAGAGACACCCGCAACCAGATCGGCGCTGGCAAAACACAGTTTCGCGCCGGAGTGATCCAGGATGTACTCGAACTCGCGCGGATGCAGTTTCGCGTTGATGGGGACCGCGGTGAGTCCGGCCTGCCACGTCGCGAACAGCAATTCCAGGTACTGCGCCGAATTGCGCAGGGCCAGCGCGACCCGGTCTCCGGGTCGGAGGCCGAAGCGTCCGCGCAGACTCCCGGCCAGCCCCGCGACCCGGGTGGCCAGTTCGCCGTAGCGCCAGCGATCTTCGTGACCGACGGCAACGGCCCACGATTCGGGGGCAACCCGCGCCGCACGGCGCAGCAGGTTCGCAAGGTTCATCCGATGCTTCCTCTATGGTCGGCCTTCGCGCCGGTTGCGGCATCGAGCGCGGGGCCCGCTTGCCCGTTCGGAATCCGGGCCGTGGTTGACGAAGGGTTTTCGCCGGCGGCTCCGGGGCGCTCGCGCGAGAGCATGAAGGTCGCGATCGCGAGCCCCATCAGTACGAGCGAAGCGGCCGGCAGCGCCCCGGAGCCGGCCAGGCGATGCACGAGGCCCGCGAGAAACGCACCGAGCGACATGCCGAGATAGAGCGCGGAAGCATTGCTCGCGAGCAGCAGGCTGCGGCGGGCGGGATCGATCTCGACCAGCCGCTTCTGCTGCGGCGCCTGGAACAGGGTTCCCGCCGTGGCCCAGATCACGAACACCGGCAGCACGATCAGCAGCGATATGGGCAGGATCAGCAACGCGGCGAAGGCGCCCGCGAGCAGAACGAGGCTGAACAGGACGGTGCGGTCCGCGCCGATGCGATCCGCGAGCTTGCCGGCCAGGACGTTGCCGGCGACGCCACCGGCACCGTAGCAGAGCAGCACGCCCAGCATCGTGTTCGCTCCCAGGGCGAAACGCTCGGAAAGGTAAGGCACGACCAATGCGTAAGTGGCAAATTGCGCGGCCATCTGCAGGAGCGTCGCGGCGACGCCGAAACCGCTACGCCGTCGCGTCACCACGGCGAACAGCGCGCGCAGATCGACGGGAACGCCGCGCGCCCGGTCACGCACCTGCCACAGCACCCCACCGGCCGCCGCAAAGCCAGCGACCGCCAGGATCAAGAGCACGGCGCGCCACCCGATCAGGACGCCGAGCCAGGCGGAAAAGGGCACCGCGAGGACCACGGCGAGCACCATCCCGCCGAATACGATCGCCAGCGCCCGCCCCTGTCGGTCGGGGGGCGCGAGGCCGGCGCCGATCGCCGAAGCCATCGGGCCCACCATCGCCGCGCCGCAGCCGGCCAGGACGCGCGAGGCCAGGACCAGCCAGTAGCTCGATGCGACCGCGCCCAGGCCGGCCGCGACGCTCATCACGACCAGACCGGCCACGAGCAGGGTGCGCCGGGGCAACCGACCCAGGACGATCTGAGCGAGCGGCGCCGTCACGGCGAAGGCGAGCGCGAACACCGTTACGAGATTCGCAATGGCGCCCGGCAACACCGCGAGCGACAGGGCCATCGGCTGCACGAGACCAACGACAGCGAGCGAGCCGGTTCCGAGAACGAAGTACGCGAACGCGAGCGATACGAGCGCCGGGGTGGGGTCGCGGCCCGGGCGGTCCGCTGGAGCACTGCCTGTGGGGTTCATCACCCGTACTGTATGCGACTGTGCGCGCGCCGTGGCACCGGCCTGGGTTGCGCACGGACGACCCGCCCGCCGCGTACGTCGGCGCTACGCCGGCCCCCACCCGCTCGACGCCCTGATCCTTGTCGTCGAGTGTCCGGTCGATTCGACCGTCGCCGGCGCGCCGCGCGCTCGGAAGTTCATCGGGACGCGGCGGCGTCATGCTCGATTCCCGGTCGGCCGGCCTGCACCCCCCCGCCGGCGTTACCGGACTAGACTTGTGCCTTCCCTCGACAGCGGAGGCGCATCATGAAGTTCGTCGGTCAGTTGCTTGGCGCCCACGCGGCGCGCTATCCCGGCTTCGATCTCCCGGACGTCTACAAGCTGCTGCACCAGGCAGCGCTCGGGCCGGCACACGCTGTCGAAGGCGCGACTGCACGCGAGCGGCTTGCGCTGGAAGCCGCCGCGCTCGGCCCAGGGCCGCATGAACCGATCGTGGATCCGATCTCGCCCGATGGCCGACTGGCCCGGATCCACCTACGCCCTTATGCCGCCCGGGGGCTCATGCTCGATGCGCTCGCCGACGCGTTCGCGCAGACGGCCCAGACCTGGCCCGCCTCGATCGAGCGGTTGGCGAAATTCTGCGGCTGCCTCGGCGAGCTTGCCGACGCCGGGGGTATCGCATTCGCCCGCACCGATGTAGAGGCGTACATGAACGCGCGCGCCGCCGAGGGATGGCCGGCGATCCATCACTCGCCGCAGTTCCGCGCGGCCTGGCAACCAGCCTATCGGGTGGTGGACCTGACCTTGCTGCCGGACGTCGAACCGGGCCAGACGGCACCGTGACGCGGAATACCCCTCACGGCGCCGGCGCCACGGTCGCGCCCGCCGCTTGACGGAAGAGCCGGGCAGCGTCGTCGGGCTGGTGGCGGACTGGAAACGCTGGTCGGGGTGCTTCGCCATCTGGCGGTCGATCACGTCCTGATACTGCACCACCGGACCCGAGAGCAGAGGCGACGGGTCCTCGAGATGCGTGCGCAGCAGTTCGTTCATCTCGGTTGCGTAGAACGGCCGCCGGCCGGTGAGGCATTCTGCAGGTAATAAGGTCCGGGCTCGCCGTCGAGCGACAGCCCCGAGATCTGCTCGATGTCGCGGCTGAGCGCCGCGACGTCGTTGACGACATGGGTGTAGAGCTGGAACGAATCGGCGACCAGCATGCCCATGCCGTCGGCCTTGTCGGTGGCCCAGTCGCGCTTGATGCGCTCGAAGCGCGCGCGGGCGTTCCGCACGCCATCGCTGCTTCCGACTTCCGGCAACCGCGCTTGCAACTGCTCGTCGTAGCTTGCGAGCAGATTGTCGACCGAGGTCTCGGTAGCATTCACGGCGTCCAGCAGCGTGAAGTCGCCGAACAACAGTGCATTGCGCTTGCCGCGATGCGCCTGCAAGGCTTCCTAGAGCCGGATGAGCGGCACCAGCAAGTCGAGCGCGGCGACTTCGCGGTCGGTGTGCTCCACGCGTGCCAGCGTGTCGGAGACCGAGAAATAGAACAGCACCGCGATCGGAGCGACGAACATGATTCCCGAGACGACGAACACGTGCTTCAGCGTCAGCCGGGCGAGCAGCGCGGAGACGCGGGCGGCAAGTTGCATCGGGATGTTTGCGGGAGATCTCATGGGACGGCGCCGACGTTCAATCGGCGATGTCGAGAAACCGCGGCTCGACCAGCAGCTCCGCCAACCTCAGATTGCGCCAGCGCGACGGGGCGGTGGCGCGCGAGGCTCCGGCTTCGGGAGCGCTCTCGACCCGACGCGTGTCACTCAGCCCGAGTGAACGTGCGAACAGCAGCGCGGCATTGATGCCGAACCGGAGATGCGGAATCAGGATGCGGCTCTCGGTCGAGATCCCGGTGCGCGCGAGCCCCCGGTATGCCGCGAAATCGACGACCCCCAACAGCTCGCCGCAGATGCCTACGACGCCATTCGAGATCGGTGGGGGAATCGTCCACCACGAGGACTCTGTGGATCGTCATGTCCGCTCTCCTTGCAATGCGTCCGCGCCTGGTGTGCGCCGCACATGATTGGCCACGGCGCCGAGCAGGCTCTCGCGCGTGAAGGGCTTGGTCAGATAGTCATCGCACCCGGCCAGGCGTCCGCGAGCGCGATCGAAGATGCCGTCCTTGCTCGTCAGCATGATCACCGGCGTCGACCGGAACGCGGGATTGCGCTTGATCAGCGCGCAGGCCTGGTAATCATCGAGGCGCGGCATCATGACGTCGACGAAGACGACATCGGAGCGCTGATCGACGATGACGCTCATGGCGGCGAACCCGTCGTCCGCGAGACTTACCAGGCAGCCGACCTGCTTCAGAAACACTTCGGTGCTGCGGCGGATGGTGTTGCTGTCATCTACCACGACGACCTTGATGCCGGCCAGATTCGCCGCGGCCACGGCCGCGACCCTGCCTGAACCGCTGGAAGTCGTTGCGGAACACTCGTCGGGGGATACGTCGGGATTCATTGGCGTTCGTGGATGGCAGTGGGGCACGAGCCGGAAGGTACCGGACGATCGGAACTGCTCTCCTGCGGATCAGCGCAAGCCATATGCCACCGATTTTCGCAGCGCCCTCTCACGCATCCGCGTTCGCTGCGGGGCCACGCGATTGCTCACCAAGGGCAACGCGCTGCCGCAGTTCGTCGCACGTCTTCGACCCGTGCGACCCGCAGAAATGCGGTAATCTCGAACGCCGCTTTCGGCACGCCTCCCGAGAGATCGCCCTGCCACCATGTCCAGAATCGTCGCCCTGCAAGCGCACCCCGTCTCGTTTCCCGTTCGTTCCGAGGACAGCGTCACGCTCGGCGTCGGGCGCGCGGTCAAGCGCGACGCCGTGATCGTGAAGGTCACGACGGAAGACGGCATCGTGGGCTGGGGCGAGGCGCACCACGGACGCGCGCCGGGCGCAGTGGCGAAGCTGATCGACACCACGCTGCGCCAGCTCGTCGTCGGCATGGATGCCTTCGATACCGTCGGCGTGTGGAAGCGCGTGTACGACAAGCAGCTCGCGAGTCACGGCATGGGAGCCGCGGCCTGCATCGGCTTGTCGGGCATCGACATGGCACTGTGGGATATCCGGGGCAAGGCGCTCGGCGTGCCGTTGTATCGCCTGCTCGGTGGTGCTGCCCGGTCGGTCCCGGCTTATGCGGGTGGCGTGTCGCTGGGCTACCAGGCGCCAGCCAGCCTGGTGGAGGAAGCGCGTGCGCACGTGGCTGCGGGCTATGGCGCCGTGAAGCTGCGAGTGGGAGACACGGTCGCCCGCGATGTCGAGCGTGTCGCGGCGGTACGCAAGGCGTTCGGCGACGACCTCGTGATCCTCACCGACGCCAACACGGGCTATGACGTAACCGCCGCGCGCGCAGCCTTGCCGCGCTTCGACAGCCTCGGCGTCGGCTGGCTCGAAGAGCCGTTCGCACCGCACGACACCCGTAGCTACCGGATCGCGGCGAGCCTCGGCCGCACACCGCTCGCTGCGGGCGAGAACCACTACACGCGTTTCGAGTTCGTTCGCCTCATCGACGACGGTGCCGTCACGATACTGCAGCCGGACCTGTCCAAGTCGGGTGGCATCACCGAATCCCTGCGCATCGCCCACCTCGCAGCCGCCTCGAAACTGCCGATCCATCCGCACACGTCGATGACGGCGCTGAACATGGCGGCCACCGTGCATTTTCTCTGCTCGATCGACAATGGCGGCTACTTCGAGGCCGACGTTTCGAAGAACAATCTGTTCCGCGATCAACTCGCCAGCACGCCCTACACGGTCGATCGAGCGGGCAACGTGCGCCCGCTCGAGGCACCCGGGATCGGCGTCGAAGTCGACGAATCGTTTCTCGCCGCGCATCCCCTGATCGACGGACCGGCGTACGTCTGACCGGCGGCGGTGCTCGCGGACGACTGACGGAATTTCTGCCGGTGCAGCCGGTAGGCGGACGCGTTGCCGCCCACCGGTATCCCGCGCTGTCGTACCCGGCATTGCTGCGAGGCCCCGACCCACAACCGTGGCGGGCGCACGAATTGCGCGCCGCACGCTACCCGAACGATCGGTGGTACCGCAGGAAAAACGTTACGGATACATGAGCCTGAGTCGTTGCGACAGGCACTCGAATGTGGTGCCCAAGGGTCCGGGGTCGAGCCGCAAAGCGGCGCACCCTGCCGTACCCCGGCAAGACGAGCCCGACGCGGACGAGGTTCGCATGCGAGCCCTGCCCTGCTGGCCGTTTCGGGCAGGCGGCTTGCTTCTTGATCCCAACGCCCCGAACTCAAACAACTTTTCTGTTGCTCCCGCGGACATGCTGCGCACGCGCGCTCGCTCAATTACGTGGCTATCGGCCTGGGCCCTGGGCGTGGCCCTGGCGGCGTTCGTCCTGCCGCTCGGCGCGGCGCCCGGCGACGCGATCGATCTGCCGTCCGCCGAGGTCGTCGAAGACCTCGGCGCGAAGACGTTCTACCTGCGTGACCCGGAAGGCACGCTGACCTTTGCCGACGTGGTGGCGCCGGCAGCGAGCGCGCGCTTCATGCGGACGCAGGGACGTCATCCGAACTTCGGCTTCACCGACGACTGGATCTGGCTGCGCTTCACCGTCAGGCCGGCGGCGGCCGACACCCGGCCGTGGACGCTCGAGATCGCCTACCCGCCGCTCGATATCATCGAGGTCTACACACCCGTCAGGGGTTCGGCCGATCTGCACTACGTCGTGCGAACCGCTGGCGACTCACTGCCGTTCAAGGCCCGCGAGATCCTCGCGAAGGACTACCTCCTGGCCCTCGACCTCGAACCGGGTGTCGCGCAGACGGTCTACCTCAGGGTGCACTCCGAGACCGCGGTCACGATTCCGATCCGTCTGCTCTCCAAGAACGGGCTGGAGAGCCGGCGCTGGAACGAGTCGTTCCTCCTGGCCCTGTTCTTCGGCGCGCTGCTCGCTCTCGGTTTGTTCAACCTCCTGCTGTACTTCTCGCTGCGCGACGCGAACTATCTCTACTACGTGGCGTTCGTCGCGCTCACCGCGACCACGTACCTCTGCTACAACGGACTCGCATACCAGTACTTCTGGCCGGAGTCGCCGGCGTGGAATCAGCACGCCCCCTTCCTGTTCGCGTACCTTACGGTCGCCTCCGGAGCGATGTTCGCGCGCAAGTTCCTCGAGACCTGGGAGCATGGTCCGCGCTACGACGCGCCGGCGCTCGCGGTGGTCGTGCTGGGCCTCGTCTTCGCCGCCATGACCTTCGGCCCGCTGCCCTACGGAGTCGGCGCGCGCGCCTTCCCGTTCCTCGCCATCGGTGGTTGTGTCTGCGTCATCGCGAATTCGCTGCATGCGATGCGTCGCGGGTATCGACCGGCCCGCGTCTTCCTGCTCGCCTGGGCTGCGCTCATCACCGGCCTCATGGCCTTTGCGTTGCGCATGCTCGAAGTATTGCCGGGGAATTTCTTCACCATCTACGGCATACAGATCGGCTCGCTGGTGGAAGCGCTGCTGCTCTCGCAAGCGCTCGCGGACCGCATTCATTCTGTGCGCGAGGAGAAGGATGTTGCCCAGTCCGCAGCTCTTTCGGCGCAGGAATCCGCACTCCGGGTCAAGGAGCAGGCGCTCGAGGCGTCGCGGCTCGCCGAACAGGACCTCGAGACCATGGTCGCGGAGCGCGTGCAGGAAATCGCGCGCGTCAATCGCACCCTCGAGGCCGAAATCTTCGAGCGCAAGCGCGCCGAGGAACTGTTGCGCCGCCTCGCCTATCACGACTCGCTGACGGGGCTTCCCAACCGGACCCTGCTCAAGGATCGGTTCACCATGGCATCCTCGGCCGCCAAGCGCAACGGCACCCACCTCGCATTGCTGGTCATCGACCTCGACAATTTCAAGGACGTGAACGAAGCGCACGGCCACGACGTCGGCGACGACCTGCTGGTCAGTTTCGCCAAGCTGCTGCAGACGCGCCTGCGAGAAATGGACACGATCGCGCGCCTGGGCGGCGACGAGTTCGTGGTCCTGGTCAACGATCTGGGGAATCCGCGCGAAGCCGCGCGGGTCGCGGAGAAAGTGCTCGGCATCCTGAACGAACCGCTCCGCGTGACCGCCACGCAGAGCGTGCGCATCAGCGCGAGCATCGGCATTGCCCTGCACGGACCGGACGGGGCCGAGATCGATCCGCTACTGAAGGGCGCGGAAGCGTCGATGTACGCGGCGAAGGCGGCCGGCCGCGGCGTCTACCGTTTCGCGACGATACCGGCGGACGCCTGAGGACGAAGCGCTACCGTAGAATCGAGCCTTCTCCGGCACGCTCCCGTGCCGTCTCGATTGCCT
Organism: Burkholderiales bacterium; assembly: GCA_038324085.1. GTDB lineage: Bacteria > Pseudomonadota > Gammaproteobacteria > Burkholderiales. The sequence continues at coordinate 91,135 of JBBQHP010000006.1, forward strand.
CGCCGAAGGAAGCCCGCCGTTGAGCAAGCCTGTCCCCAGCGCCGTAGCGGCGCCCAGTTCCAATTTCATCCGCAGCGTCGTCGAGCACGACCTCGCCGCCGGTCACTTCGCCACACGCCGCTGGAGCGGAAAGCCCGGGCCGGCGGCGACGCAGGCCGGCGCCGCCCCCGATCCCGCCCGCGTGCGTACGCGCTTTCCGCCCGAGCCCAACGGCTACCTGCACATCGGCCACGCGAAATCGATCTGCCTCAACTTCGGCATCGCGCGGGACTTCGGCGGGCTGTGCCACATGCGCTTCGACGACACCAATCCCGCCAGGGAAGAGCAGGAGTACGTCGACTCGATCCTGGACGCGGTGCGCTGGGTCGGCTTCGACTGGGGCGACAGTCTCTACTACGCGAGCGACTATTTCGAGACGCTGTACCGCTTCGCCGAAGCCTTTGTCGAGCACGGACTCGCCTACGTCGACAGCGTGAGCCCGGACGAGATGCGCGCCTTGCGCGGCACCCTGACCGAAGCGGGCCGGGCCAGTCCCTACCGCGACCGCAGCGTCGCCGAGAATCTCGACCTGTTCCGGCGCATGCGTGCCGGCGAGTTCGCCGATGGCACCCACGTGTTGCGGCTCAGGATCGACCTCGCCTCACCCAACATCAACATGCGCGACCCGGTCATCTACCGCATCCGGCACGCGCACCATCATCGTACCGGCGACGCGTGGTGCGTCTATCCGATGTACGACTACACGCACTGCATCTCGGACGCACTCGAGAACATCACGCATTCGTTGTGCACGCTGGAGTTCGAGGATCATCGCCCGCTCTACGATTGGGTACTGGAAAAGCTCGCCGGCTTCGGTCTGCTGGCGCGGCCCCTGCCGCATCAATACGAGTTCGCGCGGCTCAACCTCACCTACGTGGTGCTCTCCAAGCGCAAGCTGATCCAGCTGGTCGAGGACAAGCACGTGAGCGGCTGGGACGATCCACGCATGCCCACCATCGTCGGCGTGCGGCGGCGCGGCTACACGCCGGAATCGATCCGCATGTTCGCCGAACGTATCGGGGTTTCGAAGGAGAATTCGACGATCGAGATGTCGATCCTCGAGGACTGCCTGCGCGAGGACCTGAACGAGAAGGCACCCCGAGCCACCGCGGTACTGGATCCCGTGCGGCTCATCATCGACAACTGGGCGGAGGGGCGCTTCGAGGACTGCTCGGCGCCGGTGCATCCGCACCGGCCGGAACTGGGCGTGCGTACTTTTCCCATCGGCCGCGAGCTGTGGATCGAGCGCGACGATTTCACCGACACCCCCCCCAAGGGCTACTTCCGCCTGTTTCCCGGCAACAACGTGCGCCTGCGCTACGGTTATGTCATCCGTTGCATCGGCAGCGACAAGGATGCGGCGGGCAACGTGACTGCGGTGCATTGCGAAGTACTGCCCGATTCGAAATCCGGCACGCCCGGTGCGGACGCGTACAAGGTGAAGGGCAACATCCACTGGGTCAGCGTGGATCGTGCGCTGGAGGCCGAAGTGCGTTTGTACGAGCGTCTGTTCACGGTGCCCAATCCGGGCGCGGGCGATGCCGACTTCCTCGCGCAGATGAATCCGGATTCGGTCAAGGTACTGCGCCACGCGAAGCTCGAACCCGGACTGGCGTCGACCCGGCCCGAGGAGCGTTTCCAGTTCGAGCGGCATGGTTATTTCATCGCCGACGCCCGGGATTCGAAACCGGGTACGCTGGTGTTCAACCGGGCCGTGACGCTCAGGGACACCTGGACCAGGCAGGGCAGTTGAGGCGCGGCGCTGCCGTGAGGTGTCGCTCGGGCGCCGCCCGGGTCATTCTCCGGAGAGCCGGACACCGCTCCCCGGAGAACCGGGTGGGATCGGGCAACGGGTAATCAGCGCTCAATCGGCGAGCGCGATTGCCGTTAATCTGCTCACGCACACTCTCCCGTCCGCCCTTGACCGCTGCACCACCGATTCAGTCGCCGACGCCCAGAGGTCCGGGCGGGCGTTCGATCGTCGTGCTGGCGGCCGTGACGTCGTTCGGGCTCGGTCTCGTCCTGACGTGGCTCGGCTGGCGTGCGGAGTCCGCCCAGATCGAAGCCCTCGCGCAGCGCGAATTCGCGGGGCTGGTCGACGAGCGGGTCGCCGCGTTGCGCGACCGCACCGCGGCGATCGAACAACTGCTGCGGGGCGGCGTTGGCATTGCCGCGGGACACCGCGAAGTCTCGCCGATCGAATGGCACAATTACGCCGATGCCATGAACCTGCCCGAGCGCTTTCCCGAAGTACAGGGGATCCTCTGGGCGCCGCTGGCAGGGCCGGCCGCGTCGCTCGTCGCACCGGTTGCCGCCATCGAACCGATGAACGCCGCCAACCGGCGCCTGCTCGGCACCGATCTGGCTGCGACGCCCGCCGTACGCGCCGGCATCGATCGGGCGCGTGACGGCAATCGGACGGCGATCGTCACGTCCATGCCGACCGCCACCAGCGCCGGGCGGGAAGGCCCTGTCACGCTGCTCATGCTGGTGCCGGTTCCGGTCGCAACGACCGCGGAACACGGACCCGGGCGGTCGCGCGGGTTCGTGGCCGCAACCGTCCGGTTGACGGACCTGATGCAACGGCTCGTCGAAGCGCGCGTACCAGAGATCGCCATCGACCTGATGGACCACGATGCGATGGTGCAACCGCTGTACCGCGGTCATGAAGGTACCGTTACGGGTCGGCGAGACCTGCCGGCGCGGCGCACCAGGGACGTGATCTTTCCGATCGGTGGCCGCGATTGGCTGCTGCGATTCCATTCGCTCCCTGCGTTCGATCAGCGCGTGTCCGGGGCTTCCGCGAGCGTGGTTGCGGCCGCGGGGCTGCTGCTGTCGGGCCTGCTCGCCTGGCTCGTCGCGCTCGCCGTGTCCGAGCGCAGTCGTGCCCGGACTCTGGCCGAGCTGCTGAGGCGGTCGAACGAGCGGCAGTGCGAACTCGACGTCGCCAATGAGCAGTTGATGCGCGCCTGCAACAACGCGCTGACCGAGACGCGCATGCAGGCTGAATTCGTCGCCAACCTGAGTCACGAGATCCGCACGCCGATCCAGGGACTGCTCGGTCATACCGAACTTGCGCTGGAACTGCCGCTGGACGACGAGGTGCAGGAGTTTCTCGAGAACGTGCGGGAGTGCAGCAACACGCTGCTCGTCATCGTCAACAACGTGCTCGACTTCGGCAAGCTGGAGGCCGGGAGCGTCGAGCTGGACGACGCGCCTTTCGCGCTCCGCGAACTGATTGCCCGCAGCTTGCGCACCGTCGTCCCGCTGGCGCGCGAGAAGGAGATCGAACTCATCTGGAGCGTCGATCCCGATGTGCCGGATCGCTTGCGCGGCGACCGGCTACGCATCTGCGAAGTCCTGATGAACCTGCTCGGCAACGCCGTCAAGTTCACCGAGACCGGCGAGGTCGAACTGCGGGTGACGCGGGTCACGGGTCACAGCGCCGCTCCGCGCATGCGGTTCAGCGTGCGCGATACGGGCTGCGGCATGAGCGAACGCGTGCGGCAACAGCTGTTCCTCGGATTTCACCAGGGCGACCCGTCGAGCAAGCACCACCACGGCGGCGCCGGCCTCGGCCTCGCGATCTGCGCCCGACTGGTGACGCTCATGGGCGGGACCATCGAGGCGGACAGCACACCCGGCAAGGGCAGCGAGTTCGCGTTCGTCATCGCGCTCGTCTCGGAAACGGTTCCCGTGGACGAGCCGCCCGTGCCGCGACTGCGCGCACTCCTGTTCGAGGACAATTGGCGCCAGGCTGCGGCGATCGCGCGGCTGCTTGCGCCGCACGCGATCATCGTTTCGCGCGCACCGGGCTCGGCGGAAGGGGCGGGAATCGAATCCGGCTGGGACGTGATGCTCGTGGCGCAACGCTTTGCCGGCTGCGACGCCTTCGCGCTCGCCACGGCCCTGCGGGAGCGCGGTCCGGTCGTGATGCTGCTCGACGGTCCGGGCGAACACGAAGCGTCGGCCCGTGCTGCCCGCTTACGCCTCGGCACCGGCATCAAGCCGGTGGACCCGCCGGCGCTCGTTGCGCAGATCCGCGAATGCCTCGACGCCTCGCCCGATCCGGTGCCGAGACGCCCGGTCAGCGGCTCCGCGGTCCCGCCGGAGCCGGCCCGGCTGCGCATCCTCGTCGCCGAAGACAATCCGGTGAATCAGCGGGTGATCGTGCGGATGCTCGAACGTCTCGGCCACGAAGTCACATTGGTGGCGAACGGCGCGGCTGCCGTGGATGCGTTCGACGGCGGTCGCTTCGAGGCGATCCTGATGGACATCGAAATGCCCGTGATGGACGGCGTCGAGGCGACCGCCCACATCCGCGAGCGTGAGCGCAGCGGCACGCGATCGCGCGTGCCGATCATCGCCCTCACGGCCAACGCACTTCCCGGCGACCGCGCGCGTTATCTCGCGGCGGGCATGGACGAACATCTCCCCAAGCCGCTGCCGATGGGTGCGCTCGACGAACTGCTGCGGCGGATCCTGGTGGCAACCACATAGCGGCCCGCCCGGGGCGAGCGAACATGACGACCCGGCCGGCGCGCGCGCCACACGGGCAGCACCGCAAGGCGCCGTTGCTGCCGCGGGCAAGCCGGCGGCGTTCGCCGCGTCTGCTGAGCGCGGGGAGCCACCGGTTCCCGAGCGCCGATGGCGCCTCCGGCTCCGTGCGATTGCATCTGCGTCCGTCCGCTTTACCGGGAGATAATGGGCCATGCTCCTGACCTTCCAGCAACCGCACATCCGCGATCTCGGCGGCTTTACCGTGCGCCGGCTCCTTCCGGGGCACCCGCACCGGCTCGTGGGCCCGTTCATCTTTTTCGATCACCTGGGTCCGGTGGACTTCGCGGCCGGAACCGGTCTCGATGTACGGCCCCATCCCCATATCGGCCTCGCCACGGTGACCTATCTGTTCCAGGGCGCGTTCCTCCATCGCGACAGTCTCGGCGTCGAGCAGCGCATCGAACCGGGTGACGTGAACTGGATGACCGCCGGCGGCGGCATCGTTCATTCCGAGCGCACGCCGGACGATCTGCGGACGACCGGCTCGACCTTGCACGCCATCCAGACCTGGGTCGCGTTGCCGCGAGCACACGAACGGGTGGCGCCGACGTTCGAACACCATGCCGGCGCGACCCTGCCCCGACTCAGTCTGCCCGGCGTTGCGTTGTGCCTCATCGCGGGCACGGCTTTCGGATTGACCGCCCCGACCACGACGTTTTCGCCCACGCTCTATGCGGCGGTCGAGATGGCGTCAGGCTCGACGCTCGCGCTGCCCACCGAGCACGAGGAACGCGCCGTGTACCCGGTGGCCGGCGACGTGACGGTCGACGGGATGCCCGTGCCCGAAACCACTCTCGCCGTGCTGCATGCGGGCCGGGAGGCGATCATCCGGGCGAATTCCGCGGCGCGGCTCATGCTGCTCGGCGGCGCACCCATGGACGGCGAGCGCCACATCTGGTGGAACTTCGTTGCCTCCGAGCCTGGACTGATCGACGCTGCCAAGCAGCGATGGCGCCATGACGGGTTCGGCCAGATCCCCGGCGAGACCGAGTTCATTCCACTGCCCGACTAGGGCCTGTTACGTAACAGGCCCCAATCGCCGCAGCGATCGCGCGACGCTCATGCACATCCGCCTGTTCCAGATGGTTCCGATGTGCGCCCTGTTGCTGACGCTGGTCATCGTAATATCGCCATTGGCATCCCCCCGTGACCCGACTTCGCGCAGCCTCTGGCCCTTCGAGCCCGCGATGGTGCTCGGCGTGACCCTCGTCGCCACGATCGCGCGTGCGACGACGCGCCGGCGGCCGCGTTGAGGGAACCCGAACCCGCCGAAGCTGCCTCACTGCCTCATTCCGACTTTTTCCTCTTGACCCGACGACGCCATGCGTGACGCAACCCCCCAGATCATCCGCCTTCAGGACTACACGCCGCCCGCCTTCCTCATCGACACCGTGCATCTGCACGTCGACATCCGCGACGATCACGTCCGGGTGCATGCGAAGCTCGCCGTGCGCCGCAACCCGGCGGCGGCGGATCAGTCTGCCCCGCTGGTGCTGGAGGGTGACGAGATCGTCCACGAATCCGCGTTGATCGACGCGCGCGTGCTCGACGCAGCCGAATTCGTCGCCGACGGCACGCAGTTGACGATCGCGCGCGTCCCGGCGGCCTTCGAGCTGGAAACTTTCGTGCGCATCGATCCGTTCCGCAATACCAAGTTGATGGGCTTCTTCCAGTCCAAGGACGGGCTGTTCTCGCAATGCGAGTCCGAAGGCTTCCGGCGGATCACCTGGTTCCTCGACCGGCCCGACGTGATGGCGAAGTACACGGTCAGCATCCACGCCGATCGCGCCCGCTACCCGGCGCTGCTGTCGAACGGCAATCTCGTCGCGCACGGCGAGGAGCCCGGCGGGCGCCACTGGGCGAAATGGGAAGATCCCTTTCCCAAGCCGTCGTACCTGTTCGCGATGGTCGCGGCCCGGCTCGACGTGCTCGAGGATCACTTCGTCACCCGTTCCGGCAAGCGCGCCGTGCTCCAGGTCTACGTCGAGCCTGGCAAGCTCGACCAGGCGGATTTCGCCATGGACTCGCTGAAGCGTTCGATGAAATGGGACGAGGACGTGTTCGGGCTCGAACTCGACCTCGAGCGCTTCATGATCGTTGCCGTGGGCGACTTCAACATGGGCGCGATGGAGAACAAGGGTCTCAACATCTTCAACACCAAGTACGTGCTGGCCCGCGGCGACACGGCAACCGACACCGACTATCTCAACATCGATCGCGTGGTGGCACACGAGTACTTTCACAACTGGACGGGCAACCGCGTCACTTGCCGCGACTGGTTCCAGTTGTCGCTCAAGGAGGGCCTCACTGTCTTCCGCGACCAGGAATACGGGGCCGACACCTACTCGCGACCGGTCCAGCGCATCCAGGAAGTGCGAGGCCTGCGGGCCGCGCAGTTTCCCGAGGATGCCGGCCCGATGGCGCACCCCGTGCGACCGCAGTCCTATATGGAAATCGGTAACTTCTATACGGTCACCGTGTACGAGAAAGGCGCCGAGGTGGTGCGGATGATCCACACCCTGCTCGGCGCGCAGGGCTTCCGCAAGGGCATGGACCTGTACTTCGCGCGCCACGACGGACAGGCGGTGACGTGCGATGAATTCGTCCAGGCGATGCAGGATGCGAGCGGCGTGGATCTCGCGCAATTTCGCCGCTGGTACGACCAGGCCGGCACCCCGCACCTTGCCGTCAGCGGCGAATACGATGGTGCCACCAGGCGCTTCACGCTCACCGTGGAACAATCCTGCCCGCCCACCGCCGACCAGCCGCAGAAGCTGCCGTTCCATATTCCGCTCGCGCTGGGCCTGGTGGGTCCCGACGGCGAGGACCTGCCGCTACAACTTGCGGACGAGCAAGGGGCTTCCAGCGCCGAGCGCGTGCTGTCGGTCAGGCAGCCGCAGGAGCGATTCGTGTTCGAGAACGTCGGCGTGGCACCGGTGCCATCGCTGCTGCGGGGCTTCTCCGCGCCGGTGATCCTCGACTACGCCTATTCCGAAGCCGATCTCACGCATCTGATGACGCACGACAGCGACTCGTTCAACCGGTGGGAAGCGGGGCAACGGCTCGCCATGGGGCTCCTGCTGCGAGGCGTGGACGCGAGACGGGCAGGCAAGGCGTTCGATGCGCCCGCCGGATTCCTGGCGGCATTCGCGCGCATGCTGGACGACGCGGCGCACGATCCGGCGTTCGCCGCCGAAGCCCTTTCGCTGCCGACCGAAGCGTACGTCGGCGAACAGATGGCCCTCGTCGATCCGGATGCGATCCATGCAGTGCGAGTGCGCGTACGACAGAAGATCGCCGAATCGCTTCGTGGCGAATTGCTGGCCACGTACCGCAGCATGGCGAATCCCGGACGTTACAGTCCGGACGCCGCAGCCGCGGGTCGGCGCGCATTGCGCAACCTGTGCCTCGGCTATCTGATGGAACTCGACGACGACGACGAGATCCGGGCCATCTGCGTGGGTCAGTTCGAGGGCGCCGACAACATGACCGACACCATGGCGGCGCTGAGCGCACTGGCCAACTCGGAGTGCCCCGAAAGAGTCACGGCCCTGGAACGCTTCCACGCGCGCTGGCGCAAGGAAGCCCTGGTGCTCGACAAATGGTTCGCGGTCCAGGCCACCTCGCGCTTGCCTTCGACGATCGGGCGCGTACGGGAACTGCTGGTCCACCCGGACTTCGACATCAAGAATCCGAACCGCGTCCGATCGGTCATCGGCACCTTTGCCCAGGCCAATCCGGTGCGCTTCCACGCTGCTGATGGTGCCGGTTATGCACTCGTGGCCGAACAGATCGTGACCCTCGACGCACTCAACCCCCAGGTTGCCGCTCGGCTCGCGCGGGCCTTCGACCGCTGGAAGAAGTTCGACAATGATCGACAGGTCCTCGTACGCACAGCGTTGTCGCGTATTCGCGCGCATCCTGGACTGTCCAGGGACGTCACGGAAGTGGTGACGAGGGCGTTGGCGTAGGCACGGCGCCGAGCGCCCGACAGCCGGCGTCAGGGTACCGGCACCACCACCAGTTCGCTGTATTCCGCGAGCAGCATTTCCTCGTCGGTCGTCGCGGCGCGTTCGCGCTCGAGTTCGAGAAAGGCGCGCATGGCCGCCAGAAGCAATGTGGAGCGCCGTAAGCCGGTGGCGGAGGTTTCGGGCGCGGGCGTATGAGGTTGTATCGGCCACATGGCAATGCTCCTCGGCGTTCGGTTCTTGCGCGGTGGATTCCGGCGACCCGGCGGCAGGTTCTGCCTTCATGCACGCAATACGTATGCCGCCCGCGCCCGGATGCCTGAACCTCACGCCGACGGGTCGGCAGGGCAACGTGGATGGGGTGGGGATCGACGGCCAGGCGAGCGCTGGCGGAGACCGAAACGATGCTGGTCGAACCTCGTGGTGGGGAATGAGGTCGCGAGTGCGAGCCACCCGGCGAGGGGCCCCGCGAAGTTCGCGGGGATCGACGGCCAGGCGAGCGCTTGCGGAGACCGAAACGATCCTGGTCGAACCCCGTGGCGGGGGATGAGGTCGCAAGTGCGAGCCACCCGGCGAGGGGCCCCGCGAAGTTCGCGGGGATCGACGGCCAGGCGAGCGCTGGCGGAGACCGAAACGATCCTGGTCGAACCTCGTGGCGGGGAATGAGGTCGCGAGTGCGAGCCACCCGGCGAGGGGCCCCGCGAAGTCCGCGGGGATCGACGGCCAGGCGAGCGCTGGCGGAGACCGAAACGATACTGGTCGAACCTCGTGGCCGGAAATGAGGTCGCTAGCGCGCCTTCGCCTCGACTCGCTGGACGAAGCGCGCCCGATCGATGACTGCCCGCTCGTGGATGCCCTCGCCGATGCGCTCGCGTTCGTCCTCGGCCCAGATCTCGAAGGTGAGGATCTTGCCGTCCACCTTGACTAGCCTCGAGCGGGCGACCACGCGCATCCCCGATGGCGTCGCCGCGATGTGACGAATGTCGACCCGCACCCCGACGGTGGTGCGGCCCACCCCCACGAATGGTTCCACCGACGTTCCGGCCGCGGTCTCCATCAGTCCGATCATCATCGGCGTGGAAAAAACGTCGACGAATCCGCTGCCCAGATCGGATGCCAGGTTACCCGGTCCGGCCACGACCTCGGCGCTGCCCTCGATGCCTGGCACCAGTTCCTGTGGCTCGTTCATGCGCTTGCGACTCCCTATTTCTGGTCGATCGGGAATTCCACCGTGCGGATGAAAACCAGCCGGCCCTGCTCGTTGCGCACGACCGTGTAGCCGTGCAAGCCGTCACCATTGGCGTCGAAGTTGTACGTACCCTCGATGCCCTTCAGTCCGCGGGTCGCCAGCAGCGCCTTGCGGATCGATTCGGGGTCGGTCGCGCCGGCCGCCTCAATGGCGTGTTTCAGCAGGTGCAGCGCCGCGTACGACCAGGCGGAATAGAGGTCCGGATCGAAGCCGTGCTTCGCCTTGAACTTCGCCGCGAACGCCTTGCTCTCCCGATTCGCCTCGGGAAAGAAGTCGGTCACCACATAGCTCCCCCAGAGAGCATCGCCGGCCAGCTTGAGCGCGGTATCCGTGGCGAGCGATGTCGATCCGATCCAGTCGGCATCGACGCCGAGCTGCTTCGCCTGCTTCGCGAAGATGCCGACGTCGGGTGAGTTGGTCATGTAGCTGCCGATGATGTCCGCCCCGGACTTCTTCAGCGCGAGCAATACGGCGGTGAAATCCTGCTGGTTGTTGCTGTAACCCTGCACCAGCACCGGTTCCACACCCTGCCCCTTGAGCGCTGCGACGAGTGCGTTCTTGCCATTCGTTCCGAAAGAATCGGTGGAATGGATGATCGCCCACTTGCGCTTGCCGATCACCTCGAGGCCGTAGGAGGCCATCACGCGCGAGGAATACAGGTCGTTGGGACGGACCCGGAAGATCCACGGATTGTTGACACGGGTGAGGCTCGGGTCGCTGCCTCCGATGATCGCGGGCAGCTTCGTCTTCGCGATGGTGGGCGAGGCTGCCTGCACCTGGGTACTGCGCATCGGGCCTACCACGGCCACCACCTGCTGTTCCACAAGCCTGGAATACGCCAGCACGGTGCCGGGATTGGTGCTCTGGTTGTCTTCGACGACCAGCGCCACGGGGCGACCGAGGATGCCGCCCGCAGCATTGATCTCGTCGACCGCGAGACGCACGCCGTCCAGCGTCAGCACGCCGGCTTCGGCCTGCGGCCCGGTCGTCTCATCCACCAGGCCGATGCGGACGGGATCGGCGGCCTGTCCCGCGCTCGCCGCCGCGAACAACGCCAAGCCCAGTGCCAGAGCCGCGACGCGTCGCTCCATGTGTGTCCTCCCTTGGGGTTCGCCTTGTCGAGCCGGGTCGCATCGACAGATCGCGAATAGTTACGAGCAAGACTTGCGCAGTCATCCGCGCCGTCTCCGGGCCGAAAGCAGTATTGTTCCAGAAATCCCCTTGAATCTGGTGCGGGCGAACGACCGGACAGCGGAGCTTGCGCAATGCCGTTTCGGAGTGCCCGAGTCGCGACATCGCTGCGACATCGCTCGCACCGACCACGCATCCGCCGACCCTTACCCGGGCGTCGTTCACGCTGTGTAGACTCGCAGTAAATGCTCCGGATGTCCGGCCCGCGCCGTGCGGGTCGGTATCCCGGACGCATGACAATCCCGACCACTCAGGAGTTCGCCCATGCGCCGCATTGCATTGTGTCTGCCGCTGTTCGTGACCCTCGCGTCGTCCGCCGCTGCGCAGGATCTTGCCGCTGCGGTGGATCAAGGGATCCGCGCCATGGAACCCAGGATCATCGCCTGGCGGCGGGAGCTTCACGAACTTCCTGAACTGTCGAACCGCGAGACCCGCACCGCCGAACTGATCGCCGCACATCTGCGCAGACTCGGCATGGACGTCACGACCGGCGTGGCGCACACCGGCGTGGTCGGGCTGCTCAAGGGCGGCAGGCCCGGGCGCGTGGTCGCGCTGCGTGCGGACATGGATGCATTGCCCGTGGTCGAGGACGTGGACTTGCCCTTCAAGTCCACGGTGAAGACCGACTACAACGGCCAGCAGGTCGGCGTCATGCATGCCTGCGGTCACGATGCCCACATGGCCATTCTGCTGGGCGTGGCGGAAGCGCTCGCTGGCGTGCGCGACCGGTTGCCCGGCAGCGTCAAGTTCATCTTCCAGCCGGCCGAAGAAGGTCCGCCACCCGGCGAGGAGGGCGGCGCATCCCTGATGGTCCGGGACGGCGCCCTGCAGAACCCGAAACCGGACGCGATCTTCGGCCTGCATGTGATGGCCGGCATGCCCGCCGGCATGATCGCGTACCGCGCCGGCCCGTTGATGGCCAGCGCCGACTGGCTCTACATCACCGTGAAAGGCCGACAGACCCATGGTGCCTGGCCCTGGGCCGGCGTCGATCCGGTGATCACTTCCGCGCAGATCCTGGGCGGCTTGCAGAACATCGTCGCGCGCCAGATCGACGTGTCGAAGGAGCCCGCGGTCGTGACCGTCGGCACCATTCACGGTGGGACGCGCAAGAACATCATTCCCGAGCAGGTCGAGATGAGCGGCACCATCCGCAGCTTCGACGAGGACATGCGCCACGACATCCATGCGCGGATTCAGCGTATCGCGCAATCCATCGCCGCGGCCAACGATGCCAGCGCCGACGTGAAGATCGACGAGGCGGTTCCGGTCACGGTGAACGATCCGGCGCTCACGGAGAAGATGCTGCCCACGTTGAAGCGCATCGGCGGCGAAGGCGGGTCGAAGGTGGCGCAGCGCGTGATGGTCGCGGAAGATTTCGCCTATTTCCAGCAGCAGGTGCCGGGCATGTTCTACTTCGTGGGCATTACGCCGAAGGACCAGGACATGTCCAAGGCAGCGTCGAACCACTCGCCCCGCTTCTACATCGACGAATCGGGGCTGCTGCAGGGCGCACGATCGCTCGCGGCGCTCGCAGTGGATTTTCTGTCCCAGTGAGGACACCGTCCGTCGCCCGACGGGAGACGAACACCGTGTCGGCACCGGTCGCTGCCCTTGGCGCCGTCGCGGGCGTCGCGGCCCGATGCGGGCGCGGGCTGTCCGCTTCGGCTCCGTTCCCACCGGTGCAGCCGAAACGCGCGCCAACGCGATCGAGGGCCGATGCTAAAGTAAGGCCGTGCGCCTGCAGGTGAGGTGATGACCCGGTGACCCGTCACGCATCGGCGCCACGCCGCCCCGGCCGATTCTTCTCGATCGGCCGACCGCAGTCGCGCCGCAGGGCCGATGCCAACATCCCGACCGGAACACTCTGACCGCACCAGCATGGCAGCCTCCAGGGACCGCCTGACGGACCGGCAGTTCGCTCGGATCTCCCGCGCGCTGGCCGAACCGCGCCGCTACCGGATCCTGAAGGAGATCGGCGCCAGCGCCGATCCAATGCCCTGCAGCGTCCTGCTGCAGGCCCACGAGATCAGTGCCGCCACCCTGTCGCATCACATCAAGGAACTGGAAACCGCGGGTCTGGTCCACATCATTCGCGAAGGCAGGTTCATGAACATCGTGCTCCAGCGCGAGGTGTTGCGCACCTACCTGAAGCAGCTCGCTACGATCTGAATCATGCGTGCAATGTGCGCTTGACTTTCGCCCTCTGCAATTTGATGATCATCTAAGTATTGGCTGGCGGGCAAACCGGCCATGATGGTGTTTCGCGCCAAAGGAATCCGAACGCATGACGGACAAGTCGATGAAGGTCCCGGGTCCGGACCACCCGATCACGATCGTGGCGAACCCGAAACGCGTGATCGTGACCGTCGGGAATCGCACGGTAGCCGACACGCGGGCTGCGCTGACGTTGCGGGAGGCGACCTATCCCGAAGTCCAGTACATTCCCCGCAAGGATGTCGACATGTCGCTGCTGCAGCGCACCGATCGCGCGACCCATTGTCCCTACAAGGGCGACTGCGCGTACTACACCATCCCGGCGGGCGGCGAGCGTTCCGTCAACGCCGCGTGGAGCTATGAGGCGTTGCATGCGGCTATGGCGCAGATCGCGGGTCATCTCGCTTTCTATGCGGAGCGTGTCGACACCATCGAAGAGCGTGCCGGGTGAGTTGCGGCGCGGGTGCGACAACCTGATAATTCTTGCGTGATGATCGACGGCATCGCCTCTGTGCCGGTCCAGTTCGAAGCATACGACTCGTGGGGCCCGACATGAGACGAACCGCCGTTCCGCTCCACGTAGTGCCGGCACGCAATCGCGCCGCGACTTCAGAGTTCGCTCGCGATTTTCTCGCCGGGCTCGCGGTTCGTCCGCGCCGCATCGCACCCAAGTACTTCTACGATGCCGCGGGTTCCGCGCTGTTCGACCGCATCTGCGAGCTGCCCGAGTACTACCCCACGCGCACCGAGTTGCGCATTCTTGCCGAGCGAGCTCCCGAGATTGCTGCGCAGATCGGACCGCGCGCGGAGATCGTCGAGTTCGGTGCCGGATCTCTCACCAAGGTGCGCCTCCTGTTCGATGCCTTCCAGGCCGGCGATGCCCCGTCGCGTTACCTGCCGGTCGACATCTCGGGCGAGCACCTCGAAGTCGCCGCGCAACGGCTGCGCGCGGACTATCCGCGTCTCGCCATCCAGCCTGTCGTCGCGGACTACTCCAAGGCGATGTCTCTGCCCGCGCCCGGCGACGGAGCGGGGCAGCGTGTCGGGTTCTTCCCCGGTTCGACGATCGGCAACTTCGATCCCGACGATGCGCTCGCCTTCCTGAAATCGACCGCCCGACTGCTGCGTGGCGGGAGCATGCTGATCGGCGTCGATCTGATCAAGGACCCGGCCAGGCTGCACGCCGCCTACAACGATGCCGAAGGTGTGACGGCGGCGTTCAATCTGAATCTGCTGGAACGGGCGAATCGGGAACTCGGCGCGAATTTCGATCTCGATGCCTTTGCGCACTACGCGTTCTACAACACCCAGCCAAGGCGCATGGAGATGAACCTGGTCGCCCGCCGCACGCAGAACGTGGAGGTGTGCGGTGAACCGTTCACTCTTGCGCAAGGCGATGCCATTCACACCGAGAGTTCCTACAAGTACACCGTCGACGATTTCCGCTGGCTGGCCGTTCGGGCGGGGTATCGGGCAGGGCCGGTATGGATCGACGACGAACGATTGTTCAGTGTGCATTGGCTGTACGCGCCCACCGACTCTTGATTCCCGTGGTGGTGACACGCGTGCGGAGCGCCCTCGCCGGCATGACCAGACAGCCGGTCCTGCCAACGGAACCGGTATCGGCGCGATCGCCCGATCCCATGGCAGATGCGTAATGCGGCAGTGACAATCCCTCCGGTCAGGGGCTACGATGCCTGCGGCACGCACCCTGCGAGGTTCCTCAACCATGACGAGACTGCTTCTTTCGCTGCTGTTCGCTCTTGCCGCGCTGCCGGCACAGGCGCTGGTGCTCATCACCGAGGACAACGTTCCTTTCAGCTACGAGGAGAAGGGCAGCGTCGATGGACTCGCCACGGCGCTGGTGACCGAAATGGCGAAGCGCGCGTCGCTGCCGGTCACGTTCGAGATGCTGCCGTGGGCGTCCGCCTACCAGCGCGCACAGAAGGACCGCGAGACCTGCCTGTATGCCACCGCGCGCATCGAGAGCCGCGAGAAGCTGTTCCACTGGATCGGGCCGCTCGCGGTCAATCGATGGGGAGTGTTCGGCAAGTCTGATTTCCCCGGATCCGTCAAGCGAGTGGAGGACCTGCGGAAGTACCGGATCGGCGGCATCGCCAATGACGCCAAACTGGAATACCTGGCCCAGTACGCGGTGACCAACATCCGCTCCGCGCCGAGCGACAAGGCGAATCCGGCGCGGCTCAAGCTGCCGAAGGATGATCCCGACCACATCGATCTGTGGATCACGGGCGCGTACACGGCATACAAGGTGTCGCGCGAGAATGGCGGCCCACCGCTCAAGACCGTGTTCCTCGCGGAGGAGATCCCGCTCTATCTCGCCTGCAGTCCGGCAACGCCACGCCCGCAGATCAAGGCACTGGCCGACGCCCTGGGCGCGATGAACAGCGACGGCACGACGAAGAAGATCATCAACCGTTTCCTGCGCAAATTCGCGCAATAACGCCGCTCCCGCACCGACTCAGCGGGTCGGCAGCGCGCGGGGTAACGGCAGCGGCCGTCGCAGCACGGCCGGCCCGAATATCCATTGCGAGTATTCTCCGGCCCCGGCGAAAGTGCGCTCTTCCGGCCACAGGTTGTCGGGTGCCAGTGGTCTCAGGTGCGAGGTCGAGTGCACCCCGATGATCGCGCCGCCGACGGTGCGCACGGTACCCCAGTCGGTCGAACCGGTCATCGGATCGAGCGGCAGTTTGCGCAGGTGACGCCGGGGCGGCTCGACCCGCGAATCGAGCACCAGCTGTTCGAGCGCACCGGGTGCCTCGGATCCGCCTTCGGGCGTCGCGAGTGCGTAGCTGGCGAGCGCGTGGCTGAACTGTCGGCCGGCACCGAGTAGATCGCGTTCCTTCTCGCGCTGTGCATCGAGGCCCCAGAGCCGGGCCAGCGCGACCATCGTGAGCGAGACCACGAAAGCCAGGAACACCACGGCGATCAGGACGAATCCGGAAGGCGACCGCCGCCCGCTCACCATTGGCGATAAGGCACGCCGTTGAGGCCTGCGGCCAGCGACAGCGAATAGATGTCGTACACGTCAGCGCCGGCTTCGGGTTTGTCCGGCGGAGATGCGAAGCTGCGCTTGCCCCACGTGTCTTCGGCGCCCACGCGCTCGTCGCCCGAGAACGGATCGCGCGGAACGCGCCTCAGGAAATACAGTCGCCGTCCCGCGGGATCGAGCAGATCGGGCACGCCCGCGGCCAGGACCGTCAGCGACGGCGGGAATCCCGATTGGCCCGGCAGGCGCGCGATGCGCCCATCATCGCCGGCCTGCTTGTAGTCGTCGAGCGCCTGCCGGATCTGGCGTAGCGCCGTGCGAAGTTCCTGTTCCTTCTCGCGCTTGATGGCCGTGATCACCATGGGTGTCACGAGGCTGGCGAGGAACACGACGATCGCGAGCGAGACCATGAGCTCGATCAGGGTGAAGCCGCGATGGCGGCATTGAGCGCGATGCATGACCGCGATTATCGGCACGCGTCCGCAGCACTCGAGCGCGGGCGGCAACGCGACGCGAAGCCGCTGGCCCGCCGTTGCGGGTCGAGCCACATACCTACGGCTCCGATGTCCGGTCCGATTGGCGAACGTCGATCGCTCGGCCGGCGTCCGTGCCCGCGCCGATCGGACGTACGCGGGGGCGACGGCAGCGCTACTCGATCAGAACCCGTAGAGGCGTTCCGGGTTGTCCACCAGGATCTTCTTGCGGATCGCTGCGTCGGGTGCCCAGACCGGCAGCTGATTCAACAGGCGGCCGTCGTCGATCTGGAACATCGGCGTCACCTCGGTCGGCTCGTGTCCGGCGGGCGTGAAACCGCTCGGATGGGGCCAGTCCGTGCCCCACAGGACGCGATCGGCATTCGCGGCGATGAGCGCCTGAGCCAGGGGGATCACATCGGGGTAGTCCGGCCCGAGCCTGGATGCCCGGTACGCGCCCGAGATCTTGATGTAGGCCTGCCCCGAGCGGACCAGGTCCACGAGGTCGGAGAATCCCGGTTGCGCGATGCCCTGCTCCGCCTTCGCGCCGCCGAAATGGTCGAAGACGACCGGCACCGGCGAGGTGGCAACGAGATCCTTGATGGCGGTGATCATTGCGAGGTTCGTGAAGATCTGGATGTGCCACCCTCGGCTCTTGACGCGTTCCACGGCCGCCAGGAAGCGTTGACGTCCGAGCGCGGGGTCGCTGATCCCCACGGTCGCCAGATTGAGGCGTATGCCGCGAATGCCGGCCGCGCCCATGGCGTCGAGCTCGCTCTCCCGCGTCTTGTCGTCGATGACCGCGACGCCGCGGGCATCGTCGCCGCGCGCGTTCATGCCGTAGAGCGTCGCCGAATTGTCCGTGCCATAGACGCTGGGCGTGACGATCACCACCCTTTGAATGTGCAGCGTCTTGTGCAACGCCGCCATCTCTTCCGGGAGCGCTGTCTCCGGCGTGTAGACGCGCCCGGGAAAGTACGGAAACTTCGCGGGGTCACCATGGATGTGGGTATGGCAATCGCACGCGCCGGCCGGCACTTCGAAGTCCACGGGCGTGCCCGGCTGCGACGCCTTCGCCAGCGCCGCCCCGCTGCGCGTGATGACTCCCGCGGCAAGCGCACCCACCAGTACTTCACGTCGCGTCGGCATGGCTTTGCTCCCTTCTCTTTTCCCGTAGTCGCGTGCGCGAGAACGGATTCGGGTTGAGGTGGCGCGAACGCATCCTGTTGGGTCCGGGCGTCGGTCGTTCCGACGGCGCCACGCGGCGGCAAAGCGAGAATACTTCAACGTGGCGTTCGAGATCGAGGCAAACCTACCGCCCTTGTGTCGTGATGGCACCCCGCTCGCAAGGTGTTGTGCGCCGCAATGACCACTTCCCCGGGCCCGCGCATGACCACCGAGCCTCCCTCGGTAGCCCGCCAGCATCGGTCAGGTCGATCAGCCGCAGCCGACGACTCAGTCGATGCATTGCGGCGCAGCAAGCCACGGGTTTCGAACCTATCGATGAACCGCGGAGCGTCGATCTGTCGAATCCGATCGTTCCGGCCGGCAGGTACGGCTGGCGCGCCGAACGCTGCCTTGCGGCTGACAACGTTCCTGATCCGCGCGGAGGCGGCCTGCCGTTTGCCGAGCGTGTCGGCGCCGGGCGCACGAACCGATGCGCGCGAGTCCTAGCGTGCCTTGAATCGCCGCGCGGCGACCAATGCGCCCGCGACCGCCGCAGCTGGCATCCAGATCCATGTCAGCTCCGATCGGAGGACTTCGATCGCTCCGTCTGACAGGAATCGACGGATGCCGATGGGTGAAACTTCGATCGGACGCACCGGGGCAAAGAACCGCTCTGCCGACCCCGGCCACAACAGGGCCACGCCCTGGCCGCCATTGGTGAAGGTGTCGAGAATCCCGTGCGAAGCCATCGCCACCGCGACGAACCAGAACACGCGCGCGAAACTCGATCGCAAGGGCCCGGATGCGCACGCAGCCGCCCACGCGCTCAGTACGGCAACCAGTAGCGAGTGGCTGAAACCGCGGTGGCCGAACGCGTCGCCATAGCTGATCCCCAGACGAAACGAGAGCACGTCCAGATCGGGCAGGATCGCTGCGGCAAGACCCATCAGCAGCAACCGTCGGGAAATGACATGACCGCCGAGTCCGATGCCGAGCGCAAGCGGGACTGCCGGATGGGAAAGGATGGTGGGCACGCGGCGCGCGCTCTAGGGCTGCCGCGGAGCCGGCGCGATCACCGGCGCACGCGCCCGATCGAAGCCGGTCACGCGCTCTTGCTGGGCGCAGGTCGCACCACACACCCGTCGATCCGGCACGACCCGTCGGTCTGCTTCTGCATCTTGTACAGCGCCAGCCAGACCTGGCCTCCCGCATCCGACATCTGCACGATCTGGATCGGAACGTCTTCAACGTATTCAAATGGCATGAACAGGACCGAGGCATGCCGGTAAACCACCGGGTAGGTGGATTTCACCATCGCGATGAAATCGTCCGGTGTCGCAAACATGTGCCGGATGGTGGGCGAGGCGAAGGAGAAGGCCCGAGCAGCGTCGTCGGCGGCAAACGCAGCGAGCTGCGATTCGATGACGAGGCGGACCTCCGTGGCCTCGCGTTCGTCGGGCTCGCCAAAGGCCGATCCCTGGAGGACGAATCCGAGCAGGACGGCAACAACGGCCCACGGACTCTTCAAGTGCGATTTGGACATCGGAACGCTCCCTGGCGTCGGATGGCGTGCGCCTCCGTTCGAGAGCATCGTACGCCGTTGCGATAGCCGGGTTCGATCGGCCCCATGACACCAGGGTTGCGTTCCGGACGACGGCCCGTTAGGTTAGCGGGCGTACTCCAGACGCAGTCCCCGGACCGGGTCCCCATGGCCAACATCCTTCTCGTCGACGCGGACGCGCAAACGCGCGAATGGTGCCGCCTGCACCTGTCAACCCAGGGACACACGGTGCGCGCGCTGGAGGACCCGCGCCTGGCGTTCGAGGTCCTGCGCGAACAGACGCCGGATCTCGCCTTGATATCGACCGGCCTCGCGGGCGGCGCCGCCTGGGCCCTCACGGCGGGTATCCGGTCGAATCCGCGGACCGCTGCGACGCCGATCCTGTTTCTGGTACCGGCCAATGATCCGGTCGGATTGGCGCAAGCGACGGCGATCGATGCGGACAGCATTCTCACCAAGCCGTTGTCGCGACCTAACTTGATCACTGCCGTCGAAAGCCGGCTCGGCGTTCGCAGCGCCTCCGGGGGGGAACGTTCGGGCGGGCTGAGGGTGACGCTCGCCAACGAGAGCTGGGCCCCATCGGCCGGTTCGCCAGCGCTGCTGATGGAAACCAAATCGGCAACGGTGCTGATCGTGGTACTGCGCAATCTGGTATCCCTGGCGCGCTCGCTGCGAGGCCGCAGCCTGGATGCGCTGCTGCAGAGATTCCTGTCCGAGTCGCGGGAAGCGATCTCGGCCCAGGGCGGATGGGTCGTGCGCATGGACGCAACCGGGCTGGTCGCGTTGTTCGAGAACAGCCCGCACGAGGAAACCAGTCACGCTTCGCACGCCATCGAAGCCGCTTTGCTCGTGGTGCTTGCGACCCGGCGCGTCAAGCGCTGGGCGGAATCGACCCTCGCGGAGACCTCCACGCCCAACCTGTCCGTCGGCTGCGGGGTGCACAGCGGCGACGTGGTCGTAGCACGATTGTCGATGGGCGGCCAGCTCACGCCGAGCATCGCCGGCCAGACGGTCGACATCGCCTCGCGCCTGAACGGCCGCGCGAAAGGTCTCGGCTGGAGCGTGGCGGTGAGCGAGACCTCCGCGCTGCTGGCGGAATCGCGCTTCGAGTTCCGGCGCCGTGCCACGCTCACCGACACGGACCATGACGTGTCGATTCCCATCGTGGAGGCCGCCGGATTCAACCCCTCGTCTGCGCTGCCGGGCGAGCTGCCGCTCATGGCCGAAGTGCGCGAGGCGATGGTGGCCAACACGGTGATGGCGCGCCTGGCCGGCGACGTCGATCCGTTCACCGCGGATCAGACCGTGGTGATCAATGCCGCCAGCCTGGTCGACCGGATCATGCCGAAACTCCCGGATCGGCGCATCGCGCGGCGGCTCGGACAGGGCGAGCAGATCACGACCTACATGACGCTGCACGTACCGTCCGATCGCGAGGAAGCGGTCAAGACCGTGCCGCTTGCCCAGATGTCGCCTGAGTTCGTCGACCAGTATCTCGATATCTATCGCAGGCTCAGCGCGATTTCGCAGCGCAACGTGGTCGCGATTCTCGAAGTGGGCAAGACCACCGACGTCGCCTTCGTGGCCACCGAATGGCTGCCGGGCCCTTCCCTGGCGGACATGGTCCGAAAGAAGATGTCGATCGGCGTCGCGCTCAATCTGCTGGTGCAGATGTGCCTTGCGATCGATGCGATCCACGAGATCGGCATGCATCACGGCGCCCTGCGCGCGGAGCATTTCCTGTTTCGCGATGAAAGAGTGATCGCCCTGGTCGACTTCAACGCCAGCGCGCGAGTCTACAGGTCTCTTTCGGAATCGCAGGATGCGGATGCATCCGACGATCCCACGGAATCGCACTCGACCGGGGTGCGCGCGGACATGCGCGCCCTGGGCCTGATTCTGCTCGCGATGCTGAGCGACGACGGGACTCTCTCCGAACGCGCCCTGGCGGGCAATGTACCCGCGCTCGAGGAAGTCTCGCACCTGCCGCTGCAGTTGTCTTCTCTGCAGCCTTGCCTGGACGGCCTGCTTGGCACGGGTCGAGGCAAACCGTTCCGGCGCGCCCGCGAAAGCCTGTCAGAACTGGTGGCGGTGAAGGAACTGTGGAGCCGCCCGGTGTTCTCCAGCAGCTAAGGCCTGTCGACACCTGGAACGGACCTGCGTGACCTCCAGAACGAGCGCAATCGAGGCGCAGGTGCGTTCCAGATGTCGACAGGGGCTTGATCGGTCGCCCGATGTCACGAAAGGAAATCCCATGAAACCGCACCTGCTTGCCGTCGCCATCGCCGTTGCGCTCGCCGCCACCCCTGCTTTCGCCCGCAAGTCGTGCGACGAACTGAAGACTGAGATCGAAGCGAAGCTGAAAGCCAAGGGCGTCTCCGGCTACACGCTGGAGGTCGTGGCTCCCGAGGACGTCGGCGATCGGAAGGTCGTGGGCAGTTGCGACGGCGGCACGAAGAAGATCGTCTACCAGCGCGGCGAATGAGCGCGACTTCCGACCGGCGCGCTGCCGCTACCGATCGCGACGATACGCAACGACTCCCGGTGAACGAACGCGGGTGGTGCGCTGTCCCAACGACGCCGATATTGCCCTCTTCCACGGGAGTCGCGAATTGATCCGAGCCTGTCTGATTGCCGCGATCGCATGCGCCGCGATGGTTGCACGCGCCGATGGGTCTCAGCCTGCGCCGAGCGGCGGCAAGGCGCCTTCGATCAAGGCTGCGGCGAAGCGCGCGGGCAGCGACATCGGTGACGCCGGCCAGAATATCGGCCGGGAACTTGCCAAGGCCGGCAAGCAGGTCGGCCACGGCACCGCGAAGACCGCGCAGTCGATCGGTCACAAGGTATCCTCGGACGTGAAGCACAGGAACTTCAAGCCGAAGGCGCAACGTGCGGAGCCCTCGGCGGACCGGGGACGCGGCAACGATCAGAAGTAATCGCAACGCGGCGAGGCCGGAACCGGCCGCCCGAAGATCGGGCCCGGCCGCCAGGACAGGGTGCATGGCTACGGCAACGCGTAGACTTGCGGGCAGTGCGCGCCCGATCCGTGGCGCCGCACTGGCCCACCAGCCCCATCCGTCGACGGAGTGCTCTTGTTCGCAGACCCCGTAGTCCTCGCGCGTGCCCAGTTCGGACTGAACATCGGGTTCCACATCCTCTTTCCCACCATCTCCATCGGGCTGGGGTGGGTCCTGTTCTACCTGCGACTGCGCGGGGCGCGTGGCGAGACCTGGGTGCCGCACGCTTTCCGGCTCTGGGTGAAGATCTTCGCGCTCACGTTCGCGATGGGCGTCGTATCCGGCATCACCATGAGTTTCCAGTTTGGCACCAACTGGCCTGGCTTCATGGACCAGGCCGGCAATGTCGCCGGCCCGCTGCTCGGCTACGAGGTGCTCACGGCGTTCTTTCTCGAAGCCACGTTTCTCGGTGTGATGCTGTTCGGTCGCGATCTGGTTCCGCCCTGGTTGCATACGCTCGCGTCCTTTCTCGTCGCCTTCGGCACCACGCTGTCCGCGTTCTGGATCATCGCGCTCAACTCGTGGATGCACACGCCGCAAGGCTTCGAAGTGATCGACGGGCAGTTCCATGCGGTCGACTGGCTGGCAATCATCTTCAACCCGAGCCTGCCGTATCGTCTGACGCACATGCTGATCGCATCCGCCCTCACGACGTCGTTCGTGATCGCGGGCATCTCGGCGCTCCAGCTCCTGCGCAATCGCGCGTGGGAACCCGCCCGCCGCATGCTGAAGATCGGCATCATCGTTGCCGCTGTGCTCACGCCAGTCCAGATCTTCGTTGGCGACCAGCATGGCCTCAATACCCTCGAACACCAGCCGGCCAAGATCGCGGCCATCGAAGGCGTGTGGCACACGGAGCGGGGTGCGCCGTTGCTCCTGTTCGCGGTGCCGAACAGTGCGGATCAGCGCAACGACTATGCGATCGGCATCCCGAAGGGCGCGAGCCTGATCCTGAAGCACGACCCCGACGCCGAGATCCAGGGGCTGTCCACGTTCTCAGGCGGACATCCTCCGGTCGCACCGCTGTTCTACGGTTTTCGCCTCATGGTGGGCATCGGCATGCTGATGCTCGCGCTGTCCTGGCTCGGCGCATGGCAGCTGCTGCGGCGCCGCGAATGGCCGGCGTGGCAACTGCGCGTCTATGCGGCCATGACGTTCTCGGGCTGGATCGCCACGCTCTGCGGGTGGATCGTGACCGAGGTGGGACGCCAGCCTTACCTCGTCTATGGTTTGCTGAAGACCGCCGACGCGGCCTCCAGGGTGCCCGCGGGTTCGATCGGTCTGACCCTGATCGCCTACGCCGTGGTGTACGGTCTGCTGATCGTTTCGTACATGGTGGTGTTGACCCAACTGGCCACGAAGGAAGTCGTGGGAGAGAAGACGCCGCTGATCAAACCCGAGTCGTTCGAGACCCACCCGGCCTGAGCCCGATGTTCATGAACCTGGACCTGCCCTTCGTGTTCATGGTGCTGATGGGATTCGCCATGCTCGCGTATGTGATTCTCGACGGCTTCGATCTCGGCGTGGGCATTCTGTTGCCGCTCGCGCCGCACGAGGACCAGGACATCGTGGTGAGTTCCATCGGACCATTCTGGGACGCGAACGAGACGTGGCTGGTACTCGGGGTGGGGATACTGCTGGTCGCGTTTCCGCACGCCCACGGCATCGTCCTCACGTCGTTGTACCTGCCGGTGGCGATGATGTTGATCGCGCTGATCCTGCGCGGTGTCGCCTTCGAGTTTCGCGTGAAGGCCACGGGATGGCATCGGGACCTGTGGAACCGCCTGTTCTTCGTCGGTTCGCTCGGCACCGCCCTGGCGCAGGGCATCATGCTCGCCGGTGTGGTGACCGGCTTCGCCGAGGGACCCGTTTTCACGGCGTTCGCTTGGGCCGTAGGCGCCGGACTCGCCGGCGCCTACGCCCTGCTCGGCGCCACCTGGCTGGTGATGAAGACCGAGGGCGAGCTGCAGCGCAAGGCGCTTTCCTGGGGTCAATATGCGGTGATCTTCGCGGCGGCCGGCGTGGGTGCGATCAGCCTCGCCACGCCATTCGCCAGTTCCCGCATCTACGAGAAATGGTTCACGCTCGAGCACTTCGTCTGGCTGCTACCGTTGCCGTTGCTGACGCTCGCGGCGTTCGCGGGAATCTGGATCGGCCTGCGCCGCCTCGAGCAGAACCGGAGTCGCCACGAATGGCTGCCGTTCGTACTGGCGGTCTGGGTGTTCGTGTTCGCGTTCGCCGGGCTCGCGTACAGTCTCTATCCGTATCTGGTCGTCGACCGCATGACGATCTGGCAGGCCGCAGCGGCACCTGAGTCGCTGCGGTTCGTCCTGTGGGGCGCGGTCGTCGTGCTGCCGATGATCGTGGGCTATACGGTGTTGTCCTATCGCGTGTTCTGGGGCAAGGCCCGTCACCTTACGTACGGCGCTTGAGGCCTCCAGCGACGATCAGGAGCAGCAGGCCCGACCCCAGCATGGCCCAGGTGGAAGGTTCGGGTACCGGAGCCAGGACTGACTCGGCAAAGTATTCGCCGAGAACCGCGTGAGCCTTCGCGGTCGGATGGAGTTCGTCCCAGAAGACATGGGCGTCGGGATCGGCGCAAACGCTGAGCGTGCTGGCCGAGACGCAGGGCGTAAACGCCAGCGCGGGATCGAAGCCCAGGGCGGTCAGCGCTCCGGGATTCGTCACCAGGGCAGCGAGGAAGTTGTCCACATGGACTTCGACGATGTGAATGTCCCCTTTCGTCGCACGCAACGTCTGGATTCCCAGGTCCAGGGCCCCATTGAACTGGGACGAGAGAAAGCTGAGGCCCGCCTGATCGGTCGGCGACAGGCTTTGACCGAAGGGCGTGAGTGCCAGATTCGGCAGGTTCGGGATCAGGAAATTGCGCGCTCCCGCGCCGTAGAGTGTCTCCACGAACGAGACCATGTTCTGGGCACCGGCAGGCGCGGTAGCGGCATCGATGAAGAAATCGTTGGCGCCGCCCCAAAGCATGAACAGGGAACTGTCGGCATTGAATGAGGGGGGCGTGGCGGCGAACCCATTGACCTGCTGCGCAATGCCCTGCGACCGCAAGCCGTTGATATTGAGGTTCTGAGGGGTGTCGACGACGGAATCGTCCCGGTACCAGTACCCGCGGGCTATCTGATTGCTGGTCGTCATGATCGGCGGCGGCAGGATATTGCCCGGTGCCGGGCTGCCCAGGACGTTCACGTACTCGCGCGTCGCGGCGCCGGCCACCGCGTAGTTCGTTCCGCCAAAGATGGATGGAAAGATGGCCGTGCCGTTGATGGCGGGATTCAATGCCAGGACTTCAGCCGCGGTCGGTCCGTTGGTGACTCTCCCGCTGAACGGGGCCGGAACGCCGGGTGCCGGATCGCTGCCAGGATAGGGCGGAAATCCGTTGGACAGGAGGAAGGCGTTGCCTCCATCCGAAAGGCTGTCACCGAAGACGAACACGTCGTCGTACAGCGCCGCCGAAGCCGGCGAGGCGACCACAATCGCAAGTGTGGCAAGGGCGAACACACGACGCAGTGCTGTCATGACGGCTTCCTTTTCTATCGTTTCGACAGGTTGTAGTAGACCAGCGCGGCGCGGTGCTGACAACCGGAATCGCGGCCTTGAATTCTCGGGCGGTACCCGCACGTCCACTCCGCCGTGCCGGCGAAGCTGGTGCGTGTCCGATGTCGCACTCACAACAGGAGCAGATTCCATGAAGATCCGTCATTTCTGGCGCTGGCCGGTGTTGTTCACGATCCTGTTCGGATTCGCCCAGGCGGGATCGGGGCAGGCGTTGGGCGGTGTGCCCCCGGGGACCTCGCGTGGAGGCACGCCGCCCATCGATGCAGGTCCCGCGGCGGACCACGCTCGCCTGAATACCGGCCTGTCCGTCGTTCGCGCCGCTCTGCGGGCGGCCCGGACGGAGTCCGCTCGACCTGCGGTGTTGCGTCGACTTGCCGCCGGGGTCGACGCCCAGGCGACGCAGATGGTCGAACTGCAGGAGCGAGATCCGACAGACCATGCCGCCATCCAACGATTGGCGGCGCGGATGTTCATGGGCGCCGAGGCACTGCGCAGCCGCAGCAAAGTGACGCGTCGGGCCGGTCTGGCGGAACTGTATGACGCGTTGCACGAATTCGATCCGGAACGCTCTCGCTCTGCGCAAGAGCGGGTCTAGCCCGTCTCGGGCGTCAGAAATGCTGCAATTGCACATCGGGCTCGGATCGTGCATTCTCCTTGCCCGGCGCGCTCGGGGTCGCTTCTCAACGACCTCTACGGCTTTATTCGGGTCAGGTCACAAGCCAAGCTCAACCCGTCCTCAGCCAGCGCCTTCGGTGTTTGCCAACTACAATTGGAGCGTTACTGAAATGACTGGAATCGTTCTGCTGGGCGGGCCGCTGCTGGTGGTCCTGGGTTGCCTGTACTGGGTATTGTCGCTGTCCAAGAAACAAGCCGAAGTCAATGCGGAAGTCTGGAAGCGACACGGAGTGAAGGCCTGATCGGCAGCATCGTTCCGGCACAAGCAAGAAGCCCCGCGAGTAGCGGGGCTTTTGCATTTCAGGCCACGGGTGAAATGAAAAAGGCCCGGTCGCCCGGGCCTTAGTGACACTCCTGCGAGTCCGAATCAGTCGAGCGGGCGGATGTTTGTCGCCTGCTTGCCCTTCGGACCGGTGGTCACTTCGAATTCGACTTTCTGATTCTCGCGCAGGGTCTTGAACCCGCTGCCCTGGATCGCAGAGAAATGAGCGAAGAGGTCCTCACCGCCTCCGTCGGGTTTGATGAAGCCGAAGCCTTTGGAGTCGTTGAACCACTTCACGGTACCGGTACTCATGCTTATGTCTTCCTCATTCAAAGATGAACAGAAGGCTTGCGCCCGAATGCGGGGAACTCCAAGAAGGGGAAGGACGTAGACCTGCGCTACCGCGGCACGGTAGCGACTGACCGGCGACTTTCACTGCTCGAGCTTCTCGCAAAGCGGCTTATACCGGGCCGACCCCAAACCGGTCAAGCGTTTTCCCGCCGCAAAATCCACCATGCCTGCGGCATCGCGCGCTGCCGATTCACTCGATCCGAAAGATGATCGGAAGCCCCATCGTGAAGTCACGTCCGCGCAGCATCACCGGCGGCTTGGGCAGGTTCTTCGCCGCCAGTACCTTGTCCAGCGCGGCCCTGTCGAGCATCTCGTGACCGCTCGATTCGAGCAGTCTCGCGTCGTGCACCTGACCATCGGCACCGATCTGGGCCAACACCATCACACGGCCTTCGAATCCGAGCTCGAGCGCATCGCTCGGGTAACGCTGGTCCTCGATGATGCGTGCCGTCACCGCCTGTGAATAGTCGAGGATGGCGCTGCGCGCAGCCGGATCGGCCGAGGGCGGTGAACCGCCGAGCGCAGCCAACGAAAGCCCCGTGGCGGCAAGCGCCGCCGATAGTCTCCCCCACATGCTCTCCCCCCCAGCCGATCATCGCCCGGTTCCAGTCTAGCCCGGTTCTCGCGCACGTGACCGCGGCCCGTGGGGCGGGACGAGTATATTTTTTCGCGACTGGTGGGGCGAGCTACTCGTCAACGCGCCGCAGTGTCGGACGCGGATGGCTGTTCGCGCTGCGTGGCGTCCCTCACCGACTGCGTGACGATTCCAACGACCAGAATCGCGCACAACACGGCCGCCGTGTTTCTCAGGAGCAGGTAGATCATGGTGCAATTTCTCCGATTCCAATTGCCTGCGATCTTGCAAGGGTGATGCCAGCGTGTTGCGCCGCGTCATGCGACCCGTCGAGCGGGCGCTCAGGCCCCATGAGAAACGGGCCGTGCACCACGGCGCCGTCATTTCGTCCGCGAGGGCTCCAGCACTGGCGCGGTGCAGCAGTCTGAGGATGCGCACTGGAACGATGCCCCGGACTCATGGAGAGACCCGCTGGGAGCCGGCAGATCGTGGCGTGTTTATTGCAAACTTTCGGCTTCCCCTTCTTGCCTGATCGCGAGTGTCACCGATGAACGACCAACTGCCGCTGGACCCATGGAAGGACATACTCGCAACCGGGGTCGATCCGGAACGTTTGATCGAGAATCTCGCCGCCTACCGCGACATCCTCGCGGAGATCGCCAAATTGCGCTCGCTCGACCTGACCGACGTCATCCCGGCTGTGATCTTCGAACCCACCGCGCCCTATCGCGCGGGCGGAAAGACGTGACATGAGCGAGCCGCTCTGGATGCAGCCCATCGAACGACTCGCTCCGGCGATCCGGGCCGGAGCCTTGTCGCCGGTCACGCTGACGGAGGCCTGCCTCAAACGCATCCGGCAGGTCGACGACAGGCTCCGGTCGTTCATCCATGTCGCCGCTGACATTGCGTTGGCTGCCGCGCGTACCGCCGAATGCGAGCTCGCCGCGGGGCGATGGCGCGGCCCGCTGCACGGCATTCCCATCGGCGTGAAGGACAACTATCTCACCCACGACATGCCAACGACCGCAGGCACGACGGCCCCGGGCATCGCCTTTCCGCTGCGCGATTCCGCCGCCGCCGCGCGACTGCGGGCCGCGGGGGCCATCCTCATCGGCAAGACCCGCTCGCACGAATTCGCGTGGGGCAACGTGACGCCGCCCGTGCGCAATCCATGGAACCTGAAACGGGTGCCTTCGGGCTCTTCCGGAGGCTCAGCGGCTGCCGTCGCAGGCGGCCTGTGCGCCGCGGCGCTTGGCTCGGACACCGGCGGGTCGATTCGCATGCCGGCGTCGGCCTGCAATCTGGTCGGACTGAAGCCGACCTTCGGCCGGGTCAGCCGCGACGGCGTGGTGCCGCATTCCTGGTCGCTGGATCACGTCGGACCGCTGGCGCGGACAGTGGCCGATGTCGCTCACATGCTCGACGTGCTCGCGGGCTACGATCCTTCGGACCCGGCCTGCCAGGATCGTCCGGTGCCGAAGCATGTGAAAGCGCTCGGCACGTCCATCAGGGGCCTGCGGGTCGGCGTGTGCCGCAATCATTTCTTCGAACGCAATCAGGTCGAAGTCGAGCGCGCGGTGGAAGCAGCCATATCGGCGCTCGCGGCAGCGGGCGCGACGGTGCACGAATTCACCATCCCACTGCTCGAATATGGCCTCGGCGCAATCTTCGCCATCGAACTCGCATCGTCCACCGCCTATCACGACGTGTCGCTGCGCGCCGGACGGGTGGCGCACTTCCAGCCCGACGTCCGCTCGCTGGTCGAGCTCGGCCGCTTCGTGACCGGCCCCGACTATCTGAAGGCCGAACAGTACCGGCGCGCGCTGATGGACGCGTTCGAGCGGGCGTTCGCGAACGTCGACGTCATCGTCGGCCCGACCACGCCGATCACCGCCTGGAATGCGGGCGAATGGACCGTCGACGTGGGCGGTCGCGAGGAGAGCGTGCTCGCCGCGTCGTGGCGCTTCACCTATCCTTACAATCTCACCGGTCTGCCGGCCATTTCCATTCCGTGCGGTTTCGATCAGGACGACATGCCCATCGGCCTCCAGATCGCTGCTCGCCCGTTCGACGAAGTGACGGTGCTGCGCGTGGCGCACGCCTACGAGCGCGTGCACGACTGGAAGGATCGCGCGCCGCGGCTGTGACCGATTCCGCTGCGGGACGCCCACGATGACGATGACCACGACCCCGATTGCAGAAAGCCGGCTGCGCGTCGCCTGCCTGCAGATGGCGCCGGAGATCGGTGACCAGCCTGGCAACCTCGCTCGCAGCATCGCCTTGATCGAGGCCGCCGCGCATGCCGGGGCACAGCTGGCGGTCCTGCCCGAGCTGTGCAATACCGGTTACGTGTTCGAGACCCGCGACGAAGCCTTCGGACTCGCGGAATCGATCCCCGACGGGCCGACCAGCCGCGCCTGGGTGGCGGCGGCAGCGCGATTCGACATGACACTCGTGGCCGGGATCACCGAGCGCGATGGCGGCACTCTCTACAACAGCGCGGTGGTGGTCGGCCCGGGCGGCTACATCGGCCGCTACCGCAAGAACCACCTCTGGGGCACCGAAAACCTGTTCTTCGAACGCGGCGACCTGGGCATGCCGGTGTTTCGCATCGGCGCCGGGCGCATCGCTGTGGCGATCTGTTACGACATCTGGTTTCCCGAGACTTTCCGCCTGGCTGCCCTGCAAGGGTGCGACCTGCTGTGCGTGCCCACCAACTGGGTGCCGATGCCGCAACAGCCCGCCGATCTCCCGGTGATGGCGAACATCCTCGCGATGGGTGGCGCGCATTCGAACTCCATGTTCGTCGCGGCCGCCGACCGCGTGGGCGTCGAGCGCGGCCAGCC
Organism: Burkholderiales bacterium; assembly: GCA_038324085.1. Lineage (GTDB taxonomy): Bacteria > Pseudomonadota > Gammaproteobacteria > Burkholderiales. The sequence continues at coordinate 121,877 of JBBQHP010000006.1, forward strand.
GTTCCTGGGCAACAGCCTGATCGTGAGCCATGCCGGCTGGCCGCTCGCGGGTCCTGCAAGCTGCGATCGCGAGGAGATGATCATCGCGGACCTGAATCTCGCGGACGCACGCCGCAAGCGCAGCCTGAACGAGTTCAACCAGCTGCTGCGCGACCGTCGCACCGACTTCTACGGCGAGATGCTGGGCGCCGCTGCCAAGCCGGGCTGGTATTGATACCAGCCGTCGGCAAGCCCGGCCGCAGCGGAGCGCGTCGCACCGAACGCGGATTCGCCGTGGTCGCGCGCGTCATCCGCGAGGGCTGCAGGTCGAGCGCATGCGACGCAATTGCGCGGTCACCGAAGGCAACTGTGTCGCATCCTCGCCCGCATAGGTCCGGCCGTCGGCATTCATCGGTGCCTTGCCCTCGAAGCCCTTCAGCGGCTCGGCCGGCGGCAGCAGGTCCGACGCCGTGAATCCGAAACGCGCCATGTCGGTTTCGCATGCGTAGATGATGCCGCCGTACTGGCGGACCAGATCGAACGCCTTCGCCAGCGCAGGATCGCGCATGCCGTTGCCTTTGGTCGCCAGTTTGACCTGATCGCCGGCGACCACGATCCAGAATTTCATGGGGCGCGTCGGCGCCTGCTTGACCAGCACCTGCTCCATCACGTCTTCCAGCGTAAAGCTGTCGTCCGCCACGAGCACCGTGCCGTCGAGAGAGGCAGCGGCGTGCCCCTGCGCCATCGGACAGCTCAGCAGCGCGATGAGCGCAATCGTTCGAACCAGTTCCATGCCGATCTCCCGCCGTCGTCGATCCCGCCGGGAAGTCTACTCAAGATGGTGCGCTTCCGCCTCCACCAGGACGCAGCGGTGGCGGCAACGCGAGCAGAGCGACCACGCTGTCGGGCGCCGGTGTCGCGGCCCCGAGCTTCTTCGGCATGCCCTCGACGAAGGGAAACAATTGCAGCTTCGCAATGCCATGCACTCGCCGCAGTTCCGTGACCGGCCAGGCATGCTCGTCGACGCGCAGATCGACCAGCGCGTAGTCCTCCGCGCCATGGACTCGGAGCGAGGCCGACTGCCGACCGCGCTTGTCGCCACCGGCCGCGTCACCGGCTTCGAGCGCACGTAGCAGGCGCTCGGCGAGATCCTCACCCTCGCTGCGGATGTAAGCCTCGACCATTGCGTTCACCGTCGCCGCGCTCACCAGCATGTTGCCTTGCACTGCGAAGCCGCCACCGACGAAGTGTCCGAACCACGAGGTGCAGGATTCACCGGACCAGGAAGCGGCCAGGCCGCGGGCGTCGACGAGACCGATCTGTCGCACGTCACGGGCCGCATCGCGCTCGATGACCTCGGCCAGCGCGTCCGGCGCGGGCATGCCGGCGGCCATCCTGTCCAACGCGCCGAGCGCGAGATATGGGTTGACCCACGATTGGGTCGACACCGCGCCGACGCCCGCGCGGACGTAGGGACACATGGCGCCCACCGCAGGAACCGCGGTGCTGACCGCGACCCCGAGCTGGCCGGTGCGTGCGCAGCGGGCAACGATGGAGAACGTCACGATCGGGTGATCCCGGTCCGTTGACTGGCACTGTCCCCGCAGATCCGCATCTCAGACCGCAAGGTGCTCGGTGATGCTGGCCGCCGCGCCCGCCGTCCCGACGACACCGCGATCGACGATCTCGCCGCGCTTCAGCACGGCGTAACGATCGCCGACGGCCAGCGCGAATTGCACGTTCTGCTCGATCAGAAGTATCGCGGTGCCCGCCCGGTCGCGCTCCGCGCGCAGCACGCCGGCGAGTCGCTCGATCACCGATGGCTGCAGCCCCTCGGTGATCTCGTCGATCAGCATGAGCCTGGGTCTCGCCATCAGCGCGCGCGCCACCAGGAGCATCTTCTGCTCGCCGCCCGAGAGCGTACCCGCACGCTGCACGAGCCGGTTCGGGAGAAACGGGAATGCCTGGCCGATCCGTTCCAGGTCCTCGTCGAAGTGGCTGCGATCGCGCAGACCGAGTTCGAGGTTGTCGCGAACGCTGAGATCCTGGAACAGCGCCTGCTCCTGCGGCGTGTAGGCCACTGCGCTGCGCGCGATCCGATACGGCGGATGTCCGGTCCGGTCCGAGCCGAACAGGTGGACCCGACCCTTCTGGATGGCGATGAATCCCATCACCGTCTTGAGCAGCGTGGTCTTGCCCATGCCGTTCTTGCCGAGCAGCGCGAAGATCTCTCCCGGTTGCACCGCGAGGTCGACGTCGCGCAACACCAGCGCCTCGCCGTAGCCGCTGCTCAAGCCGACGACCTCCAGCGCCGCACTGCTCACGCACCGGCTCCCGCGGGTGGCGCCATTCCACCCGCGTAGATCGTGCGCACCAGTTCGGAATTGACCACTTCGTCCACGGTGCCGTCGAGGACGATCTTGCCCTGGTGCATCACGATTACGCGCGAGCTGATCTCGCGGACGAAATCGAGATCGTGCTCGACCAGCAGGATGCACAGCCGATGATTGCGGGCGAGGTCCACCAGGATGCCGCCGATCAGCGTGCGCTCGGATTTGGTCAGGCCCGCCGTGGGTTCGTCGAGCAGCAGCACGCTCGGCTCGAGGGCCAGCACCATGGCGAGTTCGAGCGCCTGCTTCTCGCCGTGGGACAGGTGACGCGCTTCGCGCTGCAGGTGGCGATCGAGGCCGGTGGCACGAATCACCTGCAACGCTGCCTCGGGCAGCAGAAGCGTGTCGGCCCGTCGGAACAACGAGGGGCGTTCGAGGCGCGAGCGGGCGATGCGCAGTGCTTCGGCGACTGTCAGCGAATCGAACACGTTCGCGTTCTGGAACTTTCGTCCGACACCGAAGGCGACGCAGGCGTACGGCGGCAGACGTTCGATGTCGTGATCGTTCACGTGAACGCTGCCCCCGGAACGCTCGCCGCCGTCGGCGATGCAGCGCATCAGGGTGGTCTTGCCTGCTCCATTCGGCCCCACCAGGCTCAGCAGTTCGCCGCGACCGGCGATGAAATCGATGCCGTCGAGCACCACCAGGCTGCCGAACTTCCTGCGCACGCCCGCCAGCGTGAGCGCGTGGATACCGCCACCCTGAAGCCCCGTGAACGGCGCTGCTTCCGCCGCGACCAGCACCGGTGCCGGATCCGCAGGGAGCCTGTCGCTTCGGCCCATGATGCGGCGCGCGAAACCGGTGATCAGCGGCAGCAAACCCTGAGGCAATGCGACGATCACGACCACGAACGCAACGCCGATGATCAGCTTCCAGACGAAGGGCAGGTTGCCGCTCAGATACGACGTGCTGACGTCCAGTATCAGGGTGCCGAGCACCGGACCGATCAGGCTGCCGCGCCCGCCTAGCGCCACCCAGATCAGCAGTTCCGTACCGAACACGAAGCCGACGTACTCGGGAGCAACGACCATCTGCACGCCCGCGAAGAGGTAGCCCGCGATGGCGGCGACGGCCCCGCAAACCACCATCAACAGGATCTTCACGCGTGAGACGTTGATGCCGACGTACTCGCAGCGTTGTTCGTTCTCACGGATCGCGACCAGTACCCTGCCCGCGTCGCTGCGCACGAACAGCCACGCCACCGAGGTGAGGGCCACGAGAAAAGCGCCGGCGATCCAGAACCAGGTTTCGATCGATACGTCGAAACTCTCGAAACCGGACAGGCCGCTGCTCGATCCGGTGAAGTTGCCGCCCGAGTACAGGATCTGGCTCACCACGATGGGTAGCACCAGGGTGACGACCGACCCATAGAGCGGTGACGCCCCGTGATAGAACGCGAGTCCGCCAACGATGACGGCCGCCAGCATCGCCGCTACCACGGCCCCGAAGAATGCCAGCGTCGCGTAGCCCGGGCCGAAGCCTACGTGGGTGAACATGAGTCCGACGGCGTAGGCCCCGATACCGAAGAAGGCGGACTGGCCGAAGGTGAGGATGCCGGTATAGCCCCACAGGATGTCGACGGTGAGCGCGACAGCCGCGTACAGGAACGCGCGGATGAGGCTGTTGACCATGTACATCGGCAACACCCACGGCCCGGCGGCCACGAGCAGCAATGCAACGATGGCGCAGATGACGAGGATCTTCGCGTCGCGACGGCCGCGCGTCGCCCGGGCACCGCCCTCCAGCGCGACTTCGCCCGATGGCGCGCCGGCGCTCATGACGGGACGCACACGGCGTCAGTCACGGGCGAAGCCCTGCGGCCGGAAGCGCAGCACGATCGCAGCGAGCACGACGATGGTGAGTCCGCCCAGGATCGGATTGCCCCACGAACTGACCAGCACTTGCGCGCCGCCCAGTACCAGGCAAGCCACGCCGAGACTGACCAGGGACACGCCCGACACCATCACCAGCATGAAGGCGTTCACCAGCCACGGCACGCCCATGTTCGGATCTACGCTCGAGAGCGGCGTGATCAGCGCGCCGGCAAGGCTTGCGAGGCCGGCGCCGAGCGAGAAGGTCGCGAACCGCACCAACCCGCTGTTGATGCCGAGGCCACGGGCGAGATTTTCATTCATGATCACGGCCCGCGTCACCAGCCCGAGCCGGGTCGCATTGAGCAGCGCGCCGAGGGCGAGCGCAAGGATGACGGCGACGACGACCAGCAGGAGGCGGTATTCCGAATATGACTGCCCCAGGAAATCCACCGCTCCCGACACCGGGCTCTGCACGAATTGCACTTCGCGCCCGAATGCGAGCGTGATGACCTGCCCGATGATGATGCCGAGACCCCAGGTCGCGAGAATCGCATCGAGCGGTCGGGCGTACAGGGGCCGCACCACGAGGCGTTCGATGATCATCCCGCACACGCCTCCGATCACGAATGCGAAGGCCAGCGAGAACCACGGGTTCCAGCCCAGCTTGGTGACCGCGAGCGCCGAATAACCGCCCACGGTCAGGAACCCACCGTGCGCGAAGTTGATGATCTTCATCACGCCGAAGACGATCAGCAGCCCGGCACCCACCGCGAACAGGATCGCCGCGGTGGTGACGATATCGAGAAGGGTGGCCATCACTCGCGACGCGCCGGACGCCGGGCCCGGGGGTCCGGACCGACAGGTAGCACGACTACTTCAGCTTCGGGCACTGCTCGCCCGGATCCACGTCCTTGAAGGTCTCCAGCACCTCGATCGTGCCGTCGGCCTTGACCTTGCCCAGGTACATCGTGAGCGGTGCGTGACGCTGCTTGTTCATCTTGATCACGCCGCGCGGACCTTCGAATGCGACCTGCGCGAGCGCCGGGATCACCTTGTCCGCCGCCGTCGAGCCTGCCTTCTCCACCGCAGCCTTGTATGCGTACACGCCTTCGTACTCCGGGACGGACAGGTCGTTCGGGGTCTTCAGGTCGGATCCGAACTTCTTCTCCATCGCGGCGAGGAACTCCTTGTTCTTCGGGCTCGCGATGTTGGTGAAATACGAGCCGGAGATGTAGATGCCGTCGGCGTCGCCACCCATGCTCTTCGCCGTCCCTTCATCCACGGCGAGATTGCCGTAGGGGATCGACACGCCGGCCGCGCGCAACTGCTTGGTCAACGTCACGTTGGGCGCGCCGCCGGCGGTGGAGGTGATGAGCGCGTCCGGATTGGCGGCCTTCAGCTTCGAGATGATCGACGTCCAGTCGGTCCCGTCCATCGGCAGGTACTCCTCGCCCACCACCTTGCCGCCCTTGGAGGTGATGTAGGCCTTGGTGAACTCGAGCATGCCGCGCCCGAAGGCATAGTCGCTGCCGATCAGGAAGTAGGTCTTCGCGCTGTACTTCTTCATGAAGTAGTCCACGATTGGCGCCACCTGCTGGTCGGGTACCCATGCATTCACGTACAGGTACTTGTTGCAGGAGCGGCCTTCGTAGAACGACGTGTAGATGAACGGGGTCTTGCCGCGCGTGACGATCGGCAGCCCGGCGTTGCGCGCGGCACTGGTCTCCATGGAGATCAGCACATCCACCTTCTTCTGGAAGATGAGCGAATCGAATGCCTTCTGTGCGCCGGCTGCGCCGCTACCGTCGTCGGCCACTTCGAGGACCACCTTGCGCCCGAGAATGCCGCCCTTCGCGTTGATCTCCTCGACCGCAAGCTCCGCCGACTGCACGACGGAAGGCGCCACGACGCTGTTCGCCCCCGAGAGGCCCACGGGAATGCCGATCTTGATGGGGTCCGCCGCGTGGGCACCGACACCGAGGCCCGCGGAAACGACGACTGCTGCTGCCAGGCGGCAGCTCCTGTAGAGCGAAGCCATGAATGATCTCCTCGAAATTTCGTTTAGGCCAGAATGCGCTTCAGATCTGCGTGCGCACCGGGCCGGGGTTTGCAATTGACGGACCATGCGTGGGCACGACGACGCTGCAGGTAAAAGTCGCCTGTATTCAAGCGCACCCGGTCCGCGAATCCGTTTGCAGCCGCACCGAGCGCACGATGCTGGTGCGCAGTGACTCTGTCATAGCCGCGACATGGTGCGCTCGGGCCCTGGACCCAGGGGAGTGGCGTGGTGCGACTATTGCATCATCAACGGGGTCATCCGGAGGAAGGCCCATGCAATCCACCGACTTGAATGCCACGCTGACCCTGGTCACCACCGCCGTGCGCCGCACGCCGGCACCGGGCCTGCCACGGGCCCTGGAGCCCCTGTTCACGCATCTGGCGTCATGTCGCGACGATCTGGAAGCAACCGCAGTGGAGGAGCGGATCTGGGATCTGTGGATGTACCACCCGCATCGCCTCGCCGCCCGCGATCTCGATCGCGCTGCCACCGAGATCGCGGCGCATTGCCATGATCTGGCCGAGACGCGGCTGACGCGTCTGCTGCGCTTCGCGCCCGACTACTGCGAGGCCTGGAACAAGCGGGCGACCCTGTACTACCTGCAGGAACGCGACGACGAATGTCTGCGCAGCCTGCATCGGGTGCTGGAGCTGGAGCCCCGCCATTTCGGGGCGTTGTGCAGCCTCGCGGAAATCCTGCTCGGTTACGACGACCGGGATGGCGCGTTGCTCGCATTCGAAGCGGCGTTGCGCATCCACCCGCATCTGGACGAGGCCCGCCAGCGGGTCGACGAATTGAGGGGGCGCGCCGCGACTCATTAGCGACCTCAGCCACCACGACGATGTTCGAGCAGACTCGTTTCGGTCGCCGCCAGCGCGAATCCGCGGAGGCCCGGGGGCGGCGGTGCTAGGCTACTGCACATGCCCGCCACTGATTTGCACCACGCCGATTGCTTCTCGCGCCGCGAGTCGCTCGCCGACTATCTGGCGCGAATGGACTACGTGTCGAGCTCCGCGCTGCGCCGTTTCCTGCGAACCGGGAAGCCACCCGAACAGGCGATGATTCCTGACCCGACGCCTCGCGACGCTTCGCTCGGGGACGCGCTCCATGCGTTGCTGCTCGAGCCCGAACGCTTCGCGGAAAGCTACCTGCCGCTCGATCGGGAAACTGCAGCACCGTCGGACACAGACCAGACGGCGACAGAGTCCCGGATCCGGCTCTCGGCCGACGAGGTCACCGCGCTCAAGTCGATGCAACGCGCGATCCTGACCCACGCCAAAGCGCCGCTGGCGAACTGGCTCGCAGCTGGCGAAAAGGAATTGTCGATCTACTGGACCGACGCCATCGGCGGGCGCTGGAAGGGGCGACCCGACTGCTTCAGCGACGAAGTGATTCTCGAACTGAAGACCACTTCGGATGTGCGCCCCGCGCGCTTCGCCAAGGCGCGCCGACGCTTCGGCTACGATCTGCAGGCGGCGCTCTATCTCGAAGGGGTCGCGCGCCTCACGGGCAGTCGGCCGCGTTTTCTCTATGTCACGGTCGAAACGACCCGGCCGCACGTGGTGTGGGTGCACGAACTCGGCGCCGAGGAGCTGAATCTCGCCTGCGTCGCCCTCGACGACGCGAAAACGCTATTCAATCGGGCGCGAATGTGTACCGCCATCGCCGGCGAGCGGAATTGACGGGCACCCGTCAGCGTCCGAGGCGCAATCCACCTCCGCCCGCGCGATAAAGTGACAGCGAACCGGCGGGTGCCGGTCCACCCGCTGCGCCGGCCCCGGCGGGACTCCTGATACCGGCAAAGGTGGATCCATTCGCCCAGGCGAGAACCATGATCGCGTACCACGCGCCGTAAGAGTACGCAGGATCGTCTGCGGTGCCGTGGAACCAGCCGGAATCGCTGCGTGTGTTCATCGGTGCCGGCGGTGCGAGGGGTGCGAAGGCGAGTTGGTCGCTACGCGTGAAACTCGCGAAACCACCATTGAATGTGTCGAGACTCGAATTCACCGGTAGCCCGGCGCAACCGGCCAGCGCGATCGGCGCGATTGCTGCAAAGCATCGAACGATTCGATTCATGACGGGACCTCCCGGCGGTTCACCGTGTGACCCCGAGCGGTTCGTCAGGTTCGATCCAGACGGGTCGCCGGCCGACCTGCCCCTGCACGCCATCGCTCAGTTGGACGAAGGTTTCCCTGCGTCGGGTTGCGTTGCAGCAGGTGCCGCCGGCGCTGCCGGCGTTGCCTCGGCTTCGCTGCGAGCGCGGCCGTTGCGTTGCCCGATGGTGAACGGTCCCCAGACCGGATCGTCGTGCCACCAGGGCCCGGCACGGAAATCGTCTGTGCCGATGGGACCGAACCCTCGCCATGCCGGATCCACATACCAGGGTCCCGGCTCCCAGCCTCGCGTCGGGACGCCGGCACCGACGCCGGAATCGGATTCCATCGCAGTGCCCGCACAACCGCCGGTCGACACGACGATGACGAGAGCGAGGATGCGAAGGTAGTGCATTGGCAGCCCTCGAGTCATGTCACCATCGGCCCGGGGATCGATGCTCCCGGAGGCAATGTCCGGTCACGCGCGGCTTCCGCTCGGAAGCCTGAGAGCGCCGCGGCTCGAAACGCGCGGCGGCGCCCGCTCCACCATTCAGCTCAGGTGATTGCTGATGAGCTTGGTCATCTCGAACATCGAAACCTGCTTCTTGCCGCCGAACACGGCCTTCAGTTTGTCGTCGGCGTTGATCATGCGCTTGTTCTTGGCGTCCTGAAGGTTGTGCTTCTTGATGTACTCCCAGACCTTCTTCGTGATCTCGGTACGCGGCAACGGCTTCTCGCCGATGACGGCAGCCAGGGAGGCGCTGGCACTCATCGGTTTCATGAACGCGGCGTTGGGGGTGCGCTTTACTGCAGGCTTCTTGACGGCGGCCGCCTTCTTGGCCGGCACTGCCTTCTTTACCGGCGTCGCCTTCTTGGCCGCGGGCTTTTTGGCGGGGGCCGCTTTCTTGGCCGCGGGCTTCTTCGCAGCAGGCTTGGCAGCGGGATTCTTGGCAGCGGGTTTCTTGGCTACGGCCATTGATGCCTCCAGTAGAGTTCTTATGCGGTGTTGAAAGGGACGGGTCCAGGGACGAATTCGTCGGGTGTTTGATTTTTCGTGTCCCGAGGTCTCGCGTCGCAGCAGGGACGCGCGCTGGAGAATGCACAATTCGCCCGAATATGACAAGGGCTTTGCGAGGCATTTTTCACTCTGGGCGAAGCGGTTTCTTCGAGTGCGGGACGGGCCCCTTGAACCGATCCGACTGACCTGATGCGCGCACGATCGGCAGCGCGATCGCGCGCGGAAAATGCTTGTCGCTGCCGAGAGACAGCCGCGACGCACCACGCGCCGGGTTCGATGCTATCGTTGCAACGGCTTGTTCCAGGGAGGCGCTCCATGACCCGAATACCGACATTTCTGCTCGCGCTTTTTGCACTGACGTGTGCGCCGGTCGAAGCCGCCGACGCCGCTGGGGTCGGGACCGAGACCCGCAATGTTCCGGCAGCCGGGACCTATATCGGCTACACGGGGACGCCCTGGGCTCGGGACTACGGCGTCACCATGGGAAAATGCGATCGCGCGGCGGTTGCCCTGGCGCTGAACGATCCGGCCAACGCCGCATCCGATCAGGCGACGGTCGCCTTGCTGGCCGGCCCGGCGATCAATGACGTCGATCGCAGCTGTGCGGCGCAGGTGCTCGAACTCGCGCGCAGCCACCGCACCGTGACCTGGAAGGGGTCGGGTCAGCGCTTCGCCGTCACGCCCTTGCAGGACGCCGTCAGCAAGGGGCTGCCATGCCGGCGCTTCGTGCTCCGCGTGACCGGGGAGCGCGCGCGGACCGTGCGCGCGCTCGCTTGCCAGACCCAGCCGGGCATCTGGCAACTCGCTGAGCACTGATCAGGCGTCAGCCTTTGCGCGCTCGCCGAAAACCTTCCTGAACTTGGCTATTTTCGGCGCCACGACGAGCTGGCAGTAGGGCTGGTAGGCGTTGCGCGCAAAGTAGTCCTGGTGGTAGGCCTCGGCGACGTGGAACGCGGTAGCCGGGGTGACCTCGGTCACGATGCGCCCCGGATATGTCTTGCGCGCGGTCAGCTCGGCGATCATCGCCTCGGCCGTGCGCTTCTGCTCGACCGAGTGATAGAAGATCGCCGATCGATACTGGGTTCCCACGTCGTTGCCCTGGCGGTTCAGCGTAGTGGGATCGTGGATCGTGAAGAACACTTCCAGCAGGTCGCGAAAACTCAACTCGGCCGGATCGAACTCCACGCGCACCACTTCCGCGTGGCCGGTGTCACCGTCGCACACGTCGCGATAGGTGGGCTGCGCGGTGTGCCCTCCCATGTAGCCCGAGGCCACGCGCGCCACGCCCCGCAGTCCCAGGTATACCGCCTCGAGGCACCAGAAACAGCCGCCGGCGAGGGTAGCGACCTCCAGTCCGGCCGAAGTGTTCGATGACATGGTCAAGCCTCCTTTGCTTGCGGCCGCGAAGAGCGCAGCCGCGACTACTGTACATGACCATCCGGGAGGCCGCTGCGTTCAACCGGCGAGCACGACCGGTCCGGGCGACGCAGCATCGACCACCTCGCGGTACAGGGCCGCCAGGCGCTCGGCGAGCGTGTCCGCGTGCCATTCGCGTGCGTATTCGCGCGCCTCGCACGACAGTCGTGCGCGCAGATCGGGATCGCTGGCGAGCCGCACGATGGCCTCCGCGAACGCCCCCTCGTCATCCGCGGGCACGAGTGCCCCCCGGCGCGGTCCGACGATGTCGCGCGTCCCCATCACCGCGGTCGAGATGACCGGGAGGCCCACGGCCATCGCCTCCAGCAGCACCAGCCCCTGGGTTTCCGTGCGGGAAGCGAACACGAAAGCATCCGCCGCGGCGTAGCAGTCGGCCAGCGCGGTTCTGCGATCGAGGTATCCGACGAAGTGAACGCGCCGTCCGAGGCCGAGTCGTGCCGTCTCGCGCTTCAGTTGCCGCCGCGCCGGGCCTTCGCCGGCGATGACGAATTCGAGGCCCGGCATCAGCGCCGAAGCGCGGACGAACGCGCGCAGCAGGAATGCGATGTTCTTCTCGTGCGCTACCCGCCCGACGAACAACAGCAGAGGGGTCCCGGCCGCGACATGCAGCGCGGCACGGAATCGCTGGCCGTCCCCGGCGCGAAAGTCGCCTGGCGGAATGCCGGTCGGGATCACATGCATCGGTGTAACCACCCCGTATCGATCAAGGACCTCGCGCATGGCCGTCGAAGGAACCACGAGGGCATCCACGCGGTTTGCCTGCGTGCGTGAGAAGCGTCGAGCGACGGCACGCAGCCAGTCCTTCGGGAGCAATGGCACGTAGTGAAACAGATACTCCTCGAAAAACGTGTGATAGGTCTCGACGCACGGCACACCCAGCCGCCGCGCGATCTCGAGCCCGAGATAGTGGGCGACGAAGGGGGTTTGCACATGAACAAGGTCGAAACCGGAATCTGCCAGCGTGTCCGCAATCTTCCGGATGGCGCCCGGATGCATGCGCCGGTCCTCAGGGTCGAACGGCACGAAACCGGAGGGAACCCGGACCGTGTCCGGTTCGTCCGGATACGCTGCCGGGTAGGCTGGAGCAATCAGGTGCGTCTCGTGGCCGAGCGCCTCCAGTTCGCACCGGAAGGTCTGGATCGACGTCGAAACCCCGTTCACGCGCGGGAAGTAGACGTCCGAAATCATCAGGATCTTCATCCGCGTCGCACGGTATGCGGCCCAGATGACAGCAATGCGACGGCCGCATGGTGGAGCCGGTACACTTGGTATCGTTCCATTCGCTCGCCCCAGTCGCATGCTAGCCCTGCTCCAGCGCGTCACCACCGCTCGCGTCGAGGTCGATGGTCATGTCGTTGGCGCCATCGGTATCGGTCTGCTGGTGCTGGTCTGCGCCGAGCCGGAAGACACCGAAAGCCAGTCCGGTCAACTGGTCGACCGGCTACTCGTCCTGCGCGTATTCGGCGACACCGAAGGCAAGATGAATGTCGACCTGAAGGGGGTCGGCGGCGGCCTGCTGCTGGTGCCACAGTTCACGCTCGCTGCCGACACGCGCAAGGGCACCCGGCCCAGCTTCTCGCGCGCAGCGCCACCGGATACGGGGCGCCGCCTGTTCGACCACGTCGTGCAGTTGGCCCGGCAACGGCACGACCCGGTGGCGACAGGTGTGTTCGGCGCACACATGCAGGTCGCGCTCACCAACGACGGGCCGGTCACCCTCTGGATCACGACCGGCCCGGGGCGGGAGCGATGACTGCTCCGGATTCTCAACGCACTCGCGCCCGACGCCGCCCCGGAACCCGCCCTTGATTGATCCGGACGATCGCTACGCCACCCGCTTGCTGCACGCGGCTCTGGTCGCCGGGGGGGTTGGTATCTGGCAATGGGAACCCGAAACCGGCGCGTTCCGGATCTCGCCGCAACTGGAGAGCCTCTTCGGCCTCGTCGCCGGCCAGTTTCCGGGCACGCGCGACAGCTTCGTGTCCCTGCTCGATCCCGTGGACCGGCAACGCTTCGTGCATACGCTCGAGACGGCACTGCTCGAGAGCTCGGTCGCCGCGATCGAGTTCCGTGTGTCCGGAGGCGATGGTCAGCCGCGCTGGTTCAACTGCCGCGGCGAAGGGATCCGGGAACTCACGACCGGTGCGATCCACTTCGCCGGCACGATCCAGGCGATCGCGGCCACGATCGTGGCCGAGCGACGCATGCGCCGACAGCAGATGGCCCTGCTCGAACTCGTCACCCACGACTGGCTGCGCGATGCGCCGCTCGAAGAGGCACTCGCCCGGGTCAGCGCCAGCGCCGCAGACACGCTGGAGGTTGCGCGCGTCGGCATCTGGCTCTACGACGAGGCGCGTCGAGTCATGCACTGCACGGAGCTGTTCGATCGCGAGAGCGCCGCCCACACGCACAACGGACACTTCGACGCTGCCGACTATCCGAAGTACTTCGAGGCCCTTCATTCCGACCGGGCAATTGCGGTGAGCGATGCGCTCGCCGATCCCCGCACCGCCGAACTGGCTCCGGGTTACCTGACTGCGCTCGGAATCACATCGATGCTCGATGCCCCGATCCGGCGCGCTGGCGTCCAGGTCGGCATCGTCTGCCACGAACACATCGGGCCGCAGCGCATCTGGACACTGGACGAGCAGAATTTCGCCGCCTCCATCGCAGACCTCGTGGCGGGTCTGCTCGGGGCCGACCATCGTCGCCGCATCGAGCAGCAACTGCGCGCGAGCGAGGAGCGCTATCGCGCCTTCATCGAGCACAGCACCGAGGCGATCTGGCGTGCCGATCTCGATCCGCCCGTCCCGGTCTCGCTCCAGCGCGCGGAGCTGATCGAACGCATCGAGGTACAGACGGTGCTCACGGAATGCAATGCCGTCATGGCCCACCTGCTCGGCTATGCCAAGCCCGCGGGCGTGGTCGGCATCCATCTCGCCGAGCTGTCCGGCGAAAAGCGCTCGCGCGTCGTGGCCGCAGCGCTGATCGACGCCGGGTTCCGCTTGCGCGACCTGGAGGTCGCCTCCAAGACCAAGGACGGCCTGCCGGTCTGGTTCTCGGTCTCGATGATCGGCGTGGTCGAGCAAGGCGCGCTGGTACGAATCTGGGGCATGTGGCGCGACGTCACCGATCGCCGCCTCGCGCTCGACGCGCTCGAGCACCAGACGTTGCACGATTCGCTCACCGGTTTGCCGAACCGCAAATGGCTGTCGCGGGAGCTCGCGCACGAAATCGAGGTCGCGGCGCGCGAAAGCCGGCACATCGCGCTGATGCTGATAGATCTCGACCACTTCAAGGAAGTCAACGACACCCTCGGCCACTATGCGGGGGATCAACTGCTGCGGGCGATCGGCCCGCGGCTCGCGACCAGGCTGGCGGCGTGCGATGGCGCTCTCGTGCGCCTTGGCGGCGACGAGTTCGCGGTGCTCGCGCGCCAGGTGTTGCGTGCCCGGGACGCAGAGGCGATCGCCATCCAGCTGCTCGACGAGATCCGCCAGCCGTTCACGGTCGAGGGTGCCCGGCTCGAGGTCGGCGCGAGCATCGGCATCGCCCTCTATCCCCAGCACGGAGAAGACGTCTCATCGCTGTTGCGTCGCGCCGATGTGGCGATGTATGTCGCGAAGAAGCACTCCCGCGGCTACACGTTGTACCGCGCGGAGGACGATCTCCATTCGCCGCGGCGGCTGGATCTGCTCTCGGAACTAGGCGCGGCGATCCGGAACGGTGAACTGGCATTGCACTATCAACCCAAGATCCATTTCGCTTCCGGCGCGGTATCGGGCTTCGAAGCACTGGTGCGCTGGCCGCATCCTCGCCATGGCATGGTCCCCCCCGGACGAGTTCGTGCGGCTCGCCGAAATGGGCGACCTCATCACGCCGCTCACCTCCTGGGTGATCGGCGAGGCCCTGCGTCAATGGACCCTCTGGGCCGGGACCGGCTTCCGGCCCAGACTGTCGATCAATCTGTCGGCGCGCAATCTGGCGGACGAGTTGACGCTGCTCGACCTGGGCGAGCTGCTCGATCGCCATGCTTTCCCGCCGGAGCGGCTGGAACTGGAACTTACCGAGAGTGCGTTCCTGGTGGATCCGAAGCGCGCGCTCGGCGTCCTGCGCAAGATGGCGGCCCTTGGCGTGAAGCTCGCGATCGACGATTTTGGAACCGGCTTCTCCTCCCTCTCCTACCTGTGTCAGATGCCCATCCACGCCCTCAAGATCGACAAGACCTTCGTGATTCGGATGCAGGAGAGCGTGGCCGACCAGACGATCATCCAGTCGACCATCAATCTTGCCCACAATCTCGGATTCACCGTCGTCGCCGAAGGCATCGAGACCGAGTCGGCAGCCGCAGCGCTCCAGGCCATGGGCTGCGATCACGGCCAGGGATACTGGATCGCGCGGCCCATGCTCGGCGACGCTGTCGCGCAGTGGTGCAGCGACGCGCGCTGGCGCTGCGTGGACGATTGAGCCCGCGGTACACATCGTCGGGATGTCCGGGTGCTCGCCAGAGCATGCCCTGTCCATGGATTTGAACCTCTCCTGTGGTCCGCCCCCCGCGCGGGCAGGCACGAGCCGGACATGAACGCGGCCGGAGCCTGACCGGATTGGACCAGTCCCGGCGCTCGCTGCGGGCGCTCGCCGCCTGTGCATTCGTCGGACTCGCCGGCGCGCTGGCCTGGTTGACGCCCGGCGGCCCCGCGCTGGAAGCCGCGCTCGGCCTGCCCGCGTTGTTTCATCTGCGCGGCGTCGAACCGGTGACGGAACCGGTGGTGATCGTCGCGGTGAACCGAGGTGCGGCCGAGCGGCTCTGGTTGCCCCGCGCACCGCGGCGCGAAGCTCCCTGCGCAGACGTACGCACGGCGACCCGCTCACCGGGCGCAGCATGGATGAATCCACCGCCGCCGACCCGGCTGTCGTCGTGGCCACGCTGCCTGCACGGCATGCTTGTCGAGCGCCTGCGCCGGGCGGGCGCGAAAGTCGTCGTCTTCGACATGCTGTTCAGACCACGGGAGCAGGCGTTCTACGGATTCGACGTCGCTGCCGACGACGCCCGCTTTGCCGACGCCATGCGCGCGGCGGGCAACGTGATCATCGGCCACAAGCTCGAGCAGGATACGGACGCGGGCGCCGAGGGCGGCGCAAGTCTCGCGCCGCTATCGCCCGAGATTCATGCCGCCGCGCTGGCCGCCGCGCCGTTCCCGCTGCCGGAACCGCGCGACCATGTGCGTCGCGTCGCCCTGTTCTTCGACAGCAATCCGCCATTGCCGACGTTACCCGCGATCGCCTTTCACGCGTTCGCCCGGGATTCGGAACGGGCGTCGGGCCTCGACACCGGTGGCGACGATCCCCGTGATGCCGCGCTGCTGGTCCGCACGGCTTTCCTGCGTGAACGCTTTGCGACCCGGGCGCAACCGGGCACCCGCAATCGAGCCGGCGATGCTCTGTCGGCGGCCCTGTTCGACCTGTTCTCCGGACCGGCGCTGCGCTACCTGGATTTCCACGGGCCCCCCGGCACCGTTCCGACCCTCGGCTACGACGCCATCATCGCCGGAGATCCCGCGGCATCTGCGCTGGTTCACGGTCGAGCCGTGTTCGTGGGGTACTCGGAACCGGCGCAAGCCGAGCCGCACGATGACCATCGCACCGTGTTTACCGGCAAGGGAGGCAACATGCACGGCGTCGAGATCGCCGCAACCACCTTCGCGAACATTCACGGCCGCACCTTCATCCGCCCGACTCGACCGTTCGAGGGCGCAGGGGTCGTGTTCGTGGCCGGCGCCGTAGCCACCGCGCTCGTGCTTCGGGCGCCAGTCGCGCTCGGCCTCGGTGCGGTCCTGGTCATCGCGGCGGGTTACCTCGCCGCGGCGTTGTTCGCGTTTCGCGCGCATTACGTGTGGCTGCCACTCATCTGGCCGCTGGCGGTGCAGTTGCCGGCCGGTGCGCTGGTCGCGCTCATCATGCGCTACCGGGAGGCCATCCTGCAGCGCGCCCGTTTGCAGCGCGCCGTCGCCAAGTTCCTCCCGGCGGACGTCACCACGCGCCTGACGCAGAACGCCCAGGCGCTGCATACCCTGCGCCGCCAGGTGCAGGCCGCCTGCATGGCGACGGACGCGCACCGCTACACCGCGCTTGCGGAACGCCTCGCACCGGAGGCGCTGCTCGAGTTCCTCAACCGGTACTACGAGCCGATGTTCGATGCCGTCGCCAGGCACGGCGGATTCGTGAGCGACGTGGTCGGAGACAGCATGGTGGCGATCTGGCCCGAAGGGCCGGACTCGATCGACACGCGCACGCGCGTGTGCCTCGCCTGCCTGTCGCTGATCGAAGGCGCCGACCGCCTGGCAGCCCGCGAACCCGAGATCGCGCTGATCACACGGGTCGGGGTTGCATGGGGACCGATCGTACTGGCGCCGGTAGGCGCGCTCAATCATTACGAATACCGGGGCGTTGGCGATCCGGTCAATACCGGCAATCGACTGCAGACGCTGGCAAAACGCCTGGGTGTGCGCGTGGCGGTATCGGGTGAACTCATCAACGGTCTCGACCAGGTGCTGACACGGGACCTCGGCGACTATCTGCTGCGGGGAAAATCGGACGTGGTCCGAGTCGTGGAGATCGTGGCGCGAACCGGCGACGCGGACGCAGGGGTCCGCGCCCGGTGCAAAGCATTCGATCACGCCGTGACTGCCTGGCGTACCGGGGACATTGCGCTCGCGCGCACCTGCCTTGAACAACTGAAACTGTCGCAACCTGACGACGCGCCGACGCAATTCCTGCTGGATCGCCTGCACGATGGTACCTTGCGCGCATCCTGCGCCATTCCGATGGAATGATCGCCCCCGTGGCCGTTGCAGTTGAATGGCGGCCAGCGCGTACGTATCGTGCGTGATCGGCCGCGGAACCGCGCCGACCCGCTTCGACCCGAAGGAAGCCGATGAGTCCGTTCTTGTGTTCCGGCGGCGTTTGTCGCCTGACAGCCCTGGCGGTGTTGCTGTGCTGTGCCTCCGTGGCCTTCGCCGAAGGCGACACGGGTTGTTCGGTCACCATCGCCCGCGTGGTGTCGATCGAGGGAAAGGTCGAAGTGCGCCGCGCCGGCACGCTGGAATGGCACGTGACGAATGCATCCAGCGTCCCGCTGTGCGCCGGCGATCGCGTCCATGTCGACACGCACGGGCGCGCCGCGATTGCCATGCAACCCGAGACGATGATCCGTCTGGACCAGAACACCACGCTCGTTCTGACGGTGCGCCCCGACGAGACGGTCGTCGAATTGTATCCGGACGACCGGGTGGCTCCCGCCGCACGCGGTAGTTCCTGTGGTGCCGGTTACGTCACGACGCGCTTCCCGCGCCGATTCAAGGTCCTCACGCCGTTCGTGAACGCGACCGTCGAAGGCACGGAGTTCGAGGTCGCGCTCGCTTGCACCGCTGCAAGCGTGTCGGTGTTCGAAGGCAAGGTGCTGGCCGAAGCCCCTTCCGGCGGCGCGGCGCGGCTCGTGCCGGGTCAGAGCATCTCGGCCTCGTCGCGTGGCCTGTCGGCCGTGGCGGTGACGGCGAAGCCGGTGGATGCGGTGTCGTGGGCCATCTACTATCCGCGTGTGTCCGACCGTTCCAACGGAGC
Source organism: Burkholderiales bacterium (assembly GCA_038324085.1). Classification (GTDB taxonomy): domain Bacteria; phylum Pseudomonadota; class Gammaproteobacteria; order Burkholderiales. Next base: position 140,287 of record JBBQHP010000006.1, read on the forward strand.
CGATGCGGCCTGCGCAACCGGGGGCGGTGCCACCTGCTCCGTGGCCCGTGCCGAAGCCTTGCTGGACGTCGGCCGCCTGGACGAAGCTGCCGCCGCCCTCGAGAGCGTCGACACCGCCGACGCGCTGGCGCTGCGTGCGGTGGTCGCGGTCGCCCGCAACGACCAGAAAAGCGCCAGTGATCTTGCGCATCGCGCGGTGAACCTGGAGCCGGATTCGTTGCGCGCGCTGATCGCGTTGAGCTTCGCCGAACAGGCGGGCCATGACATCGATGCCGCACTCGCCACGACGCGACTTGCCGCCGCGGCCCACCCCGACAGCGCTCTGGCGAAGGCGCGCGTGGCCGAACTGCTGCTGGGGGTCGGCCGCGGACGCGACGCGGAGGCAGCCGCGCAGGCGGCCATTGCGGCCGACGCCAACGAGCCGCGAGGCCATCTCGTCGCCGGCTTCGCGCAACTGGCGCGCACTCGGATCGACGCGGCCCGCGCCTCTTTCGAGCGCGCCATCGCGCTGGCGCCCGGTGACCCGTTCCCCCGGCTCGGCCTGGGCCTCGCGCTGATCCGCGAAGGCAAGCTCACCGAGGGCCGCCAGCAATTCGAGATCGCCGTGGCGCTCGATCCGTTCAATCCGCTCGTGCGCTCGTACATGGGCAAGGCCTACTTCGACGAACACACTCCCGATCGCATTCGCCTGGCCGGTGTCGAATTCGACACCGCGAAAGCGCTCGACCCGAACGATCCGACGCCCTGGTTCTACGACGCGATCCGCAAGCAGGCGACGAACCGGCCCGGGGAGGCATTGATGGACCTGACCCGTTCCGTCCAGTTGAACGACGACCGCGCAGTGTATCGATCGCGCCTGCTGCTCGACCAGGACCTTTCGGCGCGTGCCGCCAGCCAGGCGCGAATCGCCAACGAACTCGGCTTCGACCAGCTCGCCGAAGCGCAGAGCGGCAAGGCCATCAGCTTCGATCCGGGCGGGTTTCCTGCACACCGCAATCTCGCCGAGAGCTATCTCCTGCGTCCGCGCTACGAATCCGCGCGAGTGAGCGAAGTGCTGCAGTCCCAGCTGCTCCAGCCAGTCACTGCCGTGCCGTTCTCGCCGCGTCTCGGCCAGACGCGCGCGCCGGTGCTCGAGGGCGAAGGGCCCACGACCCCTTCGTTCCAGGAATTCAATCCACTCATGGAGCGTGACCGCACCTCGTTCTACCTGTCGGCCTTCGGCGGCTCCGATCAGACCATCGGCGACGAGTTCATGGCCGCCATCGTGCGCGGTCGGCATGGCCTGCGCCTGGGCCAGTACTACGTGCAAAGCGACGGCTACCGTCCGAACAACGACTTTCGCCAGAACATCCGGACGCTGTTCTATCAATTCGATCTGGACGATCGCAACAGCTTCCAGGCCGAGTACCGCAGCTCCGGCATCACCAGCGGCGACGTGCGCCAGAATTTCGACCAGAACGACTACTCCGCGCAATTGCGGCAGGACCTGCGGACCGAACTGTTCCGCGTCGGGTTCCGCCATTCGGAAACTGCAACGGCACACTGGCTGGTGTCGATCTCGCGGCAGCGCACCGATGCCCTGAACACGGATACGAGGTTCACCACGACCGGCTTCGGTTTTCCATTCGACCCCGCCTACGAGAGCACGCGCCTGCACGGCGACAGCGATGCCTGGACCACGGAGGTGCAGCATCTGCGCGACTTCCAGCGGGTCCATGTCACCGCCGGCGTGGGCGCGACGCGGATCAACGAAGACCGCGACATCGCCGGCACCTTCGGATTCGTCACCGATCCCATTCCGCCGACGGTAGTCGCGACGCAGATCAGTCCGACCCCCGAGCATTACAACGGCTACGTCTATCTCGGCTGGCATCTCAGCCCCTCGGCGCAACTGGTTACCGGTGCGAGCTACGACCGCTACAACGACCCGGCGGTCGACCGCGCTCGCGGCAATCCGAAGCTGGGATTGGTGTGGAACGTGACGCCGTCGACGACCGTCCGTGCTGCGGCGTTCCGGACGCTGCGCCGCCCGTTCGCTGCTTCCCAGACGCTGGAACCGACGCAGGTCGCGGGCTTCAACCAGCTGTTCGACGACGTCGACGGAACCACGGCAACGCGTTTCGGCGGCGCCATCGACCAGCGCCTCGGCGAGCGCTGGTTCGCCGGAATCGAAGCGAGCACCCGCAACCTCGACGTTCCGATCTCGAATCTCGACGGCACACTCGCACGTACCGAGGAGCGCGAGGAACGGCTCTACCGCGGTTTCGTGAGCGGCCTGCTCAACCGCCACCTCAGCGTGTCGGTGGAATACAGCTACGACGACCAGCAGCGCAACATTCCGGCTGCCCTCAACGACACCTTTGCGCATCGCGTGACGACACAGCTGGCGCCGTTGCGCGCGACGCTCTATCTCGACAACGGGTTCTTCGTTCGCACGTCCCTCACGCTCGTGGACCAGTCGGTCGATCGCCCCGACGGCACCGGCACGCTCGCCCGCGACCGACACCGCTTCTCGGTCACCGACCTCATGCTGGGCTACCGTTTGCTTGGTGGGCGTGGCATTCTCAGCCTGGAAGCGCGCAATCTATTCGACCGGGAGTTCGGCTACCAGGACACGGATTTCGCGGGCATTCCACGCATCCCGTTGTTCCGCCCTGGCCAGTCGCTGATGCTGAGAGCTACCGTCCAGTACTGAAACCAACGAGGGAGACAAAGCGATGAAGACGTTCGGCAAGTGGATACGCGCGATGGCGGTACTCGCCCTGGGCTGCACATTGTTGGTCGGAGGCTGCGCCGTAGCGCAGCAGAAACCCGACACAGGCACTGGGGAACCGATGCCGACGGACACTTCGAAGTCGGCCTATCGCCCATCGAAGGACGCGGTCGCCGTGATCGAGATCACCGACGCGGGCAGCCTTCGGTTCTTCAATTCCGGCACCGGCGAGCCTCTGCCGTCATGCCAGTTGTGCACCCCCGAACTGGAGAAGAAATACGGGCCCGCGTGCACTCGCGCGAAGGGCCTGTCGACGCCGCTGTGCCAGGGATCGGTCGGCGCAACCGTGTTCAATCTCGAACAGGTGTCGGTGGTGCGCTCGCGCGTCAATCCGTACTGCCCGGTGATCTACTTTCTCGGGAAGGCGATCCAGGTCGGCTGCACTTGCAGCCAGAGCGAACCCGTCCCGCCCGGCACGGTCTGCACCAAGTGGATTCCGTGACGGCGTAGCAGTGCCGGCCGGTCGCATTGCGGCCGGGCGACCGGCCTGAGGGGCATCGTGTGCGACGAACTTCGCCGGTCGGTCGCGGCGGTACCTGCATCGGGACCGCGAATCGCCGGCATCTGCGTAGAACCGCCGGGTCCGTCTAGAATCACGCCCGCGACGAACAACAACAAGGACCGACGTGGGCTGGATCACCGGGGTAGGTTTGACGGCGTTCGGGAAGCACCCGGGCAGCTCCACGCTCGATCTGATGAGCGCCGCGGCGTCCCAGGCGCTCGACGACGCCGGGCTCGAACGCGGTGACATCGATGGTCTCCTCACCGGCTATTCGACGACATTTCCGCACCTGATGCTCTCGACGGTGTTCGCGGAACACTTCGGATTGACGCCCGCATATGCGCACGCGATCCAGTTGGGCGGCGCCACGGGATTCACGATGGCCATGCTGGCCCATCATCTGGTCGAGACGGGGCTCGCGAGGCACGTCCTGGTCGTCGCGGGCGAGAATCGGTTGACGGGGCAATCGCGCGACGCGGCCGTGCAGACGCTCGCACAGGTCGGCCACCCGGTCTATGAGGTGCCCTTCGGCGCCACGATTCCGGCCTACTACGGCCTGGTGGCCTCGCGCTACATGCACGAGTTCGGCACCACCGAGCGCGATCTCGCTGTGCTCGCGGTGCTCATGCGCGCCCACGCGCGATCGCACCCCGGCGCGCAGTTCCGCGAAACGATCGACATCGATGCCGTTCTCGCCTCGAAGCCCGTTGCCTCGCCGCTGAAACTGCTCGACTGCTGCCCGGTCTCCGACGGCGGTGCGGCCTTCGTGGTGAGCCGCGAAGCGGTGAACGGCGCCACGGTGCGGGTGATCGGAACGGCCCAGGCCCACACGCACCAGCATGTGAGTGCGGCGCCGAGCCTCACGCATTTCGGCGCCCTCGCTTCGACCCGCGCGGCGATGGCCGCGGCGCAGGTCGAGCTGGCCGACGTGGACTACGCGGCGATCTACGACAGCTTCACGATCACACTCACGATCCTCCTGGAGGAGATCGGACTGGCGCCGCGCGGAGCGGCGGGTCGGCTGGCTGCGGAGGGCCATTTCTCGCCCGGCGGGCCGATGCCGCTCAATACTCACGGCGGCCTGCTCTCCTACGGCCACTGCGGCGTAGGCGGCGCGATGGCGCACCTGGTCGAGGCCCATCGTCAGATGGCCGGGCGCGCCGCCGACCGGCAGTTGCGCGTGCCTCGAGTCGCGTTGCTCCACGGTGACGGCGGCGTGCTGTCGTCTCACGTATCGCTGGTGCTGGAGCGCACGCCATGAAGGACTGGACCACCGGAACCGCGGGTATCACGTATCAGCGCTGCAAGCCCTGCGGCAACGTATGGTACTTCCGCCGCAGCTTCTGCCCGAAATGCGGATCCAGCGAAATCGAAACACTGCACGCCTCGGGCCGGGGTGTCGTGCACGCACTGACCGAGGTGACGCGTGCTCCGAGTGAAGCGCTGCGACCGCACGCGCCCTATGTCATCGCGCTGATCGATGCCGACGAGGGCTTCCGCCTCATGGCCCATCTCGAACGCGGTGCCGTCATCGGCGAGCGTGTGCAGGCGGGATTCCAGGATTTCGGCGACGCAACCGTTCCCCTTTTCACCAGGAAGATCTCGTGACCAATCCATTGCACGCAGCGCTCGATCCCCGATCCATCGTCGTGATCGGTGCCTCGGAGAATCCCGACAAGATCGGCGGTCGGCCGCTGTTCTACCTCGCCCGCCACGGCTATCGAGGCAAGGTCTACGCCGTGAACCCGAAGCGCACCGAGACCCAGGGATTCGCGACCTTCCCCTCGATCGACGATCTGCCCGAAACGCCGGAGGTGGCGATCGTGGTGGTCCCGGGGGACGCCGCCATTGCCGCCGTCGAGGCGTGCGCCCGCATCGGGGTGAAAGTCTGCGTCACCATGGCATCGGGATTCGGCGAGACCGGCACCGAGGAAGGCAAGGCAGGCGAAGCGCGCATGGTGGCGGCGGCGCGCGGCGCGGGCATGCGCATGGTCGGACCGAACACGCAGGGGCTCGCGAACTTCGGTACCGGGGCGATCCTGTCGTTTTCGTCGATGTTCATCGAAACGCAGCCGATGGACGGTCCCGTGGGCGTCGTGAGCCAGAGCGGTGCGATGAGCGTCGTGCCCTGGGGCATGCTCCGCGCCCGGGGTATCGGCGTGCGCTATGCGCACGCCACCGGCAACGATGCCGACGTGAACGTGGCGGAAATCGCGGCGGTCGTGGCGGAAGATCCCGACCTGAAGCTCCTGCTCCTGTACCTCGAGAGCGTTCCCGACCCGGCACCGCTCGCGGAAGCGGCGCGCGTGGCGAATGCGCGCGGACTGCCCATCGTCGCTCTCAAGTCGGGACGCACCAGCGCCGGCCAGCAGGCAGCGAAATCGCATACCGGCGCGCTGGCGAACGAAGACCGGCTTGTGGACGCCTTCCTCGAACGGCACGGCATCTGGCGGGCGGACGATCTCCACGGCATGGTCGCCGCCACCGAGATGTATCTCAAGGGCTGGAAGCCAAAGGGCCGCAAGCTGGTGGCCATCAGCAACTCGGGCGCGGTGTGCGTGATGGCTGCCGACGCGGCAACCCGGCTCGGCATGTCGATGGCGCCCATCAGCGCGGCGACCCGCGCGGAACTCGGCCGGGTCCTGCCCTCGTTCGCGACGACCACCAATCCGATCGACATCACCGCGGCGCTGCTCACCAACAGCCGCCTGTTCGGCGACATCCTGCCCGCCATCGCGCGCGACCCTGCCGCGGACGCATTCCTGATCGGCATTCCGGTCGCGGGCGCCGCCTACGATGTGGACGCCTTCGCCCGCGACACCGCCGCGTTCGCCGAGAGCACCGGAAAGCCGACCGTGGCCGCCATTCCGCAGCCGCAGATCGCCGCGCCGTTCAAGGCACGCGGCATTCCCGTGATGGAAACGGAGACCGAGGCGGTGGCCGCGCTCGCGCAGTTCGTCTCACATCACGAGCGCATGCGGGATGCGAAGCCGACGGCCGCGCATCGTCCGGTTGCCGTCCGGGGATCACGCATGCTGAACGAAGCGGAAAGTCTCGCGCTCATCGCCCGGGTGGGCGTCACGGTGGTCGCCCATCGCTTGTGTCTGACCGCGGACGAAGCGGCCGCCGCGGTCGGGGAGCTTGGCGCGCCGGTGGTCGTCAAAGGCTGTTCGAGCAATGTGGCGCACAAATCGGAGCTGGGCCTCGTGCGCCTGGGCGTCGCGACTGGCGCGGCGGCACGGTCGGGCTTCGACGAAATGCGTGCCGCCCTCGATTCGCGTGGCCTCTCGTTTGACGGGGTCCTGGTTGCCCGCATGGCACAGGGTCGACGCGAAATGATGATCGGCGCGCACGTCGATGCGGTGTTCGGCCCGATCGTGCTGATCGGCGATGGCGGCAAATACGTGGAAGCGATGCCGGACACGCAGGTGCTGTTGCCGCCCTTCGATGTTGCCGATGTGGACCGGGCACTGTCCCGTTTGCGCCTCGCGCCGTTGCTCGAGGGAGTACGCGGCGAACCACCGCTGGACGTCGCCGCGTTCGCGCTCGCCACGATGGCGGTCGGCGCTCTCATGACGCAATCGCATCCGCGCGTCACGAGCCTCGACCTCAATCCCGTACTGGTCGGCGCGCGCGGCGAAGGCTGCGTTGCACTCGATGCGGTAGTGTTCGTCGAAAACTGACAAGGAGGCTTACAGGCATGAACCGAACCATTCTTGCGCTATCCGCGATCGCCTTCGCCATTCCGGCCGTCGCAGAGGACACCATGACCATGACCAACATCATCGAATTGGGTCAGGAAACCTGGTCACCGAACAACGCGGTACCGCCTGGCATGGGACTGATGATGATCTACGGCAATCCGACGCAGCCGGCGTCGTTCATCTTTCGCGCGAAGATCCCTCCGGGCTACAAGCTGCCACCCCACACGCATCCGGATGCGCGCGTGGTGACGGTGCTGAAGGGCACCTACTACTCGGGCGTCGGCACCGAGTTCGACGAAGGCAAGCTGCGTGCTTTTCCGGCAGGCAGCTTCTACGCGACGCCGGGGAATACCCCGCATTTCTCCGCCACGCGCGATGAGGAAGTCGTGATCCAGGAAATGGGCACCGGCCCGGGCACCGGCATGACTTACGTTCATCCGCAGGACGATCCGCGGTCGCATTGAACCCACCGCCATGGCATCGGCACGGGCCACCGGGAGCGGGTACTTCGCCGGCTGCAGGATTGCGGGATAGCCCGGCTACTCGCGACCATCCGGTGTTTGCGAACCACCCGATCTCACCCGCAAGCGAAGCTCGCGTGCCGTCTGCAAGACTTCGAACCGGCGCAGGAAGTTCTGTCCGAGCAGGGCCACGTCGTCCAGACCCGGACTGACCGCGACAGTCACGCCGGACATCTCGAGGCAGGCGGCGCGAATGGTCTGCCCTCGGACAAGCCGACCTTCGACGCGGCCGTTCGCAGTGCTGAAATAAGCCGGCAGCCCAGTGGGCAGGCCGGCCCGCAAGGCTGCGCCGGGATCAACCGTCACGTAGCTCGCGCCGGTATCGATGAGAAATCGAACGGGTACGCCGTTCACCGCACCCTCGAGATAGAAATGGCCGTCGCGTGCCGTATCGACGACGATCTCGCGCGTGTCGCCGGGGTCTTCGCAGCCGCGCACCGGCGCCTCATGCTGCCCCCAGTACGCGAAGGCCATCCAGCCCCCGGCCAACAGGCCCACCCAGACGACCCCGGCGATGGCGTGGCCGCCCATCGCCTAGGTCTTCCTGGACTTTGCCTGATAGGCGATGACGGCGCCCACGACGACGACAGCGCCCACGCATTGCCAAGGCGTCAGCGCTTCTCCCAGAGCAATCCACGCGACCATTGCGACGATCACGGGTTCGAGATTGAGCACGACCGCCGTCTGGACGGGTCCGAGCAATGGCAACAGCAGGAACAATCCGGAAATTCCCGCCGCATACAACAGCGAAAGTCCGGCGAGGCCCGTCCATGCCGCCATGTCCGCAGGCAGGTGGAAGCGGCCGGTGGCTGCCGCGGCCACGACGAGTACGAATGCCGAGGTGGCCATGGTGTAGAAGGTCCGCAATGGGGCTCCGAGGTTCGGCGCGAGTCGTGGTGTCAACACCAGCGCCGCGGTGAAAGCCACCGACGCTCCGAACGCAACGAGAATGCCAAGGATGCTGACCGGGGCCGTTCCTACTCCCAGCACCAGCACCAGCCCTGCGAATGCGCAAACCAATGCCGCGACGAGATGCGTCGAAAGCCGATGCTCACCGAGCAGACTCGTAGCCACGCTCGTGAGAAATGGATAGGTGTAGAACACGAGGATCGCGAGTGTCACCGGCAACAGCGTTACCGCATACTGGATGAGCAGCGTCTGTACAACCACGAACAAACCGAGAATCGGCGTGAAGCGGGCGGACCGCATGGGTGGCCACGGCGAGGTTCGACGCCACGCGAGGACCGCGAGCAGCAACAGGCCGGCGCAGACCGACCGCATGGTTGCGGCCGTGATCACGGTGACGCCGTGGGTGAAGGCGAGACGAGCGCAAACGTGACCCGAGCCCAGACTGGTGGCGACGCCGACGAGTCCGACGAGCGGCAACCATGACGCGCGTCGTGCGCTCATCATCGGTCTGCCGCTACCGGGGAAGCCTTCGTCACGGCAGTCCGCGTGACGCGTCGCCGACGATCACGCATACTGCCGTGCACGAAATTCGTTGCGGTCGTGCCCCATTCATGCTGCGCCTGGTTCCTGTGGTGATGCGGAGACCCTGGTCGTGCCGTTGATGCTTTTCGACGATTTCACTGCAGGCTCCACGTTGGGTCGCCACGAGGAGACGATCGACGAATCGCTGGTCGCGCCATGGCGCACCGCTTTCCCCGACGGGCCGCAACACCTGTCCCCGGGCGGCTTCGCGATGGCATTCGCCATGCGCGCATACCTCACGATTCTGCCAGAGCGCCCGCCCGGCAACATCCACGCGCGCCAGCGTCTGTCGCTGCATCGTGCTCTCGCGCCGGGCGATCGGGTCGCAGCGACGCTCTCGTGCATCGGAGCGGAACTGCGCAACGGTCGTCGCCGCGTCGTTCTCCGGGTGAACGCAGCCGCGACAGACGAGCTTCTGTTCGAAGCGGAGATGACCATCCTGTGGGCACTCTGAACTCGCAATCCGCGCATCTCGTCGAGGCCTCTCTCCGGATCACCCGGGCGATGCTGGTGGCGTACGGATCGCTCACGCGCGATTCGAATCCCATCCATCTGGACGAAGCATTCGCAGCCTCGACCCCATACGGACGGTGCATCGCGCACGGCACGCTTTCGCTCAATGCGCTGTGGAAATCGATCGACGCCACCTTCACCGCCGAGATGACCGCACGCGCGGCGGTCGACATACGCTTCACCGCCCCGGTGTTCGTCGGCGAAATCCTGGTCGGCGGGGGCGAGCGCGTCGGCGATGGCCGCTACGAGGTGTGGGTGAAAACATCCGATCGCCTGGTGATCAGCGGCACCTTGTCTTTCGGCTGATCCCGGACAGCGCGCTCTTGCAGCGCCCGCGGCGGCGTTCGAACAGGTGGCGGGTCGAACGAGATGCAACATCATGGTGCTTCGATCCAATACGATGCACGATCGCCGCGGCGACCTGCTCAACCGCGAGCATCCCGGAGCATGAACTCGGCCCCCTTCTCGGCAATCATGACCGTCGGTGCATTGGTGTTGCCCGAGGTGATGCGCGGCATCACCGAAGCGTCGATCACGCGCAGTCCGCGTATGCCATGCACCGCGAGTCGATCATCCACGACTGCGAGGGCGTCGTGCCCCATCTTGCAGGTGCCCACCGGATGGAAGATCGTCGTGCCCAGGTCGCCGGCTGCCTGCGCAAGCTGGTCATCCCCCTGCACCAGCGGCCCGGGCTTCCATTCCTCGGGTCGGTAACGCGCGAGCGCCCTGGCCGCCATGATGCGTCGCGTGAAGTGAAGACCATCCACGGCCACCCGACGATCATCATCGGTGTCGAGATAGTTGGGTCGTATCTCCGGCGCGGCCTGCGCGTCCGGAGATTTGATACGAACCCAGCCGCGACTGCTTGGCTGCAGATTGCACACCGACGGCGTGATCGCGGGAAAGTCGTGCAGCGGCTCGCCGAAGCGATCGAGGGATAGCGGCTGGACGTGCCATTCGATGTTGGCGGAGGGACGTGAAGGATCGCTGCGCGCGAACGCCCCGAGTTGCGAGGGCGGCATGGTCAGGGGGCCGGTCCTGAACAGGAGATACTCCAGCCCCATGGCCGCCTTGCCCCACAGAGAATTGGCGCGCTGATTCAGCGTCACCACATCCCGGACCTTGTACACGGTGCGGATCTGCAAATGATCCTGCAGGTTCTCGCCGACACCCGGCAGATCGTGAGCAACCGCGATGCCACGCTCGTGCAGCAATTTCGCCGGGCCGACGCCCGAGAGTTGCAGCACTTGCGGCGAGCCGATCGCGCCGGCAGCCAGCACGACCTCGCGACGCGCTGCGACATCGACCACCGACCCGTCCTCCAGTCGCAGCGTGACACCGCATGCACGCTTTGCACCGTCGCGCACTTCGATCGCGATGCGCTGCGCGTGAGCACCGGTGACGATCTCGAGATTGGGACGCTGCTGGACCGGTCGCAGGAAGGCCTTGGTCGCGCTCCAGCGCGCGCCTCGCTTTTGATTGACCTGGAAGTACGCATTGCCGAAATTGTCCCCGCGATTGAATTCCGGAATCTTCGGGATTCCGCATTCCTCGGCGGCATCGCGCCAGGCATCCAGGATCTCCCAGGAGACCCGGCGCTCTTCCACACGCAGTTCACCGCCGGCGCCGTGCAAGTCGTCGACACCATGCACGTAGTCCTCGCTGCGCTTGAACACCGGCAGGACGTCATCCCAGCCCCAGCCCCGATTGCCCAGGCCTGCCCAATGATCGTAGTCGGTTCTCTGTCCCCGCATGTAGATCATCGCGTTGATCGAGGAACAACCGCCGAGCACCTTGCCGCGCGCGTAGAGGATGCTGCGGCCGTTGAGCCCCGGCTCGGCTTCGGTCTTGAAACACCAGTCGGTGCGCGGATTGCCGATCGTGAACAGGTAGCCGACCGGAATGTGGATCCAGAAATAGTCGTCGCGTCCGCCGGCCTCGACCAGCAGCACGCGCGCGGACGGATCCGCCGAGAGTCTATTGGCCAGCACGCAGCCGGCAGTCCCTGCCCCGATGATGATGTAGTCGAATGGACCCGAGACGGATGCCGCAGCCATGTAGCAACTCCGATACGTGCAAGGCCGGGATGGTAATCGATCGCGGCGCCCGCCACGCCGGGTGCTGTGTGGCGAGACCCGGAAACTCAGCGACTGACGCGATTGCGCCCCTTCTGCTTCGCGCGATAGAGCGCTGCATCAGCGGCGCGCAGCACGGCGTCCGGCAACGCATTGCGATCATCCCGTTCTGCGACGCCGATGCTCACCGTCACCGATACCGAGTGGCGCACGGCCCGCGGCGTGCCGGCCCGACGGGCGTCCTCCGTGCGCTGCGGCCGATCGGGTGCGCGGATCGCGAGCTCATACCGCTCGATCACAGCACGCTGGGCTTCCAGGATTGGCATGACCTCGCGCACGCTCCGTGCGCCGAACACTAGCGCGAACTCCTCGCCGCCAAAACGGTACCCGCGGCCGCCGCCCGGCAGGCGTTCCAGGTGCGAGGCCACCATCTTGAGCACCTGATCGCCGACGTCGTGTCCCCAGCGGTCGTTGAACTGCTTGAAGTTGTCGATATCGACCATCGCGATCGCGTAGCGGTCTCCGAGCGCGAGCAGACGTTCGTTCAGCGCGCGTCGGCTCGGCAATCCCGTGAGTTCATCGCGAAACGCGAACCTGTAAGCTTCCTGAAGCACGCCTGCAGCGAGCATGAGGCCACCGAATGCGAGAAAGATGTCGAAAGCCAGGGGCACCGACACCTCGTACATGGCCAGCCCGACCGCCGCGATCGCACCCGCCAGACCGGCTTCGATCGCGGATCGTCGCAGGAACGTCGCCGCGATCGCGGTGATGAACCCGAGAACGAAGCTCAGCACTCCAAGTGGCGGGATTGCTATCGAACCGAGCCACCCGAGGCCGGGCACCGACGACCAGAGCAGTGCCGTCAGGTTCGCCGATTGGCCGATCGCGAGCTCGTAGACGAGCCCTACCTGTACGGCAACCGCAGCGATGCGACGGGCACCGTATCGTGTGGCCAGCCCGCGCTCCTGGAGGAAACTCAGGATCGCCAGGTTCGCCGGGACGAGGATCGAAATGGCCGCGCAGACCGTGCGCCACAACGGCCCCGTCGCATCCTCATGTGCCACGGCCGCGAAGCCCGCATAGGGCAGCGCGAGGACCAGCACGCCCAGCAGCACGCGTCCGCGATTGAACGTGGCGGCCATGGCTGCGGCAAAGGCGAGCGCGACCACCGGACCGAGTCGCTGGAGTCCCGCCAACTCGGGCGGCAACTCCGCTGCCGCCGGGGCGGCAAGATACGCCACCATTGCCATCAGGGCGGGGGTGGCGAGCAGAAACGCTGCCTTCAGATGCGTGTTCATCCCCTTGCTCACAGACATGCGCGGCCGCTGCGCAGCACGCGGTTCGAATCGATCGACAGCATGGTTATCGGCTAGCGCAGACTTTGCCTCAGTGTCGTAGATCGGCGACCGATGCGGAGTTGCGCCCCGCGATCGACTACCGACAGGCAAGAATGTGACCACGCCAGACGGGAATTCATGGTGCGGGACCGCACCGAAGAGAGCACATTTCCAGGAGTGATCGCCACGAGCGATGGGGACACCAGCGGCCCAGGAGACGACTCCGGGTCGCGCCGCGCGTTTCTTGTCCCGCTTGCCCCGGCGTTAGAATATCGACCCCCGCCGTTCCGTCTGACCTGACTCCTCGAGGAACCAATATGACACTGAGCACCGTGCGCGCCAGCGCTGTCGAACCCATCGTCACCCGCAAGAATCTGATCGACGGTCGTTGGCAACCTGCCTCGGACGGCCGCACCCTGGATGTGGCGAGCCCGAACGACGGAAGGGTCTTCGCGCAGATCGCGCGCGGCACGGCTGCCGACATCGAGGCGGCCGTGAAGGCGGCACGCACGGCTTTCGAGGACGGCCCGTGGCGGCGCACGCCCGCGGTCGAACGCGGCCGCGTGATGATGAAGCTCGGCCAGAACATCCTGGATCATTTCGACGAACTGGCCGCGCTGGAAGCAGCCGACACGGGCAAGCCCATGAAGCAGGCCCGGGCAGACATCACCGCGGCCGCTCGCTACTTCGAGTTCTACGGATCGGCCGCCGACAAGTTCCACGGCGACGTCATCCCGTTTCTGGAGGGATACATGGTCACCGTGTTGCGGGAACCGAAAGGTGTCACGGGCCACATCATCCCGTGGAACTATCCCGCTCAGATGTTCGGCCGGACGCTGGCTCCGGCTCTCGCCATGGGCAATTGCACGGTGCTGAAACCGGCCGAGGAGGCCTGCCTCACACCGCTTCGGATCGCCGAGCTGGCACAGGAAGTCGGATTTCCCCCGGGAGTTCTGAACATCGTGACCGGGCTGGGCGAGGAGGCGGGCGCAGCGCTGTCGGGTCATCCGGGCATCGACTTCCTGTCGTTCACCGGTTCGCCCGAAGTCGGGACGCTCGTGCAGATCGCCGCGGCCAGGAATCACATCGGCTGCGTGCTGGAGCTCGGCGGCAAGTCGCCGCAGATCGTGTTCGACGACGCCGATTTCGATGCCGCCATTCCTGTGGTGGTGAATGCCATCGTGCAGAACGGCGGGCAGACCTGCTCGGCCGGCAGCCGGGTGCTCGTGCAGAAGTCCGCGTACGACAAGTTCATCGCCCGCGTGGCGGAACGCTTCGCGCAATTGCGGGTCGGCTCTTCGGTGATGGACCTCGATTGCGGCCCCTTGATCAGCGTCACGCAGAAGAAGCGCGTGACCGGCTTCATCGACCGTGCCGGCACCGATCGGATCGGCGTCCTCGCACAAGCGCAGGTGGCCGATGGCGTGCCGTCGGAAGGCTACTACGTGGCCCCCATGCTGTTCGGTCCGGTCCCGCGCGACAATCCGCTCGCCTTCGAGGAAGTATTCGGCCCGGTGCTGTCGGCCATTCCGTTCGAGGATGAAGCCGATGCAATCAAGCTCGCCAACAACACCGACTACGGCCTCGTCGCGGGAATCTGGTCGAACAACGGTGGGCGTCAGATGCGGGTCGCCAAGGCGATGCGCTGCGGACAGGTGTTCGTCAACGGCTACGGCGCGGGCGGCGGGATCGAACTGCCGTTCGGCGGAGTGAAGAAATCCGGCCACGGCCGCGAGAAGGGTTTCGAGGCTCTGCAGGAATTCTGCAACACCAAGACGGTGGTGTTCAAGCACGGGTGAATCCCCGCACAGACGGCAGCTTCAGGTAACGAGATTGCACGCGACGCGGTGCCCCGGCGCGCATTCTCGGAGCGTCGGCTCCTGCACGGCGCAGGCGCTCACGGCACTCGGACAGCGCGTCCGGAACCGGCAGCCGCTCGGCGGATTCAGCGGGCTTGGCAGGTCATCGCCGAGCCCGGCGGACTGCGGTCGATCGGCGGCCGACGGATCCGCAACGGGCACGGCTGCAATCAAGGCCTGCGTGTACGGATGCAGCGGACGCGTCCACAGCGTCCGGCGGTCTGCGAGTTCGACGATCTTTCCGAGGTACATGACCGCGATCCGATCGGAAACGTGCTCGACGACCGAGAGGTCGTGGGAGATGAACAGATAGGCCAGTCCCAGGTCGCGTTTCAGATCCATCAACAAGTTGATGACCTGGGCGCGCACGGACACGTCGAGCGCGGAAACAGGCTCGTCGCAAATCACGAGTTTGGGTTCCAGGGCTAGTGCCCGCGCGATCCCGATCCGTTGGCGCTGGCCTCCGGAGAACTCGTGGGGATGGCGCAGCAACGATTCGGGGCGCAGGCCGACCTTGTCGGCGAGCCAGCGTACGCGATCGCGTCGCTCGGAGGCGTTGCCGCGCCCATGGACGAGCAACGGCTCCTCCAGAGTCCGGCCGACCGTAAGACGCGGATTGAGGGACGCGTAAGGGTCCTGGAAGATCATCTGCATCTTCGGCCGCATCGGACGCAAGGCCGCCCGCGACAGCTCGGATATTTCCATGCCTTCCAGTCGGATGGAGCCGGCGGTGGGCTTGGTGAGCCGCATCGCGGTCTTGCCGAGTGTGCTCTTGCCGCATCCGGACTCGCCCACCAGACCCAGCGTCTCGCCGGCGCCGATATCGAGTGAAACTCCGTCCACCGCGCGCACCAGACCAGCACGCGTGGGAAAGTGCATCTCGAGTTCGGCTAGCGAGAGGACCGGGTTAACCATTCGCCGTCTCCCGCTCGATGGCGAAACAGGCGACCGAGCGCTGCACTGAAACCGCCAGCAGGTCAGGCCGCGCGCGCTTGCAACGCTCGAACGCCATTGGACATCGGGGCTCGAATGCGCATCCGATCGGCATGTCCACCAGCGCGGGTACCATGCCTTCGATTTCCGCGAGCCGCCCCTGCTCCACATCACCTTTCGGAATCGAGGCAAGCAGTCCGCGCGTGTACGGATGCAAAGGCCGATCGAACAGCGCCGTGATCGGACCCTGCTCCACGATGCGCCCCGCATACATGACGGCGACCCGTTGTGCGTGCTGCGCCACTACCCCGAGATCGTGAGTGATGAGCAGCACGCCCATGCTCGAGTCGCGCTTCAACTCGCCGATCAGGTCGAGGATCTGTGCCTGAATGGTCACGTCGAGCGCCGTGGTCGGCTCGTCGGCGATGAGAATCTTCGGCTCGCAGGCGAGCGCCATCGCGATCATCACACGCTGCCGCATGCCGCCAGAGAGACGATGCGGATAGTCGTGGGCCCGACGGGCGGCGTCAGGAATACGCACGCGCTCGAGCAGTTCGACTGTGCGCCGCCACGCGGTGCGCCGGTCCATCGACCGGTGCTGACGCACGGCCTCCACGATCTGCTCGCCGACAGTGAACACCGGATTGAGGGCGGTCATGGGTTCCTGGAAGATCATTGCGATCCGGTCGCCGCGCACGGCCCGCATCTCGGCTTCGTTCAACGTACGAAGATCCCGGCCTTCGAAGACAATGCGCCCGCCGACGATGCGACCCGGCGGATCGGCGATCAATCTCAGCAGCGAGAATGCTGTCACCGACTTGCCGCAACCCGATTCCCCCACCAGCGCCAGAGTCTCGCCGGCAGCAATCTCGAAGCTCACCCCGTCCACCGCCTTGGCAATACCGGATCGCGTGAAAAAGTGCGTCTGGAGGTCATGCACCTCGAGCAGCGGCGCGCTCATCGGTTCTTCAGTTTCGGGTTGAGCGCGTCATTCAGACCCTCGCCCACGAGATTGAGAGCGAGCACCGTGAGCAATATCGCGATGCCGGGAATCGTGGTTACGTACGCGGCGGTCCGCAGCACTTCACGGCCGGCGCCGATGATCGTGCCCCAGCTCATCACGTTCGGGTCGCCGAGGCCGAGGAACGCGAGCCCCGCTTCCGTCAGGATGGCGGTGGCCACCATCAGCGAGCCGGTGACGATGATGGGCGCCAGCGCATTGGGCAGGATATGCAGGGCGATGATGCGCAGATCACCCATGCCGATGGTGATGCAGGCCTGCACGAACTCGCGATTGCGCAGAGTGAGGAATTCACCGC
Organism: Burkholderiales bacterium; assembly: GCA_038324085.1. Taxonomy (GTDB): domain Bacteria; phylum Pseudomonadota; class Gammaproteobacteria; order Burkholderiales. Next base: position 157,314 of record JBBQHP010000006.1, read on the forward strand.
GCGTGAGGCGCGCGATCGGAGGCCAGGACACGGCACCGATCGCGAGCACGATACTCGTCACCGTGGGCTGGAAAATAGCCACCAGCACGATGGCGAAGATGAAGGCGGGGATGGTCTGGAACAGTTCGGTGAGGCGCATCAACACGTTGTCTACCCAGCCCCCGTAGTAGCCAGCGATGGCACCCAGCGAAATTCCGACCGTGAGCGCGACGAGCGTGGCGACGATACCGATGACGAGGCTCACGCGGGCTCCGTGGAAGATACCCGCCGCAAGATCGCGCCCCATCATGTCCGAACCGAGCGGATGCGCGGCATCGGCTCCAGGTAACAGGAACGGCTCGGTCACCATGTCCCACGGACTGTCGGGGTAGAGCCACGGCGCGGAAAGTGCCATGCCGGCCACGACGATCAGGATCGCAACGCCGGCGACGGCGGCCTTGTTGCGGGCAAAGCGACGCAGGAATTCCTTCATCTCAGCTCATCTCGATGCGCGGATCGAGTCTCGCGTACAACAGATCGACGGCAATGTTCACGACCACGACGAGCAGCGACGAGAGCAGCAGGACGCCCAGCAGTAGATTGTTGTCACGCTGGAACACTGCCTCGAAGGCGAGCCGCCCGAGACCAGGCCAGCCGAAGACGGTCTCGACCAGAACGGAACCGCCCAGCATCGAACCGATCTGCAGTCCGAGCATGGTCACCATGGGCAGCAGCGCGTTGCGCAGTACGTGCTTGAACGCAATCTTGCGCTCGGTCAGTCCCTTGGCACGGGCTGTCGTGACATAGTCGAGAGAGTAGACCTCGAGCATCGAGGCCCGCATCAGCCGCGTGTAGAGCGCCATGAAGAACAGCGACAGGGCAGCAGCGGGTAGCACGAGATGACGCGTCACGTCGAGCGCGTAGGCACCGCCGGTGAGCTCGGCACCTATGGTGCGCATGCCGCTAGATGGCAGCCACCCGAGTTGCACGGAGAACAGGAGAATCATCATCAATCCGATCCAGAAAATCGGCGTGGCGTACGCAAGCAATGCACACACGGAGATGACGGTATCGAGCGGCCGATTCACGTGGCGTGCAGCCGTGACCCCGAGCAGCACGCCCAGCCCGAGGGCCAGTGCGATCGCCGCCACCATCAACATGAGGGTCGCGGGCAACCTCGATAGGATGAGGTCGATCACCGGCATGTTGTGCCGGAATGAGTATCCGAGATCGAGGCGCGCGACGTTCCAGAGATACTTCCCGAGCTGAACCGGCAACGGCTGGTCGAGCCCGAATCGGGCCTTGAGTTCGGCCATGTATTCGGGTGTAGCGCCCCCAGCTTCTCCAGCGAGGACATCGGCCGCGTCACCGGGTGCCAACTGGAGCAGCATGAAGTTGAACACGGCGATCCCCACGATGATCGGGATCGCCTGCAACAGCCGCCACGCGAGAAATCGAACGATGCGTGGCATGCGCGAATGACGCGTTCGGTCGCGCTGGGACCGCTACGGCTTCAACCAAACGCTGGAGAATGAGCCGTAGACGCCTTCGGCCGAGATGGTGTGATTCTGCACTCGCTTGCTCGCCAGCGTGAAGAAGCGGACTTCGAACAGATCCAGCACTGGCAGATCCTCTGCAGCAATCTGCTGCATGCGGTTGATCAGATCCCTTCGCTTCTTCCGGTCGTGCTCGACCTGCGCGTCCTCGATGATCCTGTCCATCTCCGGATTGCTGTAACCGGATGCATTGGAGAATGGCACACCCTTCTTGATGTTCTTCGACCAGTAGATCCTCTGGACGCCGATAGTCGGATCGGGCAGGGCGTAGAAGAAATTGCTGGTCATCTCGAAGTCGTTGTCGGTATACACGCGCTTGAGGAATGCCGCGGTGTCCTGGCTGCGAATCTCCACATCGATCCCGACCTTGCCCAGCGCCTGCTTCACGTACTCGGCAGTGCGCTGGTAGTCGTTGCCATAAGGCAGAAAATCGTGCACCAGCTTGAAGCGCTTGCCACCGGCGCCGCGCGGAAATCCGGCTTCGTCGAGAAGCTGCTCGGCTCGCTTCGGATCGAACGGAAACTTTTTCACACTTGGATCGTGGAACTGCGTGAGCACTGACGGCACGGCGCTTACGGCCGGTTTGCCGAAACCAAACCAGATCGTCTTGACGATGACGTCGCGATCGATCGCGTGCGCGATGGCCTGCCGTACCCGCTTGTCCTTGAGGTGCACGTTCGCGAGATTGAATTCGAGCAGGAACATCGGGGCAAGATACTCATAGCCTCGCGTTTCAACGTCGAACTTGCCGGTCGCCTGGAGGCGCTTCACGTCATTGAGCGGTACCGGGCTGAATCCACCCAGCAGTACTTCGCCGGTCTCAAAAGCTGCGGCACGGGCCGATGCATCGGGAATGACGCGAAAAACCAACCGATCGAGATAGGGCTTGCCCTTGTCCCAGTACGCAGGGTTGCGTTCTAGCTGGATGAAATTGCCCTTCTGCCATTCCTTGAACATGAATGGACCGGTTCCCACCGGCTTGTTGTTCCAGGGATTCTGCGGAAGGTCGGTGCCCTCATAGAGATGCCTCGGCAGGATCTGGCCTTCATAGCTCGTGAGCGCGGACATGAGCGGGGGCGAAGGTTCCGACAGTCTGAAGATTGCAACGTAAGGAGACGGCGTGTCGACCGCGGTCAACTTCGCAAATGTGGACCGGCCGCGTGGATGCAGTTCCTTCCACACTTTCATGGCCGAGAATTGCACGTCAGCAGACGTGAAATCCTTGCCGTCGTGCCACTTTACGCCCTTGCGCAGGTTGAACGTAATGCTCTTGCCGTCCGCGCTGACTTTCCATGTTTCCGCCAGCGCAGGCCGCGGATTCATATCGAAGTCGTAGGTCAGCAAGCCGTAACCGGTAACTACGCAGCGTTCTTTCTTCGCGCGTAGCCGCCGTTCAGACTTGCATCCGTGATCAACGCGTATGGAGGGCAACGGCGATGAGCGGACGGGGCAAGGGCCAGTGGATTCGACGCAACGAAACGCAGTGGCGTTCGTTGCTGTCGCGCTTCTCCGACAGCGGGCTGAGCATCCCGGCGTTCTGCCGGCGCGAGGCGGTGAGCACGGCGAGCTTCTATCGCTGGCGTGGCCTGATCGAGCGGCGCGCGGACGGCGAGGTTCTCGCCGTGGAGAGCCCATCGGCGTTCGTCGATCTCGGGGCGCTCAGGGCGGAATCGGCGCGCGGGGCGCCTGTGGATCTGAGGCTCGATCTGGGTGGCGGGTTGAGCTTGCACCTGGTGCCGCGCTGATGTTCTTCCCCGAGGGCCAGGTGCGCGTGCACCTCTACGGCCGGCCGGTGGACATGCGCCGGTCCTTTGACGGACTGTACGCGTTGACGCGCCACGAACTGGGTCAGGACCCGATGAGCGGACGGTTGTTCGTGTTCATCAACCGGCGTGCCACGCAGATTAAAGCACTCTATTGGGATCGCACCGGATTTTGCGTGTGGGCCAAGCGTCTGGAGCAAGGACGCTTCGTGTCGGACTGGGCGCGGGTGACGACCCGCGAGATGGACTGGATGGGGCTCAAGCTCTTGCTCGAAGGCATCGAGCCTAGGGTGATAAAAAGACGCTATAGACACAGCGCAACCGTGATGCAAACGGTATAGTTTCGTCCATGAATTCGCCGAGCGTTGCACGCATCCCGAGCCTGAATGAAGCGGCGCGATTTGCTCCGGAGAAAGTGGTAGGGCTGTGCCAGGAACTGGCCCAGACGCAGCACCAAGTCGAGCAGTTCAAGCACCAGCTCGACTGGTTCAAGCGCCAGCTCTTCGGCCAGAAGAGCGAGCGGCGCATCCTCGACAACGCCAGCGGGCAGTTGAACCTGGGAGAGCTGACCGACCCGGAGCACGGGCAGGCGGCAGCGAAGCAGCGCGTCATCGCCGCGCACACGCGCAGCGCTGCGACGAAGAAGCCCGACACGGGCGAGGAATCGCTGCCCTTCTTCGACGAAACGCGCGTGCCGGTGGAACTGATCGAGCTGTCGGCTCCGGAGGCCCGGGGCTTAGCCCCCGAGGACTACGAGATCATCAGCTACAAGGACAGCTTCCGTCTGGCGCAGCGCCCGGGCAGCTACGTGGTGCTCAAGTACCGCCGGGCGGTGATCAAGCTGCGCGCGGGCGGCACGATCGCCTGCGCCCCGGCCCCGGCCAACGTGATCGAGGGCAGCCGCGCCGAGGTGAGCTTCGTGGCCGGGGTGCTGATCGACAAGTTCGCGTATCACTTGCCCTTGTACCGCCAGCACCAGCGCCTGGCCGATGCGGGCATCACCGTGAGCCGGCCGTGGTTGACACAGATCGCGCACCAGGGGGCAAGCCTGCTCGAGCCGATCTACGCGGCGCAGTTCGCCTCGATCCGCGCGAGCCAGGTCAAGGCCATGGACGAGACCCCGATCAAGGCCGGGCGTGGGGAGCCGGGCAAGATGAAGGCGGCCTACTTCTGGCCCGTCTACGGCGAAGGCGACGAGGTGTGCTTCCCGTTCTTCCAGAGCCGCCGGGCCGAGCATGTGCAGCAAGCCCTCGGACTCACCCCCGCGCAAGGCGCGGTGCTGCTCTCGGACGGCTACAACGCCTATACCCACTACGCGGCCAAGACCGGCATCACGCACGCGCAGTGCTGGGCGCATACGAGGCGGCTGTTCTTCGAATCCCAGGATGCCGAGCCCCAGGCCGCGGCCGAGGCGCTCGACCTGATCGGCGCCCTCTACCAGGTGGAAGCCCGCATCCGGGAGCACAACCTCAAGGCCGCGCGCAAGCTCGACTACCGGCTCATCCACGCCAAGCCCGTGGTCGAGCGTTTCTTCGCCTGGGTGAACCGGCAGTTCGAGGCACAGGGGTTATTGCCGAGCAACCCGCTGACCAAAGCCATGGCCTATGCCCGGGAGCGACGCTGTGGGCTCGAGGTCTATCTCACCGACCCCGATGTGCCCATCGACACCAACCATCTAGAGCGGGCGTTGCGGGCGATTCCGATGGGGAGGAAGGCGTGGCTGTTCAGCTGGACCGAACTGGGGGCCAAGTACGTGGGCATCGTGCAGAGCCTGATCGTGACCTGTCGGCTGCACCAGATCGATCCCTACGACTATCTGGTCGATGTCTTGCAGCGTGTCGGCGAACACCCCGCGTCGAGAGTTGACGAACTCACGCCGCGGTTGTGGAAGCAGCACTTCGCCGGAAATCCAATGCGCTCGGCCTTGCACACCCTGCCCGCGAAGACAACGACGCCGTAGGGTTACCGGTTAC
>JBBQHP010000007.1:0-161886 GCA_038324085.1 Burkholderiales bacterium
GTTAACTTCCCCCCGGCGGTCCCCCGGGCGGTCGTATTCCCACCCGCCGGGCCCATCCCCCCCCGGGGGGGCGGGGGGGGTCCGCGCGCCCCCGCCACCGCGCACCACCGTCGGAGACCGTCATGGCACAGAAGAAGAAACCCGCCAGGAAAGCCGCGGCACCCCGCGCCGCCAGCACGCGCAGCCGGAAGAAGCCCGTCGTCGCCGCAGCGCCGACCCTGGTGGCGCCACCGCCCCCGACGCGCGCCCGGCGCGATTCGACCCCCGTGTTCCAGTTCGTCGGGAGTTCGACGCCGGGCGGCAGCCAGAGTCCGCTCCAGTTCCACGACCTGAAGGCTACGGTCAAGGCCAGCTTCAGCCCCGGTGCGGCGCGCGGCATCGGTCCCTCGGAAAAGGTCGTCGTGCTCGCGAACGACGTCATCGAGATCGAGTTCGACGACGGCATCCGCATCTGGATGTCCGGCGACGACTACAAGGAGCAGTTCCTCCCGGCCGCCTCGCGCGACGTGGAGTCGCGCAGCATCGTCGCCCCTCCCACGACCTTGCAGGTGCTGCCCACGGGAATGCAGAGCCGCGGGCCGATCGGGTGGGCAGTCAAGGCGCTGCACGTGTTCGGCATCGACCTCGGCGAGAAGACCGCGCAGAAGATCGCGTCCACCATCGACACCAAAGCGACCGACAAGCGCCCCGGTCTCGGCCTGTTCGCGTGCAACCTGCAGGTCGAGCAATTCAGCCTCGGTCCGCCCGCGGCGCAGTGGGGCAAGGACAATAAACCGATCCTCGTGTTCCTCCACGGCACCGCTTCCAGCACCTGGGGCAGTTTCGGCGAGCTGTGGTCGAACGCCCGCGAGCGCGAGCGCCTCGAACTCGCCACGCTCTACGGCACGCATGCCGCCGCGTTCGAGCACGCGTCGCTGTCCCAGAGCCCGGTCGAGAATGCGCGCGATCTGGTGAAGGCGCTGCCGAAAGGCGCGCACCTGCATCTGGTCAGCCACTCCCGCGGCGGCCTGGTCGGCGAACTGCTCTGCCGCGCCAACCGCGCGAGCGGCGTACCCTTCGATGCGATCGAGATGGAAGCCTACGGCGCAGCGCTCGATGCGCGCGGCAAGGAGCTGAAGGAACCGAGCACGAAGAATCGCCACGTGGCAGCCTTGCAGGAACTGAACGACCTGCTGCGCGAGAAACAGATCGTGGTCGAGCGCTTCGTGCGCGTGGCCTGTCCGGCACTGGGCACGACGCTCGCGTCGCGCCGCCTCGACCGCTGGCTGTCGGTGATCGGCAGCCTGTGCAGCGCGGCGTTGCCCAACACGCCGCTGTCCGACTGGCTCTCCGACATCGGCGATTTCATCGGCTCGGTCATCTCCGAGAAGACCGACCCTGCGACCTTGCCCGGGCTCGAGGCGATGATGCCGGACTCCGGCCTGATCCGCCTAGTCAACTGGCCGGACGTGGAGATCAGCGGCGACCTCGCGGTGATCGCGGGCGACATCGCCCCGGATGCGTGGTGGTCGAAACTGCTCGTGTGGGTCACCGACCGCTTCTACGACGGCGAGCACGATCTGGTGGTGAACACCGCGTCCATGTCGGGCGGCACCCGGCGCTCCGACTCGGCGTTGCTGAGCTTCCATCAGGGTCCGACCGTCAACCACTTCACCTATTTCCAGAATGCGGACAGCGCCGGCCGGCTGCTGCTCGCACTGACGGGCAAGGCGTCGCTCGACAACGGCTTCAAGCCGCTGGTGGCGCCGACCACGCCGATCGCGCGCGGGCTCGAATTCAGGCCCGGGCGCGGACCGCAGCCGGTGCTGTTCCTGCTGCCGGGCATCATGGGCAGCGAGCTCATGGTGAACAACGCCACGGTGTGGCTCAACCTGCCCAAGCTGGTCTTCGGCGGGCTCGCGAAGATCGCCATCGGCGCCGCCGGCGTGAAGGCCCGGCAACCCATCGTGGGCTACTACGGCGAACTGTCGATGTATCTGCGCAGCTCGCACAAGGTCATCGACTTCGCCTACGACTGGCGCCTGCCGCCGGAGGACGAAGCCGCGCGGCTGGCCGAGGCCGTCGCCGCGGAACTGGACGCCGCCGAGAATGCCGGTCAGCCGGTGCGCATCCTCGCGCATTCCATGGGCGGGCTCGTCGCGCGCACGATGATCGCGAAGCACCCGAAGGTGTGGATCGACCTGTGCAAACGCGACGGCGGGCGGCTGGTCATGCTCGGCACGCCCAACGGCGGCTCCCATTCGATCACCGAGATGCTGGTGGGGCAGTCCTCGACCATGAAAGGACTGGGCACCCTCGACCTCAAGCACGACCTGAAGGAGCTGCTGAACATCGTCAGCCGCTTTCCAGGCGTGCTGGCCATGCTGCCCAAGGAACAGGACCCGCGCGAGAATTTCTTCGATGCCGCGGTCTGGGCCCGTTACGCTTCGGCCGCGGGTGACGGCTGGGTCGTGCCCGCCGAAAAGGATCTCGCGAGCGCGCGCAGTTTCCGGAACACGCTGGACGGCGCGCTGCTCGATCCCGATCACATGGTGTACGTGGCCGGCATCGCCGATGCCACGCCGGCCGGCATGCGGCTGGTCGAAGGCACGAACCGCATCGAAATCATGGCCACCGCGCAGGGCGACGGCCGGGTGACATGGGAGAGCGGCATCCCGCCCGGCATACCCACCTGGTACATGAACGCCTGCCACGGCGATCTCTCCGCGCACGCACCCGCATTTCCGGCGATCCAGGAACTGCTCGAGTCCGGCAAGACGCTCAAGCTGCCGCAGCAGCCGAAGATCAGTCGCGGCACCACCGAGCTGTTCCCGATGCCGCGCGATACCGACGCGTTGTATCCGTCCGAGGAAATCCTCACCGCCGCGGCACTCGGGACGCGTCCCCGCAAGCGCCAGTCCACGCGGCAGATCCAGGCCCCCGTGTCGGTCGGCATCCTGCACGCCGATCTGGCATACGCGAAGTACCCGGTCGTGGTCGGGCACTACACCGGCGACACGATCATCAGCGCCGAGAAGGCATTGGACCTCGCACTGGACAAGGCGCTTTCGCGCCGCCAGGCGCTGGGCCTCTATCCGGGCCCCATCGGCACCAGCGCCGTGTTCGCCAATCCGAAGCTCGCGACGGACCCCACGGCAAACCCGCGCGGCGCCATCGTGGTCGGCCTCGGCACGGCGGGCCAGTTGACCGCGTCGATGGTGACACGCGTGTTCCGGCAGGGCCTGCTCGAACACGTCCTCGCCGCTGGCCAGATGCGCCCGACGACCATGACCGGCGGTGCGTCGATCACCAAGTTCGCCGTCTCCGCCCTGCTCATCGGCACCGGCGCCGGCGGCATCTCCGTCGGCGATTCGATCTACGCGTTGCTGAAGGGGATCCTCGGCGCCAACGAGGCGCTGGACGCAGCCGGCCAGGCGGAGCGCATCACCGGGCTCGAGATCGTGGAACTGTTCGAAGATCGGGCGATCCAGGGCGTCAAGGCGCTGCAGGAACTGCGGCGCAATCCCGATCTCGATCAGGCCTTCTATTTCCGGCCCACGATCGAGGTCGCCTCCGGCGGTCTGCGCCGGGTCAGTTTCGACGAACCCGGCGGCTGGTGGCACCGCATCCAGGTGCTGGGTGGCGGCAAGGACGGCGAGCCCTCCGACGGCACGCTGCGCTTCTCGTCCATGACGCGACGCGCGCGGACCGAAGTGCAACTGCAGCGCACGCAGTTGAAGCTGGTGGACGAATTCATCGAGCAGGCCATCCGGCAGACGGTCGACAACGAGCTGGTGGCGCGCTCCTTGTTCGAGCTGCTGCTGCCGAACGAGCTGAAGGACCAGTCGCCCGACCAGGACAACACGGTGCTGCTGCTCGACGAGGAGTCCGCGCGCTACCCGTGGGAACTGCTGCGCGACCCGATGAATCCCGGCCGCAAGCCGATGGCGGTGGAGCACGGTTTCCTGCGTCAGCTCGAATCCTTCGAATACCGCGAAACGATCCGCACCGCCTCCGAGAATACCGCGCTGGTCGTAGGCGATCCGACCAGCAGTTTCCCGCCCCTGCCCGGCGCCAGCCACGAAGCGACCGCGGTCGCCAAGGTGCTGCGCGCGCGTGGCATGGTCGTGGAGGACCAGATCAATCCGTCGGCCTCGCACGTGCTGCAGTCGCTGTTCAAGCAGCCCTATCGCATCCTTCATCTCGCGGGGCACGGCGTCTATCGCTATCTCGCCGACGACGCGCTCGACTGCGACGCCTGCGGCCAGCAACTGCCCGACGACGCGCTCGCGCGCAAGGCGAAGGATGCCGATCGCATCACCGGCATGGTCATCGGCGACAACGCCTTCCTGACGCCGGTCGAAGTGCGGCAGATGCGCCGCGTTCCCGAACTCGTGTTCATCAATTGCTGCCACCTCGGCCATATCGAGGGGACGCCGGTCGACGCGACGAAGCAGAACCAGCGACGCGATTTCCACAAGATCGCCGCCAACGTTTCCACGGAGTTCATCCGTATGGGCGTGCGCGCGGTGGTCGCGGCGGGATGGGCCGTGGATGACACCGCGGCGACGGTCTTCGCCAAGCGTTTCTACGAGGAACTTCTGGCCGGAAACAGTTTCGGCACCGCCGTGCGCGAGGCACGCGAAGCTGCCTTCGATGCGGCACCGCACATCAATACCTGGGGCGCGTACCAGTGCTACGGCGACCCGGACTATCGGCTCGTGCGGGATGGCGCCGGCGGCGGTTCCAACGGAGCCGACTCGAGCTACGCCAGCCCGTCGGAATGCGTCGCGGTGCTCGACAACCTGGCCTCGCGCCTGTCGCTTGCCGCCAGCGATCCGAAGCCGGATCGAGATCGGCTGGCCGCGCTCGTGAAACGGCTGGAAGCCCAGCAATGGCTCGACAACGCGCAGGTGCTCGCCGCCGTGGGACGTGCCCACGGCCAGGCCGAGCTGTTCGATCCCGCGATCCAATACCTGCGCCGGGCGCTGGCGGCCGACGGCAGCGCGATGAGCTGCCGCGACATCGAGATGCTCGCGAACATCGAAGCGCGTCACGCGCTACACGTCTGGGACGCAGCGACCGATGCCGATGTCGGCATGCGGCTGATCGATACGGCCATCGCGCGCATCGAGTCGCTGTTGCGGGTCGCGGCGGCCGACGCGGGAACAAGCATCGGCGGCCTGACGCAGGTCATGGCCACGAGCGAACAGCTGGCACTGCTCGGCAGCGCCTACAAGCGCAAGGCGTTGATGAACACCGGCGACAAGCGGCTGGCGCTGCTCGAATCGAGCCTCGAATGCTATCGTCGGGCCTACGACCGGGGTCGCAAGGAATACCCGTTGCTCAATGCGTTGATGCTCGAGATCGCCATCGGCTGGCAACGGCGCAACGGCTTGACGGCGGCCAACCGCAAGAAGATCGTCGACGAAGCGCGCCGGCTGGCGGCCGAACTGGAAACCGCGTCCGCGACCCGGCGCGATTTCTGGACTGCGGCGATGCTGGGCGACGTTGCCCTGGTCGATGCGCTGGCGCGTCCGAACTTCACATCCGCGGCGCTCGACTCCGCCAGGGATCGGTATCGGGAAGCGGCCCGGCGCGCGAGCCCGCGCGAATTGCGCTCGGCCGTAGACCAGATCGATTTCCTGATCCGTTTCGCAGCGGGCGAGCCGGCCATTGCGAAGGGGCTGAGCGAGCTGCGCGGGGCGATCGAGCCTCCCACGGCGACTACGGGAGACGACAAACAGAAGGCGCCGGCCGCGAAAAAGAAGGCGGCGCGCAAGCGGAAGTAGTGATGCGGGCGGGCGAGGGAGGAGGCAGAAAAAGCGCGACCGTGCACCACACCGCGACAAGGCGCCGTGGCCCGCCTCCAGTCGCCGAATTTCGCGACTGCGATCTTCGCGAGCGACGGTCGAGCCCCTCCCGCACGATTCTCCGGGCCACGGAGATATTTCTCCCGTTCGAGGACACGAATCGTGACTGAACCCGCGACGGATCCGGTGCGTCGCAGGAGTCCCGCTCCGGGCGTTGTGACGCCCGGAGCGTGCCAGCCGGCGCAAACGCAGGTAGGCTTGCGAACCGGGACCGCATTCCGGGGTCCGAGTTGCAACGCAATCATGGATACGCATATGCAAGCAGCGCGCAGACGCTTCATGACGAATACCGCGGGTGTGATCGCGGCGTTCGTGGCGGCCGGCTGGCTGACCCCCGGCGAGGCACGGGCGGCGGAATGGAACAAGGCGGCCTTTGCCGTGAAGGACATGGACGAACTGATCGCCCTGCTCGGTGGCGAGCCGGCGACGCCCAGCGACGCCATCGTGTTCGATGCCCCGGACATCGCGGAGAACGGCGCCGTGGTACCGCTCGCGCTGAAGAGCGGTGTGCCGGGCACCGAGACGATCGCCATCATCGTGGAGAAAAATCCGACCGTTCTCGCAGCGATGTTCACGATCCCGCCGGACACGCTGCCGGAGATCATGACCCGCGTGAAGATGGCGGAATCCTGCAACGTCTATGCGTTGATCCGCGCCGGGGGCAGGAATTTGTTCGCCGTGCGCGCAATCAAGGTCACGCTCGGCGGTTGCGGTGGTTGAGGAGTAGCCGATGGGAAAGCCGATGAAGATTCGCGCCCGGGCCGCGGGCGAGCTGGTGGAAGTGAAGGTGCTGATGGCGCACCCGATGGAATCCGGCCGGCGCAAGGATGCCGCGGGCGAACTGATTCCCGCCCACTACATCCGCACGGTCGAGGCCACGTGCGCCGAGCGCGTGGTGCTCACGGCGCAATGGGGCACGGCGATCTCCGCCAATCCGTTCCTCGGCTTCAAGTTCAAGGGTGGTGCGAAGGGCGACAAGGTGCGCATCACCTGGGTCGACTCGGAAGGGGATTCACGCAGCGATGAAACGACGGTCGTCTGACGCGATCGCCGTGCCGATTCGAGGAGGCATCGTCGCGACGATCTGCGCGGGCATCCTGCTCGGCGGCGCCGTGAGCGCGCTGGGCGAGGACGTCGATCCGTTGAACGGCATCCAGAAGTATCGGGACATGCTGAAGGACGACAATCCCGCCGAGCTGAGCGAAATGAGCGGCGAAGCGCTATGGACCACGCCGCGCGGACCCAGGCAGGCGACGCTCGAGGCCTGCGACCTGGGGCTCGGGCCGGGTGTGATCGAAGGCGCGTATGCGCGGCTGCCCCGGTGGTTTCCCGACGTGGCCCGCGTGCAGGACATCGAATCGAGGCTCGTCACCTGCATGACGACGTTGCAGGGCATGACCGCCGAACAGGCGACGAAGGACTGGACCAACCCGGGCTCCGACCTGGAAAACCTGGTCACATACGTCGCCGGGAAATCGCTCGGCGTCCCGATCGACGTGCCGGCGCTGCACCCGCGGGAAGCAGAACTCGCCGCGATCGGTGAGGTGCTGTTCTTCCGCCGCGCAGGGCCCCTCGATTTCGCCTGCGCCACCTGCCATTCGCAGGATGGCCGGCGCATCCGGCTGCAGGATCTTCCCAATTTCCTCGACCCGGAGAGCGCGCGCGGATCGATGACCACGTGGCCCGCGTATCGGGTCTCGCAAAGCGCCGTCTGGACCATGGAGCGGCGCCTGATCGATTGCATTCGCCAGATGCGCCAGCCGGAACCCGAATTCGGCTCCGAGCTGCTGATCGCGTTGCAGGTCTGGCTCCAGAAGCAGGCGAACGGCGGCGCGATGGCCGCACCGGGGATGAAGCGATGAAACGACTGGTCGTGACCGGCCTCGTCTGCGCGATGAGCGCCGCTGCCGTTGGCGCGGACGACGACAGCGGACTCGGAAAGCAGGTCGAACAGGTCCTGCGCCACTCCTTCACCACCGCTACGCCGGCAGAATGGAAGACCCGGCTCGACCAGGACGAAGTCCAGGCGTTGTGCAGTCTCCACCACAATTCGCCCCCCGCCGCAGTGTCGGAGCGCATCGCCAAGCTGAGCAGCGCGACGATGCGCTATCCGGAAGACGGCAAGCTGTCGGGCGACTGGAAGAAGGGCGAGAAGCTCGCTTCGCTCGGCACGGGGGGGCACATCGGCAAGATCCAGCCGGATCGCCCCGGCGTGCGTCGCGGCGGCAATTGCTACGCGTGCCATGTGCTCGCGCCGGACGAGATCGACGCCGGCAACATCGGTCCCAGTCTCGCCGGCTATGGCCGGCGCTTTGCCAACTCGCCCGCGACCGCGCGCATCGTGTACGAGAAGATCTGGAACGCGCAGGCCTTCCTGCCCTGCACGCAGATGCCTCGCTTCGGCGCCAACGGCTGGCTCACACCGCAGGAGGTCGCCGACACGGTCGCCTTCCTGCTCGATCCGGAATCGCCGGTCAACCGCTGAGTCACCGGGCTGGCCATGCGCAGGGGCATGCGGTCGGGACCGGCCGCCGCACGGAATTGCCGCAGGTTCCAGCACCTGGCCTGGGCCTGCCTGAGCGTCCCTCTCAATGGAGATCAGCCCCCATGAATTCACCCGCCCACGGCGAAGTCGTGCAGCCTTTCCCGCGGCCCGAGTCACTGCCGATGTCGGAGGCCGAATGGGCTGCGCGCCAGGAACTTGCGTGCGTCTATCGACTGTTCGACCACTTCGGGTGGCACGAGCTGATCTACAACCACATCACCGTGCGCGTCCCCGGCGAGGACCGGCATTTCCTGATCAATCCCTTCGGCCTCATGTACCGCGAGGTGAAGGCGTCGAATCTGGTCAAGATCGACATCGACGGCAACGTGCTGAGCGCGTCGGACTGGCCGATCAATCCCGCCGGCTTCATCGTGCATGCCGCCGTCCACTCTGCGCGCAGCGATGCCCACGCAGTCATCCACACGCATACCACCGCCGGGCAGACGGTCTCGTGCCAGCGTCAGGGGCTGCTGCCGCTGTCGTTCACCTCCGTCTTCTTCCACGAGCGCATCCGCTATCACGACTTCGAAGGCATCACGCTCGATCGCGACGAATGCGCCCGCCTTGCCGGCGATCTCGGCGACGCGAACGTGATGATCCTGCGCAACCACGGATTGCTCACCTGCGGCCCCGACCTCGCGCACGCGTTCTCGCTGCACTACCAGCTCCAGCGCGCCTGTGAAGTGCAGGTGGCGAGCCAGAGCGGCGGTGCCGAATTGAACCTCGTGCCCGATCGCGTGGCGCAACGCGCGGCCCGCCAGTTCGCCGCGGCACAGACGACGGGCCGCGAAGATCAGCTGCTGTTCGCAGCCATGCGCCGCTGGATGATCGACAAGGACCCGTCGTTCCTGACCTGAAGCCGCCGGCCCTGCCGTTGCCGCGCGCTCAGGCGGGGCGGTAGGCCGGCAGCGCGAAGCGCCGCGCGAGCCAGGAGTCGATCGCCAGGCGACCGGGCCCGTGCAGCAGTGTGACCAGCAGCAGCACCCCCCAATACACGTGCTGCGCCAGCGCCGGCTCGGCGTCCTTCAACACGTGCCAGTAGGACACGACCGCCATCACGTTGACCAGCGACATCCCGAGCGCGGCGAAGCGGGTGCCGAGGCCCACGACCAGCAGGATCGGGAACGCGAGTTCACCGACGGTGCCGAACACCGCCGCAAGTTCCGGCGGCAGCACCGGCACGTGATATTCGTCCTCGAACAGCAGCACGGTGGTGTCCCAGTCGCGGATCTTGGTGAGGCCGGACAGAAAGAAGACCCGCGCGACGTACAGGCGGATGCCGAAATCGAGCAGGTCGGCGAGTGGGCGCAGCCGGGTGCGCGCAGCAACGAGAAGACGCAGGACGGACGACAAAGGCGACATGTTCACGCTCCGGTAACGAAGAAATCCACGATCACGCGAGCGTCGATCCAGGCCGCGATCGCGGCGCCGAGATCGAACGACCCATCCACGGCAAGCGCTCGCTCGACGCAGCGCTCGAGCGGCGCGCCTTCCTGCACGGCCGCGAGGAATGCGTAAGCGCCTTCGTCCAGATCGCTGACGAGCACTCGCCACGCGGGTCGATGGACCAGGCAGTGATGCATGCGGGTGTCGAATGCGACCTGCCCATCGCCTGAATGGTCCGCGCGATGCACCTCCCAGATGCGGGCGAGCGGCCACCCGGAATTGAGCAATGCGCAGGCCGGATGCAGCCGCCAGCAGAGTCGACCCTGCGCTTCGGCCGGTACGTTCGCGAGGCGCACCGGGTCCAGCTTGTCGGCATCGGCCGCGTAGTGCGCGCGATGAATCGCCCATTCGAGCCGGGCGACATCCGGCAGGTAGGGCAATTCGCTCACATGCGGAAAGCCGCTCAGGAACAGGTCGAAGGTTTCGCCGTATGCGCTCAGGTCGCCGTCGCGCGAGGGTGTGAGCTTCGCGTACTCGCGCGCCAGAGCGTCGAAGAACGCCGCACCGACCAGTTGCTCGATGATCGGGTACGCCGCCGCCAGGGCCTTGCGGCCATTGGCCTGCACGGTGCCGCGATAGATCGCGAGGCGCGGGGCCAGGGAGGCGGCATCGCCGGCGAACACTTCGGCGGGGTCGCGCGCAGGCGCGCGGCCGAGCAGCTCCGCGAAGCGGGCCTGCATGGCGGAAAGATCAGACATGGGCCGCGTCCCGCACCGCCGACGCAGCGGCGGCTTCGGTCAGCAGAACTGCGAGCGCGGGCACGTTCGTGTCCCACTCGATGAGGGTGGGGACCGGGCCGAGTTGCCTGCAGGCGGCGGCGTACAGGTCCCAGACCGGCGGACTCACGCGCGAGCCGTGGTCGTCCACCAGCAGTTCGTCGACTTCGGCGTAGCCGGCCAGATGGATTTCGCCCACCACGCCGGCGGGCACGCACGCGATCTCGGCCCGCGCATCGGCACCGTGATTGACGGCGTTCACGTGCAGATTGTTCACATCCAGCAGCAGGCCACAGCCGCTGCGGCGGGCCAGCTCCACGAGGAACGCCATCTCGCCCATCGCGGATTCGCGATAGGTCACGTAGCTCGACACGTTCTCCACGAGGATCTCGCGGCGCAACGCTTCCTGCACCTGCGTCACGTGCCGCACCATCACGGCGAGCGCCTGCTCGGTGAACGGCATGGGCAGCAGATCGTTGAAATGCCGCTCGCCCAGCGCGCCCCAGCACAGATGTTCGGACACGAGCATCGGTTCGAAGCGATCGACGAGTCGGACGAGCTTCGCCAGGTGCCGCTCGCGCAGACCGTCGGCCGATCCGAGCGACAGCCCGACCCCGTGCAGGCTCACGGGATAGTTGGCCCGCACGTGTTCCAGCACGTGCAGGTCGTAGCCGCCGTCGCCGAAGTAGTTCTCGCTGTGGACCTCGACCCAGTCCACCGGCGGCCGGCCGTCGAGGAAATCGCGGTAGTGCGCCGCCCGCAATCCGATTCCGGACAGGGACGGGGACGGCAGAACGAATGGCGCCCGCTGCATGGTGGTGTGCCGCGGGCGCCGGATCGATGGACCTGTGGCGACGGGTCGAGGGTTATTTCTTCATGGCGATCTTGCCGCCCATGGTCTCGCACGTTCCCTTGGCGACGTACTTCCACTCGTTGGCGTCGTTGTCCTTCTTGGCCTGGCCGGCGCAGGAATGGGAGCCGTTGGCGGTGGCGCAATCGTTGGCACCGGCCTTGGCGACGCCGAGGCACTTTTCCTTGTCCGCCTTCTTCATGTCGTCGGCGGCGATGGCGCCGCTGGCGGCGGCGATGGCGATCAGGCCGGCGAGAGCCGAGCGGATGACGAGTTGGTGATTCATGCTATCTCCTGGAGTCTGGATGTTGGGGTGGGCAGTGTTGCATGCCGCGACGTGATACGCACCGACACGGCGGCCGGATTCAATCCGGCCCGCCGGGGCGGCATGGTACCGTGGCATCCGAGTTCCGCACCGATTTCGGAATCCCCCATGCGCAGACGCGAATTCCTCGAAGTGCTCGCAGCCGGCGCGGCCGCCGGCCTGGTGCTCGACGCGCCCCGCAGCCTGGCTGCCGACGCCGACGACGCGCCGTACCGGATGCCACCGTTCGGCAATGTCGGGCTGCTGCACATGACGGACTGCCACGCCCAGCTGCTCCCGATCCACTACCGTGAACCCGACGTGAACATCGGCGTCGGCGCTGCCCGAGGCAGAGCACCGCATCTCGTCGGAGAGCACCTGCTGCGCGCCTTCCGCATCCCCGCCGGCAGTGCGCAGGCCCACGCCTTCACCTGTCTCGACTATGTCGCCGCGGCACGAACCTATGGCAAGGTCGGCGGATTCGCCCACCTCGCGACGCTGGTGCGGATGCTGCGCGCCGAGCGTCCCGGCGCATTGCTGCTCGACGGCGGCGACTCCTGGCAGGGTTCCGCCACCAGTCTCTGGACCAACGGGCAGGACATGATCGACGCCTGCCTCGCGCTCGGCGTCGACGTGATGACCGCGCACTGGGAATTCACGCTCGGCGCCGAGCGGGTGCAGTCGGTGATCGCCAAGGACTTCGCCGGCCGGATCGAGTTCGTCGCGCAGAACGTCCGCACCGCCGATTTCGGCGATCCCGTGTTTCCGCCCTACACGCTGCGCGAAGTCAACGGCACGCCGGTCGCGATCATCGGGCAGGCGTTTCCGTACGTACCGATCGCGCATCCGCGGCGCTTCACACCCGACTGGACCTTCGGCATCCGCGAGAACGATCTGCAGGCCAACATCGACGCGTGCCGCGCGGCCGGCGCGCAGGTCGTCGTGCTGCTGTCGCACAACGGCATGGACACCGACCTGAAGCTCGCGGGCAGAGTGCGCGGGCTCGATGCGATCCTCGGCGGCCATACCCACGACGCAGTGCCGGGCGCGATCGAGGTCATCAATCCCGGCGGGCGCACGCTCGTGACCAACGCCGGGTCGAACGGCAAATTCCTCGGCGTGCTCGATCTCGACGTGCGCGGCGGCCGCGTCGTCGACTACCGCTACCGGCTGCTCCCGGTGTTCGCGAACCTGCTGCCGGCCGATCCGGCGATGAGCGCGTTGATCGAAAAGGTCCGGGCTCCGTTCGCGACGCGCCTGGCCCAACCGCTGGCGACGACCGAAGCGTTGCTGTACCGCCGCGGCAATTTCAACGGCAGCTTCGACCAGTTGATCCTCGACGCGCTGATGGACGAGAAGGACGTGCCGATCGCTTTTTCACCGGGCTTCCGCTGGGGCACTACGCTGTTGCCGGGCGCGTCGATCACGCGCGAGGACCTGATGGCGCAGACCGCCATCACCTATCCCATCGTCACCGTGAACGAACTGACGGGCGCGACGATCCGCGCTGTGCTGGAGGACGTCGCCGACAACCTGTTCAATCCCGACCCCTACCTCCAGCAGGGCGGCGACATGGTGCGGGTGGGCGGGCTCAGCTTCGCCATCGCGCCCGATGCGCTCCGCGGCCAGCGCATTTCCGACCTGCGCCTCGGTGAATCCCTGCTCGATCCCGACCAGCGCTATCGCGTCGCCGGCTGGGCGTCGATTGCCGACGACGTCCAGGGTGAACCGATCTGGGAGGTCGTGGAACGCTGGCTCGGCGGGCATCGCACGGTCACGGCGAAGCGCCCCAACGCGCCGCGGGTCGTGGGCGTGGAGGGCAATCCCGGGGTCGCCGGCGCCTGCGCGGGGCGCGTTCGCACTTGAACTTTCCACGGCAGCCGTGACAATGCCGGGTCGGCTCAAGCCCCCGCCATTGCCCGTGTTCTCCGGCCTTCGCACCGCCCGCGATGCGGCTCACCCCGCATGACCTTCGACGTGGCCGTCATCGGTGGTGGCGTCGTGGGTTGCGCGATCCTGCGCCGGCTCGCGCTCGGCGGCGCGCATTGCGTGCTGCTCGAGAAGGGCTTCGACATTCTTTCCGGTTCCAGCAAGGGCAACGGCGGGCTGCTGCACACGGGCTTCGATGCACCCGCCAGGAGTATCGAACTGGAGTGCATGCAGGCGGGTTATCGCGAGTACCTCGGCATTCGCGAGTCACTCAATCTGCCGCTCATCGAGACCGGGGGTCTCGTGGTCGCATGGGGCGACGACGATGCAGTCAAGCTGCCTGGCATCGTGACCCGGGCGCATGCCAACGGCGTGGCCGACGTGCGCATGGTCGATCCGGCCGAACTGTACGAGCGCGAACCGAAGCTCGCCCCCGGTGCACTGGGGGCCGTGTTCGTGCCGGGCGAGCACGTGATCGATGCGTGGTCGGCGCCGCTCGCCTATGCGCTGCAGGCGCTGGCGCACGGCGCGACGATCCGCCGGGGCAGCGAGGTCGAAGGCGGCGAGCGCGAGCAGGATCATTGGGTGCTCGCCACGGCCACGGGCGAGATCACGGCCCGCGTAGTGGTCAACGCGGCCGGACTGTACGGCGACCAGATCGAATCCATCGTACGCCGACCGCGGTTGCGGATCCGGCCGGGCAAGGGCCAGTTCGTGGTCTTCGACAAACCGGCCTCGACCTTGATCCGGTCGATCATCCTGCCGGTGCGCACCGCATCCGCGAACACCGTGCTGCTGGCGCGCACCGCCTATGGCAACCTGATCGCCGGATCGCCGGCCGAGGATACCCAAGAGCGCAACGCGCCGGCGCTCGATCACGACCGGCTCGTGCACTTGGCCGAGCAGGCACGCGCGCGGGTCCCCGCGCTGGCCGCGCATTCGATCATCGGTGCGTACGCCGGGCTGTATCCGGCGACGCAGTACCGCGATTACCTGATCGACGCCCTCCCCGACCGCGGCTGGATCACCGCCTGCGGCATCCGCTCCACCGGGCTCACCGCCGCGCTCGGGATCGCGCAACGAGTGGCCGATCTCTATGCTCGGCACTTCGGTGCGCTCGACGCTGCCGCGATGCCGATCGCCACGCCGGTGCCCAACCTGTCGGAAGATCGTCCTCGGCGTTTCCAGGAACCGGACGCCGGCGAGATCGTCTGCCACTGCGAGCTGGTCACGCGCCACGAGATCGAAGGCGCACTGGCCGGCCCTTTGCCGGCCGGCGATCTCGGCGGCCTGCAACGGCGCACGCGCTGCGGGCTGGGGCACTGCCAGGGGGCACAGTGCAGTTGGCGTGTGGCGCAACTGGCAGCCGGCCGGCTCGCCGACGTACCGCCTGCGGAGCTGGTGCGCTGACCCGGACATGACGCTGCACGACGTCATCGTGGTGGGCGGCGGACCGGCGGGGCTCGCGGCTGCGGTCGAGCTCAAGCGCCTCGGCATTCGGGACGTGGTCGTGCTGGAGCGGGATCAATCCGCCGGCGGCACGCCGCGTCATTGCGCGCACCGTGGCTTCGGCTGGAAGGAGTTCCGACGCGCACTCACCGGCCCGGGGTATGCCCGACGCCTGGTCAACGCGGCGGCCGGCATCGAGATCCGCACCGGTACCACGGCCCTCGCGCTGGAGCACGAGGGGAGAGTGCGCGTCCTGACGCCGCACGGACTGGAAACGATCGCCGGACGCCGCGTCGTGCTGGCGCTCGGCATGCGCGAGACGCCGCGCGCGGCGCGGCTGGTGTCCGGCACGCAGCCCTGGGGCGTGTTCACCGCCGGCGAGTTGCAGCGCCTCGTGCACCTCGCGCGCCTGAAGCCGTGCACGCGGGCCGTGATCGTCGGCTCCGGGCTCGTGTCGTTCCTGTGCCTGCCGACCTTGCGACGGGCCGGCATCAAGCCGGTCGCGTTGCTCGAGCCGGGCGAGACAGTGCTGGCCCCGCGCCCCGGTCGCTGGATCGCACGCTTGCTGTACGGCGCGCGGGTTCGGACCCAGACGCGCGTGGTTGCGGTCCATGGCACGAGCCGGGTCACGGGCGTGGAGATCGAGCGCAACGGCAGGCACGAACTGCTCGCCTGCGACGGGATCGTGTTCTCGGGCGAGTTCGTCCCCGAATCCGGGCTGGTGCAAGCGAGCCATCTCGAGATCGACCGCGCCACGGGGGGTCCCCGGGTCGACCAGTACGGCCGCTGCTCGGACCCGACCTATTTCGCGGCCGGCAATCTGCTGCGTGCGGCGGAGCCCGCGTGGACGGCCTGGCGCGAAGGGCGCAGTGTCGCCCATGTGGTCGCCGCGAGCGTGCATGGTGCGCTGCCCGAAGCGCAGCGCTTCGTGACGCTCGAGGCGCGGGCGCCGCTGCGCTACATATGCCCGCAGCGATTCGCGCTGCCGGCGCCGTTGCCTGCGGCCCTGCCGTTCCATGCCCGGGCCGACGGGGCGCTGCGCGGCCGGCTGCGCGTGATGCGCCACAAGCACGAGCTGTGGGGGCAGGACCAACGCGTGGCGCCGGAACGCCGCATCTGCGTGCCGCTCGAAGCAGGCAGCCTCGACGGCGCCGACCACCTCGTCGTCGAATGCGTCGAGCGGATTCGTTCCTGAGCCCGCGCCGCAGCGGGTAGGTCCTTGGCCCATGGCACGAGGCGACGAAACCCTCCGGTGCGCCGCCGGATGATCGACCGTGCCAGCCGACGGTGCGCAGTATCGGGCCTTGGCGTGCGCGGCGCGCTTGAGGCAGACTCGGGCTATTCGACGAGCGACCGGAGACCCTCCATGGCACGTGCCGGAAAGACCGTGAAAGCCCCCGCGAAGGCGAAGCACCATCCCGCCCTCGACCTCGTCGCCCGCTCCGGCAGCGGCAAGGTCAAGGTCGCGGTCAGCGACATCGACGGCATCCTGCGCGGCAAGTACCTGCACCGCGACAAGTTCGCCAGCGCGGTGGACGGCGGCTTCGGTTTCTGCGACGTCGTGCTGGGCTGGGACATGCACGACGTGTGCTACGACAACACCGTCGCCACGGGCTGGCACAAGGGCTTTCCCGACGCGATGGTGCGGCTCGATCTCGATACCGTGCGCCAGGTGCCCTGGGACAACGGCGTCCCGTTCTTCCTCGGTGATTTCGTCAACGCCGACGGTTCGCCGCATCCGGTGTGCCCGCGACAGACGTTGAAGCGCGTGCTGAGGCGCGCGGAGAAGCTCGGCTTCCAGGCCATGTGCGGGCTGGAGTTCGAGTGGTTCAACTTCACCGAGACGCCGCAGAGCTGGGCGGCGAAGAAGGGTATCGGCCCGACGCCGATCACGCCGGGCATGTTCGGCTATTCGCTGCTGCGGGCGAACCATTCGCACGACTACTTCAACGCGCTGCAGGACC
This sequence comes from Burkholderiales bacterium, assembly GCA_038324085.1. Taxonomy (GTDB): domain Bacteria; phylum Pseudomonadota; class Gammaproteobacteria; order Burkholderiales. The sequence goes on from JBBQHP010000007.1 coordinate 17,056, forward strand.
AGATGGCGGCGTTCCGGGTGCCGATCGAAGGTCTCCACACCGAAACAGGCCCCGGGGTCTATGAAGCGGCGCTGGTGTTCTCCGAGGCGCTGGAGGCGGCGGATCGCGCCGTGCTGTTCAAGACCGGGACCAAGGAGATCGCGGCGCGCTTCGGCATCATGCCGAGCTTCATGGCGAAATGGAGCCAGGACTATCCGGGTTGCAGCGGTCACGTGCACCAGAGCCTGTCGGACGGCACGAAGAACGTGTTCCACGACGCCAAGGGGCGGCATGCGATGAGCAAGGTGTTCGAGAGCTATCTCGCGGGACAGGTCGCTGCCGCCATGGAATTCGCGCCGATGTTCTGGCCCACGGTCAACAGCTACAAGCGGCTGGTGGACGGCTTCTGGGCGCCGGTCAAGCCGACGTGGGGCGTGGACAACCGGACCGCGAGCTTCCGCGTGATTCCGGGGTCGCCGGAATCGACGCGCCTGGAAACCCGCTGCCCGGGCGCGGACATCAATCCCTATCTCGCGGTCGCCGCTCTGGTGGCCGCCGGACTGGATGGCGTCGAGAAAGGCTTGAAACTCACCGCGCCGGCGATCCGCGGCACCAACGAAGGCGCCGAGAAGATCCCGCGCGCGCCGCGGTCGCTCGCGGCGACCACCGAGATCTTCCGTCGTTCGAAGGTTGCGCGCGACTGGCTCGGTGACGATTTCGTCGAACATTTCGCGTTGACCCGCGATTGGGAATCGCGCCAATGGCAGGACGCCGTGACCGACTGGGAACTGAAGCGCTACTTCGAGATCATCTGAAGACCTTGACCTGCACGTCCCATCTCATGCCGCCACGCCTGCGCATCCGCTGCGGGCTCCCCGATCCGCTCCAACGAGCATTGGCTCGCGCGAGCAAACCCGCAATTTCCAGGTTCCCGTCCCCATGACCATCACCCGATTCGGTTTTCCGACCACGATCCATTTCGGTGCGGGCGCGCGCAGACTCGTCGGCGATCACCTGCGCGCGGTCGGCGTGAAACGCCCGATCATCGTCACCGACAAAGGCCTCGCGGCGCTGCCGGTGCTGGCGGAATTCCGCGCTGGCCTGGGTGCCGGGCTCGCTGTCGGGCTGTTCGACGGCGTGCACGGCAACCCGACGCGCGCGCAGGTGATGGCGGGCGCCGCAGCCGCGCGGGCCCATCGCGCCGATTGCGTCATCGGCTTCGGGGGCGGCGCGGGCCTCGACGTCGCCAAGGTCGTTGCGCTCATGACGACGCACGACGGCGACGTGATGGGGTACGTCTGGGATCATCCGTCGGTGCGCTCCATCGACCGTGACCTGCCCTACTTCGTCGCGCTCCCGACCACCAGCGGCACCGGCTCCGAAGTCGGGCGGTCCAGCGTCGTGTCCGAGGACGACACCCACCTGAAGCGCATCGTGTTCTCGCCGAAGCTGCTGGCGAAGGCCGTTTTCGCCGATCCCGAACTCACGCTCGCCTTGCCCGCCGGCGTCACGGCCGCCACCGGAATGGATGCGATGACGCACAACATCGAGTCGTACCTGTGCCAGTCGTATCACCCGATGTGCGACGGGATCGCGCTCGAAGGCATCCGCATCGCGGCGCGCGCGCTGCCCATCGCGGTGCGGGAGCCCGGCAATCTCGAGGCACGCAGCGACATGATGATGGCGTCGATGATGGGCGCCGTGGCTTTCCAGAAGGACCTCGGCGCCGTGCACGCCTGCGCTCACGCGCTGTCCACGGTGGCGGACCTGCACCACGGGCTCGCCAACGCGCTGATGATCGAGCCGGTCATGACGTTCAATCTCGAGGTCGCTCGCGACAAGTTCGCGGAAATGGCGCACGTGGTCGGGGCCGGCAGTCCCGAGGCCTTCGTGCCATGGCTCAGGAGCTTCAAGGCAACTATCGGCATTCCTGCTGCGCTGTCCGCTCTGAACGTGACGCGTGAACAGATCCCGCGGCTCGTCGCCGTCGCGGAGCAGGACATCTGCCACCAGACCAACCCGCGGCCCTGTACCCACGCCGACTTCGTGCAGTTCTTCGAACAGGCCCTGTGATGACGACCATCACACGATGCAAGGCGGGAGCGCGGACAAGCCGAATCGCTGCGTTGCATCGGCTGCCCGCGCGGTGGTGCATGGTCTTGTCTGCCGCGCCGCAATGCAGTCGTTTGTCCGACCCGACATCGAAAGTCCGATCGCCATGCTGAAGATCATCAACCCTGCCGACGGCAGCCTGATCACCGAATTGCCCGAAGACACTGCCACCAGTGTCGCCGCCAAATACGCGGCCGCTCGCGCAGCGCAACCCGCCTGGGCCGACGTGCCGCTGGCCGACAAGCTCCTGGCGATCGGTATCTTTCGCGCCGGTGTCGTGCGCGATGTCGATCGGCTCGCGGCCATCGAAACGTCCGAAGTGGGCAAACCGCTCCAGCAGTCGAAGAACGAACTCAATACCCTGCTCGGCCGCATCGACTTCTTCGTCGACAGCACCGAAGCGACCCTCGCAGACAGGACGGTATTCGACGATGGCGGAATACGCGAGCGCATCTCGCACATCCCGCTCGGTGTCGTCGCGAACATCTCCGCCTGGAACTACCCGTGGTTCGTGGGCGCCAACGTTTTCGTCCCGGCGCTGCTCTCCGGCAATGCGGTGCTGTACAAGCCGTCCGAGTTCGCGACGCTGACCGGCCTCGAGATCGCCCGCCTGATACATCAGGCGGGAATCCCCACGGATATCTTCACCGTGGCGGTGGGCGGCGGCGCTGTCGGCGCTGCGTTGCTGGAACAATCCGTCGACGGCGTGTTCTTCACCGGCTCATACGCCACCGGCAAGAACATCGCCGCAGCGGTCGCGGGCCGGATGCTCAAGCTGCAACTGGAACTGGGCGGCAAGGACCCGACCTACGTGTGCGAAGACGTGGACATCGCAGCGGCGGTGAGTTCGCTGGCTGACGGCGCGATGTACAACACCGGCCAGAGCTGCTGTTCCGTCGAGCGCATCTATGTGCACGAAAAGATCCACGACGCCTTCGTCGAAGCCTTCGTGAAGGAAGTCAAAGGCTTCACGACGGGCAACCCGACCGAGCCCGCCAGCTACATCGGGCCGCTGACACGTGCACCGCAGATCGGGGTACTGGAACAACAGGTGGCCGACGCAATGGCAAAAGGCGCGATGCTGCTCACCGGCGGCAAGCGCATTCAGCGGATGGGCAACTGGTTCGAGCCGACCGTGTTCGCGAACGTGGACCACACGATGGCCTTGATGCGCGAAGAAAGCTTCGGGCCGATCATCGGAATTCAAAAGGTCTCCGGCGATGCCGAAGCCGTGAAACTGATGAACGACACGCGCTACGGCCTCACCGCTGGCGTGTACACAAAAGACGAAGCGCGCGCGCAACGACTGCTCGCTCAGGTCAACGCGGGGTCCGTGTACTGGAACTGCTGCGATCGCGTGAGCCCGCGGCTGCCGTGGTCAGGCGTTGGGCACTCGGGAGTGGGCCTGACCTTGTCGACGTACGGCATCGAGACGTTCACGCGGACCAAGGCCTGGCATTTGAAAGGGGGGTGACGCGCTTCACCTGTCCCGAACCCATCTGTCGCCCGAAAGACGAGCGCCGCGTCAATCCGCGTACTTGGCCGCGATTTCCAGGACGGTATGCTCGGCGTGGAAGAATGCCTCGAGCACTACGGGATCGAAGGTCCTGCCGTCCAGTTTCCGCATCATTGCCGTCGCTGTTTGGTGGGGAAACGGTTCCTTGTAGCAGCGTCGACTGATGAGGGCGTCGTAGATGTCCGCCACGGCCATGATTCGTCCCGACAGCGGTATGTCTTGACCTTTCAGACCGAGGGGGTAACCCGTGCCGTCCCATTTTTCATGATGGGTGGCCGCGATTTCACCTGCAATGATCAGGAAATCGTCTCCCTCGATCAGTCGGGATGAATTGACAAGGATGCTTTTGCCGTACTCGGCATGGCGCTTCATGAGCACGAACTCTTCGTCCGTCAGCTTCCCAGGCTTCAGCAGGATTTCGTCCGGCACGCCGACCTTGCCGATGTCGTGCAGGGGGGCGGATATGAACAGGAGATCGATGTACTCGCGCGTCAATATGTCCCGGTACTGGCCCATGCGCTGCAGTTGCTCGGCGATGGTCTTCACGTAGTACTGGGTTCGCTTGATGTGGGCACCGGTCTCGGGGTCCCTCGTCTCCGCCACGGCGGCCATCGATTCCATGGTGACCTGCCGGGCATTCTCGAGCCGTTTGGCCCAGACGGTGGCCTGTCTTTGCCCTATGGCAAACCGGGTCACGGAAAATGCCGCGAAGAGAACCGCGGTCACGATCAGCGGAGCGCCTGGTGAGAAGAACATGGCTTCGGATCCGAAAAGCGATGCCGAGATCAGCAGTGGGATGGCGCCTACGGCAATGCTCCCGAACAACATCCGCGAAGCTCCGCCCACCTTGATATACAGGAGCGCCATGAGTGCTCCCGAAACCATGCACTCAATGAGAATCGCCACGCCGGCCCAGTCCGGTACGCGGACCAACTGGTCGGTGACGATGTTCTCGGCGGTCACAGCCTGGATCTTCAAACCCGGAAAGCGGGAATCAAAGACGGTGTTGTGCAAATCGCTCAGGCCCGCGGCCGAAGAGCCGATGAATACGATCTTCCCGCGAATGTCGGCCTCGCTGAACGAGCCGTTCAGGATGCTCATCGCCGATACAGAGGGATACAGTCCGGGCTTGCCATTGAAGCGCAAGACCGCATAGCCGTTCTCATCGATCGGAATTCTGTGGCTTCCGGCCTGGATGTAGGGTCCGCTTCTGTCCCACTCGACGGAGGCGGACGTTATGTTCAGAGCCTTCATCGTGGTGACGAGCGCCAGATGCGCATGCACCACCCCGTTGTGGCGAATCAACAGCGGCAGGTAGCGCAGCCGTCCGTCGTCGTCGATTCTGTTGTTGATGAATCCGCTGGATCGTGTCTGCGACACAATCTTTTGCGTATTGATCAACACGCCCGTTGCCTCGGCGAGTGACAGCAGGTCCGTCCGGCCTCCCACCTGTAGTGTGGGCACAGGCGACGTTTCGGACGGCGTCGAATGATCGAAGTAGAAATACTTCGCTCCGACGGCATCGGTTTGGGCCATCACATGACCGAAGTATCCGTCATTGTCCTGCAATCCTGCCGGCACGCCGGTGAATGCCAGGTCCACGCCGAAATCGCGCTTGAATGCCTGGCGGACGTTGATGAGAGAAGCGCGGTCGGGTTCAGAAAACAGGACGTCGATTCCGATAGAAGCCGGTTTGGCGGCAGCAATCGCTTGCAGCAATGCGCCCATTCGATAGCGTGGCCATGGCCATTGGCCGACTGCGGAAAGGCTCAGTTCATCGATGTCGACGACCACCGTGCTCCGCGCCGGCTGCTCTGATGCCGTGAACGTGACGAAGGAATCGAGGAAAAATCGATCGAGCCAGGCTATTCCGGGCCATTGCCGGTACTCGAAGACTCCAACCAGGACCGCGAGGGCGAGCCCGCTCAGCAACATCCCGAACGCCGCTCTACCGGTGAGCCGGTATGCATGCTTCACGCCGTACATGCGTTTGCTCGGCGCTACAGAATCTGAATTTCCACGCGCCGGTTCCGGGGTTCCGGCACGTCCCGCGCCGCGGGAAACAGCGGTACCTTGGAACCGAAGTACTGAACCTCGATCGTGCCAAGATCCGGTGCGCGTTGCCGCAACATCCTGGCGACGGCGTGAGCTCTTTGGGCTGAGAGTTTCAGATTTCTTCCTTCCGAACCCAGTCGATCCGTATGGCCGAAGATGGTCACCTCCGTCGGAATGCGTTCGCGCACGGCGGCCAGCACCTCCGGCAGCTTGGCAGCGGATTCCTCGGCTAGCGCGGTTCCATCAAGGACGAAGTACAAGACGAAACTCTTTGGTTTCGGCGGTTGCGCTTTGAGAACGTCCTCGAACGTCGCGCTTACCTGTTCCTGGCCCATCGACTGCAATGCCGAAGGGCGCGCGCGATCCCCCTCCACAGTCGTGTATTGATATGCCGCGTCGACTTTCTGGGATCCGTCCCGCGTCGTGACGGAAACGGCCCCCACGTGCCCGTCTTCATCGGGCAACAAGACGACGGTGGTTCTGCGCGTATCCACCGGCGTTACCGGGGCGGTTGCCACCGACGCACAGCCACCCAGGAATGCAACCGTCGCGCTCAAGACGAGTAAAGCCGCCGCGGTTCTCATGGCCAGCGGCCCTACTCGGCCCTCACGATGAATCGGGTACCGCGCACACCGACCGTGGAACTCGGCGTGCTCACGCTGACCGTTTCTGGAGCGAGCTTCCCGATCCTGCCGGACGAGTAGATCGCCGTGCCCATCGCCAGGTACACGGAGAATGCATAGTTTGAATCCTTCGGCTCGAACACGTAGTCGCGAATCGCGATATCGGTACCGGCACCGATCGTGAGCAAAGTGCCGTCCTTGAACACGATCCCACCCGACGCGCCTGCCTTGGATACGACACGATCGGCAACCCGCAAGGACATTCCGGCAGTGGCGGGAAGGTCGACATTGTTGCGTACGACTTTCACGCTCCCCGAGACGCTTTTTATCAGCGCCACATGGCCGTCCTGAGCAATGGCGTAGCCTGCCAAGCCCCACGTCGCAAGGAGGAAAACTACTGCTGAGAGTTTCATAAACGTCTCCTGCCCGCTCGTTTGACCGGGATTTCAATGGGTACGATTGAGGAATGACCGCGGTTTGGAATCGGCGGTCTGCGGACGTAGGACAAGGCGCCGCGGCGTCGTCGTTCCGGCGTGGATGTCAGGCTTACGTCCAGGTAACGGCAGCTAACGCTGTAACTTGAGCGCTCCGTTAGCTGCGCAAGACCCGCACCAGGGGTCGACGGCGCGCAACGTTCTGATAGGCGCCCTTCCCTCCGCAATCGTTGTTCCTGCTCACCCCTGTACCGGAGCCTCGGAATTTCGCGCTGCTTGCCGTGGGGCTCGTTTTCCTCGGGGTCATGCTGAACCGTCAGAGGCGCATCGGGCTTGGCGCGGGAAGGTCGGTGCCAAGATGATCCGTCGGCTCTCGATGACTCAACGACGGCCATGGAGCAGCATCGTGAGCACGCCGTTAAACGCATTGGGGCTCGACGAGCGCTATGCGCGAACCCAGGGCGGGGTGACGCTCAGCTTCCTGCCCGATGCGCTGGGCTCGACCCTGAACCTGGTGAGTCCGGGCGGGGCGCTGACCGCGCTGTACATCTACGAGCCCTACGGCGCCGCCACGCCATCGGGAACGGACAACACGGCGTTCCGCTACACCGGACGGGAGGAGGACGGGACCGGATTGATGTACTACCGGGCGCGGTATTACAACCCGAGGACCTCGAGGTTCGTCAGCGAGGATCCGATCGGGTTGGTGGGGGGGTACAACTTGTATGCATATGTCGTGACAAAGGCGGCGTGAGAAGCAACGCTTAGTCAGTTAGCGAGTAAGGTGGGCACGGAAGCAAAGGGCCTGCATACCTGCATACCTGCGCAATGAGCGACCGATCGCTACTGCCCAACCTGCTCATCGTGTCCTCCACCATCGTCTACCGGTCATTTTTCGCGTGCTCGCTGATCGTAGCGGCAATCGCGTTTGTGTTCTTCGCGATCGGATTGGGAGATGGTTCCGTTTCTTCCTTCAACATGGCGCTTTGGCTCGCGCTCCTGGGAGTCGTGGTTGCTGTTCCCTGGGCGGGGCACGCGCTTCGGAGCCGCGGCAAAATCGGGGTAGCGATAGCGGTTCTGGGCATCGTTGCCGTTCCGGGTTTCCTTGGCGGCCTCCTTGTGCTACTTCTCCTGCTCCTGCAGCCCCGTTGGAACTGAGGGGGCATACGCACGATTGGCCGGATCCGCGCTTCCCGGTTCGTCGAAGCGACGCGGGCACTACAACAAGCGCAGCAGTGTCCAGACGCATCGGAGAGCAGCGTGTCGAATGCAATGCAACCAGAGCACTTTTCGCCAGACGAAGGCACGACGTTCAAGCTCGGTCGGATGACGATGAGATTCACCACGACCGCCGGCGAGAACTGGAACGCATACACCGTATGCGAGGCGATCGAACCCCCCGAATCCGGCGCCGGCTACCACCGGCATCCGACCTACGACGAGACCTTCATCATCTGCGAAGGGCACTACGATTTTCGCCTGGACGGCAATTTGTTGAAGCTGGGCCCTGGAGACGTCGTATTCGTTCCACGCGGAACGGCACACGGTTTCGTGTGCACCGGGCCCGAAACGGGTCGTCAGATCATCATAAGCTCGCCCGGAGGTATCTTCGACGCGATGATCGCCGAAGTCTCGATGCTCGACACGGGCAGTCCAACGCGGCCGGCGTCGGATGAAGCCAAGCGCGTCGCGGTGAAATACGGCATCGAGTTCCTCGCTGCCTGAGCCGAGCTTCCGGACCTCGGGGCGCGGCCTCTTTGGCAGGGATGCGGGTGCCGCTTGCGCCGGATGATCGCCGGCCGGCACGGAATCCACGGGCAGGTGCGGGGTGAGGTGAAGCCCGCTACGTCGTCGCCGGCAGCGTCCCGGCCAGGAAGTGTTCGCGCACGCCTTTCAGGTTGTCCCGGTGCACGTCCCGATAGGGCTCGTAGAGGCTGATCCACTTGCGGGCAACCGAGTCGCCGATGTAGTCCTCCAGCGTGCCGTCCAGATAGTCCTGGTCGTGTGCGCGCGCCAGCATCTTCTTGATGTAGTCGATCGTCGCGTCGATCAAGGTCTTCCCGTAGCCGCCGCCGCGAATCACTTCGGGATCGCCGTGATTCGGATAGATGCGCTCGAATGGCATCGTCCGCATGTAGCCCAGGTTGTACACATGCGCTGGCAGATCGCCGAATTCGACCATGAAGGTGATCGAGTCCTCGAGCGTGTCGCCGGCGAGCAGGATTTCGTCCGACGGGATCAGGAGCACCAGGCTGTCGGGACTGTGGATGTCGATGTTGTGCAGTTCGATCCTGAGATCGTCCAGATACAGATCCATCCGCCGGTGGAACGCGAAGTTCGGCAGGATCAGCGGCTTGATGCCGGGCGGGCCCAGGGCGGTGCCACTTTCGATCTTGTGCTTCAAGGTCTCGAACAGGTAGCGGCCGATATCGGGCGCGACGATGGGGCTGTCCGCATAGACCTCGTTGCCCCCCACGTGATCGGGATGCCAGTGGCTCAACACGAGCGTGAAGTGTTTCACACCCCGGCATTTCAGGTAGTTCCGCACCCACTGCGCCTGCTCGTTGCACGTGAACGAGTCGTACACGATGGCGTGGTCGCCTTTGTGGATCGCATAGGTGGCGATGCCGAGCTTCATCGCCCCATCGTCCACCCAGTTCCATTCGGCCGCGATGCGCGGAATGGTCGGATCGCGGCCGAGGTAGAACGCGGTGAGGTGATCGTTGATCTCGATGGCGGAGATCGCGGTCGAACGGGGATGGCGGGCGGTCGATAGGCACATGATCGTGAGCCGGGTCGGAGAGAGGCAAGCGTACGTCGGAATGTTGCGGGCACGGTTCCCGATTGATTGTGAGTGCGATGGATCTGAACCGCAGAGGGGCGCAATGGTGTGAGGGATCGTAGTGTGGGGCGGGGCTTGGCGGCTCCGCCGGCCCCCACCCTAACCCTCCCCCGCCCTTTCGAGACATTGCCGTCGCCGGACCGCCCACTCGCTGTTGCGCCTTACGTACGAGGACATTGCCGATGCCGGACCGTCCATTCCACGCTGCGCCGTGCGGGCGAAGACACTATCGAGGCTGACCTCTCCAATCCATACTGCACCCTGCTGGCGAGGGCCTTGCCGGGACCCGGACAGGATTATTTTCTGAACTGTTCTGTCCGGTCGTATCTCAAACCAACGACAGCCGCGCGCACGGCTCACGATGTTCGTGCAGGCGAGCGCCGCACCAATGAAGAGGAGAGCCGACCGATGCCAATGAACACCGAACGTCCCGGATCGACGGGTAATGCGGCGCAGTACCGCGTGTCAGGGCCGACGAGCCTGCTCGGCAAGGTGGTCGCCGTCGTGCTGGGAACCGCCGCGCTGGTCGCGGCCTTCGTCTTCTCGCTCGTGCTGCTGGCGGTGCTCCTGACCGGCGCGCTGGTCGTCGGCGGTTACGTCTGGTGGCGCACGCGTGCGTTGCGCAAGACCCTGCGCGAGCAGCAGCCCACGGGTTGGCCGGCGGCCCGGGTACGGGGCCAGGTCTACGAAGGCGAGGTGCTGCGCGATACCGGCCCCGGCACCGACGGAGATAGCACCGGGCGCTGATCCACCGCACGAGCCGCAAGGTTCGTTGCAGCGCGGGCATCGCTGAACGGCGGTTCCTTGCGATCGACCGGCCGGTAGTCCAGCGGCAATGCGAGGCACAAACGTGTGCCGCGCTTCGAAACGGGCAACGTTCGCAGGCTGCCCCCGTGCAACCAGGCGATGCGCTGCGCGATGGCGAGTCCGAGCCCGCCGAGACCCCCGCCCGGGCGCTCCGGCAGCGGATGGCGCACCGGCTGCTGCGCGTCGAGGCGACGCGACAGTTCGGCGGGCAGTCCGGGCCCGTCGTCTTCGACCAGCACCGCCACGCCCCGGCCGCGCTGTTGCAGGCTGACCCGCACGGGAGCAATCCCACCCCCGTGCCGGATGGCGTTGTCGATCAGGTTCGTCAACGCGCGGTCGATGAGCTGCAGGTCGCCTTCCATCTCGATCCGACCGGGAGCCGGCCCCTGCAGTTTCACCGGCGCGGGTCGCGCCGACAGCTCGAACTTCTGGACCGTGTCGTGCACGAGTTCGTCGAGGCTGAAGCGGTCGCGCTGCAGCACATGGTCGGTGGATTGCAGGCGCGCGAGTTCGAACAGCTGCTGCGTCAGCCGCCGCACCTTGTCGCTCTGGGCCAGCGCTGCGGCGAGATAGCGCGCCTCTTCTTCGCGGGCGAGGGTCGCACCGCGCTGGGACAAGGTCTCCAGGTAGCCGTGCAGCGCGGTGAGCGGCGTCTGCAGATCGTGCGCCACGTTCGCGACGACATCGCTGTGCGCGGTCTGCTGTCGGGCCTGCTCCCGAACCTGATCCTCGATCCGGGTCGCCATGCTCTCGAACGAGCGCTCGATGGCGGCCACTTCGTCGCCGGATGCGAACGGGGCACGCGCGGCGTCGGGCGGCGCACTGCCGCCGACCTGGTAGCTCCGCATGCGTGCCGCAAGCAGATGCAGGGGCCGCGTGATCGAGCGGAACGTCAGCGCGCCGATGACGAACGTCAAGAGCAGACCGACACCCACGACCAGCGCGGTCGAGCGCCACAGCCGCTGCGATCCCACGCTGCTTTCCGCCTCGACCCGCGCCTGCCCGTTCAGCACGACGTACAGGTAGCCCGGCGGCGCATCGCTTCCCGGTTCTGCGGGAAACATCGCGGCGCTGAAGATCTTCGGCTCGTTCGGCGCCTTCGGGTCCGACCCCAGCAACGGCAGCGGCGCGCCGCCCAAGAACGAGCGCACGACGTCCATGTCCACCTGCTGCCGCCGGACCGCGTTGGCGTCGCCGAGATACGCGCGGACTTCCCCCTGCTGGTCGAGCACGTAGACGTCGATGGCCGGGTTCACCACCATCAGCATGTGCAACACGTTGTCGAGCGAAGCGCGATCGATGGCGCCGGCGGCGGGACGGGTGACCTCCGGCCAGTGCTCGACGATGTGGCGTGCGAGGCCGTGGGATACGCGCTGCAGCGTTTCGTGCTCGTGCTCGATGGTGACGCGGTGGCCGAGAAACGCAACGAGCAGGCAGAACCCCAGCAGCAGCAGGGCGAAGGCGGCGACGATCCTGGAGGTGTAGGACATGCTCAGTCTGCGGCGGCGGCGCCGCCGAAACGGTAGCCGACCCCCCACACCGTCTCGATCAATCGCGGGACCTGCGGATCGCGTTCGATCTTCGTGCGCAGGCGGTTGATGTGCGAATTCACGGTGTGTTCGTAACCTTCGAAATGCGTGCCCCAGACGCGGTTGAGCAGTTCGCCGCGACTGAAAGTCTGATCGGGATGGCGCGCGAGGAAATACAGCAGGTCGAATTCGCGCAACGTCAGCGGAATCTCCCGGCCGGCGCTCTTCAGCTCCCGGCGCAAGGGATCGAGGACGTAGTCGCCGAAGCGGAGCGCCGGATTCGTCGCGCCATTGCCGTGGAGCTTCTCCGCTCGCCGCAGCAGCGCCCGCACCCGCGCCACCAGTTCCAGGATCGAGAACGGCTTGGGCAGGTAGTCGTCCGCACCCAGTTCCAGCCCGAGGATGCGATGCGTCTCCGAGGTGCGGGCGCTGATGATGATCAAGGGCACGTAGTCGGGCTGGGCGCGCAGGTGCCGGCACACGTCGAGACCGTCCGCGCCGGGCAGCATGAGATCGAGGATCACCAGGTCGAAGCGCCGGGCTGAGATGGTGCGCATGGCGGCATCGCCGTCGCCTTCACGATGGATGTCGAAACCGGCCTCGCGCAACTGCAGCGCCACGACATCGGCGATCGCGTTGTCGTCCTCCACGAGAAGAACGTCGTGTTTCATGGTGCGTGCGAGCTGTCGGTCAGCATGGCGGCAAGTGGGGATTTCATCAGGACCGGGCCGCGAAGACTTCACGGCACCGTGAACTATCGGTGAGGACTGCGTGATCGGTGCTGCGGAACATCGACGCTCGCGACGCCGGCCGCCAAGGCCGGATTCGAATCCCCGTCATCGATCGAACCCAACATCAGGAGACATGCGCATGACCCCGCTACGCAGATTGTCCGCCACGTTCGTCGCCCTGTTCGCCTCAGCCGGATTGGCCGGCGGCGCGGCCGCGGCACAGGTGCAGGTGAAAGTCTCGGTCGAGAACCTCGTGCCGGCCGACGGCATCGCGTTCGCGCCGTTGCGACTGGCATTCCACAACGGCACGTTCGACAGCTTCAACATCGGCGATACCCCGACCGCGGCCATCATCTCGGTGGCCGAGGGCGGTAGCGGCTCGGCCTGGTTCCCGGCGCTGCAGGCGGCCGACCCGACGGCAACGCCGGGCTCGGTGCTGCCGCCGTCCGGCCCGTTGCTCCCCGGCGCCACGGCGAGCGCCACCTTCTCGGTGGATACGAGCGTCAATCCGTATTTCTCCTTCGCCGCAATGGTGGTGCCGAGCAACGACTTCTTCATCGGCAACGATAATCCCACGGCGTTCCATCTGTTCGATGCAAGCGGCAATCTGGCGATCACGTCGATCGTCCAGCGCGCGCGCAACGTCTGGGACGCAGGCTCGGAGGTCTACGATCCCGCCGCCGCGGCCTTCGTCGGCAACAACGACCTGCGCGCCAACCAGAACTCCGTGGTCGCATTCAACTTCGCCGAACTGGCCGCGTTCAACGGACTGACCACGGGGGCCGGCTACACCTTCAACAGCCAGCTCGCGGCGGATTCCGAGATCTATCGCATCACGTTCGAGACGCTCCCGGTGCCGGAACCCGAGACCTACGCGCTGATGGCGCTGGGCCTGGGAATGATCGGCTGGGGTGTGCGTCGCGCGGCGCGGCGGCATTGAACCGGATTCACCCGATGGTGACGACGACGTCACTCCGTGACCCGCCCCCTCGCCTGCAGGGGGCGGGTCACGGTCTGGTCATCGTCCCGCGGTAGTGCCGGAATCGACCGGATGACCCGACGATCATCCGACGCCGCTATCCGCCCCAGGCCTTGAGGTTCAGGAACTCCCGCCGGGTCTTCGGCCCGTGCGTGAGAAAGGTCGGATCGGGACGTTCCTCGCGGTACTCGGCGCGCGCGAGCGCGACCTTGTCGCCCTTCACGTGCTCCTGCAACACGTCCGCGGGGACGGGATAGATCTTCAGCGCATTGAGCCCGAAGATCTTGGCCCGCAGCGCCGGCGTGATCTCGGGATAGCCGTACCGGTCGCGGTATTCGGGGGAAATCTGGAAGGTCCGGAAGGCCTGGATCTGGTCCTGCGGCGAGCCGTACCAGATCGAATCCGTGCCCCACAGCACGTTGTTCTCGCCGCACGCCCTGAGCAGCTTGCCGAGCGTGTGCGCTGCGGTGTCCGGATCGCGCATGGCGAAGCGCCAGGTGGACCCCAGCTCCGCAAACACGTTCGAGCCCGGCGCAACGCCGTTCTGTTGCAGGCTGGTGACGAGCTGGTCGACGCCGTCAGGCCGGGACGGATCATGCGGCCCTTCCTTGGCGGTGGTGACGAAGCCCGAGTGGTAGATGAGGAAGTTCACGTCGGGAAAGCGCTTCGCCACGCGGCCGATGTCCACGCAGGTCGAATGCTCGTACGAACGCGGGCCGAACGGCAGGCCCTTGTGTACGGCGACGTTGCGGATGCCGAGCTTGCGCGCGTTCTCGATCATCGCGACACCCGGGGCGTCGTCGAGAAAGAAGCCGTTCCCGTCCGGACCCCACTGGGTGTAGGTCTTCCAGGCCGCGACCTGGTGGCGCGCCGCCAGCTCGTCCATGCCTTCCAGGTCGCCCGGCTGGTTCGGATTGACCCGGCCATGGATGTAGAGCCGATGCGTGCCTTCGAGCCGCTCGACGATGCGCGCCGTGGCCTCGGCTTCCTGCATCGTGAGCGGTTCGCCTTCGCGCGACGACGGCACGAACGACAGCACCATCAGGTCGGTGTCGGAATCCATGAACACGTCCTTGACGAATTCGTCGCCGTCGAGGCACTTGAGGTAGTCGAGGCGGCCGGTGCCCTGCCCTGCCACGCAGGCGTTGGTCTTGGGCATCTGCCGCAGCGGCGTCGCACTTTCGGGCAGCCGGCGGATCCACGCGCCCGTCGGATTCACGAAATGGCCCTGGACGTCGAAGATGAACTCGTTGCCGTCGACCGTGGCGCGGGCGAGCTGCAGGTCGAGCCCCGCTTCCGTGGGCACGTCGAAGAACCCGCCGGTGCGACCCTGGCGCGCGTAGGCCGTGTTCATGGCGAGCAGCGTCGTCGCCGCCCCGCATGCGGAGACCAGGAAACCGCGCCGACCCAGCCCCAGCCGCCTCGCGTTGGCACCCGCCGCCTCGAACGCGCGATGGTTCGCTTCGCGATGGACCGGATCGAGCGGCACCGGGCAGAATTCGCCGTTGGTCGTGGTGTCGAGCTTGATGGGCAGCCGGTTACCCAGCGGATCGTGTGCGAAGGCCATGGTCGTCTCCTGTCGTGGGGCGAGCCGGCGCCGTTCGCCCTTATGGTGAGTGTCGTCCCGATCGCCGCCGGCGGGGATGCCCGGGGCCTTCGGTCGAATGCCGGGTCACAGTGTACTTTCAGTGAACGCGGCCCGCCTGGAGTTCGTCGCTGACCCCATGAGGCGACGCCTGAGCCCGCTGCGGGGCATTGTGCAACCACCGGACTCCGCGGGACACTCGGGGCAAACGACAACGGAGGCCCCATGAAGATCGAGACTGTCGAACTGCTTTCCTGCGACGCGGGCTGGCGCAACTACCACTTCACCAAGATCACGACCGACACCGGCATCGTCGGCTGGAGCGAATACGACGAAGGCTTCGGCGCGCCGGGCGTGAGCGCGGTCATCGCGCGGCTCGCGCCGCGCGTGATCGGCCAGTCGCCCTTCGCCCACGAGCGTTGTCACGCCGACCTGTACAGCGCCACCCGCCCGGCCGCGGGCGGCATCGTGGCGCTGGGCCTGGCCGCGATCGAGAATGCGATGCTCGACGCCAAGGCCAAGGCTCTGGGCGTGCCGGTGTACGAACTGCTCGGCGGGCTCTTTCGCGACCGTATCCGGCTCTACTGGTCGCACTGCGCGACCTGGCGCATCAATCATCCGACCTGGTACGGCCCGGCCATCACCGATCTCGCGGGGGTCGAGGCGCTCGGCCGCGAGGTGCGCGAAAAGGGCTTCACCGCACTCAAGACCAACATCTTCAGCTACGACGCGGACGGCCGGAATGCGACCGGCTGGCGGCCCGGTTTCGGCGTCCCCGCGACGCCGGAGCGCAACGTGGAACGCAACGTCACGCGCAACCTGCGGCGGCACCTCGAAGCGCTGCGCGCGGGCGCCGGTCCGGACATCGACATCCTGCTGGATCTGAACTTCAATGCGCGCACCGAAGGCTACCTCGAGATCCTGCGCGCCATCGCCGATCTCGATCTGTTCTGGATCGAGATCGACACCCGCAATCCGGAAGCGCTGGCCTACATCCGGCAGCACAGTCCGCACCCGATCAGTTCATGCGAAACGCTGCTGGGCGTGGCCCAGTTCCTCCCCTACCTGCGCGCGCAGTCGATGGACGTCGCCATCGTCGACGTTCCCTGGAACGGCGCCTGGCAATCGATGAAGATCGCCGCGGCAGCCGACGCGTTCGAAGTCAACGTCGCGCCCCACAATTTCTATGGCCACCTGTGCACGATGATGAACGCGCACTTCGCCGCAGCCGTGCCGAACCTGCGCATCATGGAGACCGACATCGACCGCATCGCGTGGGACCACGAACTCTTCACGCACGTGCCCGACATCGTCGACGGACATCTGGTCATGCCCGAGCGTCCGGGCTGGGGCACCGAGCCGGTCGAGGCTGCGCTGCGCGCGCATCCGCCGAAGGGCTCGACGGGCCTCCTGAACTACGGCCGCAAGACATAACGGCCCGGGGCGGAGCCGGCCCACCCGCGCGTGGCTGCCGGCGGCCCGGGGGTTCAGTGCGCGGCCGAAGTCCGGACCGCCCTCAGGTCCTGGTCGGTCGGGAGGTCCGTCGCTTTCCAGTCGCCGCCCACCGCCTTGATCAGGCGGATGCTCGCGATCTTGCGCCGGCGGGCGATGTCCACCGCGGTGCGCTCGATCGTCAGCGCGATGGATTGCGAAACGGCCACGTCGAGATAGCTGACTGCCCCGCCTTCGTAGCGCAGCGTCGTATGGTGCAACGAGCGGCGCGACGAATCGACGGCGCGATCCTGCAGTCCGGCTTCCTCCGCGAGCACCCGCAACGCGGCCAGGTTGTCCTCCACGTCGGCGAACGCCACCAGCACCGTCTGGCGGTAGCTCGACACCGATCCATCGTAGGCGGCCTGGGCCTGGTCGTTGAGCGCCTTGCGCCGTCCGCCGTCGAACAGGGTCATCATGGCCGCCGGGCCGAGCGACCAGAACCGGCTCGGCAGCGACAACAGGTTCGACCCTTCGGTGCTCTGGAAGCCGCCGGCCGCGCCCAAGGTCAAGCTCGGGTAGTAGGCGGCCTTGGCGACGCCGATCTGCGCATTGGCGGAAGCCACCTGGCGTTCCGCGAACGCGATGTCGGGCCGGCGTTCCAGCAGTGCCGACGGCAGCAGGCCGGGAATGTCCGGCACCACCGGATCGAACGGCGCGACGGCGAGCGCGAACTTCGCGGGCGCCTCGCCCACCAGCACGGCGATCGCGTGCTCGAGTTCGGCCCGCTGCACGCCGAGATCGTGCGCCTGCGCCAGGGTGACGTTGAGTTGCGTTTCCGCCTGGGACACGTCGGCCTGCGATGCGATCCCACCCTCGTAGCGGTGCGTCGTGAGTTCCAGCGACTTGCGATATGCAACCAGAGTGCGCTCGAGCAGGTCGCGCTCGGCGTCGAGGCTGCGCAGCAGGAAGTAGTCGATCGCGAGTTCCGCCTGGAGGCTCAGGCGCAGGTTCGCGAGGTCCGCGGCAAAGGCCTGCGCGGTGGCCTCGCGCGATTCGACCGAGCGGCGCACGCGACCCCAGATGTCCGCCTCCCAGGTCACGTCGAGTCCGAGCGACAGGTCGTTGACGGAAGTGCCGATGCGGCTGGTGTTGTTGTAGGCATTCGGTGAGCGGCGCAGCCGGCTGACCGAAGCGTCGGCGTTGACCGTCGGCAGGTAGCTCGCACGCGCGCCCTGCGCGAGCGCGCGTGCCTGGCGGAAGCGCGAGTCGGCGGTGACGATGTCCTGGTTGGCGGTGTCGAGCCGCTGCTCGAGTTCGTCGAGCTGCGCATCGCCGTACTGCGACCACCAGTTGCCGCGTTCGGTACGGTCGGCAGGATCGGCGACCTTCCATTGCCCGGAGGCCAGGGCTTCCCTGAATTCCGGCGGCGTCTCGACCGTCGGGCGCACGTAGTCCGGCCCGAGTTTGCACGCGGCGAGCGGCACGGCCAGCACCAGGGCCGCGACCAGGGCCGCCAGGCCCGGCGCGCGGGCGGCGGCGACAGGCGACGGTTGCGCTCGCTCCATCGCGCTCAACCCTTCGCCTTCTTGGGGGCGGCCTCGTCCTTCACCACGCGCACCTCGATGCCCGAGATCATCGAATCGGAAGGGTTGATGATGATCGGATCGTTGCCGCTCAGGCCTGAGACCACTTCGACCTCGGTACCGAAATCACGGCCAAGCTCCACCTTCACCATCGCCGTGCGCTGGTCGGGTTTCACCACCGCGACCATGATGCCTTCCGGGCGGAACAACAGGGCGTTGACCGGCAGCAGCACCGTGGGATTGGCCTTGCCCAGCTTGAGGTGCACTTCGGCATAGCCGCCCGCGAGCAGTTCGCCGGTCGGATTCGGCACGTCGATCTCGGCCAGCAGGGTGCGCGATTCGGTATCGATCGACTGGGCGCTGCGCACCAGGGTCCCCTTGAAGCGCTTGCCCGGATATTCCGTCAAGGTCAGTTCCGCTTCCACCCCCGGGACCACTTCGGCGGCATAGGCCTGCGGCACGTTCACGTACACGCGCATGCGCTTCGTGGAGGCCAGGTGAAACAGCTCGCGGCTGGTGCCGCCGTTGCCGGCGTCGACGAGCGCGCCGACATCGATGTTGCGCGCGGTGATCACGCCTTCGAAGGGCGCATAGATGTTCTTGAACGACTGCATCTTCTGCAGGCGGGACACGTTGAATCGCGCCGCCCCCAACGCCGCCTTGCGCGCCGCAAAAGCGCCGCTGCGCTCGTCGACTTCCTGCTTCGATACCGAATCGGTCTTGAGCAGCGATTCCCAGCGCGCGTTCGTCGATTCGGCCAGGCGATATTCGGCCTCGGCGGTGCCGAGATCGGCGCGCGCCTGCTGCAGCTGGTCGTCGATCTCGGGCGTATCGATCTCGGCCAGCAGTTCGCCCGCCTTCACGTGCTTGCCGATGTCGGCGTACCAGCGCTTGACGTAGCCGGTGGTGCGCGCATAAATCGGCGTGTCCGAATACGCCTTCATGTTGCCCGGCAACAGCACTTCGCGGACCCCATCGCCCGGCTTGGGCTGGATGACGGAGACGAGCATCGTGCTGCGACTGGCGGCGTCCTTCGCCAGCGCATCGCGGGCTTCGAGGCGCGGCTGCACGCCGAACGCAATCGTCAGGGCCACCGCGATGAGCATGAGACCCACCAGCAACCAGCTGCGCGGAATGCGGCGGCGACGGGGGCGACTACCGGGTGGGTAACTTTGTGGCGTTGGCATGGTGAACTCCTAAATCAACTGGCTGCAGGTCAGGCTGCGGGCAAGGGCGCCGGGGTCGGGGAACCGTTCGCCGGGCGACCGCGCGTACGGTAGCCGTGGATCAGGGCAAAGACCACGGGCACGAAGAACAGGGTGGCAACGGTGGCGAACAGCAGACCGCCGATCACCGCACGGCCGAGCGGCGCGTTCTGCTCGCTGCCCTCGCCGATGCCCAGGGCCATCGGCACCATGCCGATGATCATCGCCAGCGCGGTCATCAGCACCGGCCGGAACCGGCCGAAGCCCGCCTCGGTCGCTGCGCTCACTGCGTCGGCGCCGGCCTGGAGCCGCTCGCGCGCGAAGCTCACGACGAGAATACTGTTGGCGGTGGCGATACCCATCGCCATGATGGCGCCCGTCAATGCCGGCACGCTGACCGTGGTGCCGGTGGCAAAGAGCATCCACACGATCCCCGCGAGCGCGGCGGGCAGCGCCGTGATGATGATGAAGGGATCGAGCCACGACTGGAAATTCACCACCATCAGCAGATAGACCAGCAGGATTGCGAACAGCAGGCCGAACAGCAGACCCTGGAACGACGTGGCCATGGTTTCGATCTGCCCGCGCACGGTGAGCTTGGCGCCCTTGGGCAGGTCCTTGATACTGTCTTTCACGATGGCGTCGATGTCGTCGGCGACACCGCCGAGATCGCGGCCCTGCACCGCACCGAAGATGTCGACGACCGGCTGCACGTTCCAATGGCTCCTGACGGCAGGATCGGCGCCGCGCGCGATGGTGGCGAAGTCGCCGAGGATGTTGCGCGAGCGGCTGCCCTGGCCGGAGACGACGATGTTCGAGACGGCATCCAGCGAATCCACCTGGTATTGCGGCACCTGGGTGATCAGGTTGTAGCTCACGCCGTTCTTGGGGTTGAGCCAGAACGAAGGGGTCGTCTGGAAGCTGCCCGACAGCGTGATCAGGACATTGCGGGCCACGTCGAGCTGCGAGTAGCCCGCCTGCTGCGCCTTGGTGCGGTCCACCGTCACGTCCAGCGTGGGCTGATCCGAGGGCTGCTGGATGCGCAGGTCGGCGATGCCGGCGACGCGGTTGACCTTCTGGAACAGCGCGCTGGCGAAGGCCCGGTTCGCTTCGACGTTGCGGCCCGCGATCTGGATGTCGATCGGGGCCGGCAGGCCGAAGTTGAGGATCTGGCTCACGATGTCGGAAGGCAGCATGTAAAACATCACGCCCGGAAACTTCTCGGGGAGCTTCGCGCGCAACAGCCGCACGTACTCCGCCGTCGGCCGGTGGCCGTGGTTCAGACCCACCTGGATGTCGGCATCGGCCACGCCGAGCGTTCCCGACATGTTGTACGACATGTTCGTGCCCGACAGCGGCAGGCCGATGTTGTCGAGGATCGTCGCCACTTCGCTCGCGGGAATCAGCTTGCGGATCTCGATCTCGATCAGGTCGCAGATGCGCGCCATTTCCTCGATCCGGGTGCCGGTCTTGGCGCGCGCATGCAGCTTGAACTGGCCGGAATCCACCGCCGGGAAGAAATCGCGCCCCACCCAGGGCAGCAGGGCCATGGACAGGACGCAGCCCGCGAGGAACACGACGATGAAGAATTTCGGCTGGCGCTGGCAGCGTTCGAGGACGTTGTGGTAGCCGTGGCGGACCCGGGAGAACCCGTGCTCGAAACCGCGGTGCAGCCGCACGAACGGGTTGCGGCTCGCTTTCGGATGCCCATGCTCCAGCACCCCCGCCCGCAACAGGTACTTGGCAAGAGTCGGCACCAGCGTGCGCGAGAACACGTATGAGGCCAGCATCGCGAACACCACCGCCTCGGCCATCGGCACGAACAGATAGCGCGCGACGCCGCTCAGCATGAACATCGGCACGAACACGATACAGATCGCGAGGGTCGAGACCAGCGTCGGGATGGCGATCTGCTGCGAGCCGTCGAGGATCGCCTGGTCGAGCGGCTTGTCCATCTCCAGGTGCTGGCTGATGTTCTCGATCGCCACCGTGGCATCGTCCACCAGGATACCCACGGCGAGCGCGAGGCCGCCGAGCGTCATGATGTTGATGGTCTCCCCGAGCGCGAACAGCGCGATCAGCGAGCTCAGGATGGCGAGCGGGATCGTGACCGCGATGATCAGCGTACTGCGCCAGCTGCCGAGGAACAGCAGGATCATGACGGCCGTCAGGCAGCCGGCCAGGATGGCCTCGTGCACCACGCCGTCGACAGCGGCACGCACGAAGATCGACTGGTCGGTGGCGGTCTTGATCACCAGGTCCGGCGGCAGGCCCGCCTGCATGCGCGGCAGTTCGGCCTTGACCCGTTCCACGATGTCCAGGGTCGAGGCGGTACCGTACTTGAGGATGTTGACCAGCACCGCGCGGTGGCCGTCATGGCGGACGATGTTGGTCTGCGGCTGGAAGCCGTCGTGGACCTGGGCCACGTCGCGAATGTAGATCGTGCCGGACGGCGTGGTGCGTACCGGCAGCGAATTGAGCTCGGCGATGGTCTCCGGACTGCCGTTCAGCCCGACCACGTACTCGACTGCGCCGATCTTGGCCGTCCCGGTCGGTAGGATCAGGTTCTGCGAGTTGATGGCGTTGACCACGTCCAGCGGTGAGAGCCGCTTCGCCTGCAACGCACGCGTATCGATGTCGACCATCACCGAGCGGAACTTGCCGCCGTAGGGATAGGGCATCACCGCGCCCTGCACCGTGGCGAGCTGGGTCCGCATGAAGCTGTTGGCCAGGTCGAAGATCTCGTGCTCGCCCAGCGACTTGCTGGACAGCGCCAATTGCAGGATCGGAACGGTGGACGCGTTGTAGGTGAGGATCAGCGGAGCCGTGGTGCCCTGCGGATAGCCGCCCATGACCGTCTGCGCGATCGCGATGATCTGGGCGAGCGAAGCGGGGATGTTCGCGCCGCCGTGGAAGAACACCTTGACCACGCCGATCCCGTTGTAGGTCTGCGACTCGATGCGTTCGATGTCGTTGACCGTGGCCGACATCGCGCGCTCGAAGTTGGACACGATGCGACCTTCCATCTCCCGCGTCGACAGCCCGGTGTAGCGCCAGATCACGCTCACCACCGGAATGTTGATGTTGGGGAAGATGTCGACCGGCATCCGCAGGATGGACAGCGGCCCGACGATCAGGATCAACAGCGCCAGCACGATGAACGTGTAGGGGCGGCGCAGGGCGAGCTGGACTATCCACATGGCGGCGGAACGATCGGTAGAGGGAACGGCTGTAAGGTTCGCGAAAGGTTCACGCGCAGCGAGTCGGGCGCCCTGCGGCTTTCACTTGTTCTGGGTCGATCTTGAAACACTGTGCAACACTACAAAACACTGCGGCCATCCTGCAAAAACAAATCCGCCGACAACGTCTCGGCGGTTTCCGGGATATTAGCAGAGGCGTGCACTGCGGGCCCGGCGCGTATGATCGCGCCTGCAGATTCCGGCACTGCGCGGCGCAGGTCGCGCGGAGGGCACGCCGACCCGGAACGGCGCGCCCTCCGCGCCTGGCGCCGACGACAACATCGACAAGCCGGCACACGAGCGGGGAGATCGCGCAATGGAGGCACACGTCACGGACGGGGTCCGGGGTCGGACCATCGCCAGGATTTCCTGGCGCCTGCTGCCGCTCATCATCGTGAGCTACCTGGTCGCGTACATCGACCGGACCAACGTGGCCTTTGCCGCGCTCACGATGAACAAGGATCTCGGAATCAGCTCGTATGTCTACGGCTGGGGCGCCGGCATCTTCTTCCTCGGCTACGCGTTGTTCGAGGTGCCGAGCAACATGATCCTCGAGCGGGTCGGCGCGCGCCGCTGGATCGCCCGCATCATGATCACGTGGGCCATCATCTCCGCACTGATGGCCTGCACGACCGGACCCACCAGCTTCCTGGTGCTGCGCTTTCTGCTGGGCGTGGCGGAAGCGGGCTTCTTCCCCGGCATCATCTTCTATCTCACGACCTGGTACCCGTCGCGCTACCGGGGGCGCGTCATCTCGGCTCTGTTCCTCGCCGTACCGATTTCGAACGCGCTGGCGTCGGTGATCTCGGGGGCGATCCTCGACATGGACGGAACGCTGGGCCTGCGCGGCTGGCAGTGGGTGTTCATCATCGAAGCCACGCCTGCGGCGTTGCTCGCGTTCGTGGTGCTCAGATGGTTGACCGACCGGCCCGCCCTGGCCACGTGGCTCGACGACGACCAGCGTCAATGGCTCGAAGGCGAATTGCAGTCCGAACGACGCAAGGTCGAGACCGGCGGCCGGCTGACCCTGCTGCAATCGCTGACCGATCCGCGCGTCCTCGCCCTGGCGATGATCTATTTCACCAGCGTCACCGCGAGCTACGGCGTCGTGTTCTTCCTGCCGCAGATCGTGAAGGGCCTCGGCTTCTCGAACGTGATGACCGGGTTGGTATCGGCCGTCCCCTATACGATCGGGGTCATCGGCCTGGTGGCCTGGGGCTGGTCTTCCGACCGACGGCACGAGCGCCGCTGGCATCTCATCGCGGCATCGGTCGTGGCGGCGGTCGGCCTCGCCGGCGCCGCATGGTTCGGCCAGTCGTACTGGGCGATCGCGGCCATATCGCTCGCCACCGTGGGCCTGTACGGATCGCGGCCCTGCTTCTGGCCCATGCCCTCGCTGTTCCTGACGGGCGCCGGCGCCGCGGCGGGGATCGCGCTCATCAATTCCATCGGCAACCTGGGCGGCTACGTGGGGCCGTTCATCGTCGGCTGGATCAAGAACAGCACGAACAGTTTCCAGATGGGGCTTTATTTCCTCGCGGCGTGTGCGTTGGCCTCGGCAGCGGTGACATGGCTCGCGATGCGCGCAACCGAGGATCCGAAGGCCCCGGAGATGGGCGTGCGCGACTCTGCCTGAGGGCGGCGCGCAGCGCGAGCGACATCAGCCGTCGGCGCTGCCCGATCCGAGCGTGACCTGCCAGGCGGCGTCCGGAACCGGCGCGACGTCGGTCACGTCGGTGCGAAACGCGATGTGCGCCCGCACCTCGAAGCGATCGGCATACGACTCGAGGTAGCGGATCACTTCCCAGTGAGACAGGAAGTCCGGCATGTCTTCCAGGATCGGGAAATCGGATCCGCCACCGATGATGCATACACCCGCCGATCTGCTCGTAGCCACCACCGCCCCCCGTTGCCCGTGAAGGCGGTGCTGCCCGCCACCGGTAGTCCAGCCGCCTTACCATCCATCCCGATCGGCCCGCTGTCCCCGATGCCGACCCGGCGACATTCGCGGCCTTCGTCCCCGGCCGAACGATACGACGATGGCACAATCGCAGCCGAGGAGGAAACAACATGGGCGAATTCGCCGACTACGAGAACTACGATGCGCTGGGATTGGCCGATCTGGTCCGGCGCAGGGAAGTCACGCCCGAGGAACTGCTTGACGCCGCCATCGAACGGGTCGAGGCACGCAATCCGGCCGTGAATGCCGTGATCATGAAGCTGTACGACTACGGCCGGAAAGCCATCGCGAACGGCCTGCCCGAGGGGCCGTTCCGGGGCGTGCCGTTCCTGATGAAGGATCTCACCTCGTCGGTGGCCGGCGTGCGCATGACGCGGGGATCCAGATTCTTCGCCGACACGCCGCCGGCCGCGGTCGACAGCGAACACATGCGGCGGCTGCGGCAGGCGGGGCTCGTGGTCTTCGGACGCACCAACACCTGCGAACTGGGCCTGTCGCTCACCTGCGAGCCGCAGCTGTACGGGCCGACGCGCAATCCGTGGGACGTCACCCGCATCTCGGGCGGTTCGAGCGGAGGCGCCGCCGCGGCCGTGGCGGCGCGCATGCTGCCGATGGCGCATGCGTCCGACGGCTTCGGTTCGATTCGCGCCCCGGCCGCCTGTTGCGGCCTGGTGGGCCTCAAGCCGACCCGCAGTCGCAACACGTTCGCGCCGTTCGCCGGCGAAGGGCTCGGCGGCGTGTCCACGGAACACGCGGTCACCCTGACGGTGCGCGACAGCGCCGCCCTGCTCGACGCGACCCACGGCCCGGGCGCGGGCGATCCCTACGTGGCTCCGCCGCCGGTGCATCCGTTCCTCCAGGAAGCCGGCACGAAGCCGCACAAGCTGATGATCGCGTGGACGACCAGGGCCCCGAATGGCGCACCGATCGACGCCGAGTGCCTGAAGACGCTGGCCGACACCGTCCAGCTCTGCATCGACCTGGGCCATCACGTCGAAGAGCGCGATCCCGTGATCGACGGCGAAGCGGTCGTGCCGACCTTCCTCGCGCTGGCGGCGGCCAACACCGTCGTGAACCTCGCGGGCCATCCCACCGCCGGCCGGCCCGCGCGCGAAGGCGAAGTGGAGCGCATCACCTGGCTCACCGGCAAACGCGGCGAACGGATGTCCGCGCCCGACTACGTGCGCGCGACGCAGGCCGCCCATCGCCTCGGCCGCCAGATGGCGGCATTCCACGCGGACTGGGACGTTCTGCTGACGCCGGGGCTCGCCGCACCCGCCGTCAAACTCGGCTGGATCGACATGATGCTGGACGACTTCGACGAGTACTGGCGACGGGTGTTCACCTTCTCGCCGTTCACGGTCTGGTTCAACCTCACGGGACAGCCGGGTCTGATGCTGCCCATCGCCCAGAGCGCGAGCGGATTGCCGCTTGCGGTGCAGCTCGTGGGCCGGTACGGCGATGAAGCGACGCTGCTGCGCCTCGGGGCACAGCTGGAGGAAGCGCGGCCGTGGATCGGACGCAAACCCGGGATTGCCGGCAATCAGAAGCTTCCTGATCCACACGACCCGAAAGGGAACCTCACATGAGCAATGACCCGAATTCGAATGTGCCATCCCGCCTGAGCGAAGCCCGGCAATGGAACCCCCTCGAACACAATCCAGCCGCAGGAGCGCAACACCGGTGACCAACGAGATCCGCTTCGACGACGGAGCCGCCTACGAGCGATACATGGGAAAGTGGAGCCAGCTCGCCGGTGAAACCTTCCTCGACTGGCTTGCGCCGGCGACCGGTCTGCGGTGGCTGGACGTCGGCTGCGGCAATGGCGCATTCACCGAACTGCTCGTCGATCGTTGTGCGCCAGTCTCGGTTCAGGGGATTGATCCGTCCGAAGGGCAGCTCGCCTTCGCCCGCACGAGGCCGGCGGCACGTATTGCACGGTTCCGTCAGGGCGACGCAATGGCGCTGCCGTTTCCCGATGGAGCGTTCGACTCTGCCGTCATGCCGCTGGTCATCTTCTTCGTTCCCGTCCCGGCCAGGGGCGTGGCCGAAATGGCGCGAGTGGTCCGCCCGGGCGGCATCATCGCGGCCTACGCGTGGGACATGCTCGGCGGCGGCTTTCCGTACGCCGCGCTGCAGGCCGAAATGCGTGGGATGGGCATTTCCGTTCCGACGCCGCCGAGCCCCGACGCATCTCGAATGGATGTCATGCGGGACCTGTGGACGGGCGCGAGCCTGGAAGCCGTCGAAACGCGCGAGATCACCGTGCAACGCACCTTCGCCGGTTTCGACGACTACTGGGACACCATCCTCGGCGGGCCGAGCGTCGGTCCGCAGCTCGCCGCCCTGGCGGCCGGGGATATCGAGCTTCTCCAGACCCGGATGCGCGCGCACCTGCCTACGGATGCGACGGGCCGCATCGCTTATGGGGCCCGGGCCAACGCGATCAAGGGCCGCGTTGGCGGGCCCTGACTCAGCGCGGGCTGGCGCGCGCACGTAGCCGGCACACCATCGCGCCGGTTGCGCCGCCCTCAGAACTTCTTCTCGAACCCGAACATGAGCTGGCTCTGGATGCCGCCATCGGCATTGACGCTGTAGGTGTTCGCGGTGAACGGCGAAGTCCCGCTGTGCGATACGTCGTCCATCAGCATCGCCTGATACTGCATGAACAGGAATACCGGAGAACCGGGGCCCAGCAGGATCTGGCCTCCGGTATCGGGCGCGTTCCCGAAATGGTAGGTGACGTCCGCCGCGCGTACGCTGTTGCCGAAGTATTCCGAATAGGCCGCGTACGCGAAAGGCTGGATGCCCGCAGCCGTGGTCGCGAAATAGCGGCGGATTGGCGGACAGGCGCTCTTCGCTGTCGGGCGCACCGTCCAGCAGCACCTCGCTGCGGCCGTTCGTCACCGTCACCCTGGTCGGATGGAGCGGCACCGAGGGAACGGCCGGCGCTTGCAGCACCAACGGGGCCAACGGCTGGATCTCCATCGGCGCCACGGTTGCGCAAGCACCGAGCGCCAATACCGCCAGCGCGCTCAGCCACGGAAGCAGCGGTGTCGCTTCGGACATGTGCCATCCCCCCGCTTCTGATCCGGCATCCGGCCCGCCGCAAGCAGCGCAGCGAACCCCTCTCGCTCGACTGCGGGCATACGCCCGTCATGGACATTTTTCAAGCATGGCGCCGCCGGCGGGTATGCCGCGGCGTCAGTGCTTCAGATGCTCGTCGAACCAGTCGATGGCGAGGCGCGTGGCCTGTTCGCGCGCTTCGCCGTAGACCCCGTAGTGGGCGATGCCGGGAATCTCCACGTACTTCTTCGGTCCCGTGGCACGTGCGAAGGCGAGCGCGGCGTGGTCGCGATTGTCGAACAGTTCCTCGTTACCGGCCACGATGAAGAGCATCGCGCACCCGCCCGCGCGGCTCACGTCGTCCGTCGCCGAGAAGCGCAGGAACTTCTCGAGGATGGGCCCACCCCGCAGGTTGCCCACTTCACGCGCGCCCGGCGGCGGATAGTCCATGGTGCCGTGCGCCCGGCCGGTGCCGCTCGACTGACCGGCGGCAATCCACGCTGGGGGTACGCGTTCGCGCAGCCAGCCCATGGCGCCGACCTGGCTCACCAGCGCCTTGATCCTCGGATCGCGCGCTGCCACGTAGACCACCAGTCCGCCCGAGAAACTGGTGCCCCAGAGCCCGACACGCTGCTTGTCCACCCGCGGCTCGCCCATGGCCCAGTGGACGACGTTGAAGATGTCTTCCGCCTGGTCCATCGGATCGACGACTTCGCGGATTTCCTTTACCTCGGCGGTGAAGCGCTGGCCGTCCCGGTCGGCTGCATCCGGCGCGGGACCGGTGAGGATCACCCGGGAATCGCTTTGGCCCCAGCCGCGATAGTCGAAGGCAATCACGAGATACCCTGCGGCCGCGAAATCGCTCGCTTGCCGCCGCAACATCGCGGCCGTTCCGCCCCAGCCGTGCGACATGATGATGGCCGGCAGCGGGACGTCCGATGCGCCGTCGGGGGAGTACAGGTCTGCATGCAGGCGCACGCCCTCGCTCAGGATCGTCGCGTCGCGATGGGTTACGGACGGCGCGTCGTCGGCCCACGCCGTCACGGCGGCCACCCCGGCCGCAGAAAGCACTGCAACGCCGATCCATGGCAGCAGACGTGCGAACTTCATCCCGCTTCTCCTGGTCTCGTGAGTCGATGATTCGCGATCGTTCCTGCGGTACCCGGCCAGCGCCGCCCTGGCGCGATCATCCGACGGGCGGGAGCATCCCTGATGTTATTTCGGGGCGAGGGTCACAGCAACCTGACGACCTTCGCGGGCGCGATCTCCGGCACCGAGGCAACGCGGCGCAACACCGGTGGCCCGCAACCGGTGACCTCGCCACGACCGGTCGTGCGCCGGATGCGGGGTGTCCGAGTCACCAGCATTCTGATTGCGCTTGAGTCATGATGCGTGCCGCAACCGTCGGTCGTGGCCCGTTGAGCATCGGACCGGGCACGAGCCGCGCAGACGGATTGCGATGAAAACGAACGTCAATACTGCCTGCCGCTCTGCGGGTAGCGACGGGCCACCCGCAACATCCCAGATTTGCTCGAGGCAAGACGGCCGAATGCCCTCCGACAGCGCTTACCAGAACCTCGCCTCCCCGTTGGACGACACCCGTCGCGGCGTCCTCGATTTCCTGGCGGGTGGGGGCGAGATGGGTGCACGCATGCGCGCACTCGACTGGACTGCCACGCCACTGGGCCCACCCGAAGGATGGCCCCAGTCGCTCAAGACGATCGTGCGCGTGATCCTCGATTCGCGGTACGCGATGTGGATGTTCTGGGGTCCCGAGTTCACTTTCTTCTGCAACGATGCCTATCTGCCGACCGTGGGCATGAAGCGCGACTGGGTCCTGGGGGCGCGCTCCGACCGTGTCTGGGCGGAGATCTGGACCGAACTGGCGCCACGCATCGCCCAGGTGCTGGAACTCGGCGAAGCCACCTGGGACGAGGGCCTGCTCCTGTTCCTCCAGCGCAATGGGTTTCCGGAAGAGACCTATCACACCTTCTCGTACAGTCCGGTGTACGACGACCGGAGCCACATTGCCGGCATGCTGTGTGTCGTCACCGAAGTGACGGAGCGGGTCGTCGGCGAGCGGCGCCTGCGGCTCCTGCGCGATCTGGCGGCACGCGATGCCGGCGTGACCGGCGTCGATGACAACTGCCGGCGCGCCTGCGAGGTCCTCGCCCAATACCCCTTGGACGCCCCCTTTGCCGCGCTCTACCTCCTGGAGTCCGACGCCCGTCAGGCACGACGGGTCGCGCGAACCCGCGAACTGCCGGAATCGGCCCTGCCGCAATTGCTGACGCTCGATGACCCGGCTTCGCCCTGGCAGCTGCACAGGATTGCCGCCGGCGCGGAAACGCCATGGCTCGAGGATCTGTCCGCCGCGGGTCTGGACATCCGCGCCGAGCCCTGGCCGGATCAGGTCGATGAAGCGCTCGTGCTCCCGCTCGAGGGTGCGAAGCAGGGCATGACCGGCTTCCTGATCGTGGGGGTGAGCCCACGGCGGACGCTCGACGAAAGCTATCGGTCGTTCCTGGGCCTGGTGGCGAATCAGGTGGCTTCGGCCATCGCCCAGGCGCAGACCTATGAAGCGGAGCGCCAACGCGCCGAGGCCCTCGCCGAACTCGACCGCGCCAAGACCGCATTCTTCTCGAACGTCAGCCACGAGTTCCGCACGCCCCTGACGCTCATGCTCGGCCCGCTCGAGGAGGCGATCGCGGATGCCTCGCTGGCGCCGCCGGTGCGGGATCGTCTGCAACTCGTGCAGCGCAATACGGCGCGGCTGCACAAGCTCGTCAATTCGCTGCTGGACTTCTCCCGCATCGAAGCCGGGCGTGTACAGGCGGCGTACGAGCAGACCGACCTGGCGGCATTGACCCGCGACCTCGCGAGCACCTTCCGCTCGACAATGGAGAAAGCCGGGCTCACTTTCGATGTCGATTGTCCGGACCTGGGCGAACCGGTCCACGTGGACCGCGAAATGTGGGAGAAGATCGTGCTGAATCTGCTCTCCAATGCGTTCAAGTTCACCTTGACCGGAAAGGTGACGGTGCGCATGCGCCGGACGGATTCGCACGCCGTACTGGAAGTGATCGACACCGGTGTCGGGGTGCCGGAGCAGGAACTGCCGCGGCTGTTCGAACGGTTCTATCGCGTGGAGGCGACGCAAGGGCGGACCCACGAGGGCTCCGGGATCGGCCTGGCATTGGTGCAGGAACTCGTGGCATTGCAAGGCGCCACGATCGAGGCATCGAGCGTGCTCGGCGCGGGAACCACCTTTCGGGTGGCCGTTCCGTTCGGCGAAGGCCATCTCCCCGCGCACCAGTCGCAACCCACGCGTTCCCTGTCTTCCACCGCCATCGGTGCCCGGACCTTCATCGACGAGGCTTTGCGCTGGCTGGACGATTCCGATGCAGGCGAGAGCGCGGCGCCGACCGGCGTGATCGACTCGCCGGTGCCGGGTCGCGATCGGCGCTTCGCCGCGACGTTCGGGTCGCGCGTGGTGCTGGCCGACGACAACGCGGACATGCGCGGCTATGTGCGCGACCTGCTGGCGCCGTACTACAACGTGGAGACGGTGGCCGACGGCGAGAGCGCGCTGGCGGCGGTGCGGCGTGAGCGTCCCGATCTGATCCTGAGCGACGTCATGATGCCGCGCCTGGACGGATTCGGTTTGTTGGCCGCGATCCGCAACGACGAAGTGCTGCGCGGCGTGCCGGTGCTGCTGTTGTCTGCGCGCGCCGGAGAAGAGGCGCGAATCGAGGGGCTCAATTCGGGCGCCGACGACTACATCGTCAAGCCGTTCTCGGCGCGCGAGCTGCTCGCCCGGGTCGGGGCGCTGCTCGAATTGCGTCACATGCGACGCAGCGCCGACGAAGCATTCCGGCTGCGCACCGCGCAGTACGAGACCCTGCTGACCGAGGCGCCTCTCGGGGTCTATCTGGTCGACGCGGACTTCAGGCTGTGCGAGATGAACCCGACCGCACGCAAGGTGTTCGGCAACATCGAGGACCTGATCGGGCGCGATTTCGACGAAGTGATCCACCTGCTGTGGCCTCAGCGTTACGCGGACGAGCTCGTCCGGCAGTTTCGGTACACGCTCGAAACCGGTATGCCCTGCTTTACGGCGGAACATCAGGAGCAGCGTCGCGATCGGGGCACGTCCGAATGCTACGAGTGGCAGATCAATCGAATCCCGCTGACCGATGGCAGATACGGCGTGGTCTGCTATTTCCGGGACATCTCCGTGCACGTCCGAGCGCGGGCGCAGCTGCAATCGGCGAACCGGCAGAAGGACGAATTCCTCGCGATGCTCGCGCACGAACTTCGCAATCCGCTGGCCCCGATCAGCAATGCCAGCGAGATTCTGTCGCGCGCCGGATCCGCGGACACCCATGAGGCCGCCATCGCCATCGTCCAGCGCCAGGTGGCGAACCTGACGCGACTGGTGGATGACCTGCTCGACATCTCGCGCATCACGCAGGGGCGCATCGAATTGCGGCGCCGGCCGGTCCTGCTTGCAGAAGTGATCGCGCAGGCCGTCGAGATCGTCGAACCGCTCATCCGGGAACGGCAGCACCGGGTTTCGAACACGAGCCATAAGACATTGCGCGTCAACGGAGATCCGGCGCGACTCGTCCAGTGCGTGGCGAACATCCTGACGAACGCCGCGAAATACACCGACCAGAACGGCGAGATCCGACTCGAATCCAGCCATGAGGGAACGGACGCGGTACTCAGCATCACCGACAACGGCATCGGCATCCCCCAGGACCTGCTGCCGCAGGTCTTCGATCTGTTCGTCCAGGGCGACCGAACGCTCGATCGGGCCCAGGGCGGTCTCGGGATCGGCCTGTCGGTCGTCAAGCGGCTGGTCGAGATGCACGGCGGGCGCGTATCCGTGGCGAGCAGCGGTGCCGGAACCGGCTCGACATTCGAGATCCGCCTGCCCTTGATCGAGGCGCCGGATGCCCCGTCGATCGCACCCGCCGCCCCCGCGTTCGCGTCCCGGCGCATCCTGGTCGTCGACGACAATCAGGATGCCGCGGATTCCCTGGCGATGATCCTCGCCATGGAAGGTCACGAAGTCGACACCGTCTACACGCCCCACGACGCGCTCGCGCGCGTGCCGACGTTCCAGCCCGACGTCGCGTTGCTGGATATCGGCCTGCCCGGCATGAGCGGCTACGAACTGGCGCGGCGCCTGCGCGCGCTGCCCGACGCTGCGAAGATCCGGTTGATCGCGCTTACCGGCTACGGTCAAGCGGAGGACAAGGAACATTCCCGCGCTGCGGGTTTCGATGGGCACATCGTGAAGCCGGCGGAGCTTCAGGCGCTCCAGCAGGTGATCGCGGGAACGCCGGCACCCGCGAACGACGGTTGAACGATCGCGCCCGCGCCTTCCGCGCAGGACGGGCGGGAGCGCGATCGGAGGCGCGCCGCCTTCAGTCAGGTGCGCGGCGCCAGCGCTTTGAACAGCTGCTGGATGGTGGAGAATTCCACCGGCTTGACCAGATGCTGGTCGAATCCGGCCTCCTTCGCGCGCTGGCGGTCCTTCTCCTGTCCCCAGCCCGTCACGGCAACGAGTATGGCGTCCCGTGTACCGGGCGACTCGCGCAGCCTGCGTGCAACCTGATACCCGTCCATACCCGGCAGCCCGATGTCCAGGAACACGAACTGCGGATGAAAATCCGCTGCCAGCAGAAGTGCCTCAGGCCCGTCATGGACGATCCTGACCTGATGCCCCAACGCCCCCAGTAGCGCACCCATGCTGGTCACGAAATCCACATTGTCGTCGACGAGCAGGATGCGATAGAGCGGCAGTCCGTGCACTCGCGCCAGCGCAGGCACGGCGGCGCCCTCGTTGCGTTCCGGCACGACGACCGGCAGGCGCACGCTGAACACGCTGCCGTGGCCGAGTCCTGCGCTGTGCGCTTCGAGCTTGCCGCCATGCATTTCCACCAGCCGCCGCGCCAGCGACAATCCGACGCCCAACCCGGATTGGCTGCGTTCGAGCGACGTGTCGACCTGTACGAACATCTCGAAGACCGAGGGCAACATCTCGTCCGCGATGCCGATGCCATCGTCACGCACCTCGACGATCACGTCCGTCCCCTGCAGACGCGCGTCGATCAGGATGTGGCCGCCGGGCTCGGTGTACTTGGCAGCGTTGTTGAGGAGGTTCGAGAACACCTGGGCAAGCCGGGTCGGGTCGGCATCCACGTGCACCACGTGATCCGGCAGTTGCACCGCCAGTTCGTGGCGCCGCGCATCCATGACGGGGCGCGCGGTCTCGACCGCGTTGCGGATGACGTCCGCGAGAGCGGCGACCTGGCGCTTCAGCACCAGCCGGTCCGTGGTGATGCGCGAAATGTCGAGCAGATCGTCGACCAGGCGCACGAGCTGGCGCATCTGCCGTTCCATCATCGCGCGCGCCTGCTCGGCTACGGACTGCGGGACATTCGGGGTGCGCAGGATGACGAGGGCGTTCGCTATCGGGGCGAGGGGGTTGCGCAGTTCATGGGCGAGCGTCGCCAGGAATTCGTCCTTGCGACGATCAGCGATGCGCAGCGCGGCTTCGGCGGCGCGGCGCTCCGCCATCTCGTGCTGCAGGTTGCGGTTGGATGTTTCGAGTTCCGTCGCACGTCCCCCGACTTCGACCAGCATGGCGTTGAACGCGTCCACCAGCACGCCCACCTCGTCGTCGGTGGTTCGCTTCACGCGCGCGGAGAAATCGCGATTCTGGATCACGTCGTGCGCCGCCGCCGCCACCGAGAGGATCGGATCGGTCACCGCACTGCGCAGGTTGCGCGACAGCAAGGCGGTGATCAGCAGACTCGCACCGATCACGCCGAGGAGAATGGCGAGATAGTCGACGAGGCGGTCCCGGAGCTGATAGCGGGCGCGCAGATAGAGCGTCCCGAGCACCTCGCTGTTGTCGACCACGCGATGGAACAGCTGTGCACTGTCGCCAGCAATGACATACCCGTCAGGCTCCGGCAACAGCGGAAATGTTTTCCCGCCCGTATCCTGCACATAGGTCGCGAAGACTGCGCCACGCGCGGTGTAGAGCGCGGCCGCCAGGATGTCGGGCCGGCTCCGCAGCAGCGCGAGGTTCGCCGTTGCAGCCTTGCGATCGTCGAATGCGAGTGCCGGCGCGCTCGCGTGTGAGAGGATGTTGGCCTGCGTGATCAGGTCGCTGCGCAAGGCGTTCCGGTAGATGACGATCTCGTAGGCGACGAGGGCCGCCGCGGCGACGAACAACGCGGTGAAGGTGCTCGCCAGGACGAGGAACATCACCTTGCGGCGGAGGGAACCTTTGTAGGCGATGATCGTCATGGCCTGCCAGACTGGACGCGGTACGCGACGCCGAGCAGGCCGGAACTGACGCTCACGCGGGTCTGCTCCGCCGCTTCGCGCGAGATCTCGAACCGGACGCGGTCGTCCACCAGCAGGAAGTTGATCACGCTTCCCAGCGCCAGTCCGGCCGGCACCTCGGTCACCGTGACTGCCCCGGCCGCCTTGGCGTCCCTGATCGCCTGGACGGTCCGCTCGGTCGGCAGCGCGCCGATGAACAGCAGGTGCGACCCCGACACCGCGCTTCGGTCCTGGAGCTTGCGCACCTGCACTCGCCGGCGCCCCACCGTGCGCCCCTGCACCAGGTCGGCCAGCTCGTCCGCCATCTGGTCCGCGCCGAGGACGCCCATGACCAGGGGACTGTCGGGTCCATCGAACGCAGCGGCGGGCCAATCGATATAGGACAGGAACTTGTACAGGAACGCCGCCTTCACCGTGCCCTCCGTCGCCGGCGCGTCGAGCTGCGAGACCGCCTCGGCCGCGCTCACGAGCACGCTGGCGCTAGCGATCCCGAGCATCCGCAGGATCCGGCGCCGCTGCGACCGGACCGGCGGGATGTCGAAACGCGAGGAGGCCGCGGGAGCCACTCAGGACCGCCACATGACGCGAAAGAAGATCGCCCGACCGAATTCGACCCGGTTGCCCGCCGCGCCCCACTCCGTATGGGCCGGATCGAAGAGATTCTGGAGCGTGACGGAGAGTTCCATTTGACGGGTCGGCCGCCAGCCGATGCGTGCTTCGACCGTGCTGTAGGAAGGCACCCGCGGACTGGGCAATGGACCCACCCGGCGAAACGTGGCGTCGAGTTGCACGGTGGATGTCAGATCGAGAAGCGAACGCACGGACCACCAGTAGTCCGGATCGTTGCCCAGGGCGGCCGCGCCGAGCACGTCCGTGCTGCCCGCCATGCGCAGCAGGCGTTCGTTGAGAGTGACCAGGCCACCGGTCAGTCGCCAGCGGGGAGTCACGCGCAGACTCGCCGACAGCTCGACGCCGCTCGACGTGCCCTCGAACCTGTTCTCGAATTGAGCCCCCCCGGGGAGCTGTTCGATGCTGCGCAGACTCTTGAACTCGTTGTAGAACGCGGTGATGGAGAGCGACAGCTCCGGCAGTGGCTGGGCGCGATAGCCGAGTTCGTAGACCTTCGCGATCTCGGACTCGAAGACCGGCCCTCCGGCCACGAAGTACGGCGGACTTGCCGGCGCGAAGTACTCGCGATCCACCCGTGAGGGGGCGCGTACCGCACGCGACGCCGCGGCCCAGAGGAAATGATCCGGAGTGACGCGCCACGCGAGGCGCAGGTTGGGTAGAAACTCGTTGCCCGTGTAGCTGTTTCTTTCGAGCTTGGCCCCGGCGATCAGGTCCAGACCGGCAGTGAGTGCGATCTGGTCCTGCAGGAACACATTGAGCCAGTCCAGCTCGCGATCCGGCGGATGGAACCCGAATGCGGCCCCGTTCTGCGTACGGTCGCTGGAATGTCGATAGCCGCCGCCCCAGTCGACCTGATGCGATGCCAGCGGATGGAACTGGTGCTGGAGCTCCAGATCCATCGTATCCAGTCGGTCCCGGAACTGGCTAGGATCGTCCCGCTCGGTGTGGTCGTAGTATCCCTGCAGGCGCAGGCTCGAGCCGCTCGCGAATTGCCGGTCCCAGCGCGTGAGCAGGTTCGCGCCGCTGAAATTGCGGCCGCTCGGGAACTGGTCGACGTTGCCGCTGTAGGCGTTGCCCTGCAAGGTGAAGTGATCCGGCCCGCCCGGCCAGTCGGCGCGGAAGCCGGACTGCCAATGATTGGCCGCGTCCCTGACCTGATTGCCGTTGGTGAGCTGCGTGTTGTCCTGATCCAGGTACTTGCCGTAGACGCGCACGAAGCCGCGCTCGCCCACCCGCCCCCCGTAGCGCACGGCCGCCCCGCTCTCGATATTGCCCGTTCCCACCGCAGCGAGCGCGCCCTGGGTCTGCTCGGACGAACGCGTGATCACGTTGATCACGCCATTGACCGCATTGGCCCCCCACAGCGTCGTGCCGGGGCCGCTGATGACCTCGATGCGCTCGACGTCCTCCAGCATGACGTCCTGCGCTTCCCAAAGGACTCCGGAGAACAACGGACTGTAGACGACGCGTCCATCGATCATGACCAGCAGCTTGTTGGCCAGGACGTTGTTGAAGCCGCGTGCACTGATCGCGTACTGTGTTGCGTCCGCGCGGGCGACCTGGAGATTGGGCGCCAGTCGCAACGCCTCCGGCAGCGTGACCGCACCGGAACGCCGGATGTCCTCGGCACTGATGACGTAGACCGATGCGGGTGCCTGCGACAGCGGTTCGTCGTGCCGGGAAACCGAACTGACGACGATATTGCTGAGCTGTTCGAGCGAGAGATCGACGAGGTCGGCGGCGCGGGCCGGTGCGGACAGCGCTTCCGGGTGATGCAGCGCGGATATCGCGGCGAACGCCCCGGGGGCAAGCAGCCGCGCGGCGCGCGCCATCGTTCCGCCCGCAGGCCCGCCACCCCCGGCGTGCGCGGTCCACCGCACAGCATAGACAGGCATCCCGTCTCCTCCCCGCAATCTTTTTTTATTTCGGGCCGAGCAGGTGACCGCGCGCAATGCCCCGCTCGCGGATTCCGGATCGCACCGAAGGAAAAACGTGCCCGTTCACGCAGACGGATATTTACCGGGAACCCGGAAGCTTGCAACAATGATCGATCGGGCTTGACCGGCCGATGACGTCCGGCCGGGTCGAACCCTCCGGTCGCCGTTCGCGGCCCGGTGGATCGAGCATGATTCGCCGGCGCGGCGGTCCGGCCGCGGGCAAGACCGAAGACCACAAGGGGACTGCACATGGCAAGGCTGGAGGGAAAAGTGGCGCTGATCACGGGCGCGGGAGCGGGCATCGGGCTCGCCGCTGCCGAACTGTTCGCGCGCGAAGGCGCGAAGGTCATGCTGGCTGGGCGCACCGAGCAGTCGCTGCGCGCGGCGGTCGAACGCATCGGACCGGAAACGGCGGGCGCGGTCGTCGTGGACGTGGCCCAACCCGAAGCGAACGAGCGCATGGTCGAGGCAGCCGTCAAGCGCTTTGGCGCACTCGACGTCTTCGTCGCCAATGCCGGGGTCGAGGGCGTCACGGCCACGATCGAGGACTATCCGATCGACGCCTTCGACCAGGTGATCGCCATCAACGTGCGCGGCGTGTTTCTCGGCCTGAAGGCGACGTTGCCGGTGCTGCGCCGACGCGGCGGGGGCAGCATCATCGTGACCTCGTCCATCGGCGGCATCAAGGGTCGCGGCCAGGGCAATTCGGCCTACATTGCGAGCAAGCACGCGGAAGTCGGGCTGATGCGCACCGCAGCGCTGGAAAACGCGGCCCACCGCATCCGCGTCAATTGCGTGCTTCCCGGACCGATCGAGACCCGGATGATGCGCGACATCGAGGAGAGCCGCTCGCCGGGCGCGCCCGAGAAAGCGCGCGCCGCGCTGCTCGCCGGCGTGCCGCTCCGTCGCTACGGGACGCCGCAGGAAGTCGCGAATCTCATGCTGTTCCTGGCGTCCGACGATGCCAGCCTGTGCACCGGGGGCGTCTATTCGGCGGATGGCGGACTGTCCGCGATGTAGGCCGACTTGCCTGTTGCCACTTTGGGCTATATTCCCCGGCTGTTCCCAAACCGAAAGAACAACGACGCCATGGACACGACCGCCACCGCCGCTCGCCCGCAAACCGATTCGCAGAACGCATTCACCCGGCGTGCGCGCTACCACATCGCGGAGAACGGCTTCGCGCTCACGTTTCCCCCGGTGCCGGCCCGCAAGTTCGTGCGCGAGCGCGACGCCGCCTTCGCTGCGCAGACCCCGACCGGCGCCATCGCCCTCGACACGTCGGACGTCCTCGGCACGAAATACCCGGCCACGACGCCGACGATCCTGTGCCGCTATCTCAAGCTGCACGCCGGCGAATCGCTGCGCACCAATTTCGTCGCGTCCGGCGAGATCTTCTACGCGATGACGGGCCACGGCGAAAGCCGCAATGGCAATGACGACATCGCCTGGGTCGCGGGCGACGTGTTCTGCTTCCCCGGCGGCGTCGAGACCGTGCACCGCGCCGGCAACCAGGACAGCCTGCTGTTCTGCGTCACCAACGAACCGCTGCTCGCGTTCGAGCGCCTGCGGGCACCGGCCCCGGGCGACGCGTTCGTCGAAACGACCCATTGGCCGGCCGCCGAGATCGACCGCCATTTCGAGGCCGTCTGGAAGCGCCCCCTGACCCCGGACACGACCGGCGCTTCGGTGCAGTTCACCAGCCTCGCGCTGGCGCCGAGCATCAACACGATCCCGTCGATCAACTGTTCCATCAACACGCTGGCCGCGGGTTCCGATCAGCGTCCGCATCGCCACAACGGCGCTGCCATCACACTGGCGATCCAGGGCGAAGGGGTTCATTCCAGCATCGATGGCCAGCGCATCGACTGGGTGACCGGCGCCGCGCAGATCACGCCGGCCACGATGATGCACTCCCACCATGCGCGCGGTGAGCAACGCATGCGCTCCTTCGTGATCCAGGACGAGGGTCTGCATTTCTATACCCGCACGCCGGGATTCAGCTTCGACTGAGTCCGGGCCCGGCGCGGGCGGCAAGCAGCAGGCGCGAGCGGCTATCCACGGCCTTTCGGATCGCCGCCGCCCGCGTCGTTTTCGGCCCCGGGCAGACCTTGCGCGGGGAACAGATCGACCGCGACGCCAACGCGCCCGCAAGCGCCTGCGTGTCCACCATTCGAACCGTCCTCACGTGCCTCACCGGATTCTTCATCTTCCAGCACGGCGCGTTCGGGAAACTGCATGCCGGGGGCATTCTCACGCTCGTGGCGCTGGGTATCACAGCGCTGGCGGAGTACACCGGATTCTTCGGGCGCAGGTCCCGTTACGTCACCGCAGTCAGCTACTCGGCGACAGTGTTCTTTCACATGATCCCCGCGGTGACTGAAACGACGACACGCCTGCCACCGGGGGCCCCGACGCCGACGCGCCCGGCGTGAAGCTGATCGGGGCCGTGCTGTTCGTCACGTTTCTGATCGGCGCCGTGCTGCAGGTACGGTACCTGCGCGGCCCGGGGCGCAACGAAGGGACGACCCCCGGGTGCCTTCGGTACCGCCCGAGTCCGCTGAGTCCGGGTTGTGGAGCCGTTGCGCACGAGTCATCCGGGTGGATCAGGAGCTCATTCACCCTGCATGACGCAAGGGTTATCTGCGCACGCAGCGGCGGTCGATGACGCAATGCGGCGAAACCTTTTGGTCATTCCGGGTTCGTATGCCTGTCGTCGCATCGGCGATCAACCACTACCCGAGGGGAACAACCATGTCGTTCAAGTCTTATCTGTCGCTTGCCGCACTATGTACCATCGCCATTGCCGCCGGCCCCGCAGCCGCCCAGGACACCAAGCAGGTGATCAATCTCGCCACGGCCAAGAAGATGGCCGACGGATGCGAGCAGAAGGCCAAAGCCGAAGGCTGGAAGATGGTCATCGCCGTGGTCGATGACGGCGGCAACCTGAAGTACCTGTCGCGCATGGACGGATCGTTCCTGGTGAGCGTGAAGATCGCACAGGGCAAGGCCGAGACCTCGGCAAGAGTGCCGGTGTCATCGCGGAAATGGGGCGAGATCTCGACGACGGTGAAGGGTCTCGACCTCGTGCCCGGCATGGTCAGCTTCGCCGGGGGTCTGCCGATCATGGCAGGCAGCTCGCATCTGGGCGGCCTGGGTGTGTCCGGCGGCTCTGCCGATCAGGATGAACAGTGCGCGCAGGCCGGTCTGGATGCGGTCAAGGACGTGCTGAAGTAACCCTGCACCAGCCAGGGCGATCGGGCTCGGATCCGTCATGGATCGATCGATCGCCCGAATTCGATGAAGATCCGGTTGCGGCGCGCACTCGATGTCGCGGGCCGCTGCCGGCGCGGTGCGAAGCGAAGCATCTTCGTGGCCGGACGAATGCTCGCCGCCGGCGACTCGGGCCGCCTGTTCGCGAAGCTCGACAGGGTCCGACGGGCGCCGGATTTCAGGAGGTCGCATGTCTCAACATGACAGATTCGAATTGCACGTCCCCGTCCAGCCGATCGACCACGTGCTCGGCTCGCCGCAGGCGCAGGTCACGGTCGTGGAATACGGCGACTTCGAGTGTCCCAATTGCAAGGCCGCGGCCCCGGGGCTCAAACTGCTGCTGAAGAGATTCGAGGCCAAGGTGCGCGTGGTCTATCGCCACTTTCCGCTCGAGGAGGTGCATCCGCACGCGCTGCTTGCAGCCCAGGCCGCGGAAGCCGCGGCGGCACAGGACCGGTTCTGGCCGATGCACGACCTGTTGTTCGAGAATCAGAACCACCTCAAGCCGAATCAGCTGCGCGGCTATGCCGATCATCTCGAACTCGACCTGACGCGCTTCGATGCCGAACTGGCCGACCAGGTCTACCTGCAGCGCGTACGCGAGCAGATCGAAGGCGGACGGCGCAGCGGCGTGCACGGTACCCCGGCATTCTTCGTCAATGGAACGATCCAGGACGTCTCGTTCGGGATGGAGGCCCTGTTCGACGCGGTGGAATCGGTGCTTCGCCGCTGACCTCGAGACGCATCGTCGGGCCCCATCAGCGTCGCTCGTCGTCCCTCGGCAGCAGGCCGTAGCGTTCCACCAACGACCATATGTGCGGCGGCACCATGCTCTTCAGGCGCCGTGGATGTTCGCGCCGCAGGTGGACGATCGTCTCCACGGCTTTCATCTCGACCCGCGAGCGCGCGAATTCGAGACCGCGAGGACCGATCCGGGGCATCAGCCAGCCCACGATCGGACGCAGCCAGTCGGGCATGCGGCGCAGCGGCAGGCCACCGGCCGCCCGTTCCACGTTCGCGAGAAAGCCTCTGACCGGGCCATGGCGCTTGCCGGCGCTCCCCGGCGCCGAGAGGCGAATCTCGTCGCCGAGCAGCGCCAGCAGTTCTTCACCGCGTTCGTTGCGCACGAGCAACCATTGCTCGCCCTGACCGCCCATGTAGCCCACCGTGATGTCGGCGAGGACATTGGTGTAATCGACACACGTCCGGCACGTCAGCGGAAAGAAGTCGTTCGGCAGCTGCGACAGCGGCAGCATCAGGAACGGAATCGCCCTCACGCGTCCGTCGCTGAAGCGCAGTTCCACCCTGTAGTCGGCGCGGAACTCGAGATACGTGATCGTGTCCGGATCGTCGGACAGCAGCGCAAGGAATTGGTGGAAGCGCTCAGTGGTGGTGTTGTCGGAACACGGGGTGCCGATGACGTGCAGTCGCTCGAATCCGAGCTCCTGCTCCAGCGCGCGCAACGCGTACACTTGGCAGGGAATGCCGATGATGGCGAGGCGCTTGTAGCCTCGGGCCCGCGCCGGTTCGAGCAGCGCGAGCAGCGGCGCGTAGCCCATGCGCATGCCCCGGCACTGCGCCATTTCGGCGGCCGTGGTGACCAGTACCGGAACCGGTCGCCATCGGTCATCGGGGTCGGGCGCCATGGTGAGCACTGCATCGACCGCGCCCGTTTCGAGCAGGCGTTCGCCGATGCGCGTCACGATGCCGGTCCACTGCGCACCTGGCCGCGGCGCCACGAGCGCCGCGCGCACCATGCGACGAAACGGCCCGAAATGCAGTTCGTCCGGGCGCTCCGGATCCCGCGCGCGTCCGTGCACGTGGGCTTCGAGGCCGGCGTAGTCGGGCTTGATGAACTGGCAGGCGCGGCCGCAACGTTTCGGATCGGACGATCGCGAGATGCCGCAGTCCGTGCACATTTCGCGCGCCACGGCCGGCGCGAAGCCTGGCGCCCGCCCGGGGTCGGTGGTTGCATCGATCGAGCGCAAGGTGCGGGCGGTGCCGGGAACGCAGACCTTTCCATTGTCTCCTGAATCCATGCCGGCGGGACCACGAGACTGCGCCCGTCCCGGCGGCCGCTGCGGGAAGCCGGATCGCCGCGTATTCATGACCCACGC
The DNA here is from genome assembly GCA_038324085.1 of Burkholderiales bacterium. Lineage (GTDB taxonomy): Bacteria > Pseudomonadota > Gammaproteobacteria > Burkholderiales. The sequence goes on from JBBQHP010000007.1 coordinate 60,060, forward strand.
ACGCGCGGCCTTCGCTAACATCACGGATCCCGGGCGAGTCCGGCGTCGGACCGCGGCGCCCGCCCCTGTCCACTGAACTACGGCACCGAATGACCCAACTCGCTCCGCTCCCCGCAGACCTACTCCCGCCCGGCGTACGCGCCCGCTTCATCGACGACATCAACGGCCTCAGGATGCACATGCTCGAGGCGGGCCACGAAACGCCCGACCGGCCCTGCGTACTGCTGCTGCATGGTTTTCCGGAGCTCGCCTACAGCTGGCGCAAGGTGATGCCAGCCCTCGCGGCAGCCGGCTATCACGTGATCGCCCCCGACCAGCGCGGCTACGGCAGGACCACGGGCTGGGACGGCGACTACGACGGCGACGTCGGCTCGTTCCGCATGCTCAATCTCGTACGCGATGCGACCACACTGTTGTCGGCACTCGGGCAGCGGTCGGTGGTGTCGGTCGTGGGCCACGACTTCGGGTCACCGGTGGCGGCGTGGTGCGCATTGCTGCGCCCCGATGTGTTCCGCTCGGTCGTCATGATGAGTGCGCCCTTCGCGGGGCCGCCGCCGTTGCCGTTCGACACCGCCAGGGCGGCCCGTTCGGCGCCGGAGGCCGTCGACATCCATGCCGCACTGGCCGCGCTGCCGCGACCGCGCAAACACTATCAGTGGTACTACTCGACGCGCGAGGCGGATGCGGACATGCACGACTGCCCGCAGGGCCTGCACGATTTCCTGCGGGCCTACTACCACTTCAAGAGCGCCGACTGGCGCCAGAACCAGCCGTTCCCGCTGCAGTCGTGGAGCGCCTCCGAACTGGCAAAGCTGCCGACCTACTACGTCATGGATCTCGATCGCAACATGGCCCAGACCGTCGCGCCGGAAATGCCCTCGCCGGCCGATATCGCGGCATGCCGGTGGTTGCCCGACGACGAATTGCGCGTGTACAGCACCGAATACCGGCGGACCGGATTCCAGGGCGGATTGCAGTGGTACCGCTGCGCGACCGGAGCGAAATACATCGGCGAACTGCAGCTCTTCTCGGGACGCACCATCGACGTGCCGTCCCTGTTCATCGCGGGGCACAGCGACTGGGGCGTCTACCAGAAGCCCGGGGACATCGAGAAGATGCAGAGCCGGATATGCACCCGGATGATGGATTGTCACCTGCTGAACGGCGCGGGTCATTGGGTACAGCAGGAGCAGCCGGAGGAGGTGAGCCGTCTCCTCCTGCACTTCCTGGAACGGCAGGGTCCACCCCGCTGAGGGACCGCTCGTAGTGCCGGCTCGATGTGCGCCGGTCAATCCATCCGTCCCGTTTCCCGCACCGGACCAGGCCGTTTCACCAGTAACTTGCATGATGAAAGTTACTGAGCCATCATGCCGGCATGAAACACAAGAACTTCGCACGGATGGCCTGCCCGGTAGCCCGCGGACTCGAGCGGGTCGGCGAGTGGTGGAGCATCCTGATCATCCGCGATGCGCTGCATGGGCTGACACGTTTCGACCAGTTCGAGCAGAGCCTCGGCATCGCGCCGAACATGCTGACGCGACGGCTCGCTGCGCTGGTAAGGTCGGGGATGCTCGAGCGGCGCCGTTACAGCGAGCGTCCGCCACGCTACGAATACGTGCTGACCGAGCGGGGACGGGATTTCAAGCCGGTCATCGTCGCGATGCACGCGTGGGGTAACAAGCACTTTGCGCCGGAGGGCGCCAGCGTCCTGCTGATGAATGCGCGTACCGGCGAACCCGCAGATCCGGTGCTGGTCGATCGCAACAGCAAGCGTCCGCTGGAGGACACCGAATTCCTGCTCGCGCCCGGACCGGCCGCGACCCCGCTGGTCGGTGCGAAACTGGCGAAGAGCCAATGGGGCGTGCCGCGCGGCGCGCCGGCACCGGCCGCGACCCGACCCCGCAAGAGGCGAACCGGAACGTGAGCACGATCCTCGCCCCGGCGGTCCCCGGCGCACCCGTGCGTGCCGCGATGAACCCCCGCACACGCCTGTTGCTCGAAGGGCGGATCGTGCCGACCCTGCTGCTGCTCGCCTGGCCAAACATCCTGGTGATGCTCGCGCAGGCCGCCACCGGATTGGTCGAGACGTGGTTCGTCTCGCGTCTCGGCACCGATGCGCTGGCGGGCATGGCGCTCGTGTTCCCGGGTTTCATGATGATGCAGATGCTCTCGGGCGGCGCGGTCGGTGGTGGAATCTCGTCGGCCATCGCGCGTGCGCTGGGCGCCGGGCGACGCGAGGTCGCAGATGCGCTGGTGCTGCACGCGATCGTCGTCAACATCGGGCTCGGACTGTTGTTCACCGTGGCGGTGATCGCTCTCGGACGACCGCTGTATGCCAGCATGGGCGGGACCGGTGCATCCCTGGATGCCGCGCTCGCCTATTCGAATATCGTGTTCGCCGGCGCCGGGCTGGTGTGGTTCATGAACGCCCTCGCGAGCGTGCTGCGCGGCACCGGCAACATGATGGTGCCGTCGATCGCCATCAGCGTCGGCTTCGTGCTCCTCGTGCCGTTGTCCCCGGTGCTCATCTTCGGCTTCGGTCCGGTTCCGGCGCTGGGCATCGTCGGCGGCGGCGTCGCCGTCCTGGTCACGCTGCTGGTGAGCACGGTCATCATGGCGTGGTATCTCTGGACCGGCCGGGCAGTCGTGCAGCCGCGTCTGACCCCATTGCGCAAGGACCTGTTCGTCGACATCCTCAGGGTCGGCGCAGTCGGGTCCGTCAGCACGCTGCAGACCACGGTCGTGTTCATGCTGACAACGACCCTCGTGGGTGCGGCCGCCGGCGCGGAAGCGGTGGCCGGCTACGGCACCGGTGCTCGCCTCGAGTATCTGCTCATTCCGCTGGTGTTCGGACTCGGCGCGCCGCTCGTGGCGCTCGTCGGGACCAACATCGGCGCCGGTCAGCGCGACCGCGCGCTGCGCATCGCGCTGACCGGCGGTGCCCTCGCATTCGCGGCGAGCGAAGTGATCGGCCTCGCCGCCGCCTTCTGGCCCCATGCGTGGCTCGGCCTGTTCGGTACCGACCCGCTCATGATCGAAACCGGATCGGCGTATCTGCGCTGGGTCGGGCCGACCTACGGGTTCTTCGGCCTGGGCCTCGCTCTGTATTTCGCGTCGCAGGGCGCCGGCCGCCTGCTCTGGCCGCTGGTGAGCGGCTTCCTGCGACTGCTGATCGCCGTCGGCGGCGGCTGGCTGGCGCTGCGCGTGACCGGCTCGCTCGCGGCCCTGTTCGCAGCGCTTGCCGTCGGCCTCGTCGTCTACGGCATTTCCCTCGCCGTGGCGGTCCGCTCCGGTGCCTGGTTCGCCGGCACTGCCGCCACGCGGAATCGCTAGCAATGCCGTATACGACGAGTGCAGTTTCCCGGTCCGGCCGGCTTGCCTGCCCGGGCGCACTCGTGACGACGAAATACCGTCTGCCCCTCGAATGATCGTGAGCCCCCGGAGAAGCCAGCCATGAGTCCACCTGCCATCAACATCAAGCCCGGCGCGGCCGCCTGGCCGCTCGTCATCACGTCCGGCCTGATCCTCGCGATCACCATGGGCAGCCGCCAGACGCTCGGCCTGTTCATGTCTCCGCTCAACACCTCGACCGGTCTCGGCATCGTCGCGATCAGCTTTGCCATGGCCGTGGGCCAGTTTGTCTGGGGCGCGTCGCAACCGATCTTCGGCGCAATCGCGGACCGCTACGGCCCGGCCCGGGTCATCGTGGGTGGAGGCCTGCTGCTCGCGCTGGGCTGGGCGCTCACGCCGCTCGCATCGAGCGAATGGATGCTGATCGTGACGATGGGCATCATCGCGTCGGCCGGCGCCGGCGCCGGCAGCTTCTCGATCCTGATCGGTGCCACGGCGGGGCGTCTCGCACCCGAGAAGCGCGCGTTCGCGGCCGGCTTCATCAATGCCGGCGGCAGCTTCGGGCAGTTCGTATTCGCGCCGCTGGTGCAGGCGCTGATCGGCGCCTTCGGCTGGATCAGCGCGATGTTCGTGATGGCGGCAAGCGCGCTGGCGACGTTGCCGCTCGCCCGCATCATGCGTGGCCGGCCGGTCGTGGCGAGCGGGCCCAAGGTCGCGCCGACGAAAGAAATCGGGATGCGCACGCAGTTGCGGATCGCGGCGCGCGACAAGAGCTACTGGTACCTGCACGCGGGCTTCTTCACCTGCGGCTTCCACGTCGCGTTCCTGGTCACGCACCTGCCGGGCGAAGTCGGTCTGTGCAGCCTGCCGGCCAGCGTCGCCGCGACCTCGCTTGCGATCATCGGACTCTCGAACATCGTCGGCAGTCTTTCCGTGGGCGCGCTGGGCAACGTCTACCGCATGAAATGGCTGCTCTTCTGGGTCTATTTTTCGCGCGCGGTCGTCATCGGCGTGTATCTCGCAGCGCCCAAGACGCCGCTCACCTTCTACATCTTCGCCGCCTCGCTCGGACTCACCTGGCTGTCCACGGTACCGCCCACGGCGGGACTGGTCGGAAAGCTGTTCGGGATGCGCTACCTCGCCACCCTGTTCGGCCTGATGCTCTTCTCGCATCAGATCGGCGGCTTCTTCGGCGCCTGGCTCGGCGGCATCGCGCTGGTCAGCACCGGCAGCTACACGTGGATGTGGTACGCGGACATGGTGCTCGCGCTCGGCGCCGCGTTCGTGAACCTGCCGGTCCGCGAAGCACCGCTCGCACGTTCGAGCCCGCTGGCCGCGTGACCGCGGCCCCGCTTACACACAACCCGGGAGCATATCCACCATGGGCAAGCCAGTAGCGATCGTTTTCGGCGTCGGCGCTGAACTGGGTCTCGGCGCGGCGCTGTGCCGGCGCTTCGCACGCGGCGGTCATCACGTGCTGGTCGCTGGACGCACCGCGGCCAGGATCGAACAGGTGGTCCGGACGATCGAGGCCGGCGGCGGCAACGCCGAACCGCTCGTCACGGACGTGACCCGGGAGAGCGATGTCATCGCGGCCTTCGACCGCGCCATGGCGCCTGGCCCGGGGCTCGATCCGGTCGACCTCGTGGCCTACAACGCCGGCAACAACAAGCGCATCGACCTGCGCGAACTGTCGGCCGAAGCGTTCGAGGATTTCTGGCGCATCGGCTGTTTCGCGGGCTTCCTCGTGGGGCGCGAAGCGGCGCGACGGCTGGTGCCGCTCGGTCGCGGCACGGTGCTCTTCACCGGCGCCTCCGGCAGCCTGCGCGGCAAGCCCGGGTTCGCACACTTCGCCGCCGCGAAGGCCGGCTTGCGGATGCTCGCCCAAAGCATGGCGCGCGAGTACGGACCGCAGGGCATTCACGTCGCCCACGTGGTGATCGACGGCGGCATCGACGGCGAACGCCTGCACCGCATGCGCCCCGAGGTCGTCGGGGAGCGCGGCGCGGACGGGCTGCTCAATGTCGATGCGATCGCGGAGACGTACTGGCATCTCCATGAGCAGCATCGTTCGGCGTGGGCCCAGGAGATCGATCTCAGGCCGTACAAGGAGAATTTCTGAGCGAAGCCGATTGTTGAGGGCTCGACTATCGGGCACAACTGCCCCGCTACGGTTGGCGTCCTGGATGGACTCCGATAGCAATCCTGTCCCACGGTTTCATCGGTCGTAGCCGCGCAACCACTTCACGCTTGCACCGCTATATCGGTGGAAACACCGGTGATCAACAACCAGAACGCCACCGTCCAGACCCGCTGCTCCGACCTCTGGGGCAACGGCCTGGGCGTCGCCGGGGGCGATCCCGCCGTACGACCATGTCACCCAGGGCTGGTCCTGCCCGACGGTGGTCCGGTCCTCGCGGGACAGCTGCGCAATTCGGCGTCAGACGCGATACCCAGGCCGGCCTCCGGACCGGTGATGTGCTGACGCTCGGCTTATTCTCAGGCAATCGCGCCGAGTGCTTTTTCGACGAGGCTGAACTCAAGAACCGTTGGTGCGAAATGCGGGGGGCGCGTCAATAACGCAAGTTCGAGCCTATAGGCCTCAGCTCACAGGACGTCAGCAAGACGCGGTGCAGCTTGTTCCGTCGATTGCGATCGGTCCGGCATCGGACGCCTTGCTGGGTACATCAACACGTCGCAGCGCCAGCGGAATCAGGCCGTGTGATATGGTCGCAGCAATCGCCTGCATTTCCCTCTGATCGGCACCGCCCTCCAGCGGATGAGATGGCCCGACAGCGTGCCCTGCTTGCCAAGCTCACTCGCCCGCGCCTGCACTCGCCAGTGTCGCGCGAGCGTCTGTTCGCACTGCTCGACGCTGGCCGCGATCGCCCGCTTATCTGGGTGAGCGGGCCGCCCGGCGCGGGCAAGACGACGCTCGTGGCGAGCTACTGCGCAGCCCGCAAGCTGGACGCGCTTTGGTATCACCTCGATCCAGAAGATGGCGATCCGGCCACCTTCTTCTATTACCTGGGCATGGCGGCGCGCAAAGCAAGCCCGCAGACCAAGCCCCTGCCGCTGCTCATCCCCGAATACCTACCCGACCTCGATGGCTTTGCACGGCGCTGCTTTCGGTCGCTGTTCCATCGACTCCCTTTGGGCTCGGCGATCGTGCTCGACAACTATCATGAGATCGTCGCCGATTCGGCGTTGCACAAGATGTTCGCGGTCGCCGTGCGCGAAGTGCCGCCCGGGGCCACATTGGTGGTCGTCAGCCGCGGTGGCCCGCCACCGGCTCTGGCACGCACGCTCGCAAACGACATGGTGCAGAACATAGGCTGGGACGCGCTGCGCCTGAGGCAGGAGGAAAGCGAAGCGATCGCGGCCAGCCGCGGCGAGCTCGAGCCCGGCGTGGCACTGCAACTGCACTCGCAGTGCGACGGCTGGGCAGCAGGGCTGATACTGATGATCGAGCGGGTGCGGGGCTACGGCGAACGGACGGGCCTCGGGCCGGGCGAGTCTCGAGAGGCCGTATTCGACTACTTCGCGAGCGAGGTCCTCGAAAGTACCTCGGCCGAGACGCGGGATGTGCTGCTGCAAACCGCATTCTTCCCGCGCGTGACCGCAGCACTGGCCGAGGCTGCGAGCGGCAGTGGCAGCGCTGGCAGGGTGCTCGATCAAGTCTACCGGCGGCATCTGTTCACGGAGCGACGCGGGGGGGACGAGCCCTACTACCAGTATCACCCTCTGTTCCAGACCTTTCTGCGTAACGAGGCGCGCAAGCGGCTCATCCCGGAAGCGTACGCGGCGCTGATTACGCGTACGGCTCACCTGCTGGACACGGCCGGCCAGCATGCCGACGCCTTCGCGCTGTACGTGGAGGCCGCCGACTGGGCGTCGGCCATCGCGGTGCTGCTCGATCACGCACCCGCGCTCATCCGGCAAGGGCGCTGGCGGACGGTTCAGGAGTGGGTCCAGCACATTCCGCCGTCTTACAGAGCGCGCAATGCGTTCGTCGACTACTGGCTGGCCCGCTCTGCGCTGCTCCCCGATCCTGTCGCCGCACGGCCTCTGCTCGAGGCGTCGTATCAGGCGTTCGTCGATGCCAAAGACCGCACGGCACAGCTTCTGTCGGCGACCGCAGTACTCGAAGCCTTGTACTACGAGTTCAGCGACTACCGGCCGATGGATCTGTGGATCGGGCGCGTCGCCGATCTGCTCGACCAGGACATCGCCCTGCCAACCCTGGAAGACGATCTGCGGGTGCACTCGACGATGATGATGGCAGCCACCTTCCGAGCGCCCGATCATCCGATGCTCAAGCGCTGGGCGCAGCGGGCAGCGGCTCTGCTCGCGGAGCCGCTCGACGCAAATCTTCGCGTGGCCACCGTGAGCATGCTGCACGTCTACGCCAACACGGTGGCGGATTTCGAGGCCGAGCGCTTCGCGCTGGACATAGGGCCGCGACTGGTCGCCTTGCCTGAAGTCTCCGCGCCGCGGGCGGCGTATTGCATCGCCTCCGAGGGCTACACCCACTATGTGGCGGGACGCTACGCCGAAGCCCTGGCGTGCTTCGATCGCAGCGATGCGGTGGCGCGCGATCAGGGTTTGAACGAATGGCTTTGGATATCGGAATTGTGGCGTGGACTGACGCAGCGGCGCGCACGACTGGTGCTCGAGGCCGAGGCGACCGTCGCGCGGCTCGATGCGCTACAGTCGCAGCCAGTCGGGCTGCGCGCGGCGATATTTGCGCTGTTGAAGGCAGTGGTCGCCTTCGATCGCGGTGACATGGTGCACGCGCTCGGCTCAGCGAGGTTGGCGCAACAGATCGCGGATCAAACCGGCCAGTTCCTGGGTACGACGTTGCTGATCATCGTGACAGCGAATATAGCCATTGGCGCAGGCGACTTCCCGCTGGCGGCCAGGTCGCTGCGGCAGGCGCGGGCACGCGTCAAGGGGCCGGTCAGCGCGACGTTTCTTGGCGCCATCGCTTTGAACGAGGCATGGCTGGCGCACCGCCAGGGGGATGCACCCGGACGGGAGCGGCAGTTGCGCGCAGCGCTCGAGACTGCCGAGGACGCCGGGGCACGCGTGCGCATGCACTGGTATCCCAACGCCCTGTCCGAACTGCTGCCGGTCGCGCTGGCGCAAGGAATCGGGCCGCACATGGCGCGCCGCCTCGCCAGAGACTTCGGCGTTCGGCCGCAGCCCGCCGACATCGAGAATTGGCCCTGGCCGGTGCGTGTGCAGGTGCTCGGCCCGTTCGAGCTGTTGATCGATGGAGAGCCGGCGGTGTTCTCGCGCAAGACGCCGAAGAAGGTGCTTGCCCTGCTCAGCGCGATCATCGCATTCGGCGGAACCGGCGTCGCGGAGCAACGCGTCCTGGAGGCACTTTGGCCTGACGACGACGGGGATGCGGCCTATCGTTCCCTGATTGCGACGGTGCGTCGCCTGCGGGATCTCCTTGAACAGAAAGACGCGGTCCGCCAATCGGGCGGCAAGCTGTCCCTCGATCCGGACCGCTGCTGGGTGGACGCGTGGGCGTTCGAACGCGCCCTCGAGGCCGGCGGGCCTGCTGCCCTCGCGCGAGCGATTGCGCTCTACCGAGGTGGATTCCTGGATCGCGAAGAGCAGGCGCACTGGGCAGTGCCCATACGTGAACGACTGCGCGGAAAGTTCGTCCAGGCGGTAGTCAGCGCAGCCGAAGAGTATGAGCGCGATGGGCGAAACGGCGAGGCCATCGCCTGTTATCTGAAAGGCATTGACGCCGACAATCTGGTGGAGACCTTCTACCAGGGACTCATGCGTTGCTACGCCCGCCTGGAGCGACGCACCGAAGCGGTAAGCGCCTACCGTCGATTGCGGCAAGTCCTCTCGGTGACCCTGGGTGTGGCGCCGTCGGCAGCCACCGAGCGCTTGTACCAGTCCCTGCGCCAAAGTTGATCCCGCTCACGCGACTTGTCCTCGGGGTCGGCGCGACGCTCATCCAGGCAGTCCCGAATAAATCGTCGAAAAGTCAGTGGCGGCGTCTTAGGGTGCGATCACGCCGATGCGGTCTGGAGCCATGAACGGTCCTCACATCTTCAGTCTTCGCATCTACCGGCGCGACTCGGGCCGAATAGGTGGCGTTGTGGAGAACCCTCAATCCGGGACTCGGCGTGCCTTCAATTCGGTACGAGAGCTATGGGCGCTGGTTGCGACGCAGGATGCAGTGTCGCCGAGCGAATCAGCGATGGACGCCGCATCGAACACCAAACCAAAGGAGAGAAAGCCATGAAACGAACGACCCTTGCGATATTTGCCGCGACGGCTCTGTGCGTGTGCGGCACCGCGGCCGCGGGAAAGGTAAACATCCCGAAGGAAGGCAGCTACGCGATCGACTTCTGTCTGATCGGACGAGGCAACACCATGTCCGCCGGCGGTGAGAAGTTCTTTGTGTTCACCTATGCGGTCGACGCGATCACACGCAGCGCGCCCCCGGGCGGCCCGTTCGACCGCATGGGCGCCCGCTGCTACGGGCTCTGGAAGAACTCGGACGGCAGTGTAACCGAGGCCGGTGGGTGCGAGCTGACCGATCTCGACGGCGACAAGTGGTGGATGGACATCATGAAGGCGGCGCCGGACGGCGCCGGTGGCTACTACAAGGCGGTATGGGGGACCGGCAAGTACGAGGGCATGACCCTGCAGGGCGAGTATCGCAACGACAGCAACTTCGGCAGCCCCGGGAAAGACGTCTTGGTGACGGCCTGCAATCCGAACAAAGGCGTTTACAAGCTGAAGTAGGCAAACGCGTGATCGGCCCACCGCCGCGCACTGGGCCGACTTCGCCCAAAGCCCCGAGACCAAGCAACCCTAAACAATGCTTACCGTTCAGCGCACTGGTGGCGGGCAAGAACACGATCACCGTCGTGTTCACCGAGAACGACAACTTTCTTGAAGGCGTTCGCTTTCACGCCGAAGGCACGGCAGCGCTGGTCCCGGAACCCGAGACCAACTCGCTCAAGGTTGCCGGCCCGGGCATGGTCGCCTTCTCTGTGGCCCGCCGGTAATTCTTCAGCAGGTCGTCCTACCGAGAGGCCCGCATTCGTGCGGGCCTCTTGTTTTGACTCCTCCGGAGTGGGCGATACGATCCTTGAAGTACGGCGGCACCTCGGCAAACAACCCGCAAGCCCCGCTCCTCAAGTCCCAAGCCCTTCCTCCAGCTACCGATGCACGGCGCCAGCCACCGGCGGCACATCGAACTCGCGCCTGCACACTTGGGCAAGTCGCGCGACGCCGTCCTGCAGCACCGCCGGCGAAGGATGCGCGAAACAAATCCGCAGCCTGGAGCGCCCGGGCTCGGCATCGGTCATCCACTCGGCGCCGGGATTGATGGCGATCCCCGCCTGCAACGCCAGTTGCGCGAGACGCGTCGTGTCGACCGGTTTCGGGAGCGTGACCCACAGGAAGATCCCGCCCGCCGGATACTCGAACTGCGCACTCGCGCCGAAGTACGTCCGCAGTGCATCGACCAGGGCGTCGAGCTTGCCGCGCAACGTCGTGCGCAATGCAGCCACGTGCGCATCGAAGTGCTCCGGGCAGTATTCGGCGAGGACCATCTGTTCGAGCGCGCCGGAACCGCCGTCATTCTTGATGCTCAGGATCCGGCTCAGCATCGGCCAGCCGGCGACGAGATAGCCGATGCGCAGCGCCGGCGCGATCGACTTGGAGAACGAGCCGATGTGGATCACGCGGTCGGTGCCGTCCATGGCCCGCAGCGCGCGCGGGCGCTTGCCGCTCCACACCAGATCGGCGTAGCACTCGTCCTCGAAGATCGGCACCTGGTAGGCGCGGGACAAGGCGAGCAGCTCGACGCGCCGACCTTCGCTCATCACCGTCGCGGTGGGATTCTGCACGGTGGGTATCGTGTAGATGTACTTGGGGCGGATGCCGCGACGGGCGAGGTCCTCCAGCGCATGCCGCAATGCGAGGCTGCTCAAGCCGTCGCCATCGACCGGCACGCCCACGATGTCGACGCCGAGGCGCTTCACACGGGTGATCGCGCCACCGTAGCTCGACTGTTCGAAGATGACGGTGTCGCCCGGCGCGAGCAGCACCTGGTTGACGAGGTCGAGACCTTGCAGCGACCCCGACGTGATCATCACCTCGTCGGGAGTGCACGAGATACCCGCATCGCGAGCGAGTTTGCCGGCGATGAACTCGCGCAACGGCCGGTAGCCGAGCGGACCGCTGTCGAGCCCGTAGGTCGCGAGTTGTCGACCGTCGCGATGCAGCACGCGGGCTGCCGCGGCCGCCAGCGCCTCGACCGGCACGCTGGCGGAATCGTTGTGACCGCCCACGAAATTGAATGCCGGAAATCCGCTCCAGCGCAACGCGGCCGGAGGCAGGTCGGCGCGCAGCAACCCGGAATAATCGAACGACTCGGCACTCATTTCGCGCCCTCCTCGTCGAGCACGAGCGAGAGCAGGCCGTCCGCAAGCTTGGGTTCGAACCAGGTCGACTTGGGCGGCATGATCCGGTGGGCATCCGCCACGGCCATCAGATCGGTCATGCTGGTCGGGAACAGCGAGATCGCGCAGGCCATGCCGCCGGCATCCACGCGCGCCTCTAGTTCCGCCAGGCCGCGTATGCCGCCGACGAAATCGATGCGCGCATCGCGACGCGGATCGTGAATCGCGAGCACGGGAGAGAGCAGTTGATCGCCGAGCAAGCTCACGTCGAGACGCGCCACCGGATCATCACGCGCGACGAGTTCCGGCCGGATCTGCAGGCGGTACCACCGACCGCGCAGGTACAGGCCGAATTCGCCCGGCCGACCCGGCGCCACCGCGACATCGCTGCGCGCCGTCGCGAAACGCACGGCGATCTGCGCGAGGAACGCTTCCTCCGTCAAGCCGTTCAGGTCGGTCACGACCCGGTTGTAGGCAAGGATCTGCATCTGGGCCTGGGGAAACGCGACGGCCAGGAAACGCTCGTGATGCGCCGCCGGGTCGGCACCGCGCCGGCTCGCAGCCACCCGTGACGCGGCAGCGGAACGGTGGTGACCGTCCGCGATGTAGAGCGCGCTCAGGCGCTCGAAGGCGTTCGTGATCACCTCGATGCTCGCGGCATCGACGATGTCCCACAACTGATGGCGAACGCCGGTGTCCGCCGTGACGTCCACGGCGGCCGGCGCGCCGCTGACGGCGGCCAGGATCGCGTCGATTTCCGGCGCGTCCGGATAGGCGAGCAGCACGGGGCCGGTCTGGGCGTTCAGCGCCTCGATCTGCCGTACCCGATCGTCCTCCTTGTCGGGCCGGGTGAACTCGTGCCTGCGGATGCGATTGGCATCGTACGCCGCGACCGAAGCCGCCACCGCGATGCCGGTCTGCGTGTGCGCGCCCATGTGCATGCGCCAGGCGTAGTAGGCGGGCACGCGGTCGCGCACGAGCACGCCGGCCGCCAGCATTCGTTGGAGGTTTCCGGCCGCCTTCGCGTAGACCTCGGGTGAGTGGGGATCGACCGATGGCGTCAGGTCGATCTCCGGCCGGGAGATATGGAGGAAGCTCCACGGCTTGCCGGCGGCACGCTCGCGCGCTTCGTCGGCGGTGAGCACATCGTAGGGAGGTGCGACGACGTCGGCGGCAAAACGAAGCGGGGGGCGCAGGGCGGCAAACGGCTGGATCAGGGGCTGGGTCACGGCGTTCCTTCGACGGGAACCCGGGATTCTACGGAATCCGCTGCGGGCGAAGTGGGGCCGACCGCGAAGCGATCGTCGCCGGCACTGACAGGCGCGCCCTGCCCGCGTCCCGGAGAACCTTGCGGCAGCAGCCGTTTCCGACGTCGGCGTCGCACCCCGCGGCCGATAGCGGCGCGATCTCAACGCGTCTCGAACACGCAGGCCCGGTAGCCGTCGCGCAAGGTTCCGAGCAGATGACGAATGAGCCATGCCGGAATGCGGATGCGCTTCAGCTCCGCCGCCCGCAACGCCAGCGACTGCGCCTCGCGCAGCGAGTAACCCAGAGCCTCGATCGCGGCGATCGGGTCGTCGGGAAAGTAGCGCCACTTCGCACCCAGCGTCTCGACGACACGGATGACCGGTTGGGCGTAGCGTCTGACGAACGCCGCCGACTGGATATCGCAGATGAGTTCGTGCTGCGGAAAGCAGTTGCGCAGCGCCACCGCGCTCGCCTGGACCGCCGCGGCCTCGAGGTAATAGAGCACGCCTTCCATCACGATGGTCACCGGCTCGGCGCTGGCATGGGGCGCGAGCTTGTCCGCCAGCGATTCGCGCGCGAAATCGATGGCGATCCGCGTGAGCGGGTTCGGGCTCGCCGATTCCGGTGCCAGGAGCTCCTTGCGATCGATGATCGCCGCTTCGTCCAGCTCGAACCAGCGTCCGCCGGCGAGGCGCAGGGCACGGGAATCGAAACCCGCGCCCACCAGCACGATGCGCCGCTGCGGGTTCGCCACCAGGCGAGCCTTCAGCCATTGCTCGATCACCCAGTGACGCACGATGTTCGCGCCGTTGGGTGTGTCGAAATGGTCGAAGATCGCGAACACCTCCCGGCCTTCCGCGCCCAGGAAACCTTCGGCCCAGTTGTCCCCGACGAGCGGATCGGCCGAGCGCGCATCGAGCGCACGCACGCCGGTGCAGTAGTACGCGGTCCTCGAAACCGGATTGGCCATGGTCATGCTTCAGCCCTCACTTCATCGAACCAGCGATAGAGCGCCGGCAGCATCACCAGGGTCAGCAGCGTCGAGGAGATCAGCCCGCCGATCACCACGACCGCAAGCGGCCGCTGCACCTCGGAACCCGGCCCGGTCGCGAACAGGAACGGCACCAGTCCGAGCATCGCCACCGTAGCGGTCATGAGCACCGGGCGCAAGCGCAGGCTGGAGCCATTGAACACGGCATCGCCGACCGACTGACCTTCGAGCCGCAGACCGCGAATGTAGGTCACGAGCACCACCCCGTTCAACACCGCAATGCCCCACAGCGCGATGAACCCGACCGACGCCGGGACCGACAGGTATTCCCCGGTCACGTACAGGCCGATGATGCCGCCGATGGAAGCGAACGGGAGCACCAGGATGATCAGCGTTGCGAGCTTGATCGAGCGGAACAACAGGAACAGCAGGAAGAAGATGCTGGCGATCGTGAGCGGCACGATCACGGACAGGTGGCCCAGCGCGCGCTCCAGGTTCTGGAACTGTCCGCCCCACACCAGGTAGTAACCCTCCGGCAATTTGACCTTCGCGGCGACCGCAGTCTGCAATTCGGTCACGAAACCGCCGAGATCGCGATCGCGGACGTTGATCCCCACGACGAGGCGGCGTTTGCCGGTCTCGCGGCTGATCTGGGCCGGACCCTCGATCAGGCGAATGTCCGCGATGCTCTCGAGCGTGACCTGCGCCCCGCTCGGCGTCGGCAGGCGCAGATTGCGGATGGCTTCGCCGTCGTCGCGGAATCGCTCCAGCAGCCGCACGCTGCCCTCGAAGCGCCGCTCGCCCTCGTAGATGTGGGTGGCGGCCTTGCCGCCGACCGCCATCTCGATCACGTCGTTGACGTCGGCCACGTTGATGCCGTAGCGAGCGATCTTGCCTCGATCGATGTCGATGGAAAGGTACTGCTGGCCGGTGGTGCGCTCGACGCGGATGTCCTGCGCGCCCTGGATGGTGGCCGCCAGCCGCGCGATGTCGTCGGCAGTGCGCTTGAGTTCGCGCAGGTCGTCGCCGAAGACCTTCACGGCGACGTCCGAGCGCACGCCGGTCACCAGCTCGTCGATACGGTCGGAAATCGGCTGCGCCATGACGATCTGGATGCCGGGAATCACCCGCAACTTGTCGCGAATCGCATCGGCGATGGTGTCCTGGTTCCAGCCCTTCGGCCATTGATCGCGCGCTTTCAGGCTGACCAGCGGCGAGGACTCGTTCGGCGGCTGGGGATCCGCCGCACTCTCGCCGCGCCCGAGCCCCGAGACGGCCGATCTCACGCCCGGCACGTCGCGCACGAGCCGCATCGCCTGCATCTCCAGATCGATCGCTTCCTCGATGGCGATGTTGGGCGCGCGAATGATGCTGGGAACGATCGCACCCTCCTTCATCTCGGGGATGAAGGAAGTCCCGAGGAACGGCACCAGCGCGATCGACGCGGCGAACACCAGGCTCGCGATGACCACCGTGATCACCGGCCGGCGCAACACCGCCTTCAACAAGCGCAGATACGGCCGCTTGATGGTCGCGATCAACCAGGTGTCGTGGTCGGCTCCGCCCTTGAGGCCGTACGCGCACAACACCGGCGAGAGCACGAGCGATAGCACCAGCGACACGGCGAGCGCGATGGCGATGGTGTAGGCGAGCGGCGAGAACATCATGCCCTCCATGCCCTGCAACGTCATCAGCGGCAGGAACACGAGGATGATGACGCCGACGCCGAACACCACCGGCGTCGCCACCTCCACCGCGGCGCGCAGGATCACGTGCAACCGGTTCTCGATGGTGCCGTGGGCGCGTCCCAGGTGCGCGAAGACGTTCTCCACGACCACGACCGACCCGTCGACGACCAGGCCGATGGCGATGGCGAGCCCGCCGAGCGACATGAGGTTGGCCGACATCCCGAACTCGTTCATCACGATGAAGGTGATGAGCGGGGTCAGCAGCAGCGTCATCACCACGATCAGGCTGGAGCGCACGTTGCCGAGGAACAGGAACAGCACCACGACCACCAGGATCGAGCCCTCGATCAGCACCTTGATGACGGTCCACAGCGCCGCGTCGACGAGCTCCGTGCGCTCGTAGAAGGGCACGATGCGCAGGTTGTCGGGCAGCATGCCCTTGCCATTAATCTCCGCGACCCGCTCCTGGATGCGCCCCACGACCTCCTTCGCATTGCCGCCGCGGATCATCATCACGATGCCGCCGACGGTCTCGGTGACGCCGTTCTTGATGAGCGCGCCCTGGCGCACCTCGTGACCGATGCGCACGTCGGCGATGTTGCGGATGTAGACCGGCGTGCCTTCCACTTCCTTCAGCACGATGCTGCCGATGTCGTCGACGTCTTTGATCAGACCGAGGCCGCGGATGATGTGCTTTTCCGCATAGTGGCGGATGGAACCGCCGCCGGCATTGGCGTTGTTGCGCTTGAGCGCCTCGAATACCTGCGGCACGGTGATGCGATAGTGATGCATCCGGTCCGGGTCCAGCTGCACCTGATACTGCTTCACGTAGCCGCCGAGCGAATTGATCTCGGCCACGCCGGGAATGGAACGCAGCAGCGGTCGCACCATCCAGTCTTCCACGATCCGGCGTCGCATCAGTTCATCGACGGAGAGCGTGCGTTCGCCGTCATCCGGGCGCTCCAGCGTGAACTGGTAGATCTCGCCCAGCCCGGTCGACACCGGCCCCAGTACCGGCGTGACGCCTTCCGGCAGCCGCGGAGCGAATTCGAGCAAGCGCTCCATCACGAGCTGGCGCGCGAAATAAACGTCGGTCCGGTCCGTGAACACGAGCGTGACCAGCGACAGGCCGGGCGTGATCGCCGAGCGCATCTCCGTCAAGCCAGGCAATCCGGTCATGCCGATCTCGATCGGCACCGTGACGAAGCGCTCCACTTCTTCCGGCGAACGGCCCGGCGCTTCCGCGGCGACCAGCACCTGGATGTTGGTGACATCCGGGAAGGCGTCGACCGACAGCTGGCGGGCCGCCTGTATGCCGAACACCGCGAGGCCCACCGCCACGACCACCACCACGATACGCTGCCGGAGCGCACTGCGGATCAGCGCCTCGATCACTGAGAACCCTCCAGCTCCCTGCGCTTGCGCTCGCTGTTCAGATGGAAGCTCCCCTTCACCACGATCTTCTGCCCGGGCTGCAGCCCCGCACGCACGACGCGCGCGCCCTCGTTGTCGTCGTCGAGGGTGACCTCCGTGAGGCGGAACCGGCCGCTGCCCGCATCGACGAACACGAAGTTCCTGCCCTCTTCGTTGACGACCGCCTCCGCTGGAATCACCAGCGCCTTCTCGCGTGGGCCCTCGATCACGAGCGTGGCCAGCATGGCCGGCTTCAGCAGGCCTTCGCGATTGTCGAGTTCGGAACGGATGAGCACCGTGCGCGTTTCCGGGTCCACGATGGCATCGACATAGTCGAGCGACGCCTTGAGCGGTTCGGCCGGCAGCGCCGGCACCTCGATCTGGACGCTCTGGCCCACCGCGAGACTGCTGCTTTCCTGCTCGGGCACGTCGGCGATCACCCACACCGTGGACAGGTCCGCCACGGTGAACAGGGCATCCGAAGGCTGCACGACCTGGCCGCGGGTGACCTGCCGGTCAACCACGATGCCGTTCATCGTCGACTGCACGGAGAACTTCGAATGGATCTCGCCCGAGGTGAGCATCGCCTTCGTCTCCGCGTCGGTCATGCCGAGCACCTTCAACTGATTGGTGGCGGAGCGCACTTCCGCGCGCGCGATGCTCAGCTCGTTCTCGCGCCGCTGCAGTTCGGCGAGTCCGATGACGTCGGCCTCGTAGAGTTGCCGCGCCCGGCCTGCCGCCCGCTCCAGCAGATCGGCCTGCGAGCGCGCCTTCAGCAATTCGAACTGAGCCGCCCCGAGTTCGTTGCTGTAGACATGGGCGAGTATCTGGCCGATCCGCACCGGTTGACCCCGATGCGCCACGACTTCGGTGATGCGCCCGGTGGCGTTGGCCCCGATCCGCGCGACCCGGAATTCGTTGAACTCGATCCGACCGGGAACGCGCAGCGCGTGCGCGATGAAGCGCTCCGCGATTTCCTCGACACTCAGTTGCGCGAGTACGGAGGCCTCGGGTTTCACCACCATGGGGTCCGGCGCCGCCACGGCCGCGGGCTTCGAGCTCGAGGCCGTGGGCGCCGATTCCTTGCCGCATCCCCCGACCAGAACCAGCAAGATCACTACCGATATTCCAACAATTCGATTCATCTGGCCGCTTCTTTTCGTGTGACTGCGAGAGCATTCATCATCCGGGGAGGATACCCCTGCAATGCTCGGCACCGCCGTGCTTCGCGGGCGCTTCAGGTGCTCGTCTGGACGCCCGCCGGGTCGCAATTAGCGCCGCAGACCAGGACGCCGACCCGTTCGCCGGGCTCGGGCAGGTAGCGACGGGACGCAAGCGCTGCGAGCGCAGCCGCGCCACCGGGCTCGGTGACGAGGCGAAGTTCGTGCCACAACGCCCGCTGCGTCGCGACGATCGCTTCGTCGGTCACCAGCACGACCCGGTCGATCAGCCTCTGGGCGATCGGGAACATTCTGGATCCCACCCGCCGGGCCCCGAGGGAATCGGCCGCCACCCCTCCCACCTCTACGTCCACGGGCGTACCGGCGGCGAGCGCGGCATGCAGCGCGCGCGAGCGTTCCGGTTCGACTCCGATCACCTTCACGCGCCCGCCGTACCAGGCGGCAATGCCGCCGATGAAGCCACCGCCGCCCACGGCCACGATCACGCTGTCGAGATTCGTCACCTGCGCCTCGAATTCGCGTCCGGTCGTCCCCTGCCCCGCCAGCACTTCGTCCTGATCGTACGCGTGGACCAGCAACGCCCCGGTCTCGCGCTGCCTCAGTTCGCATGCGGCGAATGCTTCGGCATACAGCGCACCGACCACATGCACTCGGGCACCGAGGGCACGTAGCCGATCCACCTTGATCGCCGGCGCGACGACGGGCACGAAGATCTCGGCGTAGTGCCCTAGTCTGCGCGCGGCGTATGCCACCGCGAGTCCGTGATTCCCTCCGGACGCCGCGATCACTCCCGCGGCCGGCACCTCGGCCGACAGGATGCGATTGAAAGCGCCACGCGGCTTGAATGATCCGGTGTGTTGCAGGCATTCGAGCTTGAGCACGATCGGGCCCGGCGTACCGAAGGCGGACGCCTCCACTTCGAACACCGGCGTGCGGCGAATATGCGGCGCGATCCGCGCCGCCGCCTGCTCGATGGCATCAGGGTGCATCGTCCTCCGCAACCGGTTTCAAGGCCTCTTCCATCGCATCGACGATGACGCCCGCAGGTTGGGCGCCGGACAGCGCGACGCGCTGATTGAAAATGAAGAACGGCACGCCCTGCACGCCGATGCGATGCGCCGTTTCCTCCTCCTTGCGCACGTGGTCGGTCAGTTCCTCCGAGGCGAGCAGATCGGCCGCCTCCGAACGGTCGAAACCGGCGCCACCGGCAACCTCCACCAGTACGTCGTCCGAAGCGAAGTTGCGCGCCTCGAGGAAATAGCCCTGGAACAATGCATCGACCATGGAACCCTGCAGGCCGAGGGCACCGGCCCACGCGATGAGGCGATGTGCATTGACGGTATTCGGCTGCACCTGCATGCGGGAGAAATCGAACGCAATGTCGGCTTCGCGGCCGGCATTCTCGACCCGCGCATAGATCTCGCCGGCCCGGTCGGGACCGCCGAATTTCTGCGCCAGGTACTTCTTGCGATCCATGCCGGTGGCCGGCATGTCGGGATTCAATTCGAATGGGTGCCAGCGCACCTCCGGCTCGTCGTCGGGGTGGCGTTCGCGCCACAGCACGAGCGCTTCCTCGAGGCGGCGCTTGCCGATGAAACACCAGGGACACACTACATCCGAGATCACGTCGACGCTGATAGTCATGGTATGCCCCCGTCAGGATAGGGAATGCGGGCGTTATGATAGCTGCCACCAGCTTCCGTCTCCACCCGCATGGGATTCTATTTTCGTCCGGCCCGTCTTGACGTCGCGCTCGACGCCTTGCGCGAACGCGCACTCACGATTGTCGCGGGCGGAACCGATTTTTATCCCGCGCATGTCGGCCGCCCGCTCTGCGAAGACATCATGGACATCACTGCGGTTCCGGAGTTGCGCGGGATCGAAGAGCGCGCGGAGCACTGGCGCTTCGGCGCCGCCACCACGTGGAGCGAACTGATCCACGCGTCCCTGCCGCCGCTGTTCGACGGCCTGGTGCTCGCGGCGCGCGAAGTCGGCGGCCACCAGATCCAGAATGCCGGCACGCTCTGCGGCAATGTGTGCAATGCATCGCCGGCGGCGGACGGCGTGCCCGCCCTGCTCGCGCTCGATGCCCGAGTGGAACTTTGTTCGGCGCGCGGTGTCGTCATCGTGCCGCTGGAGGATTTCGTCCTGGGCAGTCGCAGCACGCGACGCGCACCGGACCAGCTGGTCACTTCGCTGATCGTGCCGAAGCCCGCAGGTCGCAGCCTCGGACACTTCCTCAAGCTCGGGTCGCGCAAGTATCTGGTGATCTCGATCGTCATGGCGTCAGCCGTGATCGAAGTGGACGCGGCGAATCGCGTTGCCAGTGCGCGAGTCGCGGTCGGCGCGTGCTCGCCGGTGGCGCGACGGCTCCCGGCGCTCGAAGCCGCGCTGATCGGCCTCGAGACCGGCGGCAACCTCGGCAGCGTCGTCGCAGCGGAACACCTGTCGCCTCTGGCCCCGATCGATGACGTGCGCGGCAGCGCGGACTATCGGCGCGACGTCGCGCTCACCGTGCTGCGCCGCCTGCTCGATGCCATAGGAACGCGTGCATGAACGATCTCGCGGCGGTCACCGTGTTCGTGCTCAACGGTCGCGAGGTCGCGGTGACCTCCCCCGGCATTGCGCGACTCGCGGACGTGCTGCGCGACGAACTCGCGCTCACCGGCACCAAGATCGGCTGCAACGCCGGCGATTGCGGCGCCTGCACCGTGCTGCTCGACGGGCACCAGGTCTGCGCCTGCCTGACGCCGGTGGGCCAGGTTGCAGGCCGTGCGGTGACCACGGTGGAAGGCCTAGACCGCAATGGCGCGCTGGCGCCGCTGCAGCGTTCGTTTCACAAGCACATGGGCGCGCAGTGCGGTATCTGTACGCCAGGCATGCTGATGGCCGCGGCCGATCTGCTCGCGCGCGTGCCGCGACCGGACGAAGCGCAGGTGCTCGCGGCGCTTGGCGGGGTGCTGTGTCGTTGCACGGGCTACCGCAAGATCATCGATGCCGTTCTCGACGCCGCCAACGACGTCGCGCTCGTACCGATGCCCGCGACCGGTACCGCGCTCGGCGCGCGCGCGCCCAAGTGGGATGGCGTGGCGAAGCTCACGGGCGCGGAGCGTTTCGGCGCCGACGTGATTCCGCGCGACGCATTGTGGCTGCGGGTGGTGCGTTCTCCGCATGCACGCGCCCGCTTCGTGCTCGGCGATCTGGAGCCGGTGATGCGCTCCCATCCCGGACTCGCGCGCATCCTGACGGCGCGCGACGTGCCCTCGAACGGCTATGGCATCTATCCGGACATCAAGGATCAACCCGTGCTGGCCGAGAGCATCGTGCGTTATCGCGGCGAAGCGGTCATCGCGCTGGTCGGCGATCGTGCCACCATCGAATCGATTGCGGACGAGACGCTGCCCATTCGCTACGAGGTCGAAGCGCCCGTGACCGGTATCGATGCCGCCATGCGCGCCGACGCACCGCTGGTGCACGCGGATCGGCCCGGCAACCTGCTGATCGAGGGCCGCGTGCGGCACGGCGATCCGCAGGTCGCCTTCGCCGGCTGCGCGGCCATTGCCGAAGGCACCTTCGAGACCAGTCTCGTCGAGCATGCGTACCTGGAACCCGAAGCCGGCTATGCACGCCGGATCGGCGATCGAATCGAGATCCACGTCACCACGCAGACGCCGTACATGGATCGCGACGAGGTGGCGCTCGTGATGGGCCTGACGCCGACTCAGGTCCGCATCGTCCCGACCGCCTGCGGTGGCGGCTTCGGCGGCAAGCTCGATCTGTCGGTGCAGCCGCTGGTCGCGGTCGCGGCCTGGCTGATCGATCGACCCGTGGCGTGCATCTACACACGCCCGGAAAGCATGATGGCCACGACTAAACGCCATCCGGCGCGAATCCATGCACGTTTCGGCGCGGACGCCCAGGGACTGCTGCAGGCGGTGGAGGTCGACGCGCTGGTCAATACCGGTGCCTACGCGAGCTGGGGACCCACGGTCGCGAACCGCGTTCCGGTACATGCAATGGGGCCCTACTTCGTTGCGCACGTCCATACCCGGGGCCGGGCGATCCTGACCAACGAGCCCGTGGCCGGTGCCTTTCGCGGGTTCGGCGTGCCCCAGGCAGCGATCGCGCACGAGACCATGATGGACGACCTCGCGGAACGCCTGCACATCGATCGTCTCGAGATCCGGCGCCGCAATGCGCTGCGGGTCGGACACGTCACCGCGACCGGCCAGAAGCTCGAGGCGAGTTGCGGACTGGTTGCATGTCTCGATGCGCTGGCTCCGCATTGGACGCAAGCGATGCGTGCAGCCGGGCACCACAATGTCGCCCAGGCGCACACCCGGCGCGGCGTGGGCATCGGCTGCATGTGGTACGGCATCGGCAATACGGCGATGTCGAATCCGTCCAGCATGCGCGTGGCCGTGATGCGCGACGGCACGATCACTTTCTACAACGGCTGTGCCGACATCGGGCAGGGTACCAGCACCACTATGCTCCAGGTCGTGGCCGACGCCGTCGGATTGCCGATGGCGATCTTTCGCACGGTGACGAGCGACACCGACCTGACGCTCGATGCCGGCAAGTCATCCGCGTCGCGACAGGCGTTCGTGTCGGGCAAGGCCGCCGAACTGGCGGGCCGCGCGTTGCGCGCGAACGTACTCGCGGCAGCGGGTGCCACCGAACCTGCAACCATCGACTTGTCGAACGGACGACTGACTGTCCGCGACGCCCGCGACCGGCACGTCGTCGATTTGTCGCTACTCGCGCCGGACGCACAGGGTCACGTGCTGGTCGGAACCGGGCGCTTCGACCCGCCGACGACGCCGCTCGATGCGGATGGCCAGGGCATCCCGTACGCGACCTACGGCTTCGCGGCCCAGCTGGCCGAGGTGGAAGTCGACATCGAACTCGGCACGACCCGGGTGCTGCGCGTGGTCGCGGCCCACGACGTCGGCCGTGCGCTCAATCCGCAACAGGTCGAAGGTCAGATCCACGGCGGCATCGCGCAAGGCCTCGGACTCGCATTGATGGAGGAATACATCGCCGGCCGGACCGAGAATCTGCACGACTACCTGATCCCGTCGATCGGCGATGTGCCGCCGATCGAGACCATTCTGATCGAAGACCGCGAACCGCTCGGACCCGGCGGCGCCAAGGGCGTCGGCGAGCCGGCGTTGATCCCGACGCCGCCCGCGATTCTGGGCGCGATCCGCCATGCGACGGGCATACGCAGCACCTTCGTGCCGGTGCTGCCGCATCGCTTGCGAGCCGCCTTGACGAAAGCCGGCCGTCCGGACTGAAGCGCCGGCGCACCGCCGCCGAGGCTAGGCGTTGTCGGTCTCGCCGTAGACGAGTATCGACAGGAAGCGGATCGGTACCGTAACGAGGCGTTCCGGCCCGTGCGGAACATCGCCGGGGAACGTCAGCGAGTCGCCCGGCAGCAGCGTGTAGGTGGTCTGGCCGTGCCGGTATTCGAGCTCGCCCTCCAGCATGTAGATGAATTCCGTGCCGATGTGCTCGAAGCTCTGGAAGATCTCGCTACTGTCGTCCATGGTGATCAGGAACGGCTCGAAGGTCTTGCGCGGTACCTTGTCGTAGGCCAGCAGCTGGTAGGTATGGCCGCGCTTCGTGCCACGGCGGACAACGGTCATGCCCGCATTGTTCTTGACGAGCTGGGCGCCGCCCTCCTTGCGCTCGTAGTCGCGAAACAGATGCACCAGTGACACGCCCAGCACCTCGGACAGCTTGGCCAGGGTGTCGAGGCTGGCGGACGCCTGTCCGTTCTCGATCTTCGAGAGCATGCCGCGACTGATCGCGACCTCGCCCGCGACATCGGCGATGGTCAGCTTCTGCTGGACCCGCAGTTGCCGCGCTATGGAACCGATGTGGCGCTCGAGCCGTCCGGCCTCGCGCCGCTTCGGGGGATCGACCGTTTCCCCGGTCCCGGACGCCGGCGGGCCGGCGGGCCGCTCCGCATCGGGATCGCTGGCGAATTCTTCAGCCAAGGGGAGGCAGACCCGACCGCGACGGATGCTGACGAGGCCCCCGGATACTGGTGTTCGGCGTGGCCGAGCACCCAGTCGGGCCGACGACCGCTCGAAGGCGCCGCTGCGTTGCGGGAATTCGGCGCACCGGGAACGGCCGCCGTGATCGGTGTGTTCCCGAACCTGCTGCTGCATTTCGCGGACGGCATGCTCGGCACCACCTTGCTAAAGCCGGTCGGTTTGACCGAGACGGAACAGCAATGCGAGATCGTGCTTGCCGACGCTGCCGACAGCGGCAACGCGGAGCGTCAGGAATCGGCGCTGGCGTGGTACCGCGTGCTGGCGCTGCGCGGCCAGTCGGCCGCAGAGCAGTTGCAGTCCAGCGTTGCCGGCCAAGGCAATCCTTCGCCGTTCCTGCCGCAAACGACCGACCTGCGCCCGGCGCCGCACGAGGACCGACCCCTGGCCGCGGCATTCCAGCGGCATTTCCTGGGCCGGATTCTGCAGCGGCACGGATACGTCGAGCGCCCGCTCTATTCGAGCACCGGCCACGCGCTCAATGCCGGCGTCAATTCCGGAGCGTTCTGATGCTCCGGCGATCAACCCTTCCAGACGGAGCCCCGCCATGACCACGACGACCGATCGATCCGCAGCCGAAGGCGCCCACGGCGACGCCTTCGCCCACTATCGCGTGGGCGACTACGCCGCCGCCCTGCATGTCTGGCTGCCGCTGGGCGAGGCGGGCGACACCGACGCCCAGGCCTGGATCGGCACCCTGTACGAGAATGGCCAGGGCGTCGACCAGGACTACGCCGTGGCATTCGAGTGGTACCGCCGATCGGCGGACGGCGGCAACGTGCTCGCGCAGAACAACGTCGGTGCCATGTACGCCCAGGGGCGGGGCATCGAGCGGGACGACGCGCAGGCGGCGCTCTGCTTCGAGCAGGCTGCGACCCGGGGCGATCCGAACGCGATGTTCAACCTGGCCGTGTTCCATGCCAAGGGCCGCGGGGTCGAGACCGACATGGACCAGGCCGTGTCCTGGTACACGCGCGCCTCGCAGCTCGGCCATGCGCCCTCGCAGGCGCGCCTGGGGTTCTTGTACTGCGGCAACGAAGGTATTGCGAAGGATCGCGTCAGCGCTTTCGTCTGGCTCTCGCTGGCCGGCAATCATGGTGCGGGGAATGCTCTGAACGCGCTGGAACCGATCGTGCAACAGATGTCCGCCGAAGAAAAGGAGGCGGCCCAACTGCGCCTCGCCGCGTTCCGTCCGTCGCGCGTGCCGGTGGAATCGCGGGCGTAACCAGGGCAGCGCGACGGTGCGGAGGTTTCCGCGCCGTCGAACCGAGCACCGGCGCCGGGCATCCTCCACGGCGCCAGCCACCAGGGAAAGGAACATCCTATGTCCATCGCTACCAGCGCCACCCGAGCCAGCGGCGCCATGGGCGTGGCCCAGCCATCCGCGAGCTGGGCTCTCGGCAATGCCATCCGCAAGTTGCGCCACAAGAATCGCCTCACCATCGGCGAGATCGCTGCCCAGGCTGGTCTGAGCCCGGGCATGCTCTCGAAGATCGAGAACGGTCAGGTCACGATGAGCCTCGAGATGCTCGATCGCGTGGCGGGGGCGCTCGGTTCTCCGGTGTCGGACCTGCTGCGCGAATATGCCGTACCGGTCGGCGACGCGCAGCTGGTCAAGAGCGGCGAAGGCATGGAGGTGGTCCGCCGTGGCACCAAACAGGGGCACCGCTACAACCTGCTCGCCTACGACAAGGGGCCGCGACGGCGCTTCGAACCCTTCCTCGTCACCCTTTTCGACGACATCGAAGTCGTGTCCAGTTTCGAGCATGAGGGCACGGAATTCATCCACGTCCTGTCCGGCCGCATCGAATACCGGCACGGCCAGCAGACCTATGTGCTCGGACCGGGCGATTCCCTGACCTTTCGCGGCGACGTGGTGCACGGTCCGGAGCACCTGCTGGAAGCGCCCGTGACGATGCTGTCGATCATCGTCTACGGCGAGGACGATCCGCGCTGACTACGACGCACGGGCGCTGCTCGCACCGCCGATCGGCGCTGCAGCGGCGCCCGATTCTTCCCGTAGCGACCTGAACCGCCGGGCGAGCAGACTGCGCAGCGGCGGTGCCCGAGGGTGTCCGCCTGCGCCGCACGTCCGGGTCAGCGCCAGAGATGCCCCCCCGCTCGCGCGATGCGGTCCCGCATCCCGGCACCCCGCCGATGCGGGCGATATACTCCTGATGCCGATCTCCGCATCGAATCCCGTCCACCAGGAGCGCCCAGCGTTGCGCAGCGACACCACCACCGACTCCGCAGACGCCTTCGACGAACCGGTCGCTGCCGGCAACGTGCGATGCGATGCCTGTCCGGTGCTGTGCATCATCCGACCCGGCAAGACCGGGGCGTGCGAACGCTATGCGAACGTCGAGGGTACGCTCGCGCGGGTCGATCCCCTGGTGATCGCGCAGAGGGTCCAAGCCCGGGGCGGCCCGGTCGTGCGCTTTCTCGATCGCGCCAGCGAATGGCGCGGCGAAGCACTCGCCGATGCGCCGGTGTTCGTCACGGCCATCGGCGCGGGCACCACCTATCCGGACTACAAGCCGGCACCGTTCATCGTCGCGAGCCGTCACGACGGCGTCGACATGGTCACGGTGGTCACCGAGGGCATCTTCAGCTATTGCGGCGTCAAGGTGAAGATCGACACCGACCGGTTTCTCGGCCCCGCGCAATCGGCAGTGCGCGTCGACGGAGAACAGATCGGCCATGTCACCACCGCAGAATACGGCTCGCAGATGCTGGCACTGGGCGGCGTGCGGCACCTGACCGGCGGCACCAAGCGCGAAGGTCGCGTGACCTGCGCGGCGCTCGAGAGCCTGTGCAACCGGGAGGCGGTGGAAGTCGCGATCGACGCCGGCTCGAAGGTCGTGATCCAGGCGGACGCGGCGCCCGTCGTCGACGGCGAGCGGGAGGTGCGCATGCGCGTGGGTTGCGGCTCGGCCACCATCGGCATGTTCGCGCAGCAATGGTTCGGTCACGCCGACGAGGTCATCGTCGTGGACGACCACATCACCGGAGTCCTGTCCGAACACCAGGCCGGGCGTTTCCTGTCGATGCGACCGGCCGGCATCAAGGTACGCGGCCGCAAATCGACGCCCGGGCGCTATTTCCGGGTGGCCGAACCCGGATCGGGCTGGGGCGGGACCAACGTGAACGATCCGCTCGAGATCATCGAGCACATCGATCCGGATCTCGCGTGGCCCGGTCTGAGGCTGCTGATGGTCTCCACGACCGGCGAACACGCCGCCTGGTTCCTGCTCGATTCGCAACTGCGACCGCAACCGGCGCCGCTCCCGTTCACGATCGAACAGGCGGTCGCGCGCATCGCCGACAACTGCGAACCCGCGCTCTGCACCGTGCAGTTCATGGGCGGCGCCGGCGGCAGCCTGCGCTCCGGCGTGACCGAGAACCCGGTCCGGCTCACGCAATCGGTGCGCAACGCGCTCACGCGCGTGACCTGCGGCGGGGCACCGGTGTTCATCTGGCCGGGCGGGGGCATCACGTTGATGGTGGACGTGGCCCGCATGCCGCTGCGCTCTTTCGGTTCGGTACCGACGCCCGCGCTGGTCGTACCCATCGAATTCACCCTGCGACGCGATCACTATGCGGCGCTGGGCGGACACCTGGACAGCATCGTGCCGCTCGCGGACGTGTTGAACCGCGCGCACATTGCACATACCGATTGGCGCCCTGACAATCCCTGGCCCATCGACCCGGGCGGAGCCGCCGGATGAACGGCGAGGCGGCGTGCGCCGCGCTGTTGCCGGACAACCGTCTGCATCTGCAGCACGGACCGATCGATCTCGTGATCGACATCGAGGCGGAAGACGAACGCGAAGTACTGGCCGCGCGCCACCAGGCCATAGCGCGGTTCGCCGACGTGCTGTCGACGCTCGTGGCGGAATTGCCCGCGCTGCGCACCCGGCTCGGCCTGCGGCCGCCGCCTTTGTCCGGGCCGGTCGCGCGACGCATGCTCGCCGCCTGCTGGCCGCATCGGGATGTCTACCTCACGCCGATGGCAGCGGTCGCCGGCGCGGTCGCGGACGAGATCCTTGCCGCGAGCGTGCGTGATCGGACGCTCCGCAGCGTTGCGGTCAACAACGGCGGTGACATCGCGTTGCACCTCGCTGCCGGTACGACTTTTCGCATCGGGCTGGCAGGCATCGAGGACGCGCAATTGCACGGCGTCGTCGCGATTCCCGCCGAACATGCGGTGCGGGGGGTCGCCACTTCGGGTTGGCGCGGTCGTTCGCAATCGCTCGGCATCGCCGATGCCGTGACAGTGCTCGCGCGCGACGCCGCAAGCGCCGACGTGGCGGCCACGCTTGTCGCGAACGCCGTGAACGTGGATCATCCCGCCGTGCACCGGCTGCCGGCCCACGAAGTGCGGGACGATTCCGATCTGGGCGGCCTGCCGGTGACGGTGCAGGTGGACGCCCTGCCGCCCGAAGCGATCGCCATGGCGCTGGATGCGGGTGCCCGCACTGCGCACCGGCTGCAACGCGACGGCTGGATCCATGCGGCCTGTCTGCGCCTTCAGGGCAGATCGAGCATCGTCGCCGCGCGCGGCGATCCGATGATGAACACGATACGGCTGCACGATGGAGGGGTACACGCATGACCGATATCACCGCAACCAACGTGATGCAGCAGGTGCACGGCATCGCGCATCTACCGCCCGTCGAAGTGCGCAAGATCTGCACTTTCGTCGAGCAGACGTTTCACGACGGCGGCCCGCACGCTGCGATTCCGCATCGCAAGGCCACGATCGCCGCGGTGATCCGCAATCCCTATGCGGGCCACTATTTCGAAACCATCGAGCCATTCATGGACGCGCTCAAGCCACTCGGTCTGGAACTGGCGCGCAAGCTGGTCGACGCGCTCGGCGGCGATCCGAAGCGGATCGAGGCTTACGGCAAGGGCACCATCGTCGGCCTCGCCGGTGAGCTCGAGCACGGTGCGTTCTGGCACGTCCCGGGCGGCTACGCGATGCGCGAAGTGCTGGGCGGCGCGAAGGCGATCGTGCCATCGACGACCAAGCTCGGCTCGGCCGGTACCGCACTCGATGTTCCGGTCCATCACATCAATGCGGCTTACGTGCGCAGTCATTTCGACGCGGTGGAAGTGCGCGTGCAGGATGCACCGAAACCCGACGAACTGGTGCTGATCCTGGCCATGGCGGACGGACCGCGCATTCACGCACGCATGGGCGGCCTCAAGGCGTCCGAGATCAGCATCGGCGACGGGCAACGCTGACATGAACGCGTCCCGGTTCGTGGTGGTTCTCGTTGTCTGTGCGGCCTGCCTCGCGGCGCCCTGGGCGAAGGCGCAAGACGAAGACGCCGCCCGTACGGCGCGCATCGAAAGCTACATATCGGCGCAGGCGGTGTCCACACCGTTCCTGCGCGACCATGTCCTGCCGTTCCTCGTGCACGTGGCGATCACGAGAAAGCTCACCGAGGCCGGTCGCAGCTACGATCTGGGGCCCGACTGGAACGCGGATGCGCCGGAATGGAAGGCTCTGGAGAACCGGTCCGACGCGCTTGCGGCCGACACCATCCGCCACCTGACCCCACCGCTGTCCATCGACGATGCCCGCGCCCTGCTCGCGGACGTATCCGACGAGGACGTGGACGCATTGCTCGCGTTCCAGCGCTCGCCGCTGGCCCAGCGCATGATCAAGGCGGCGGACTACGGCGTCTCCGCGCTGTTGCTGATGTCGGTACCCCAGACCCAGGTGCCGGAGTCGCTCCAGCTCCAGCGACGCGAATTGATCGGGGAGATCGAGAATCACCAGAGCGATCTGCGCCTCTCGCTGGAGGACCAGGCCGAACTCCAGCACCTGTTCCAGAAACCCGTTTTCGCACGCGTCGCACGCGAGAATCAGACGCGCCTGCAGCAGCAGCTCGGCACCGGCGGGGGTCCGCTCAAGCGCCTGAACACCGTACTGCAGCGTGAAGCGGACGACGCCATCGCCGCATTTCGCAGAGCCCACGCACCCGATACCGAAAAATGAAACTGAAGCTCCTGCTCGTCTCGCTCCTGTGCTTCTGCGGTTCAGTCCCGGCGGCGGAGACGATCCGCATCGGCGAACTGAACTCCTACAAGGCGTTCCCGGCTTTTCTCGAGCCGTACAAGAAAGGCTGGACCCTGGCGGTCGAACAGATCAATGCCGCCGGTGGCGTGCTCGGCGCGAAACTCGAGATCGTCTCGCGCGACGACAACGGCAATCCGGGCGACGCGGTGCGTGTCGCCGAGGAGCTCGCCAGCCGCGAGCAGGTGGTGCTGCTGATGGGTGGCTTCGCGTCGCACGTGGGACTCGCCGTGAGCGACTTCGCCAGCCAACGCAGACTGCTCTACCTCGCGGCCGAACCGTTGTCCGACAAGATCGTCTGGGAAGACGGCAATCGCTACACTTTCCGGCTGCGCGCATCGACCTACATGCAGACCGCGATGCTGATCCCCGAGGCGGTGCGGCTGAAGAAGAAGCGCTGGGCGCTGGTATATCCAAATTACGAATACGGTCAGTCCGCCGCGAATGCGTTCAAGCGCCTGCTGAAGGCCCGCCAGCCCGACGTCGAGTTCGTCGCGGAGCAGACGCCACCGCTGGGCAAGATCGACGCGGGCGCGCTCGTGCAAGCCCTGTCCGCGGCCCGGCCCGATGCGATCTTCAGCGCCCTCTTCGGACCGGACCTCGCCAAGTTCGTCCGCGAAGGCAATACGCGCGGCCTGTTCCGCGATCGCGCCGTGGTCAACCTGCTGGCCGGGGAACCCGAGTACCTCGACCCGCTGAAGGATGAAACGCCGGATGGCTGGATCGTGACCGGCTACCCCTGGAGCGAGATCACCTCGCCCGAGCACAAGCGCTTCCTCGCCGCCTACCAGCAGCGCTGGAACGACTACCCGCGCCTGGGCTCGGTGGTCGGCTACTCGGCTGCAATGAGCGTGGCCGCGGCGCTCAGGAAGGCGGGCAGCACCGACACCGAGAAGCTCGTAGCCGCGATGAGCGAGTTGGTGGTGGAAACGCCGTTCGGCAGGATCCGCTTCCGAGGCCTCGATCACCAGTCCACCATGGGCGCGTATGTGGGACGTCTCGCCAGGCGGGACGGCAAAGGCGTGATGGTGGACTGGGTCTATCGCGACGGCGCGAGCTATCTGCCGCCCGACGACGAAGTGAAGAAGCTCCGACCAGCGGAGTAGCTCGACGATAGCGCCGGACGCCGCGCCCGAACCGTCACGGGAGTCGATCGATCTGGCGCACAAAAGTGGCAATACCCCGGAGCACCATCTCCGTCGCCACCGCGGTCAGCAGCAGTCCGACGAGGCGCTCGAACGCCGCGAGCACCCGGTTGCCCACCAGCGCCACGATCCGATCCGCGGCGAGCAGTGCCATGAGGGTCAGGCCCATCGCGATGGTCACCGCGACAGACCACTCGGGCCAGCGCTCCGGTGCGCTCGAAGTGAACAACAGCACGGTCGCGATCGCCGAAGGACCGGCGATGAGCGGTACCGCGATGGGTACGATGAACGGTTCGCCCTCGGGCAACTGGCCGAACACATCGGACGGATTGCGGAAGATCATGCCGAGCGCGATGAGGAACAGCACCAAGCCGCCGGCGATCGTCAGCGCGGCGCTGGACAGGTTCAGCAGCCGGAGCAGACGCTCGCCGACGAATACGCATGCGATCAGGACCACGAAGGCCGCCGCGCATTCGCGCAGGATCACGCGCGTACGCTGCCGCGCATCCACCCGACGCAGCAGCGAAACGAACAGCGGCATGTTGCCGATCGGATCCACGACCAGAACCAGCAGGACGACCGCCGAGCTCAGTTTCATGGCGAATGGCGCACGAGTGGAGAGCGGCGCCGCGCGCGCTTCACGTCGCCGCGTGGCGCCGCTGGCGATGATACGCGCAACGGCCATCGCGCCCGTGCTCGATTGGCGCCACCAGCAGGAACGCCGGGGATCCCAGGCCAGGGACGACGGCACGCGTCGCTTCGTCCGATGAATACCCTGCGCTGGATCGGGCTCATCCCACGCCGGACCAATGTCGACCGGACCGCCGATCGCCGCCCGCGCGCGCTACCATGCGCCTGGCCAGCGCGTTCGAGCGCCGGAACCCGTTTGCCGCCAGGAGAGCGCGTCCATGCAGAACAGCTCGTGGTATTCGAGATTCGCCAAGGCGTCAGCGCATTTCTGCGGACGCCCGAGAGTGTTCGTCGTGGCCGTCGGCGTCATTGGCGTATGGCTGGTCACCGGGCCCCTGTTCGGCTTCAGCGATACCTGGCAACTCGTCATCAACACCGGCACGACCATCATCACGTTCGTGATGGTGTTCCTGATCCAGAACACACAGAACCGCGACACCGAGGCGATCCAGTTGAAACTCGATGAACTGATCCGCGCTACCCGGGGCGCACACAATGCCTTGCTCGATCTCGAAGAACTCGAGGAAGAGACGCTCGAAGCGTTTCGGGTCAAATACCAGGCGCTGGCCAGCGCGGCGCGATCGGAACTCACCCGCGGGATCGAGGATACCGGCACGCCGGAAGCGTGAGCGCAATGTCGGAATGGCATGATGCTCACGCACAGCAATTCCGTACGCTGCCGCCGCGGCGTGGCGTCATACGCGGAGCATTCCGCCGTCGCAACGAGCTGCGCAACCTTCCATGGAACTTGCGACTCGTCATCTGATCGACCCGGAGACCCTGATGCCCACCATCGCTACCCTGGAGCGGTTCATCGCCCGCGTGGAATCCAACGCGCATGCGGACGCGATCGAGGAGTTCTATGCACCGGATGCCTCGATGCAGGAGAATCAGGCGCCACCCCGGGTCGGGCGCGATGCCCTCGTTGCCCACGAACGCATGGTGCTGGGGCGGACGCAATCCGTGCACTCGACATGCGTGCGCCCGGTATGCGTGAACGGTGACCATGTGGTCATTCGCTGGCGCTTCCGCTTCGTGTGGCGCGACGGCTCGACCACGCAGATCGAGGAGCTGGCGTGGCAGCGCTGGGTCGGCGAGCGCATTGCCGAGGAGACATTCTTCTACGATCCGGCGCAGCGGACACCCGCGAAAGTCGGCGGCTGAGCGCGCCTGGAAAGTCTATACCCGCCCGACGAGACACTACCTATAATCGCGCTTTGCTCGCGAGAAGGTGATAGATGGACAAGATCCGGATAGCCATCATCGGGGGCGGGGAGACCGGCACCCCGCTGCTGCGTCAGTTGCTCGAAGCCAATTTTGTCGATGTGGTCGGCCTTGCGGACCTCCACGACGACCAGCCCGGCATGAAGCTCGCGAAGGATCGCGGCATCCGCACCACCAACGACTTCATGGATTTCGCCCGCATGGGAAATGCCATCGACATCGTGATCGATGTCACCGGTGTCGCCAAGGTGCGGGACAGC
Organism: Burkholderiales bacterium; assembly: GCA_038324085.1. GTDB lineage: Bacteria > Pseudomonadota > Gammaproteobacteria > Burkholderiales. The sequence continues at coordinate 93,848 of JBBQHP010000007.1, forward strand.
CTGCGGCAGCACTATCAGAGCTCGGGCAACACCCACACGATCATCATGCACGAGCTGATCGCCGTTTTGCTGATGTCCCTCTCCCAAGGGCGGTTGGTCGAAACCAAGCACGGCCAGCAGGATTACCGCTAGTCACTTCGGCTTGCGCCGGTCGATGCGGCTCCGGGCGCCGGCGACGGCGCGCGGTGAGCCGCGGGCAAGAGCGACGCCCGATAATGTCGCGGCGAAACACGACCGGTTCCGCTGCTCATCGCCGTACGGGACCGCTCACGCCTCGGTCGCGGCGACGCGAACCGGACAAGGGTCGCAGCCCGCACCGGTCCCGCCCGATCAAGTCGGTCCGGAAGCGCCGCCGACCCTTTGGCGACCACGGTTGCATGGCGCTCGACCCTGCTGCCCTGACGCCGAATTCGAGCCCCGGAATCGGACATCGTCCGGCGGCATCGGAACGCCTTCGTCGTCCATGGGTCACAGCAAGGCTCTCGAGAACCGGAAGCGCCTGTGATACGCGGCTTCGCTCGAGCCGCGAATGGGCGTTTTGGCGATCCGGACCCCCGCCGCTCGCGCTGGCGGCGATCACGACCCACGGATCATGCCTCCAGCAATGGATCTGCCGCCTTCGATATTGCAGGTGGAGCGTAGAGAAAATTCGTCGGAGACCCCGGCAACCCAACATCAAGGAGCCAAGCCATGAGCCGCCCAAGCGAAGACCAGAAACCGTCCGCGTACACCACCACCGACGCCGGCATTGCCGTTGCAAGCGACGAGCATTCACTGACGATCGGCGCCGACGGACCGATCGTGCTGCACGACCACTATCTGATCGAGCAGATGGCCAACTTCAACCGCGAGCGCATTCCGGAACGCCAGCCGCATGCCAAGGGCGGAGGGGCGTTCGGTCACTTCGAGGTGTCCCGGGACGTCAGCGCATACACGCGGGCAGCGGTGTTCCAGCCCGGCGCCAGGACCGACACGCTGATCCGGTTCTCCACCGTGGCCGGCGAGCGCGGCAGCCCCGATACCTGGCGCGATCCGCGCGGGTTCTCGCTGAAGTTCTACACGGCCGAGGGCAACTACGACATGGTCGGCAACAACACGCCGGTCTTCTTCGTGCGCGATCCGATGAAGTTCCAGCACTTCATCCGCAGCCAGAAACGTCGCGCCGACAACGGCCTGCGCGACCACGACATGCAGTGGGATTTCTGGTCGCTATCGCCGGAATCGGCGCACCAGGTCACGATCCTGATGGGCGATCGCGGAATTCCGAAGACCTGGCGGCACATGAACGGCTATTCGAGCCACACCTACATGTGGGTCAACGCCAGTGGGGAGAAGTTCTGGGTGAAGTACCACTTTCATACCGACCAGGGCATCGACTTCCTGACCCAGGCCGAAGCCGATCGTCTCGCCGGTGTCGATGGCGACTATCACCGGCGCGACCTGTTCGAATCGATTCGCAAGGGCCACTTTCCGAGCTGGACGCTGATGATGCAGATCATGCCGTTCGAGGACGCCAGGACCTATCGATTCAACCCCTTCGACCTGACTAAGGTCTGGCCGCACAAGGATTACCCGCTGATCGAGGTCGGGCGGCTGACCCTGGATCGCAACCCGACCGATTTTCATACCGAGATCGAGCAAGCCGCGTTCGAGCCGAACAATCTGGTCCCGGGCATCGGCCTGAGCCCAGACAAGATGCTGCTCGGACGCAGCTTTGCCTACAGCGACGCGCACCGCGCCCGGCTGGGCGTCAACTACCGGCAGATCCCCGTGAACATGCCGAAGTCGCCCGTGCACAGCTACAGCAAGGATGGCGCGATGCGGGTGCACAACGTCGCCGACCCGGTGTACGCGCCCAATTCCTATGGCGGCCCCAAGGCGGACCCGCAACGTACCGACGACGCCGGTCTGTGGTACGCCGACGGCGACATGGTGCGCAAGGCCTACACGCTGCGGGCCGACGATGACGACTGGGGTCAGGCCGGAACCCTGGTGCGCGAAGTCCTCGACGACGCGGCGCGCGAGCGGCTGGTGGGCAACGTCGTCGGCCATCTGCAAGACGGCGTCTCCAAGCCGGTCCTGGCGCGGGCCATCGAGTATTGGCGCAACATCGACCGCAAGGTGGGTGACAGGATAGCCGCGAAGGTCGGCGGCTGAGCCCACGGCCACCGCAATCTGCGGCGGGCGCGTGCTCGCGCATTGTACTGGGCATCCGCGGATGCCCGTTCGTCGCTGTCGGGCGTTTACCCTCGAATGCTTCCACGGTTGCCGAACACGGGTGATGGCGGCAGACTTTCGGCAATCGCTGTCAGCTCAAGGAGCTCCGATGCCGACAATCTCCGGGAAGTTCGATCTGCAATCCGTCGAGTGGCGGCGCGTGACCGATCCCAACTGCAAGGCCTTCCGGGTCGATTTCGAGTACAGCCTGCTCGGCTACGATCTGCCGAGCGGACGGCTGGACATGCTGCTCCGCTACGGCAAAGGCGGTCATTGCAGGCGGCACCGTCATGTCGCCTCGACCGCCACGCTGGTGCTGGAGGGCGAACAGTTCCTCGAGGAAATGAGGCCGGACGGCACCACCAGGTCCGTCCATCGCAAGCAGGGCGACTACGCGCTCGCTCCCGCCGATGCGTATCCGCACGATGAACACGGCGGCGAACGAGGCGCGACGGTTTTGCTATCGATGACCGCACCGGACGGAATTCTGTTCGAGTACTTCGACGAGAACATGGCAAACGGCTGGACGTTGTCCATAGAGGACTACGTCGAAAGCTGGCAGAACGGGACCGTATACGGGGCAACGCCCGGCTCGAGCGGGCGGTAACAGTCGGGGGCGGGCCGCCGGAGCCTTTCGGGATTCCCAGATGCGGGATCCCGATCGAGTCGTGTCCTGCGCGGGCGACTGGTCGCCGCGGTGACGATGTCACCGACCTCCGTTGTGCTGCGGCCGGTGCGCACGCCCGGCGCGCCCCGGTTCACTGGGCCATGTTGCGGTCCATCGCTTCGGCAAATGCGATGTGATTGCCGTCCGGGTCGGTGATCATGATGGTCTTGACCTTCGTGCCCGACGTCCGCTGCCCCACATCGATGCCGCAGCGCTGCAGGTGGTCCGCCTGCTCGTCGATGTCGGTCACCGCCAGGGTCACCGACCCCGCGCCGGCGCGTTCGGGCAATTGATAGAGCTGCAGCCAGCCCCCGCGCTCGAACTTCCATTCCGCAATCTCCGCCATGGGCAGGGAGTCTGCCGGGCGGCCCAGTATGCGTTGATACCACCCGGCTGCCGCGGCAAGGTCCTTCACCGCGATGCTCGCCAATGCGTTTCGAATAGGCATCCTGTCCTCTTTGTGACAGCGACCGGTCGGTGTCGTACCGATGACAGGAACACGCAACCCGAGGTACGCCGTTAGGGCGCGGCGCCACCGACGTCCAGACTTGGTACGGGAGGCTGACAAGGCAGAGCCCATTCCGATCGGGCGAGAGCGACGCCGCACGCTCAAGATATACGTCTGCCTGGAACCACCTTGCCGGGTGCGTTCCGGTTCACCTGTCGGAAGCGGCCTACGTCGCCCACGTCAGTGACTACCGTGGCCTCCCGAATCGCGGGATTGAACCTGCGCGCTCATCACGAAAGCATCGAATCGATTGCAGAAATCGAGCGGCTGCTCGAAGTACGGCAGTGCTCCCGTCTCGAACCGCTCGCGTCGCCAGAGGGGCAGCGGGCCCAGGTGCCGCACGCCATCGTAATCGGCGAATGCACCGCGCGTGCCGTGCGCGAGCCATACCGGCAGCGGCAGCCGCCGGTAGAGTTCGGCAGCGCCGCGCGTGAACAGCCCGCCAGCGATGAACGTCAGCGGAGCGTGCCGGGCGCCGGGCTGATGGGCGCTCAGATGATCGTAATCGAGCAGGCGCTCATCGATCCGGGGCGAGCCCCAGGTGCGCTTCAGAAACCAGCGCAACGACGGCCGTGAGGTCAACGCGCGAAACAGCAGATCGGTCCAAAGCGGGCAACGCAGCAACGCGAGCAGCCACGGCTGGCGTTTCGAAACGCTCTTGCCGGGAGTTTCGCGGCGATCGTGTTCCAGGCCGGTGGGGCTGACCAGCGCCACGCTCCGGAAGCGCCGCGGCTGCTCGAGCACGGCGCGCGCCACGAACTCGCAAGACAAGGACACGCCCATGACGTCCGGCGCGCGGCGCAGTCCGAGCGAGACCATGTAGACCTGCGCGGCGAGGATCGAACGGCTCATCAGTACCGGGTCGTAGCACCGATCGGGGCGATCGGACGAGCCGAAACCGGGCAGTTCCAGTGCCACGACCGGGCGCAGTCGCGCATAGTGTTCGAACACCGGCCGCAGCTCCGCCGCCGACGCGGCAGCGTTGATGCTATGGACCAGCAGGAGCGGCGTCTTGGTCAGCGCATCGCTGCGGAAGCAGCCTTCCGAGAGATACAATGCGACTCTCTGTCCTGCATAAGGGAATCGTTGCCGCTCCCCATCCAACGCAAGCGGCAACACGTGCGTCGCGGCGACCCGCCCCATCGCCCGCAAGGAGTCGACGGCCCGCTTGCTGCGCAGGCGCGAAGACGCTTGCTCGGCTTCGAGATCCGCCTCCAGTGCCGTCGCCCGTTCTTCTTGCCGGACGTCGGCGTATATGCCCGTCATCGATCAACCGGCGCCACCGCCGGCGTCGCTGCGTCGGGGACGAGGCCCCCTTCGTCCTCCCAACGATTGACCGCGACCTTCTGGTCGCGACGCAGCCGTGCATAAGCGCGTGTCTCCGCGCGCTGCAGCAGCTGTTGCAGGCCCTTGACGGCGAGGCCCGATGCGATGGCGATCATCACGAGTTTCCTGAACATGGCGGCTTCCTTGTGTTTGGCCTGCGCTGCCGGGTGCAGCGTCCGAGGGAAGCATCGTGCGCCCCAGTATCGGCCCCGCGCTGTCGGCGCGTGCCGGTACAACGGGTAGGACGATGCCGACGGTTGCTATCGAGCGCGCAGAATGAACCACCAGGTGGCAAGCCCCGCCAGTCCGGAAACAACCGCACCCCAGCCGATGTCGACCAGGCTCAGTCGAAGACTCCAGCCACGCAACGTTGCCAGATTGGTGAGGTCATAGGTGCCGTACGCCATCAGGCCGACGACAGCGGAACGAGCGAATGCGCCGGTCGCGGTGGCGGGTGCGGGCTGCAAGGCGAGGACCACCAGCCCCAACGGGTAGAGGACGTAGAAAGCCGCCGCGGGCGCGATCGGAATCGAGTCGAGCATCAGCGTGCCGAGCTCGCGACGATAGAATTCGCGCGCCACGAAGCCCAGCCAGACGCCATCCAGGATCGCGAGAACCAGGAAGGCGACCACGTAGGCCGAACCGAACATCAAAGCGGACAGATCGAATGGATTCTTCATGAACAGATTCCCGGGCTGCTGTTGCACGTCGGAAGGGGCGCGGCGACCACCCCGCAACGGCGGAGAAAGAAGTTTCGCGCCAGGGCGACGCTGCTACAACCGGACAGCGGGCGCATACCACGTAGTCCCGCTCCTACGGCAAGCGGATTGCGCGGTGCACGAGCTTGCCTGAAAGCCTGACGACCCAGCTGGCCATGTGGTGCACGCTGGCCGGCGCGCTGCTGATCGTGATGGCGCTCGCCAGTACGGTGCTCGCCCGTCTGCCGCTCAGCACCGCCATGCTCTACCTGGCAGTCGGCGCGGGGGTGAGTCCGATCGGTCTCGGGCTGGCGGCTCCGGCCGCCCTCGACCACGCGCAATTGCTCGAACGCCTGACCGAGGTCGTCGTGGTCGTGTCGCTCTTCTCGTGCGGTCTGAAACTCAGTCCCGGGCTCGAGGACCGGCGTTGGCTGCCGCCCATACGGCTCGCGCTTACGTCGATGCTGGTGACGGCCGCGCTCATCGCTGCCATCGGCGTGTACCTGCTGCACTTGCCGCTGGGTGCTGCGATCCTGCTCGGCGGCATCCTGGCGCCGACCGATCCGGTACTGGCGTCCGACGTCCAGGTGGCTGCGCCGGGCGACCATGACCCGCTGCGCTTCGCGCTGACGGGCGAGGGCGGCCTGAACGACGGCACCGCATTCCCGATCGTCATGCTGGGTCTGGGTCTGCTCGGGCTGCATGAACTCGGACCGGGCGGGTCGCAGTGGCTCGTCGCCGACCTGCTGTGGGCGTCGATCGCAGGTATCGGCGTCGGCGCACTGCTCGGCACCGTCGTCGGCAGGCTCGTGATCTATCTGCGTCACGCCCACAAGGAAGCGGTCGGGCTGGACAATTTCCTCGCGCTCGGCCTGATCGCACTGACCTACGGCACGGCGTTGCTGCTGCACGGCTACGGTTTTCTTGCGGCATTTGCCGCCGGCGTGGCGCTGCGCCGGGTCGAGCGGCGCGCTTCCGCGACCCCGCCGGACGACGCCGACACCGGCGCGCCGTCGGCGCCTCTGGCCGCCGCCTCCGAACGACTGGCCATCGAGCCGGATGCGGCGCGGGTCGAAGCGATCGCGACGCATCCGCACCACGCCGCCGCCTTCATGGCGCACGCGATGTTGAGCTTCAATGAGCAACTCGAACGCATCGGCGAGTTGATCGCCGTGGTCGTCCTCGGCACGCTGCTGTGGGCAGTGGATTGGCATCTGGCGCCGTGGTGGTTCGTGCCGCTGCTGTTGCTGGTCGTGCGTCCTGTCGCGGTCGCGGTCGGGCTCGCGGGTTCGGCCGCCTCGGGCGCGCAACGCCGCCTCATCGGCTGGTTCGGCATTCGCGGCATCGGCTCGATCTACTACCTTGCGTATGCGATCAACCACGGCCTGGACGCGGATCTCGCGCGGGTGCTCACGGCGCTGACGGCGTTGAGCGTGGTGACGTCCATCGTCCTGCACGGCATCACCGTGACGCCGCTGATGGCGCTGTACAACCGTTCCCGGTGATACCCCGCGCAGCTGCGACCGCGGGTAGGAAGAGGACGACAGCCGCACGGCATTGCCTCCGGCAGCACGGGTGGGTTGAGCGGTCGACAATGCCGACGTGCCGCGAGCGTCCTGGTGGGGTGACGCGCGCAATCGAAAAAAACGGCAATCGCAGGAGGTTTCGACCATGGCGACTCGCGTGATCTGGAAGGGGGCCATCAGCTTCGGGCTGGTGCACGTGCCCGTGGCGCTGCACTCGGCGGCGAGGGATACCGACATCGATTTCGACTGGCTCGACAAGCGCTCGATGGATCCCGTGGGCTACAAGCGGATCAACAAGCGTACCGGTCGCGAAATCGATCGCGAGAACATCGTGAAGGGCGTGAAGCTCGACGACGGCGACTACGTGATCGTGAGCGAGGACGAGATCAAGGCCGCTTACCCGCAATCCACACAGACCATCGAGATCGAGGCTTTCGTGCGCGCGACCGAGATTCCCTTCGTATACCTGGAGCGTCCCTACTACCTTGAACCGATCGGCAAGGGTGGCAAGGTCTACGCCCTGCTGCGCGAAGCGATGCTGAAAGAGGGCGTGATCGGGATCGCCCGGGTAGTGATGCACTCGAAGGAGCACCTGGCCGCCCTCATTCCCACCGGGCCGGCGCTGATCCTCGATACGCTGCGCTGGCACGACGCCATCCTCGACTGGAGCGACCTGACATTGCCGGCCGCGGGCAAGTCCGGCGTCAACCTCAAGGAAGCCGAACTGAAGATGGCGGCGCAACTCGTCGCCGACATGACGCGCCCCTGGAAGCCCGAGGACTATGCCGATCGCTTCACGGAAGCGGTGCTGGCGCTGGTCAAGAAGCGCGCGGACGCCGGGAAGACCGAGGCGGTCGAAAGAGTGGAGACCGAATCCGGGTCGTCTTCGGCGAGCAATGTCGTGGACCTGACCGAGCTGCTGAAGAAGAGCCTGGGCCAACGCAAGGCCGGGGCGCTGCCCCGCCCCGGTGCGCCCGCGGGCAAGGCGGAAAAGAAGACTTCGTCCCGCAAGCGCGCCTGATCGCGCCGTGTCCAGATCCCGCTCGGGGGCGCAACCCGGACCGGCACCCGGCGCACCGAAGGCTCGGCTCGATCGCTACCGCGCCAAGCGCAATTTTGCCGTCACGCCCGAACCTGAGGACGGGTCGACCCGGCGGGCGCACACCCTTTCGTTCGTGATCCAGAAGCACCAGGCATCGCACCTGCACTACGACTTTCGCCTCGAGCTCGACGCCGTGCTGCTCTCCTGGGCGGTGCCGAAAGGCCCCAGTCTCGATCCGGCGCAGAAGCGTCTCGCCGTGCAGGTCGAGGATCATCCGCTCGCCTACGGGTCGTTCGAAGGCACGATCCCACCGAAGCAGTACGGTGCCGGCACGGTCATCGTGTGGGATCGCGGCACGTGGGAGCCGGTCGGCGACGCGAATGACGGTCTCGCCCGCGGCAAGCTCGAATTCCGGCTGCACGGAGAGAAGCTCGCGGGACGCTGGGAACTGATCCGCACGGGCGGCGGCAGGCAGCCGAACTGGCTGCTGTTCAAGAAGCGGGACGAGTGGGCGCGCCCCGCCGCGGACTACGACGTCGTCATGGCGTTGCCGGACAGCGTGGTGCTTCATCCGCTCGGACTCCTCGATGCCCGCCGGCCCGCAATCGCCGTGGCAGCGAGCGGTTCGGCGCTGGCCGACGACCCGATCGAGCTGCTGCGCGGCGTCAAGAAGACCCGCCTGCCTGCAACATTGAAGCCACAGCTCGCGACCTTGGTGAAGTCGATGCCGGGCGGTGACGACTGGGTCCATGAGATCAAATGGGACGGCTATCGGATCCTGGCGAGGATCTCGGATGGCCGGGCGCAACTGTTCACGCGGGGCGGCCACGACTGGTCGGCGAAGATGCCCTCCCTGGTTCACGACGTCGCGGCCCTGGGCGTCGCGGATTCGTGGCTCGACGGCGAAGTGGTCGTCCTGGACGACCGTGGCGTGCCGGACTTCAATGCGCTGCAGAACGCGTTCGACGCCGAGCACACCGATGACCTGCGCTATTTCATTTTCGACGCGCCGTTCCTGGAGGGCCGGGATTTGAGAGTCAGCCCGCTGCAGATGCGCAGAGCGCTGGTGCAGCGCCTGATCGCGGCCAGAGGCAGCGGGCGGGTGCGTTTCAGCGAAGCCTTCGAGGCACCGGCATCGAGTCTCCTCGCAGCCGCCTGCTCGATGCACCTCGAGGGCATCGTCGCGAAGCGTCGCGATTCGCGATATGTGTCCGCGCGCGCTGATTCCTGGCTGAAAGTGAAGTGCTCACGGCGTCAGGAGTTCGTCATCGCCGGCTTCACCGATCGAGGCGACGATGCGCGGTCTGTCGGATCGTTGGTACTCGCCTACCACCGTGGCGGCACGTTGCGGGCCGCAGGGAGCGTGGGCACCGGCTGGAGCAGCGAAGAGGGCGTGGCGCTGCGTGAACGCCTGGCTCCGCTCGAGGTGCCGGAGCCGAAACTGGCGCCCGTATCCGGCCAGCGCCGCTGGCCGAACCGCCGGAGCGCGGCGATGCACTGGGTACAGCCCCGCCTGGTGGGAGAAGTCGAATTCGCGTCCTGGACGCCGGATGGCCTGGTGCGGCATGCGTCATTCAAGGGTCTGCGCATGGACAAGACGGCGCGCGACGTCACCCGCGAGACGGACTCCGACGTGAAGCCGGTGGCCCGCGTGGCATCGCGCGCCCCGGCGCGCGTGGGCTCGGTCAAGGTGTCGCATGGCGAGCGGGTGATCGATGCCTCGACCGGAATGCGCAAGATCGACCTGGTCCGCTACTACGAAAGCATCGCACCGAGATTGCTGCCGCATCTGCAAGGCCGGCCGGTGTCGCTGGTACGCGGTCCGGATGGCGTCGATGGCGAACTGTTCTTCCAGAAGCACGACAACCGGGGCAGCATTCCCGGGGTCCGCGAGCTGGATCCCGGACTCTGGCCCGGGCATGCCGGCCTGCTCGCGATCCCGAACGCGGACGGGATCGTCAGCGCGGCCCAGATGAACGTGCTCGAATTCCATACCTGGAATGTCACGACCCGATCCATCGGCAAACCGGACCGGATCGTCTTCGACATCGATCCCGGGGAGGGGATCGAATGGAACGCCGTGGGCGAAGCCGCGACCCTGCTCCGCACCTTGCTGGCGGAATTGAAGCTGCAGAGCTGGCTCAAGACCAGTGGCGGCAAGGGCCTGCACGTTGTCGTCCCGCTCGCCGCTCGCACCGATTCCGCGACGGTCAAGCATTTCTCCCAGGCGGTGGTGGCGCACCTCGCGCGCACTTTCCCCACGCGTTTCGCCGTGAAGAGCGGAGCATCCAACAGGGTCGGCCGCATCTTCATCGACTATCTGCGCAACGGTGCCGGACAGACGACCGCCGCAGCGTTCTCGGCGCGCGCGCGGCCCGGCCTGGGAGTGTCCATGCCCTTGGCCTGGGACGAACTGCCATCGGTCAGGAGCGGGGCGCAGTGGACGATCACGACCGCCCGTGAACACCTCTCGTTCGAGAAACAAGATCCGTGGGCAGGCTACTGGCGCGAACGGCAGACGCTGACCGCGGCAATCCGGGCGCAGATCGAATGACGCGCCCAGCGTTTCATCCCCGGTAGTCCGTCGTCCCTCTCGCCTGCTGCCCGACCCGTTCACCGATGACCATCCATTTCGACATCGAGCACACCACGCGCTACCGGTTTGCGCGGCCGGTGATGTTCGGCGAGCATCGCGTGATGTTCCGCCCGCGCGACAGCCACGACCTGCGCGTCCTCGCCACCGATCTCCTGGTGCACCCGGAGCCCGACGACATCCGCCTGATTCAGGATGTCTACTCGAATTCCATCGCGATCGTCCAGCCGCGCAGCCCCGCGTCGGAACTGGAACTCGTGGCGCGTTTCACCGTCGAGCACGTCGGCACCCGGGTACTCGACCTGCCGCTGGACCCGTCTGCCGAGGGCTATCCCTTTGTCTACCGGGACGACGAGCGCGAGATCCTGCTGCCCTTCCTCACGCCGTGGTACGACGATCCCGCAGGAATCATGGCGAACTGGGCGCATCAGTTCGTTCAGCCGGCGGGCAACGTCGGGACGCGCGAGATCCTGGTGGCGATGACGCGCCACATCCGCGATTCGATGATCTATCGGCCCCGCTACGAGGAAGGCGTCCAGACGCCCTACCGCACGATCGAACTGAACAGTGGCACCTGCCGCGACTTCGCGACCCTGATGATCGAGGCCGTGCGCCATCTCGGCTATGCGGCGCGGTTCGTGTCGGGGTACCTGTGGTCCGGCGAGGGTGATCCGCGAGGGAACGGGCACATCGAACCCGGTGCCACCCACGCGTGGGTCCAGGTCTATCTGCCCGGTGCGGGCTGGTTGCCGTTCGATCCGACCAACAACCTCGTCGGCGGCGACGAACTGGTGCGCGTGGGCGTATCCAGGCACGCGAGCCAGGCCTCACCCGTAAGGGGTACATGGTTCGGCTGTCCCACCGATTACCTCGGCATGGACGTGGACGTCCAGGTGCGCAAACGTCTCTGAATCCGCGCGATGGACGCACCGCGCCGCATCCATCGGATCGACTACTGGATCAGCCCGTTCTTGAGCGCGTAGTAGGTGAGATCGCTGTTCGACGCGAGATTCATCTTTTCCATCACGCGCGTGCGATACGTGCTTACGGTCTTGACGCTGAGCGACAGGCTCTCCGCCATATGGCCGATGGTCTCGCCTTTCGCCAGCCGCAGGAACACCTGGAATTCACGTTCGGACAATTGCTCGTGCAGCGGTTTCGCCGCGGTCGGATCGACGCCGGCGGCTAGCAGTTCGGCCACTGCACTGGAGATGTACTTGCGACCGCGAAAGACGGTCCGTATCGCCCGGATGATCTCTTCGGGCTCGCATTCCTTGTTGAGATAGCCGCTCGCGCCCTGCTTGAGCAGCGTGGTTGCGTAGTGGGCTTCGGGAAATCCGGAGAGAATCAGGATCGGGAGATCCGGCGCCCGGGCCCTGATCGCGGCGAGCGCGTCGACCCCGCTCTGCTGCGGCATCGACAGATCCATCAGCAGCACATCCACGTCGCCCTGGCGCACCAGATCGAGCGCTTCGCGTCCGTTCGACGCTTCGCCGGTGACCTTCAGGTCCGCTTCCTCGGCCAGATATTGCCGCAGCCCCGCGCGTACGATGGCATGGTCGTCGACGATGGCGATGCGGATCATGGTGGGCAGGGTTCCGGACTAGCGACTCGCGCTACGAGTTTAATGGAACGCGGCCCGCCTGACCATTCCCGGCCCATACAACGGGCAGCGCGCGCACTCCGCGCAGGGCAACACGACCCGAAGTCGTGTCAGGCGACTCCTACACTGCCTTGTTGTTCCCTCCGACGTCGCAGTCCGCTGCGCGCCTACAGGCAAGGCAGGCGGGCGGCCTTAATCTTCGGTCATGCCGGCGACGAACTGCGCGCTGTCTCTGTCACGTCGAGGAGCCCGACCATGCTCTACTACACCATCGTCTTCTTCGTCATCGCCCTGATCGCCGCAGTGTTCGGTTTCGGCGGCATTGCTGCCAGTGCGGTAGGCATCGCCAAGATCCTGTTCCTGATCTTCATCGTGCTGGCAATCGGCAGCATGCTGTTCGGCTTGCTCAAACGAAGCTGACGTGCTCGCGCACATCACGCAACCATAAATCCAGACAGAAAGGTCCCACCATGACCATTGCCAGCACCACTTCCGCCCTGACCGACAAGGTCATCCAGGGTACAGACAATGCGATCCGGGCCAGCCGGCGCGCAGCCGACGATACGCTGGACCAGGTTGCGGACGGCGTGGACAGCGTTCGCGCGCAGGCCGCACCTCACATCGACCGGTTGAGCGGCGAAGCCGCGGACCTCGCGCGGCGTGGCATGAAAAACGTGCGCGAGCGTGCCGACCAGTTGCGCACCAGCGGGCTGCGCACCTGGGACGACTCCCTCGACTACGTCAAGGACGAGCCGGTCAAGGCGGTGCTGATCGCTGCGGCCACCGGCGCCCTGATCGTGGCGATCCTGTCGCTCCTTACTCGTTCCGGCAACGCGCGTCGCTGAAGGTCGAGGCCATGTTCCGCGCGCTCTTTCGTATCGCCACGAGCCAACCGCAGCTGCTGGCAGATCACGTCGAGGCATATTCGGAACTCGTTGCGAGCGAAGTGGGATCGGCCGCGGAGCATTGGAAGCGCCGCGCGGTGCTGCTGCTGATCGGGTACGGCAGCCTCGCGGCAGCCGTGTTCCTGGGTGCGATCGCGCTGATGCTGTGGGCCGCCATCCCCACTGCTTCGATGAACCAGCCCTGGGTGCTGCTCGCGGTGCCCGTGGTACCGGCAGCCGTGGGTCTGTGGGCCACCATGCGGGCCGAGCTGATGGTGTCCGGCGAAGCCTTCGGGATGCTGCGTCGACAATGGGCAGCCGACGTGGCGATGTTGCGCGAGGACTCCGGCTCGTGAGTGCGGTCCTCGACGATGGAGCGCGGACCGGGCCCTCGCCAGGTGCGGGCGATTCGCGCCGCCCCATGTCCGCGAACGAGCGCCTGTCCATCTCGCGCGAACGCATTCGCCGTTTTCTGCACGGGGAAGTGCCGGAAGGACCCACTCGTCCGGGCCAGCGTGCGGCCTGGGCTCCGGAATGGCTGAAGCGGGTGAGGCAGCACCCGATAGCGGGCACCATTGTCGACACGGTCCACGACTGGTGGGTGAACCATCCGATCCTCGGTGCCACGCGCATCGCCGGCTTCGCCGCACGCCGGACGATCCGCCCCCTTGCCGATCGGTATCCCTTGCCGCTGGTCGCCGCAGCGGTCGTGATGGGAGCCCTGCTCTTCTGGGCACGCCCGTGGCGTCTGGTGCTGCGCCGCGCGCTGCTCGTCGGCCTTGCGATGCGGATCGCCAGGCGCGTGCTCGTGCGCCTTCCCGCCAACGGCGTCGTAGACGCGATGGCCGCGCTGTTCACCTCTAAAGCGGCGCGACGACGTCGCCGCAGCGACAGCGGAGGATCCCGTCACTGAACCTCGCGAAAACCATCCGTCGACCAAGCGGGCATCCCTCCCTCCCCCCGGCTTTCACCTGATTCGACGGATCTTGCGGCACGTCTCGGCGTGCCGCTTTTTTTTCCTTGCCGCACCGCAATAGGACGCTTCTTACACGACCGCCTCCGCCGCGCCTACAGATTGGCGCGCCCGGCGCTCTTACGCTTCGCAACGTCGCAATGAATCTCCGGAGCGCATCCATGAATACCGCCCACCTTGCCTTTGCTGCCCTGCCCGAGCTCGCACTGCTGCGGGATCACATGCTCCGTTGCGCAAGCTCGCGCAGCCGGCTGCATCGCCTGCAATGCGTGGCCGAGGCAATCGATGCGTTCCTCGCCCCCCGGTTCGTGACCACGTTGACGCTGACACTGGTGATCGTCGCGGGCGCGGCAATGGCGCTTTGACGTGGTCCGGAACCGCCTGCGGTCGCTGCTTCCCGGAGCCGCGTCCGACACGCTGGCATTGCTCGATCCGGCGCGTGGCGAACTCGAGCAACCGATTCGCGCCGAGATCTTCGGAACCGCACGCTTTCAGCAACACGGGCGGAGTCTCGGCGATTCGCACGCGCAGGTAGACACGCGCCGCTCCACAACTTTCTTCCCGCGTGTACGCGACAACATCGCGGTACTGCGCGAAGCGCATCGCTTCATCGGGCTTCATGAGCGCACCGGACACCACCTGAGTCCCGCCGGGGAATGGCTGCTCGACAACTTCCATATCGTCGGCGCGCAGTTGAAGGAGATCCACGACGGACTGCCGCAGCGCTATTTCCGCGACCTACCGGTGCTCGTGGGGGGGCATCTGGCCGGTCTGCCCAGGCTCTACGGGGTGGCCTGGGCCTTCGTCGCCCATACCGACAGCGCCTTCAACGAGAACCTGCTGGTCTCCTATCTCGACGCCTACCAGGAGACCCGCGAACTGACGCTCGGCGAGCTGTGGGCGCTGCCGACCACGCTGCGCGTGGTGCTCGTGGAGAATCTGCGTCGACTGGCCGAACGCGTCGCGGCGGCGACGGTCGCGCGCGAACTCGCCAACCTGTGGTGCGATCAGCTGGCGGGGGGACCGCAGGCGGATCCGCGCCCCATCTACCGGCAACTCGAAGCCCGCGGCATCGCGCGCGTGTTCGCGCTTCAGGTCGCGCAACGTCTGGAACACCCGACGGCGGTCCCGTTCGCGCCAACCCATGGACACGTACGCCGATGGCTCATGGAGGTCCTCCCCGACCGCGCCGCCTCCCAGTCGCAGCAGCAGGCGGAGCAGGCCGCCGACAATCTGAGCGTCAGCAATGCAATCACTTCATTGCGCCTGCTCGGCGATGCGGACTGGCGCGAGCTGATCGGGCGCACCAGCACGTTGATGCGCCGCATGCAGGAGTCGGCTGCCTATCGCGCGGAACGCGACGACACCCAGGACACCACGCTGCATTCAATCGAGCAACTCGCGCGGCGTTCGTCGGCAAGCGAAACGACCGTCGCGGACGAACTCTTGAAGCTCATGCAGTCACCCGAGGTTCGGGCCGAAGCCGGGTCGCCGCTGCATTCGCCGCGCTATTGGCTGAGCGGGCCGGGCAGGCCCGCCCTGCGCCACGCCCTGGGACTGCGCGCACCGCTCCTGCCCGCGTGGAGCCCGATGCGCGCCCGTCTCGCCGTGCCGGCCTACCTCCTGGTGCTTGCGCTCGCCAGCTTTGCGTTGACCGCGTGGTTTGTCGCGCACCATCGGATCGATCCGAACGCAGGTCTCCTCGAACTGCTGGTGATCGGACTGCTCGCGGCACTACCCGCGTCCGAAGCCGTGATCGCGGTCGTGAACCGGCTG
Source organism: Burkholderiales bacterium (assembly GCA_038324085.1). GTDB lineage: Bacteria > Pseudomonadota > Gammaproteobacteria > Burkholderiales. The sequence continues at coordinate 109,661 of JBBQHP010000007.1, forward strand.
ATCAGCGAATCGGTGCACCCACGCCGGCTGCCGCGGCTCGCCTTGAGCGACGGCATTCCTCCGGAGCATCGCGTCCTCGTCGTGATACCGACGCTGCTGACCAGCCCGGCGTCGATCGCCGAACTGGCGGATCGCCTCGAACAGCACTACCTGGCCAACCCGGAGCGGCACGCCCAGTTCGCGCTTCTGAGCGACTACACCGACGCCGGTGCGGCACGGATGCATACCGACGCTCCCTTGCTTGCGGCCGCGGCAGCGGCCCTGAGGGACTTGAACCGACGCCATCCGCCGGAGGCGGACGAGCCCCCGCGTTTTCTGTTGCTCCATCGCGAACGCCGGTTCAGCGTTTCCGAGCAGCGCTGGATCGGCTGGGAGCGCAAGCGCGGCAAGCTCGAACAGTTGCTTTCCTTCCTGGTCGAAGCCGCCGAGTCCCCGTTCGTCGACCTGGACGAACTTTCGCGACCGGCCCCGGCGACGCCGCGCGTGGTAACACTGGACAGCGATACGCAACTGCCCCCCGGAAGCCTGCGTGAGCTGGTCGGGGTCGCCGCACACCCCCTGAATCAGCCGCGACTCGACCCCGAGGGGCGGCGCGTCCTGTCCGGCTTCGGCATCCTCCAGCCCCGCGTGGTGACGCCTTTGCCCCGGGCAGCCGAAATCACGCCGTTCCACTGGTTGTTCGCCGGGCGGTGCGGGTTGGACCCGTACAGCGCCGCCAGCTCCGAGGTCTACCAGGATCTGTTCGGCGAAGGCACCTTCACCGGCAAGGGTCTGCTCGACGTGCGCACCATGCATGCGGTGCTGGGCGGCCGGTTGCCGGAAGGACTCGTGCTGAGCCATGACCTGCTGGAGGGCGCCATCGCTCGTTGCGGCGGGGTGAGCGACATCGTCGTGATCGAGGAAGCACCGATGCATCCCGATGTCGCAGCGTCCCGGGTGCATCGCTGGACGCGCGGCGACTGGCAACTGCTGCCGCTGCTCGCGCACGCGGGTCGCTATGGCATCGGCATCATCAACCGCTGGAAGATGGTCGACAATCTGCGGCGCTCCCTGGTCGCGCCGCTGTCGTTGCTGCTGCTTGCCTGCGGCCTCGCGGGATGGGGACTGCGGCCCGGTGCGGCGCTGGCACTGATCGGCGCGGCGTTCGGCGCTGGTCCTCTGCTCGGCGCCGTGGCGGGCATGGCACCGAGCAGGGACGGCATCGCCTTGCGCCATTTCTATCGCGGCGCACTCGCCGATCTCGCGCGTGCGATCGGCAGCACGTTCTGGCAACTCGCGCAGCTGCTGCAGCACGCGCTGATGAGCCTCGATGCGATCGCGCGCGCGTGCTATCGCATGGCCGTCAGCCGGCGCGGGCTGTTGCAGTGGACGACTGCCGCCGCGGCCCAGTCGGATGCTCCCACGGATCTGCCCGCCGTCGCCCGCAGGCACACGCGCGAACCATTGGTCGGCGTTGCACTGCTGCTGGCGCTGATTGCGTCCGGCTCCCCGACCCCGTTGCTGGCGGGCTTGCTGTGCCTGACCTGGGCGGCGTCGCCGCTCTGGACCTGGTGGGCGAGCCGGCCGAGGCGCCTTGCCGGCGCGGCAGCGCTCGCGGCCTCGGACCGTGAGTATCTGCTCGATGTCGCGCGCGAGACCTGGCGATTGTTCGAACACGGCGTGGGCGCCGAAGACAACGACCTGCCACCCGACAACCTGCAGATCTTTCCGCGACCGATGGTGGCGCATCGCACGTCACCCACGAACATCGGGCTGTATCTCGTGACCGCGGCCTGCGCTCGTCAATTCGGCTGGATCGGAACGAACGACCTGCTCGGGCGCTACGAGCGCACCCTCGAAGCACTCGGACGACTGGCGCGCCACCGCGGGCATTTCCTCAACTGGTACGACACGTCCTCGTTGCAACCGCTGGCGCCGGCGTATGTCTCGACCGTGGACAGCGGCAATCTCTGCGGCTGCCTGGTCACGACCGCGCAGGCCTGCGAGGCGCTCGCGGGCACGCCGTTCGCCGAGGGCGCCGGGCGCGCCGCGGTGGCGGCGTCGCGGCGCCGACTGGCACAGTTTGGCCCCGACCGCGACGCACTCCCCGCGCACGGCGCAATCGCTACCGTGCTGTCGATCGACGATCCGCTCGCGTCGCTGCGCTCCAACCATGCCGAGTTCGCAGCGCTCGTTGCGAGCGCCAGCGCCGAGCTGCCTTCCTGGTCGAGCGGTCTCGTCGGGCGCGCCACCGACGCCGGCGCGACGGTCAAGCCAGCGATCACCGAACTGGTGCGCGATCACCTCACGATCCTCCAGTCGATCGCACGTGACTTTGCCGGCGATCAGGCCGGGGCCAGCCGCCGCCTGCTCGCGCTGTCTGCCGCATTCCGGAGCATCGCGGAGGCGGCAGAGTTCGGCTTTCTGTTCAATCGGCGCAGGCGCCTGTTCCACATCGGCTACCGGGTCCAGGATGCCCAGCTCGATTCCAGCCTGTACGACCTGCTCGCGTCCGAATCCCGGCTTGCCAGTCTGTGGGCGATCGCAAAAGGCGACGTCCCCGTCGCGCACTGGGCCGCGCTCGGGCGGCCCTATTTCTGTGACGGCAGCCAGGCCGGCCTGCGGTCGTGGTCGGGGTCGATGTTCGAGTACCTCATGCCCACGCTTCTTCTCGATGAACCCGACGGCAGTGCGCTGGCTGGCGCGGCAACAACCGCGGTGCGCGCCCAGATAGCGTTCGGGCAGGAGCGTGGCGTTCCCTGGGGCATCTCCGAATCGGCTTACGCCGCGAGTGACCAGACGCTTGCGTATCAATATTCGCCGCAGGGCGTACCCTTGCTCGCACTGCGGCGCACCCCGGCGGACGAACTCGTCATCGCACCTTATGCGACTGCGCTTGCGACGCTGGTCGACCCGCTCGCGGCCGTCGCCAATCTGCGCCGGCTCGAAGGATTGCACGCCCGCGACTGCGCCGGGTTCATCGAGGCTCTCGACTACACGCCGGAGCGTCACACGGGCACGGGTGCCGGCACGCACGTCGCCACGTTCATGGCCCACCACCAGGGCATGACGATTCTGGCGCTGGCCGATGTGCTGCTCGATGCGGCGCCGCGACGCTGGGCGATGAGCGAAACCCGGTTGCGCGCGGTCGCGTCGCTCCTGCAGGAACGCGTGCCGCGCGAAATCTCCCTCCTGGTGGAGCCGCCGCCCGCGCTGAGCGTCGGAGACCGGCGCCAGAGAGCACCCGGCCTGTCGCGCAGCATCGTTCCCGGCACGTCCGTGCTGCAGCCGACACACCTGCTGTCCAATGGACGCTACAGCGTCGCACTGCGAGCCAACGGCGCCGGCTGGAGCCGCTTCGGGCCGGCCTTCGTCACGCGCTGGCGCGACGACGCTCTGCGCGACTGTTACGGCAGCTTCTTCTACCTTCGTCGCCAGCCCGCGGATCAGCCCGTCTCCCTGACCCAGCATCCGGCGCCTGACTCGCGCGCCCACTACGAGGCGGCATTCCACAGCGACCGGGTCTGCCTCGAAGCCCATTGGCCGGATCTGCACGCGCAATGCCTGGTCTGGGTGAGTCCCGAGGACGACATCGAATTGCGCCGGATCGAACTGAGCAACCGGACCGATCAGCCGATCGACGTCGAATTGATGTCCGCTTTCGAAGTGTCGCTCTCCGATGCGCGCGCCGATGAAGCCCATCCGGCATTCGCCAATCTGTTCGTGCGCGCGCAATGGGACGCCGGCAATCGCGCGCTGTATCTCGAACGCAAGCCGCGCCTCGCGACCGAGCAGGGACTGCACGCAGTCCATTTCGTGGCGGTGGCGGATCGCCACGTCGGCACCGTGCGCGTGCAGGCCGATCGCGCGCGCTGGCTGGGACGACAGCGCGACGCAGCCCACCCGCTCGCGCGCTACGACGCCGCGCCGCCGGACGGCGCGGCGGCCGAGACCGGGCTCGATCCGGTCGCCGCGCTGTCGCTCACGCTTCGGGTGCCGGCGCACGGCATCGCGCGCTTCACCGTTGCAACCGCTGCCGCGACCACGCGTGCGAGTCTGGAAGCACTGGTGGACCGGTATCGCGAGCGGTCCGTTGTCGATCGATCGTCACTGATGTCGGCCACCCTCGCCGGCATCCGGCTGCGCGAACTGCGCATCAGCGCCACCAACCTTGCGACGATCCAGACGCTCGCGACCACGCTCGTCCTGTTGTTGTCGCGCCCCCTCGGGTCCGGGGACACCGCCGGTTTCGACCGGCGCGCACTGTGGCGCTTCGGTATCTCGGGCGACCGACCGATCATCCTCGTGAACGCCGCGACCGTTCAGGGGGTCGGTCTGATCCGTGTCCTGGGCCAGGCCTTGCAGCTCTGGACCTGGGGCGGCATCGAATGTGACCTCGTGGTCCTGAACGGCGAGCCTGCGTCCTACCTGATGCCGCTCGATCGCGAACTCGCGGCGATCAGCGAGCGCTTCGCGGCCGAGACCAATGCGTCGATCCCGGCCACGCGCGCGTGTGCATTGCACCTCCTGCGCGCTGCGGACGTATCGCCGGAAGAACGCGCCACCTTCGAATCGCTAGCCCGTGTCCATCTGAATGCGGACGGTCGCCCGCTGGCGCAGCACGTCCAGGATCTGGTCGAATGGCACGATGCCGCGCTCGATCAGCGCATGGAGCACGCGGGAGCGGTGCTGCCGGCAGCGCCGCATGCGGTGCCGCTTCTGCCTCCGCAAACGAGCTTCGGCGAGGACGGTTCAAGCTTTCGTTTCGAAGTGGATGCAGCCCGCAAACCAGCGCGACCCTGGGTCAATATTCTGTCGAACCCGACGTTCGGGGCACAGGTATCGGAATCAGGCGCCGGCTTCACCTGGGCAGGCAACAGCCGTTTGCATCAGCTCACGCCCTGGTCCAACGACCCGGTGGTGGATCCGGCCGGCGAGCTGTTCCTCGTTCAGGACATGGGCACGCGCGAAGTCCGCAATGTCGCCGCCGGGGCCGGCGCTTCGGCGAGCGTCTACCGCATCGAGCACCTGCAAGGCGCAACCAGCATCGGACACATTCGCGGCGACGTGGAAGTGCAGGCGACGTGGTGCATCGACGATGAGCACGCGATAAAACAGGTGCACATCCAGCTGACCAATCGCGGCAGCCGCCCGCAACGCCTGCGCGTGATCGGCCTGGTCGAATGGATCATGGGCGGGGGAAGAGTCGACCGCCAGTCGGTGAGGACCGACTGCGGTGTGCGTGAGATCACGCTTCAGACCATCGATCCACCGGTGCTGACAGCAACGCAGCGCGACGGCCACGGCGGCTTCGGCGGGGCCACTGCGTTCCTGACCCTGCGTCGCAGCGTCGGGGAGGACGTGGATTCGACGGAGTGGACCTGTGACCGCCGCGAGTTCTTCGATGCGCGCGGCCGTGTAAGCGTGCCTGATCACTTCGGCGAGCGCACCGGCGCGGGACTCGATCCCTGTGCCGCATTGTCCACGGTGCTGGCCCTCGCGCCGGGCGCCAGTGCGGAATGCACTTTCCTCCTGGGTCACGCGGGCGACGCCGTGGCAGCGCTCGCCTTGGCGCGCAACGCGTCGGCAGTCGCCCCGTCGGTGCGTTTGCGCAAGGTCCGCGAACACTGGAACGATCTGCTGAACGGCATCTCGGTGCGCACGCCTGATCCGCTGTTCGACGCCCTGGTCAATCGGTGGCTGCTCTACCAGACCATTGCCTGCCGCATGTGGGCGCGCGCCGGCTTCTACCAGGCCGGGGGCGCATTCGGATTCCGTGACCAGTTGCAGGACGCGATGGCGCTCGCGGTGACGGTGCCCTCGTTGCTGCGCCGGCAGATCCTGCTCGCCGCATCGCGGCAATTCCCGGAAGGCGACGTCCAGCACTGGTGGCACGAACCGACGGGCGCCGGCGTGCGAACGCATTTTTCCGACGACCTGCTGTGGTTGCCGCATGCGACCGTGCACTACCTCGACTGCACCGTCGATGACACGGTACTGGACGAGGTGGTGCCGTTCCTCGACGGCGAGCCGATTCCACCCGGGGCCGAGGACGCGTATTTCGTCCCGACCGTGAGCACGCGCAGCGCGACGGTGTACGAACATTGCGCCCTCGCGATCGATCGCAGTCTCGCCGTGGGGGTGCACGGCCTGCCGCTGATGGGAACGGGCGACTGGAACGACGGCATGAACCGCGTCGGCCACGAAGGCCGGGGCGAGTCGGTCTGGCTCGCCTGGTTTCTCTGCCGGCTGGTCGCGGACTTCGCGCCGGTGGCGGAACGCCGTGACGATCGCGCGCGCGCCAATCGCTGGCGCGAGTCGGCGCGCGGTTGGCGCGGGGCCCTGGGTCGCAGCGCGTGGGACGGCGAATGGTTCATGCGCGCTTTCTTCGACGACGGTTCGGCGCTCGGCTCGAAGCGCAATGACGAATGCCGCATCGACCTCATCGCCCAGGCCTGGTCGGTGCTCTCGGGGGCAGCACCACGACGGCAGCAGGAAACCGCCATGAATTCCGTCGAGCGCCTGCTCGTGGATCCGGCCGCCGGACTCGTGCGACTGCTCGATCCGCCTCTAGCGCAGTCCATTCCCAGCGCCGGCTATATACAGGCGTACCCGCCTGGCGTGCGCGAGAACGGCGGCCAGTATTCCCACGCGGGCGTGTGGGCGCTGATGGCGCAAGCAGAGCTCGGACATGCCGATGCCGCCTGGCGCATGTTCCAGATGCTGAGCCCGGCGCACCGCACGCGCGGGCCGCGCGGCACCGCCTACGAACTCGAACCGTACGTGATGGCCGGTGACGTTTATTCACAACCCCCTTATGTCGGTCGGGGGGGCTGGAGTTGGTACACCGGTTCAGCGGCATGGATGCATCGCGCCGCCATCGAATCGATCGCGGGTCTGGAAGTGAACGGCGACCGCGTGCGGCTGTCCCCGCGACTCCCGTCGCATTGGCCGGGCATGGTGCTCACGCTCAAGCGCGAGCGGCGCTTGCACGAATTCGTCCTCTGCAACGGCGTGGACGGCCCCGAACATGCGGCCGCACTGTCCCGGGGTGCGCAACCGCTGGCGGTCGGGGCATGGCTCTCGCTGGCCGACACGTCCGCGGCCAGTCTTCACGTGGTCGCGGGGCTCCCGGCAGCGAGTGCGGATGCCGCGGAAGCAGCCCGACTGCGTCAGCCCGTCCACTGACGCAGACAACATGCGGCGCCGTCCTACAAGCCGAGTCGCCGGATTCCTATCCCCGACGATGCCCGCGATCCGTAGCATGTGTCCATCGACCGACGTTCAGCGAAAAGGAGACACGAAATGTTGAAATGGGCCTTGATCTTCGCAGTCATTGCCGGCATCGCGGGTCTTCTGGGATTCACCGGAATCGCAGCGGGTGCCGCCACCATCGCCAAGGTGCTGTTCGTGGTGTTCCTGGTGCTGTTCCTCGCATTCGTCGGTTTGACGCTGCTGGGGATAAACCTGTTCAGCAAGGGCTGACCTCGGCGCCACTCGTCACCCAAGTCGACACACAGGAGGGCACATCCATGAGCAACAAGAATCCCGGTAACGTCCGGCCGCTGCAGAGCGGAAACCCGGCGACCCTCGAGCTCGACATGAAGTCGATCGAGGCGGCCAAGCAGAGCCTGGACCAGGGCGCCGTGACACCGGGCTATGGTCCTTATCGCGACAGCGTCGTGAAACTGCTGAACGACGCCCTCGCCACCGAGATCGTGTGCGTGCTGCGCTACAAGCGTCACCATTTCACGGCACACGGTCTCGCATCGCCGCGCATCGCGGAAGAGTTCATGGTCCATGCGAACGAGGAAACCGCGCATGCGGACCGCATCGCCGAGCGCATTGTCCAGTTGGGAGGAGAACCCGATTTCGCACCCGACAGTCTGTCGGGTAGAAGTCATGCCGACTACGACGAGTCGCTCGATCTCAAGGCAATGGTGCGGGCGAACTTGCAGGCTGAACGCGTGGCGGTCGAGACGTACCGGCAGATGATCGCACTGCTCGGCACCACCGATCCGACGACGCGCCGCCTGCTCGAAGACATCCTCCACGACGAGGAAGAACATGCCGACGAACTGCGGGATCTGCTGGACCAGTAATCTCCGCGCCGACCTCTTCTTCAACCAACCGAAAAAAGGAATACCGACATGATCATGCGCACTGTTCTGGCCGCCGTTCTGGCGGGCTCCACCCTCATCGCACTGCCCGGCTGCGCAGTACAACGCGGTCAGGAAACGGTCGGCGCCTACGTCGACGACAGCGCGATCACCACCGCGGTCAAAGCCAAGTTCATCGAGAACAAGGAAGTCGCCGCGTCCTCCATCAATGTCGAGACTCTCAACGGCACGGTGATGTTGTCCGGCTTCGCGAAGAACGATGCCGAGAAGACCACCGCCGAATCGATTGCACGCAACGTCAAGGGCGTGAAATCGGTGACCAACAACATCGAAGTGCGCAGCTGACAGAGCTGCATCGAACTGCCACCACCACAAGGAGACCACCATGAACTGGGATCGCATCGAAGGTAACTGGAAGCAACTTAAGGGCAAGGCCAAGGAACAATGGGGCAAACTGACCGATGATGATTTCGACGTCGTTGCCGGGAAGCGCGATCAGCTCACCGGCAAGATCCAGGAGCGCTACGGCATCGGCAAGGACGAGGCCGAGCGGCAGATCAAGGACTGGGAGGGTCGCGCCGACGACAGCTGGCTCGCCTCGCAGGAAAAGCACCGCGTCTGACCGCCTGCTCGCGTCACCGCAAAAAGGCCCGATGTTCACTGCTGAACACCGGGCCTTTTCTGCTTGCCCCCGGGCCGGCGGACTGTCTGCGGGCGCCGAGGTAGCCGGCAGCGCGCAGCGGTACGTGCGCCGCGCCCCTCGACTGGCCGGCCGGCGCGCCGCCTCGCTTTCCGGACGGCGAATGACTCCGCTGGTCGAAGGATAGAACGATGCGCATCGCGCACAGGATTGCATTTGTATGGCGGGCCGCGCTGGCGGCTTTCAGTCGCTTTTCAGACGCACACGGCATGAGCCATGGCGCGGCGGTCGCGTTCTACGCGGCATTCTCGATCGCACCGCTTCTGGTCATCGTGGCCAACGTGATGGTCTGGATCCTCGGCGATCAGAGCGCGCAGGCGGCATTGCTCGAGGCGCTCACCAATCTCATCGGCGACCAGGCAACCGCGTCTGTTGCCGAAATCATGGCTCATGCTCCGACGGACGCAGTGGACCCGACCCATTCCTCAGCCGGTTCCTGGCTGGCGCTGGGCATCACGCTGGTCGGCACGACCGGTGTATTCGTCGAGCTGCGCGCGGCGTTGCAAGACATGCTGGGCGAGCAGGAACAATCGTTCAGCTTGTGGAAACTGGTTGAGGTTCGACTGATCGCCATCGGCGTGGTGCTCGGCAGCGGGTTCCTGTTGTCGGTAGCGATGGTTACCCAGACTGCGGTGCTGGTCGCCCTGCGCTGGCTTACGCATGCCTACGCCTGGCTCGCGCCACTCGTCGCCGGCGTCGAACTGCTGTGGTCCTATGCCGTCGCAACAGTGCTGTTCGCAGCGCTGATGCGCTGGTTGCCGGACGCTCGGATGCGCTGGCGTCAGGCGCTGATCGGGGCGGCCGTGGCAGGATTGCTGTTCATGGTCGGACGCTATGCAATCAGCCTGTACATCTCGACGACGGCGACGCGCTCGGCGCTCGGCGCGGCAGGGTCGTTCGCGGCGTTGCTGGTGTGGGTCTACTGGTCGAGCCAGATCTTCCTGCTGGGGGCTGCTCTTGCAGTCGAGTTGACCGGGGCGCCTCGCAAGTCGTCGGGCGAATCCCCGGAAGCGGCTACGCCCGAGCGTGCGCATCAGGCGAACTGAAGGCGGGCGGCTGTCGCCCCAACCGTGGGGGTGATGGCCGAGCGCCCCGGCCCGCCGCCCACGTTGCGACGAAGTCACTCCTTGATGCGTCGATATATCCGATCCATCTGCGGCGCCTTGTCGGTATCGACCAGTCCGCGCTCCACGTCGCGCGAGGCTTGCTCGACGAGATCGCTGCGTGGGACTTCGGTCGGGGCCGGACCTTCGTCGCGCTCGTGTGGCAGAGCGAGCGAACCGGATGCCACGCCTTCCGGACGCGCCGCCCGTTGTCTCCTGGCGGGATAGCGTCTTCCGCTTCTCGCCGCCACCTCGGTGGATTTGCGTTTCATGAAACGTCCCTGAATCGCCGGCCGTCAGCGCGGCATGGCTCAGGTGGCAATTGTGGACGCCGCGTAGCCGACGCAACGTCAGCCGGATGCCCGCAACGGTGTCGGCGCCGTGCCCGGCCCCTGTAGGTCGAATCCCGCATAGCGAAAAATGCGCCGGGAGCAAGGCTGCGTGTAGCGTTTTGTCTTACATGCGAATGAGGCCGTGTCGGACTGCGCAGCGCACAGCGCAGGGATAAATTGATCCTGCGCTGATGCACTCGGCGATCTCGATACATTCCTCGAAAGGAGCCAACCATGAAGACTCAACGTTCGCCTTATCTCGCCATTGCGCTTGCCCTGCTGATGGCGGGCGGACTCGCCGCCTGCAACAACGACTCGGACAAGACCGCGGGCGAGAAGCTCGATTCCGCGGTAGCCACCACGGAGCAGAAGGCCTCTGATTTCAAGGCCGACGTCAAGGAGAACGCTGCCGAAGCGAACGCCGACATGAAGGAACACGCTGCCGAGGCGAAGTCGGACATGCACGACGCAACGCAAGACGCCAAGGAAGCGATCAAGGACACTGCTGCAAACGCGAAGGAAGCCACGATGGACGCGGCAGGAAAGGCCAAGCAGATCATGGGCGATGCCGGCATCACGACTGCCGTCAACGTCGCCCTCGCGAAGGACAAGACGCTCAGCGCGCTCAAGATCGACGTGGACACGAAGGACGGCCGCGTCGCCCTGAGTGGCAGCGCACCGGACGTCGCCGCCAAGGAACGGGCGACGCAACTCGCCTCGAACGTCAATGGCGTCGTGTCCGTCGACAATCGCCTGACGATCCAGTAACTGCGCAGCGCCATTCTGCGGCCTCGCTCGTCGCACGGCGCAATGCCGTTGCGCCGTGCGACGGCAAAGCCGGGGTGATCAGGAGCGGACAGTGTGTCCGCGGCTGAAGGCTCCGGCTTTTTCTCGTGCGCGCCAGGAGGTCCACGCACGGCAGTACCGGCCCGGTAGGAACGCGCCTACCGCGCACAGCGCCGAGCGCCGACGGCATGGCGAAAGGTACGCGAGGAAACTTCGCAGTGACTCCCGCGCGCACTTCACTGTTCCATGATCGACCTCATCCAATGGCCTGCAATGCTCGCTACGGTAGCCGCCACCTGGTACGTGGCGTCACCGCAGAAGAACCGGCGCAATGTCGCGTTCCTCCTGTTTCTCAGCAGCAACGTGCTGTGGGCGGTGTGGGGGCTGCACGCGCATGCCTACGCATTGATCGTGCTCCAGATCTGCCTTGCGGTCATGAACGTGAGGGGCGCCATGAAGACCGAGCAGGCGGGTCTGTCGTCCAAGTCGACTTGAGCGCGCCCCTCGATTCCCCGATTCACCGACCGAATGACTCGAAGAAAAGGAACCTCGATGCCAACGAAGAAGAAAGCTGCCGCGACCGCTCCCGACGACTCGAACAAGGCGTCGGTGCGTGGCGCCGCAAAGCGCAGGAGCGAGGCGCCTGCGGATGGCATCGCGGCGAAGCTTGCGGCGACGCAGGCGCTCGCTTCCGGGATGCCCGGCAATGCCAACAAGGCGCTCGAACACGGATTGAAGAATGCCGTCTCGCCGCCGGCCGGCGTGACCGTTAAGCCGCAATCCCCCGCCGTCACCGGCAGCACCCTGACCGAGAAGCACGGCACCCCGAAGACGGGCGACGCGGATGCGGTGCCGGTGGATGCCGCGCTCGGCAGCCTGGATCACGTGCGCTCGGATGCCGCGGGACAACGGCTCACCACGGATCAGGGCGTGCCCATCGGGGACAACCAGAACCTGCTGAAGGCCGGCCTGCGCGGTCCTGCGTTGCTCGAAGACTTCATCATGCGGGAGAAGATCACCCATTTCGATCATGAACGCATTCCCGAGCGCGTCGTCCATGCACGCGGCTCGGGGGCGCACGGCTATTTCGAGGCCTACGAAGCCCTGCCGGAGCACACCCGTGCCGCGCCTTTTGCCAAGGCCGGCAAGGTGACGCCGGTGTTCGTTCGCTTCTCGACGGTTGCCGGTGAACGCGGCTCGGTCGACACGGCCCGTGACGTCCGCGGCTTCGCGGTGAAGTTCTATACAGACGAAGGCAACTGGGATCTGGTCGGCAATGATATTCCGGTGTTCTTCATCCAGGATGCGATGAAGTTTCCCGACCTGGTCCATGCGGTCAAGCCCGAGCCTCACGACGGCATGCCGCAGGCGGCATCGGCGCACGACACGTTCTGGGATTTCGTTTCGCTGATGCCGGAATCCACGCACATGCTGATGTGGGTCATGTCGGATCGCGGGATCCCGCGCAGTTACCGGATGATGCAGGGCTTCGGCGTGCACACTTATCGGCTGGTCAACGCGCGCGGCGAGTCCAGTTTCGTCAAGTTCCACTGGAAGCCCGCACTCGGCACCCACTCGCTCGTGTGGGACGAAGCGGCGAAGCTCCAGGGCGCCGACGCCGATTTCCACCGCCGCGACCTCTGGGAAGCGATCGAAGCCGGCGCCTATCCGGAATGGGAACTCGGATTCCAGATCTTCAGCGAGGCGCAGGCGGAGCAATTCAGCTTCGATGTCCTCGACGCGACCAAGATCGTTCCCGAGGAGCTGGTACCTGTCACCTACGTGGGGCGGATGGTGCTGAACCGCAATCCGGACAACTTCTTTGCCGAGACCGAGCAGGTTGCGTTCTGTACCGCGCACGTGGTGCCGGGGATCGATTTCAGCAACGATCCGTTGCTCGCGGGCCGGATTCATTCGTACATCGATACCCAGATCACGCGCTTGGGAGGACCCAACTTCCACGAGATCCCGATCAACGCGCCGCTCGCGCCGGTTCACAACAACCAGCGCGACGGCATGCATCGCCAGACACTGAACCGGGGCCGGGTGGCGTACGAACCCAACTCGCTCGGCGGCGGATGTCCGTTCCAGGCCGGCGCGGCGGGCTTCGTGTCGTTCCCGGAACGCGTGAGCGAGGACAAGGTGCGCGGCAAGCCCGAGAAATTCGCCGAACACTACGCACAGGCGACCTTGTTCTGGGAGAGTCAGACTGCGTGGGAAAAAGAGCACATCGTCGGGGGCTTTCGATTCGAGCTCTCGAAGCTCACGGTGCCCGCCATTCGCACCCGCATGCTGGCCTCGCTCGTCAACGTGGCGCCTGAGTTGGCGCAAGCGGTGGCGCTCGGGCTGGGGATGGAGGTGCCGCCCGGGATGCCGAGGGCGACGAGTCGGCGCGTGAAGCCGGAAGTCACGGTTTCGCCGTCGCTGTCGCTCACCGCGCTGCCGGGGGATGGCGGAATTCGCACCCGCAAGATCGCGCTGCTCGTGGCCGACGGTGTAGACGGTGCGCCACTGCTCGCGGCGTGGAAATCGCTGCTCGCTGCGGGCGCGGTGCCGGTGTTCGTGGCACCCCGGCTGGGCACGGTCGCCACGTCCGACGGCGTCCCGATCGAAGCCATGGCGACGCTCGAGAATTCGCCGCCGGTCCTGTTCGATGGCGTGGTGCTTCCGGACGGCGACGAAGGCGTCGAAGCGTTGGCCGCGCAAAGCCAGACTCGCCCGTTCGTCGCCGATCAGTACCTGCATTGCAAGACGATCCTGGCGATGGGCGCCGCGCAGCGGCTGCTCGATGACGCCGGCGTGTCGGCACTCCTGCCGGCAGGCGACGACGACCCCGGCCTGATCGTCGCTGCGGCGAGCGACGCGAAATCGGCGATCGAGCGCTTTGCGCATGCCGTCGGCAAGCATCGCCATCCGGTGCGCGACGGTGATTGACCGACGCCGTGACCGACCGCGCCTCGCACCCGGCCAGGGGAACGAGGCGCATCGGTTCCTTGCCAATGTGCACGCGGACGTCCCTGGAGCCGCTGCGCCATCGATCGATGGCCTTGCGTCAACTGCTGGAGGTTTACGTTGGATCCGAGCGACCGCCCCTCACCGCCCGTGAGCGAAAAGGGCAGGCCGGCCCGCGCCGAGAAGCTGCGGCGAGCGGGAATCGGGATCGCCGCCGGACTGGTACTCGCGTGCGTAGCGGTCGTCGCGATGCTGCTGGTCGACGCGAACATCCTGCGCAAGCCGATAGCTGCCTACGTCGGGCACAAGCTCGATCGCTCGTTTGCCATCAACGGCGATCTCCGCATCCGCCTGTTCGGTCATCCACGCATCGAAGCGAACGACGTGGTCCTCGGCAACTTCACGGGCGGCAGCAGGCCGGTCATGGGGAAGGTCGCACGCGCAGTGGTCGGAATCCGGTTGCTGCCGCTGTTGCGGGCGCGCGTCGTACTGCCGTTCGTGGAGCTCAGCGCCCCCGACGTGTTGCTGGAGCGGGACGCCGATGGCCGGGCGAACTGGAACTTCGCGGACACCAAAGCGCCGCCGGACGGTTCGGCGATGCATGCGCCGATCATCGAATCGCTCTGGATCAAGGATGGCAGATTGGCGTTCCGCGATCCGCCGTCCGATACCGACGTCGTACTGCAGTTCGATTCCGATCGACCCGCCGGGGATGCGGAAGGAACCCTGCGCTTCACCGGGACGGGTAGCCTGCGCAGCGAAGAGTTCCATCTTTCCGGACACGCCGCCTCGCTCCTCGACCTGACGCAGGCGGGCAAACCGTACCGGCTCGAAATTGCGGCGAGCGCGGGCGCCACGCGCGCTTCGTTCGATGGCACGCTCGTGCCGCTCGAACTGGAGAGCATCGACGGCAAGCTGGAACTGAGCGGGAAGGATCTGTCGTCGCTGTACCCCTTGATTCCAGTGGTGCTGCCCTGGACCCCCGCGTACCGGGTCGCCGGCCATTTCACGCGCGACGGCGCCAAGTACTCGCTCGCCGCGCTGCAAGGCAAGGTCGGGAGCAGCGACGTGCACGGCAAGGTCGCGCTCGACGTATCGAGCGAACGCCCGATGCTGGTTGCAGACATTACTTCGACGCGCCTCGATCAGAAGGACCTCGCCGGATTTCTGGGATTGCCGCCACCGGCGAAAGGCAAACGCCGGACGCCCGACCAGGCGCACGCAGCGCAGGAGCTCGCGGCAACCGGCAAGGTGTTGTCGTCGCAGCCGTTGCGCCTGGAACGCCTGCGCGCAATGGACGCCGACGTGCACTTCAAGGGCGAGCACATGCTCGCGCCCGACATCGCGCTCGACAGCGTCGAAGCCCGATTGAAGCTGAAGCACGGCAAGCTCACCCTGACCCCGCTCGATTTCGGTGTCGCCGGTGGCCACGTGAGCTCCACCATAGAGCTCGACGCGAGCCACGACGTCATACAGACCCGCGGCGACGCTACGGTCAGCAATCTGGAACTCAAAGTGCTCTTGCCGAAGCTGAAGGACGATCCGGGCAGTGCGGGCAAGCTCGGCGGGCGCATCAAGTTCGCCACCAAGGGCAATTCCCCGGCGCAGATGGCAGCTTCGGGGAACGGCGAGATTGCATTGATCGTGTCATCCGGCAAGGCGCGGGCCCTCGCGCTCGTATTGACCAACCTCGACCTCGCCAACGCGATCCGCTACCTGTTGCGCGGCGACCCGAACGGTCCGATCTACTGCGCCGTGACGCATGCCAGCATGCACGACGGCAAGCTGGTGCCGGACATCCTGGTCGTCGACACATCAGTCGAAAAGATCACGGGCGAAGGCAACGTGGATCTCGCGCAGGAAGACTACAACCTGCGCCTGGTGGCCCATTCCAAGCATGCCAGCCTGCTGGCGCTGCGTGGGCCCATCCGCATCGGTGGCACGTTCAAGAATCCCAAGGTGCATCCCGAAGTCGCGCCACTGGCCTTGAGGGTCGGCGCCGCGGTCGCATTGGGAACGGTGCTCACTCCGTTCGCCTCGCTGCTCGCGCTGGTCGACACAGGGGGGGCGAAAGGCGCCGATTGTTCGGCGCTGATCGGGCAAGCACGGCAAGACGTGGCCGACAGCCCCGTGGCGCCCCCGAAGACGGCCGCACCGGCGCGATCGCCGCAAGCTCCCGCCGACGCCGGTCACTCCGATCGCCCGACCCGTTAGCGGGTCCGCGTTCATGGGGGCCACGGATCCGATCGGGCACCACTCGCCTCGGTCATGACGCGGACGCTCGAACAATTCGCCGAGATCGTCTGGCGCCTGGCGCGCCGTACTTCGGCGCAGATCGCGCCCGGCGCGGATTCCCAGCACACGGCGCGCGCGTACATGGGGTCGCGTCCCGGTACCGCCGAAGCGCTGTTATTGGGGCGGATCCTGGATGCGGTCCGGCGCAACAGGGGCGAGTTCAGGGACGCAGACGCACGAGTCCTCGGCACCGAAGCCCTCGGCATCGCGAGCGCTCTGCTCGCCTCGGTGCGCAGCAGGGATCAGGAGCCCTGAAGCACAACGGCCGGCGTTGCCGTCGGCCGTTGTGCTGCTGCGCGTGCGGCGGGCGCCGCGCCGTGGCGCTCAGTGGTTGTCGCGCGGCACGCCCTTGGAGGTCGAAATCCGCTGGTACTTCTCTGCAGGCTTCAACGTCATTCCGTCCGACAGTTCGCCGACGATGCCGCGCTGGATCTCCTGCCACGGCGTCTGGCTCGCGGGAATCGCAAATCCGCCCTTCTTCTCGAGCGCGGCCAGCCGCTTCGCGTATTCATCCTTCGTGATGAGGATGTTGGCGGTGCGCTTGTTGAGGTCGATGCGGACCCGGTCGTTGGTCCTGATGATGGCGAGCCCACCGTTGCTCGCCGCTTCGGGAGAGGCATTGAGGATTGACGGCGACCCGGAGGTGCCCGACTGGCGCCCGTCGCCGATGCACGGCAGTTCGGTGACGCCGGCCTTGATGAGCTTCGCCGGTGGCTGCATGTTCACCACTTCCGCCGCGCCCGGATAGCCCTTCGGGCCGGTACCGCGCACGAACAACAGGCAGGAATCGTCGATCTTCAGCTTCGGATCGTCGATGCGATGGTGGTAGTCCTCGGGGCCCTCGAACACGATGGCCCGCCCCTCGAAGGCATTCGGGTCCTTCGGATCGGACAGGTAGCGCTGGCGGAACGCATCCGAGATGACGCTCGTCTTCATGATCGCGCTGTCGAACAGATTGCCCTTGATGTTCAGGAAGCCGGCCTTGTTCTTCATCGGCTTCTTGAACGGCCAGATCACCAGCGGGTCCTGCACCGGCGTGCTCTTGCAGTTGTCGGCGAGCGACCGCCCGTTGACTGTAATCGTGTTCTTGCGGATCTTGCCTGCCTTGAGCAGTTCGTTGACCACCGCCGGCACGCCGCCGGCGCGGTAGTACTCCTCGCCCAGATATTCACCCGCCGGTTGCAGGTTGACCAGCAGGGGCACGTCGTAGCCCACCTTCTCCCAGTCGTCGTTGTCGAGCTTGACGCCGATGTGGCGCGCGATGGCATTGAAGTGGATCGGCGCATTGGTGGAACCGCCGATCGCGGAGTTCACCACGATCACGTTCTCGAACGCCTCGCGGGTCATGATCTTCGACGGGCGCAGGTCTTCCCAGACCATGTCGACGATGCGCTTGCCGGTATCGTAGGCGTTGGCTTCGCGGTCGCGATGGGGTGCCGGAATCGCGGCGCTCCCCGGCAGCGACATACCGAGCGCTTCGGCGAGCGAGTTCATGGTGGACGCCGTACCCATGGTGTTGCAATGGCCCGCCGAGGGTGCCGAGGACGCGACGAGATCGATGAACTGTTCGTGGTTGATCTCGCCTGCGGCCAGCAACTGGCGCGCCTTCCAGACGATGGTGCCGGACCCGGTGCGCTCACCGCGGAACCAGCCGTTCAGCATCGGCCCGCCGGACAGCACGATCGCGGGAATATCGACGGTGGCAGCCGCCATCAATTGCGCGGGGGTGGTCTTGTCGCAGCCCGTCATCAGCACGACGCCGTCGATGAAGTAGCCGTACAGAAGCTCCACCAGGCCGAGGTAGGCCAGATTGCGATCGAGCGAAGCGGTCGGCCGCTTGCCGGTTTCCTGGATGGGATGCACGGGAAACTCGAAGGCGATGCCGCCAGCCTCGCGAACTCCTTCGCGCACGCGGTGGGCAAGCTCCAGGTGGTGCCGATTGCAGGGCGACAGGTCGGAGCCCGACTGCGCGATGCCGATGATCGGCTTGCCCGATTGCAGCTCCTCGCGCTTCAGCCCGAAGTTCATGTAGCGCTCGAGATACAGCGCCGTCATGTCCGGGTTGTCCGGGTTCGCGAACCATTGGCGCGAGCGCAGTTGTGCAGGGTCCTTCTTGATGGACTTCTTGGCCATTCTCTTCTCTCTCCTCACGAGACTTGTCTGATTCGAAACCACCTTCCCTGCCGACGAGCGACGTCGCGACAGGGCCAGGGCGAGAGTATGAACCCGCGGGCGGGGATCACACCACCGATGGCTGCGTAGACGCCGCCGGGAACGCCACTGGGTGCGCTCGCGTACCGACTTCACGCTGGAATTTCCCGATCATGGTCGCCTTGAGGTTCGTCCTGACTTCGACCGACCCCATCCACTCCCAGGAGATCTGCATGAACCTCATTCGAGACGCGAGCGTCATCGCTGCATTGACCTTCGGTCTGTCGCTCGCACCCTGGGCGGCGGAAGTGGAGAAAAAACCACTGCCGGAGAATCCTGCGGTGCGCCAGCCGAATCCGGAAAAGCCGGCCGTGGACCCGGAAACGGACTACTCCAAGGAGCAGTTGAAAGCGGTCAGGCCGCCCTCGGAGGCGTCCATGGGCGCAGTCGAAAAGAAGCCCGCCGACCCGGCGCCCGATCCCCTTCCGCCGCGTGCGCCCGACAAGCGCTGAGTCTGTCCCCGGCAGCCAATCGCCGTCCGTTCGCCCCGGCCGACGCGGGCTGGGCGGCGTGCCGTCGGGATGAAACCGGCATGAGCCCGCACCGTTGATCTGTCGCGCAGACCCGCTTCACCCCCCGGCCCGCGCTACGACGTAACGCCGGCCGCGGCGATAGGGAGTGTCAACCTCCCGCCGGTCCGACCGGCCCCGCGTCGCCGCGATAGGAACGATGCGGCTGATCGATCCCGCGCTCCACCCCGTCCATGCGCGATTCCAGATCGAGGAACAGGAGCGGCGCCATCACTTCCTGGTGCAGGCGCAGATAGTCCACTTCCTCCGCCAGCAGGCCGTCGGGGTACGACGCCTGCGCGCTCGCATCCGGGGCAGCCCGGCAAGTTGCCGCCGCCTGAACGAGGCAGGGTGCAACCAGTACAGCACACAGGCCGAACACGATCATTCCGGTACGGGCTTCTTCGGTCATAAAAAAGCGCATGGCATTTCTCCCTTCATCGAAACTGCATAAACGCGTTAACCGCTTAGTGGTGTACTTGTCTTCCGCGACTTCGGCCTGCCCTCTGGCGGAGCATGGCCATGCTCCGGCTCAGGTCGTCCGGCCGCGCGGCTCGCCCGGATCCGGGGCGTTGCGCTCGCCAGCGAAATTGGCGTGCCTGCTTTTCCGGGACGGGCTCACCGGATGCTCTGCCTCCACCGGATTCCGATCCCGGCCGATCCATCGCACTGCGAAGAAAACGAAGGCTGCCATCACGGCAAATGCAACCACCTGCAAAATGAATGTCGACATGACGGTCTCCTTGCGGTCGAACATGCGATGTGGATGATCCGTGTTCGTGCGTCACGAAACTGTCGGCGGGTCGCCCGGCCGATGTAGGTTCCGGCCTACGTGCCTGGGCTAGGACGGCACTTCGTCGGCGGCAAGCCGGTTCAGCAGTTCCACGACCCCATCGAACTCCAGCGATTTATCGAAGAAGTAGTCGGCGCCAAGTGCCAGGCAGCGCTGGCGAAACGCGGCCGAGCCGTAGTTGGTGAGGACGATCTTGACCATCTGTTTCATATCGTCCCGGCCCCGCATCTTGGCGAGCACGTCGAAGCCCGTGCCGCTGGTGAGGCGCAGATCGATCAGCACCGCATTGACCGGCGTTTCCAGGAGTTTCGCCCAGGCTTCATCGGCCGCCTCCGCAAAGCCGATGATCTTGATCAGATCGGACGATTCGATGGAGTTCACCAGCGTCTCCCGAATCGCCGGCGAATCCTCGATCAGGAACACCTTGTACCGCATATCCATGAAAAATGGACTTCCCGATTAAAAACCTGTCATTTCGACAATCTTCCCCGAAGCTTGTCGCAAAAGGCAGACAGTGGCGGTCAGGCTATGTCCTACACCATCGCGGGTCCGGGTCCGGGCCCGCGCGGGCCGTCAATCCACCAGCTCGTTCTTGATGGCGTAGTACGTGAGATCGGCATTGGTCTTGAGGCTCATCTTCTCGAGGACCCGTGCGCGGTAGGTGCTCACGGTCTTGACGCTCAGGTGCAATTCGTCTGCGATCTCGGTGGGACTCTGGCCACCCGCGAGCTTGCGGAAGATCTGAAACTCGCGTGCCGACAGGGTCTCGTGCAACTTGCGGTCGGTGGAGCGCGACAATTCCGCGGATACCAGTTCGGCGGCAGATTCGCTCAGGTAGCGCTTGCCGCGCGCCACGACCCGAATCGCCTTCAGCAGTTCCTCCGGCGGGGCGTCCTTCGAGATGTAGCCATTGGCGCCTGACCTGAGCAGGTTCACCGCGTATTGCTCTTCCGGGAAGCCGCTCAGCACGAGGACGGGCAGCCGCTCGTCGATCTGCCGGATGACTCTCAGGCAATCGATGCCGTTCTTGTGCGGCATCGAGATGTCGAGCAAGACCACATCGAAGGAGTCCTTGCGGATCAAGGCGATCACTTCGTCGCCGGTGGCCGCCTCCGCCCCGATCTCCATGTCATGCTGGTCTGCGATGAACTGGGCAAATCCCGCACGCACGATCTCATGGTCGTCGGCGATGAGGATGCGGATCAACGGCTGAGTGGTCATCGCCTTTCGCACCGGGTGGGCGCATTCCATTGTGGTTCCAGTCTCCATGCTACCAAAGCGATCTTGCCGAGACCGTAAGTCTTGTCCTACGTGAACGGACTTCGACCGGCCAAGGACAGCCCCTGCCGAGGTAAAACGCCGGGCATGCTGGCGCCGTGGGCACTACCCGACGCTTCCCTGCGGTGCCCGGGTCCGGCGCCGATGAACGGCGCCGCAAAATAGAGAGCCCGTCGATCCGGAACGGCTCACGTGACACCGTCGCCACGGTGCGGCGGACACTGTGATCGCACCCTCCACCCGAGGTCATCCATCGGCCACGTCCGGCCAGGCCGCCCCGGGCCGCCCGCGGCATTCGTCCGCCAGCGCCCTGCGTGCCCCGCGCACGGATGAACCTTCCGGTGCCGGGAATGGTCTGTTCGTGGCAGGTTCCTGGGCGCGTATAGTCAGCGCCACTCATCGATATCGCCTCCCGCCCATGAAATCCTTTCGCGAGATCCTCGACGTGATGCGTCGAACCCTGGCCGGCTGGCGCTGGGATCTGACGCTGTTCGTCTGCAGCGTCGTGACGGTGGGCATCCTCGTGGTCTCCGAATCCGGCCATTCCCAGCTGGAAAAGGAACATACGAGTGCCATGGAAGGCGTCCGGATCTACGCGCAGCTCGGCCGGCTCGCGGGGCGCCTCGCAGACGCCGAGACTGCGCAGCGCGGCTATCTGCTGACCCATTCCGAGGTCTACATGGAGCCTTACCGCGAGGCGCTCCCGCAGATCTCGACGCTGCTCGACCAGCTCGACAACCACTTCAGCACGTCGGGATCCAGCCTGGATGCCGCGCGCATGAGGCTCATCAAGCTCGAGGCGACGAAAAAGATCGCTGAGATGGAAACCACCCTGTTCGCTGCCCGGCAGGGACAATGGGATGCAGCCGTGAAGGTGGTCGCGAGCGACGTTGGCAAGTACCGCATGGATGCGATCCGGCAGCTGGTCGAGGAACTGCAGTATTCGGAGAACGAACACGTCGCCGATCGTGTCGCCGAATGGCACTCGCGCTCCCAGATCGCCCGTCTCAGCATCGCCGCGGTGACGGCACTCAATGTGTTGCTGCTCGTGCTGATGGTCCGCTGGCTCAAGCGCCATTGGCGCGAGGCGCGCGAGCATGGAGCACAGATGGACCGGCAGGTGAAGGAGCGCACCTCGCAGCTGGCGATGCTCGCCTCGCACCTGCAGGAGATCAACGAACAGGAGAAGTCGCGCCTCGCGCGTGAATTGCACGACGATCTTGGCTCGATCCTCACGGCCTCGCGCATGGACATCTCGTGGGTGCGCGGCAAGCTGCTCCCCGAGCAGGCGAACCTGGCCGAGAAGCTCGGGCGCGCGCTGAAGCATATCGACCAGGGGGTTCAGACCAAGCGGCGCATCACCGAGGGGCTGCGGCCGACGACGTTGACGTCGTTCGGCCTGGTCACAGCCGCGCACGAACTGGTGGCGCAGTCGGCCGACCAGTGCCACTGGCAGCTCGATCTGGATCTCCCCGAGAACGACCCCGACCTGTCCGAGGAAGCGGCTATCGCGCTGTTTCGAATCCTTCAGGAATCGCTCAACAACGCCGCGAAGTACTCGCAGACGACGCGCATTCGCGTCAGCCTTTCGGTAGTCCCGGGCGAACGCTGCACGCTCGAGATCGAGGACTTCGGCATCGGCTTCCAGGCCGCGAACATCAGACCCAAGGCGCACGGCATCCTGGGCATGCGCGAACGTCTGGCCGCCCGGGGCGGCACGTTGACCGTGGACAGTGTTCCCGATCGCGGCACCCGGATCACGGCAAGCCTGCCCCTCAGCAGCGATTCGCAGCCCCAGCACGCGCGAGGCGATTCCGCCACGGAGCGATCTTCCGGTCTGCCCAACGCGGCGGAACCGGCCACCTCCCGCGCCGCTTGAGCGGCGGCCGCGCGGCGGCAATAGTGGGGTCGCGCGCATGTTCACCACGAACGGGCCAGCGCACGGCGGTCGTGCTTCTCGCGCCGGTCGGTATTGACGAGGGGCTGGGGGTCGCCAGGTAACCGCGGAGACCCGTTGCCGTTCGAGCGACAAGTCGTGACGTGTGTCGGCAGCTCCGGAGCGGAAGGATCGGCTGCGGCGGCGTCGAGGTCATCGTCGACGGCGAGGCTCAACATCCCCAGGGTGACCGTCGCGAGCAATCCGTAGAACACGACGATCAACGCGAACAGATGTGCCGAGGCGTCGACCTGTTCGTACGCGACCCAGCCTGCCGCGGCCGCGACGAGAGCGCCGACCGCTGCGGCGCGGAGCATCCTGGCGCCGTTCTCCGTCAAATCCTGCGGCGGATCCCTGTCGCCATCCGGGAACGAGGACGCTGTCTTGGGCATGCTTGAGTCCATCGACGCCTTGCGCGTGTGAGTTCCCATCGGATTCAATCCCGTGTCTCGGTTGTCCACGATCTGCAATGCAATGGCAAACGGCACACGGGGGCACTGCGCTTGATCAGTTCATGCCGAACCTGGCCTTGGCGTCCGCCACGCAGCGATCCTTCGCGTCGCCGGCGAAGCTGTCGCAACGCTCTTTCGCAGCGGCGTAGCGTGCCTCGCGCTTGGTCGCGGCGGCGTCCTGTCGCGCTTCCTTGACCTGATCGCTCGCCTCTCGCCTTGCGTCTCCCACGTCGCGTTGCGCCTTGGCGTCGGCCTTGGCGACCGCCAGAGCTGCCTTCGCATCCTTTACGCAAACATCCTTGGCATTGCCCGCGAGGTCGTCGCACTTCTCGTTCGCAACGTCGTACGAAGTCTCTGCCTTGGTGACCTGGAATTCGTAGCGGGACTTCGTCGAGTTCTCCGTCTGGAGCGCGAGCTCGGCCTTGGCAACTTTTTCCGCACCTTTGGCTTCGAGCAGGCACACATCCTTGGCATTGCCCTTCTGCTCGTCGCAACGTTCCTTGGCAGCCTTGTGGGTTGCTTCGATGCGCGCCTCTTCCGCCTTGGTAGTCGACTTCGTCGCCGCAATCGCGCCACCGCTTAAGGTGAATGCGCCAATGACCACCGCGGTCAACATTCGATGTTTCGACATCATGCTCGTCTCCTTGGGTACTGGCGGCGCCGCGGGCTCGCCACGGCAATCGATGAACTATTGCTCAGTACGTCTTTTCCGGCGCGCGTGGATCCGCGTCGAACAGCCTGGAATTGCGCTTTTCCCAGTCCTGAACCTGATTTTCCGCCTCGTCGCGGGCAATCCCATAGGACTCCTGGATCCTGCCGACCAGTTGGTCTCGCTTGCCGTTGATGACGTCAAGGTTATCGTCGGTGAGCTTGCCCCATTGCTCCTTGACCTTCCCCTTGGCCTGCTTCCAGTTGCCTTCGATCCGATCCCAGTTCATGCCTTGGCTCCTTTGCGGTGGTCGAGACCAACGTCGGCGGTAGCGCGCAGCACGGGCCGCGCGCCCGCCATCACATTTTTTCCTTTGTGTCCTTGGCGGTGCCCTGGATCTTTTCGCCGCCGCGTTCGAGGTCCTTGCCGGCGCCCTCGATGGTGTTGCACCCGGTGATGACGACGAACGACGACAGCATCAGCAACGCCACGATCTTTTTCATCCTGAATCTCCTGTTCGCAGTGAAACGATGGGTGTGGATCGCATAGGTGTGGTTCGCATCGTGTGCGATGCATCCGAACGCATCGACCGTGACACCACACTATCCACTCGCCCGGCACCGTTCGGTCGGCCCGGCACTGTTTCCCCTGTAGTCATCCGCCTACGTCGGGGATGCGGCTCGCTCACGCGCTCGCGGCCTCGGGCGCAAGCCGATGGATCTCCCGCCACATGACGTCATAGCACTCACAGACGTGCGACTCGAGCAGGCTGCGATCGACCACGGCGATGCGGCCACGGCTGTAGCGGATCGCACCAAGCCGCTGCAACGCGCCGGCGGACTCGGTCACGCCCTCGCGGCGCACGCCGAGCATGTTGGCAATGCGCTCATGCGTGATCGCCAGGGCGCTGCCCGGCGCGCGATCGAGGCTCAACAGCAGGTAGCGACATAGTTGCTGCTGCACCGAGTGGCGCCGGTTGCAGACCGCCGTCTGCGCCATCTGCGTGAGCAACGACTGCGTGTAGCGCAGCAACAATCGTTGCACCGGGCCGCCTCGCACGAACTCTTCCTGCATGACGACGGCCGGTACGCGGAACGCATGCCCATTGTTCTGTACCACGGCACGGCTCGAAGTCGCATCCCCGCCGAGGAACAGGGAGATGCCCACCAGCCCTTCCAGCCCGACTCTCGCCACTTCCGAACCGGCGCCGTCGTTCGTCACGCACAGCAACGAGACCATCGCGTCGGTCGGAAAATGTACGTGGGTCGGCAGAGCTCCCGGCTCCTCTAGGATCGTTCCGGCCGGATATTCCAACAGCTGCACGTGCGGGGCCACGCGTCCCCAGGCATCGTCGGGCAACGCCTGCAGCAATCGGTTCTGACGCAGACGCAGATCGACCAGCGACAGCTGCGCGCGCGGCGGCGAGGGCCTCCGCTGGGAGGCATACGGCTGCGCAGTAGTCGCGACGAGGGAAGTCATGTGGGTCACTCCTGTTGTCATGGCGGGACCGAGCCGGTCACGACTCGGGCAGGTCCTGGAACAAACCTTTCACGTGCAGCGCCGGATCCTCGCCCTTGCTGCGCGCGCGCCCCTCTTGTTCCGCCCTGCTCAGTTCCGCCGCTTCGCGATCACTGTCGGGGGCGGCGTCCTCCGCAGCCTGTTCCACCCGCCCGGATTTGGCGAATTCCGCGGCAGCCTTGTCGTAGTCGCGGCCCGCCCGGTAGTTGCCTTCGCCCAGTTCCTGCTCGTGGGGTTTGTGATCGGGGGGGAAGCGCTGCGGCTCGTTCTCGTGCGGATTCGGTTTCGGTTCCTTGATGCTGGGTTCCGGTTTGCGTGACTTGCTCATGTCATTCTCCTCGATGGATCGCACTTTCGTGATCGATGCTGCGGTCACTCGACGCTCGGCGAGCATCGTCACGCCTTGGGCCTTCGACCGACGATGAGGCTCACGACGAACAGAATCAGAAACACGAAGAACAGGATCTTGGCGATGCCCGCGGCGCCGGCCGCGATGCCGGTGAAACCAAACACGGCAGCGACGACGGCGATGATGAAGAACACAACGGCGTAGTACAGCATGGCGGACTCCTCGGTTGTGGTGGCGACAGGTGACGATTGCACTCTAGGCAATGCACTGGCGCGCATCCGTCGGTGGGGCCCGCGACCTGGCGTCGGACATTGCTTACACGCCTTGGCACCCCTGTGAGCGCGCTCACGCGGGCGTCGTGTGCAGTCCTACAAGAATTGCAGCCCCGCTCCGACAGGTGGCACACGCGCGTGCGGGAACAATGACTACGTCGACGTAGATTGCACGTCGCCGATGGAAGGACCGAAGTGAGGCGCTCGATGCGCCCCGGAATCCCTGTCCCCCATCGACCTTCCCGGCTCAATTCAACAAGAAAGGATTTTCCCCCATGCGCAAGCATCTTCTCATCCCGACCATCGGCTTCGGCGCATCGCTGATGCTCGCTGGCTCCCCGCTGCTCGCACAGAACACGGACACCCAACCGACGTCCACCACGACGAGCACGACCAATTCGTACGACAACACGACCGGCGGCCTCAAGATGCCGTACCACGCCGGATTCTGGAACTACGTCGGCATCTCCGCAGGCAAGGCCGACTACCGAGGCGATTGCCCGTCCGTTACCGGTTGCGAGGACGAGGACACCGGCGGCAAGATCTACACGGGCGGCAAGTTCAACGACTGGCTCGGACTCGAACTGGGCTACGTCTACCTCGGGCGTCCGGAAACCCTCGGCGGCCGCCAGGATGCGCAAGGCCTGAATTTCAGTGTGGTCGGGAGCGTCCCGATCGGCACCGTGGTCGGCCTGAATGCCAAGGTGGGTACCGTCTATGGCTGGACCAACACCCAGGGCAACGTCCCGGTCGTATACGCCGGGCGCGATCAGGGCTTTGGACTCAGCTATGGTTTCGGTGCCACTGTTTCCGTAACCAAGCAGGTCCAGTTGCGCGTCGACTGGGACCGGTACCACATGCCCTTCCGCGGACGTGACGACAACGTCGACATGATCTCCGCCGGCGTGCAATACCTGTTCTGAACCTGACCGAGCGTTTCGAAGCACCCGGGCGCCGCTGCTCTGCACGAGCAGCGGCGCTTTTTCTTTTGGTGCCGCGACGCGCTGCGCCCCGCTATTCGTCGGGACCCAGCATGCGGCGGGGATCGACCCACGCATCGAATTGCTCCGCGCTGACGGCGCCGAGCGCGAGCGCGGCCTCACGCAACGCGATGCCGTTCCGGTGCGCGTGCCTTGCCACCTTTGCAGCGCGGTCATAGCCGATGTGCGGGGCCAGCGCAGTCACCAGCATCAACGAACGCTCGACCATGTCGTCCACGCGCGCCGTATCGACCGCGATGCCGGTCACGCAATGCCGGGCGAAACTCGCCATTGCGTCAGCGAGCAGGCGCAGGCTGTCGAGCACGTCCAGCGCGATGAGCGGCTTGTAGACGTTGAGCTCGAACTGGCCCTGGCTCGCGGCAAAACCGATGGCGGTGTCGTGTCCCATCACCTGCGCGCACACCATGGTCAGCGCCTCGACCTGGGTCGGATTGACCTTGCCGGGCATGATCGAACTACCCGGCTCGTTCTCCGGCAGCCGCAATTCGCCCAGACCCGCGCGCGGACCACTGCCCATCAGGCGAATGTCGTTGCCGATCTTGGTCAATGCCACGGCAAGCATCCTGACACTGCCGTGGAAATGCACCAGCGCCTCGTGTCCCGCCAGCGCGGCGAACAGATTGTCGGCCTGGTGCAAGGGCAGGGCGAGGCGTTCGGAGAGCAGCGCGGTCACTCGCGCACCGAACTCGCGATGCGTGTTGAGGCCCGTCCCGACCGCGGTGCCACCGATCGCCAGCGCGGCCAGTCCTTCCGACGCCGCGCCGAGCGCGCTCGCGCAGAGTGCCAGTTGCGCCTCGTAGCCGCCGAATTCCTGCCCGAAGGTCACCGGGATCGCATCCTGCATGTGGGTGCGACCGGTCTTGACCACCTCGGCAAACTCCAGTGCCTTGCCCGCGAGCGCGTTGCGCAATTCCGTCAAGGCCGGCGCCAGGCGCATGCGCGCCTGCTGCGCGATGGCGATATGCATGGCGCTCGGAAACACATCGTTCGACGATTGGCCGAGGTTCACGTCGTCGTTGGGATGGATGCGTCGCACCCGTTCAACGCCACTGCCCAGCGCACGCGACGCGAGATTGGCAATGACTTCGTTGACGTTCATGTTGCTTTGCGTTCCTGAACCGGTCTGCCAGACCGAGAGCGGAAACTCCGCATCGAATTCCCCATTGGCCACACGCTCGGCGGCGTCCGCGATCGCCGCCGCCCTGACCGGATCGAGTCGGCCCAGATCGCGATTTACCAGGGCCGCCGCCCATTTGATCCAGCCGAGCGCGCGAACGACTTCGAGCGGCATGCGCTGCTCGCCGATGGCGAAATAGCGCAGGCTGCGTGCCGTCTGCGCGCCCCACAGTGCCTCGGCAGGTACTTCGATCGGACCGAAGCTGTCCGACTCGGTGCGGGTATTGGCCATCGGAGCGTCCCTCGCGATTTGCGATGCCGGATTGTGATCCAAGCGCGCTCGAACCGTTTGCAGTGCCGGCTCAGAGCCAATAAGCCCAGATCCGTGCCGCCCGCTCCTTGATGCGCAGCGACAACGGGCGTTTCTCCCACTGATCGAGCAGGATCCGGTTCGACGCGGCCATGTCCGCCTCGAAAACCGTGTGCATCTGCGCGCCGAATACGGGGCCGAGGATCACGGCGTTGATTTCGTCGTTGTGCAGAAAGCTGCGCCAGTCGAGATTGGTGGAACCGATCGTGGACCACACGTCGTCGATCACCGCGGTCTTGGCATGCAGCAGCCCGTCGCGCAGCTCATAGAGCTTGACGCCTGCACGCAGCAGCTCGGTGTAGTACGAACGCCCGGCATTGAAGACCAGCCCCGAATCCGTGGTGCTGGGAAGGATTATCCTGACGTCTACGCCCCGCGCTGCCGTCGCCTCCAGCGCGCGCAGCATCTGCTTGTCGGGCGCGAAATAGGCGAAGGTCAGGTGCACCGAGGTCTCGGCGCTGCGGATCGCGGAGATCAACGTCGCGTACATCAGGCTGTAGGGCTCGTCGGGCGAACTGCCGATGGCGCGCACGATCTCCTTGCCCTGCGCCGTGAGTGTCGGGAAATAGCGCCGCGGCGCCAGCGCGTCGCCGTTCTGCTTGGCCCAGGTGCCCAGGAACAGGCGCTGGAAATCGGCCACGACGGGGCCTTCGAGCTCGACCTGGGTATCGCGCCACGGCAGCTTGCCCTGCGGTGACTGCCGCTTCGGTCGCTTCGGCCGCTTCGAGAATGCCGAGCTCGAGTAGACGCTGCTGATGTTGATACCGCCGAGGAAGGCCACGCGACCATCGACGATCAGGAGCTTGCGATGATCGCGCTGATTGACGTCCCAGCCGGCCCGCGCGGTGAGCGGATTGATCGGATTGAACTCGAGGACGTTCACGCCCGCGGCATGCAACCGGTCGAAGAACGCCCGCGGCGCATTGATGCTGCCGACGCTGTCGTAGATGAGATTCACCTGCACGCCCTCGGCCTGCTTCGCGAGCAACGCCGCGGCGAACCGTTCGCCGATCTCGTCGTCCTCGAAGATATAGGTCTCCATGTTGATGTGGTCCCGCGCCCTCGCGATGGCCGCGAACATGGCCTTGAACGTGGCCGGCCCGTCCTGGAACAACGTCGCCTTGTTGCCGACCACCAGCGGCGTACCGCCGTTCGCGCCTTCCAGGGCCACACGGCGATCGAGGATGGTGGTCTCACCGTCCTCGGCCTTCAGCTTCTGCAGCACCGCCCGGCTCTGTTCGGTCGACAGCGGGCCGTGCGCACCCTCCATCCTGACTGCACGATTGGGATGGCGCGACATGTCGGGCACGACCATGGGCAGTGAACTGCAGCCCGCCAACAGCCAGACCAGCACCAAGGTGAGACAGCTGAAGCCCCGCCGGGCGCCGCTCGCGAGGTGCAACGCGGTCCCGAAAGCTGCGATCAGCTTCGGGGGGGCGACCATTTCCGAGAGCGGACCGGCCATGATCGAAAGATTTCTGCCCGTACCTGCGACCAGCATTCGGCGTGTACCGGGAGCTCGTGACTGCCGGTGTTATCGCACGGCGCCGCGTCGCGCACCGTTCGTTTCCGTACCCAACGCAGCGATCGCGCCTTCCTGCCACCCCTGCGCGCCGCGCGATGGCGCGCTCAGCGCACGCCGCTCCGCGCGAGGCGGGCCTTGAGTTGGTCGATCTCGTCCAGCAGTGCGAGCGCCAGCGCGACGCCGGCGGGGTCGAGTTCGAAATCGCGCGTCAGGCGCAGTGCCCGGCGAGCGCGGTGCAACGCCGTGCCCGCGAAGCGCCACTGCGACCGCTCGTCCCGGCCGATCGGCTCGAGCACGCCCTCGAGGACCAGCGCGCTCACCTGCTCCTCCGCCGCCCCGCAAGCGCGGCACAGCTCCACGAAAGTGAGATGGAGCTCTTCCTCGACCACGACGGTCTGCACGAATACTGTCCTGGATTCGCTCATGACGGTTCACCTTTCAGTGACGCGCGAGGATCGAAATCGAAGGCCTGCTCGAATGTGCGATACGCGGCCTTCGCGGCATCCGTGGCGGCCGGCGGGAGCACGACGGAGAGCTCCGCATAGAGGTCGCCTGCCTGCTTGCCCGGGATGCCGCGACCCTTCAATCGCAGTTTTCGCCCGACCCGCGAACCGGGCGGTACAGTGAGCTGGACCGGACCATCGGGGGTCGTCGCCGTGACCGTGGCGCCCAGGGCTGCCTCCCACGGCGCCAGGGGCAGCTCCATATAGACGTCGCGGCCCTCGACCCGAAAATGCGGCACCGGCCGAAACGCGATCTCGAGATACAGGTCTCCCGCCGGTCCGCCACCGAAGCCCGGGCTGCCCTGCCCCGCCAGACGCAGATGCTGACCGGCGCGCACGCCCTTGGGAATGGTCACGTCCAGCTTGCGCTCCTGGGCGACGACATTGCCTTGCGCATCCATGACTGGCATGCGCAGCGAGATCGTGCGCTGGGCACCACGATAGGCGTCTTCGAGGTCGATCTCGATCTGCGCATGACTGTCGCGGCCGGCCGCCTGCGTCCGGGCCCTCGGCCCGCCGGCCCCCTGCGTCCGGCGACCGAACAGCGTCTCGAAGAAATCGCTGTGCTCGCCGCCACCGAAGCCGAACTCGCCGGCGTCGAACTGGGGGCCGCCGCCATTCCAGTTCGGGGGTGGCTCGAAGTCCTGGCCGTTCTTCCACTGGCTGCCCACGCGGTCGTAGGCGGCGCGCTTTTCCGGGTCCTTCAGGACTTCGTAGGCTTCACCCACTTCCTTGAAGCGGGCCTCGGCGTCCGCCTCCTTGCTGACGTCGGGATGGTACTTGCGCGCGAGCTTGCGGTAGGCGCGCTTGATCTCGTCCTGCGTCGCGGTACGCTCGACGCCGATGACTTCGTAGTAGTCCTTGAACTTCATGGATCGTGGCCTCGTTGCATGAGCCGGTCGCGCGGCGATCGCCAGCGCGCGGCGCACACGATAACGCGCGAGCAAGGTCGCCGGCTACATGCGGACGGCGCTCGCGCGGGCAGCTGGAGACAAAGATAGCGGCCCCCGATCGGGGCGAAGCGCCCGTCCGGCCCGGCCGGCGCGGATCACGCGCGCCGGATCGAAATCGGCACCGAGTGCGCGGGCCGAGCAGGGCCGGCATCGCGACGACGTGATTTTCTTCCCCGGCGAGCACGCTGTTGAGCATCAACCGGGGGATCGCATCCCCGTCGGACAGACGGAGGACGAAGTCGCGCAGGCTTTCGATCGCGACCCGCCCGGCGCGAGCAAGAAAAGCTCCACTGGAATTCGGCGTGTTTCCGGCCGCGGCAGTTGCCGTCCGCCGCTCGAGTGCGCCCTCGCCGGCACCACGACAGTGCCACCGCCCCGCAGCATGAGCGGGATCAGTGCGCACGCGCCCCGCTCGCAAGTCACCCTATCCGGCGTCCGCCATGCGACCGGCAGGACGCGCACCGCATGGGGTGTGCGCGCCTTCACCGCTCACCGCCATGCAGGCGTGCGTGAAACTTCGTACCATCCGCCGATGGAGAACAGTCTCGAGCCACGGACTGCGAGGGGGCCGGGGCAGTTGCACCTGCGCCGTCGATCGAGCGTCCGATCGCAGCCCTGCGCCGCCACGCGCGTCCTGCCCTCGCGCCTAGCGCCCGATACCGAAACGTTCGCAAACGGATCACGCAGGGGTTCCGTCGCGAATCTGCCGCCGTGACCATCGCCAATCTGCTGGCCCAGCTCGTCAACGGGCTGGCGAACGCCTCCACGTTGTTCCTGCTCGCTTCCGGGTTGTCGCTGATCTTCGGCGTCACCCGTGTGGTGAATTTCGCGCACGGGTCGCTCTACATGATCGGCACCTACGCCGCGGTGTGGTTCGCGCAACGCCTGGGGACGAGCGCGCTCGGTTTCTGGGGTGCCGTGGCGGCAGCGGCGCTCGCGGTTGCCGTGGTCGGCGCGCTCGTGGAGATCGCCGTGCTGAAGCGCATCTACGCAGCGCCGGAATTGTTCCAGCTGCTCGCCACCTTCGGGGTGGTGCTGGTCGTGAAGGACGCCGCGTTGCTGCTCTGGGGGCCCGAGGATCTGTTCGGTCCACGTGCCCCCGGACTGTCGGGTGCGGTGGCGATCGCCGGCCAGGCGATCCCGCAGTACGACCTGTTCCTGATCGTGCTCGGCCCGCTCGTGCTGGTCGCGCTGAAGCTGCTGCTGGGTCGCACGCGCTGGGGCGTGCTGATCCGCGCGGCCACGGAAGATCGCGAGATGCTCGGCGCGTTGGGGGTGAATCAGGCCTGGCTGTTCACGGGCGTGTTCGCGTTGGGCAGTCTGCTCGCCGGCCTTGCCGGCGCGTTGCAGATGCCGCGTGAGCCCGCGAGTCTCGGACTCGACCTGGTCGCGATCACCGACGCGTTCGTCGTGGTGGTGGTCGGCGGGCTCGGCAGCCTCGGCGGCGCCTTCCTTGCCGCCCTGCTGATCGGCGTGGTGAAGGCCCTGTGCTTCGCGGTGGGGACCGTGGAACTGTCCGGATTGACGCTGAACTTCTCCAAGCTGACGCTCGTGGTCGAGTTCGTGCTGATGGCGCTGACGCTGGCGGTCCGACCCTGGGGACTGGCGGGACGGCCGCTGCGCGCCGCGCACACAGCGCTCGCGGCGATCGAACAGGTGCGAACGCCATCGCAGCGTTTCTGGTGGCTGGCGGCAGCGAGCCTTGCGGCGATGGCCGCGATGCCCCTGCTGGTCGACGAATACGCTGTAGTGCTCGCCACCGATTGCGCGATCTTCGCGCTGTTTGCGACCAGCCTGCATTTCCTGATGGGCCCCGGCGGCCTCACGTCGTTCGGCCATGCGGCTTACTTCGGCGTCGGCGCCTATGCCGCCGGCCTGCTCGCCAAGCAGGCCGGCGCGTCCATGTTCGTTGCGCTGTGCGCCGCACCTGCGGCCGCCGCCGCATTCGCCCTCGCCTTCGGCTGGTTCTGCGTCCGGCTGACCGGCGTGTACCTGGCCATGCTGACTCTCGCGTTCGCGCAGATCGTGTGGTCGATCGCCTGGCAGTGGGACGACGTCACGGGCGGCAGCAACGGCATCATCGGCGTGCGGGGTGCGGCTTGGGCCGCAGACAAGACCCACTTTTTCTGGCTCACGCTCGCGTTGTGCGGCGGCGGCATCGCAGTGTTGTGGCGCGTGATGCATGCACCTTTCGGGTTCTCGTTGCGCGCCGGCCGCGACGCACCGACCCGGGCGGAAGCGATCGGCATCGACGTCAATCGCGTGCAATGGCTGGCCTTTCCGATCGCGGGGGCCGCGGCCGGCCTGGCCGGCGCCCTGTACGCGTATTCCAAGGGCAGCCTCGCGCCCGACGTGATGGGCATCTCGCGCTCCGTGGACGGTCTCGTGATGGTGCTGCTCGGCGGGGTGCAGACGCTGACCGGTCCGCTCGTGGGCGCCGTGCTGTTCACCTGGCTCCAGGACGAAATCATCCGTCGCACCGAATACTGGCGGCTGTTCCTGGGGCTCGCGATACTTGCGCTGGTGCTGCTGTTTCCGCGCGGCGTGGTCGGCACCATCGGTGGACGCATCCGTCCAGCGCTCCCGCGAGGGAATACGCGATGAGTCTGCTCCAGGCGGACGCTCTGGCAAAGCGCTATGGCGGCGTGCACGCGGTGGATCGCGTGTCGTTCACGGTGGACGCCGGCGAACGCGTCGCGCTGATCGGCCCGAACGGCGCCGGCAAGACGACCTGCTTCAACCTGATCGGCGGGCAGATCCGCCCGGACGCGGGACGCGTGCTGCTCGGCGGAACGGATATCACGGGTGACACCCCGCGCGCCCTGTTCCGCCAGGGGATCGGCCGGACCTTCCAGGTTGCCGCCACGTTCGGATCGATGACCGTGATCGAGAACGTGCAGCTCGCGTTGCTCGCGCACGATCGGCACGCGCTGTCGCCGCTGGGCGAAGCGCGCTCGGCGCGCTTCGAAGCGGCGCGCATCCTGCTCGCCGACGTCGGACTCGCCGCCGAAGCCGCTCGACCCTGTGCGCAACTCGCATACGGCGACGTGAAGCGGCTCGAACTTGCCATGGCGCTCGCGAACACCCCGCGCCTGCTGCTCATGGACGAGCCCACCGCGGGCATGGCGCCGCGCGAGCGGCACGACCTGATGGAACTGGTCTCGGGCATCTCCGCCCGGCGCGGGCTGTCCGTGTTGTTCACGGAGCACGACATGGACATCGTGTTCGGTCACGCGGATCGTATCCTCGTGCTCGACCGCGGTCGCTTGATTGCGCAAGGCGCGCCCGAAGCGGTCCGCCGCGATCCCGAAGTGCGCCGGCTGTACCTGGGCACGACCCATGATGGGGCCGCCGCATGATCGAGGCGCGCGCGGTCGATGCGTTCTACGGGCGGGCGCAGGCCTTGTTCGGCGTGACGTTCTCGGTACAGCGCGGGGAAGTGGTCGCGCTGCTCGGACGCAACGGCGCCGGCAAATCGACCACGCTCAAGACGCTCATGGGCCTGATCCCGCCGCGCGGCGGCTCGGTACACATCGCCGGAGAGCGCGTCGACGGGCAGCCCGCATACCGCATCTGCCGGCGCGGCCTGGGCTACGTTCCGGAGGAGCGCCGCATCTTCGCCGGCCTCACGGTGGAGGAGAATCTCGAGGTGGGCCGCCGGCCGCCGCGGGCCGATGCGCCTCGCTGGGACGCGCCCCGTTTGTTCGAACTGTTCCCGAATCTGGGTCGCATGCGCGAGCGCCGCGGCGGTGAGATGTCGGGCGGCGAGCAACAGATGCTGACGATCGCACGGACGTTGATGGGCCAGCCGCTCGCGGTGCTGCTGGACGAACCCTCCGAGGGTCTCGCGCCCGTGATCGTGGAGGCCATGGCGGCAGCGATCGCGGAGTTGAAGCGCGAAGGCATGACCGTGTTGCTATGCGAACAGAATCTGCGCTTCGCGGCGGACATCACGGATCGCGTCCTGATCCTCGAGCGCGGAACCGTGCAGTTCTCGGGCACGTGGGCCGCGCTGCAGGCCGACCCGGCGTTGCGGGAACGGTTTCTCGCGGTCTGATCGCGCGCCGGCTACACTGGATGCCATGATCGCAGGCGTCGACGTCGGTGGCACCTTCACGGATCTGGTGCTCTGGGATCCGGAAGCCGGGCAGATCCGTGTTGCGAAAGTGCCTACCACGGTACCCAATCAGGGAATCGGCGTGCTCCAGGCACTCGATGCGGCCGCCGCCGAGCTGCCCGCGCTGGAAGCGATCATCCACGGCACCACCACCACGACCAACGCGCTGCTCGAGCGCAAGGTGGCGCGCGTCGGGTTGATCACGACCGAGGGCTTTCGCGACGTGCTGGAACTCGGCCGCCGCACCCGCCCCACGCCCTACGGGTTGACCGGCACCTTCGTTCCATTGATCCCACGCGAACTGCGACTGGAAGTGCCTGAACGCATCAGCGCAGAGGGGGAAGTCCTCACGCCCCTCGACGAACCCGCAGTGCGCACCGCCGTACACAGATTGCTGGCCGACGGGTGCGAAGCGCTCGTGATTCACTTCCTGCACAGCTATCGCGCGCCGGGCCACGAGCAGCGCGCGGTAGCGATCGCGCGCGAGCTCTGGCCGAACGACTACATCACCGCGGGTCACGCGATCCTGTCGGAATACCGCGAGTACGAGCGCGGTGTCGCCGCCGCCGTGAATGCCGCCGTCCAGCCGGTACTGCAGCGCTATCTCGAGCGGCTACGGGTCGGGCTCGCGGCCGGCGGCTTCAGGCGCGAGCTGCTGGTGATGCAGGGCAATGGCGGCACCGTCGCCGCCCGCATCGCGCACGAGCACGCGGTGAGCTCGGTCATGTCCGGCCCGGCGTCAGGCGTGATCGCGGCGGCGGCCACGGGACGTGCCGCCGGCATCGACCGGTTGATCACCTACGACATGGGCGGCACCTCGAGCGACGTGGCCCTGGTCGAAGGCGGGGAGCCGCGCCTGTCCTCCGAACTCGAACTCGAATACGCATTGCCGATCCACGTGCCGATGGTGGACGTGCATTCCATCGGTGCCGGCGGCGGCTCGATCGCCCGCGTGGACGAGGCCGGCATGCTGCAGGTCGGGCCGCAGAGTGCCGGCGCCCGACCCGGGCCGATCTGCTACGGCCGCGGCGGAATCGAACCCACCATCACCGACGCGAACCTGGTCCTCGGTCGGCTCGATCCGCTGAAGCTGCTGGCGGTCGACACGCCGGTCACCTTCGATCACGTGCGCGCCATCATCGAGGAGCGCATCGGCAAGCCGCTCGGCCTGGGGGCGGAAGCCGCTGCCGCCGCGGTGGTGCACATCGCCAACGACCGCATGGCCGGTGCGATCCGCATGGTGAGCCTCGCCCGCGGTCATGACCCGCGCGACTTCGCGCTGTTCGCCTTCGGCGGTGCCGGGCCGCTGCATGCCTGCGCGCTCGCCCGGGAGCTGGGCATTCCCCGGGTGCTGGTGCCGGCGCGGCCCGGGCTCACCAACGCGCTCGGCTGTGTAGTCGCAGACCTGCGCCACGATTTTGTCCGGACGGTGAACGTGGCGCTCCCCGATCTGCCGGAAACGCTGGTCCGCTCGGTCTTGGAGGCGCAGGTGAGCGAAGGCCGCGCGACCATCGAACGCGAAGGCGTCGCGGTCGAGCGCATCGACTGCGTGTTCGAGGCGGATATGCAGTTCCAGGGCCAGAGCCACCTGCTGTCGATCCCGATCCCGGATCCGGCAGTGTCCCGCGCGGTTCTGCACGCCGACTTCGCAACGGCCTACTGGAATCGCTTCCACGTGCGCCTGCCGGAGATCCGGCCGGTGCTGGTCAACCTGCATGCCGCGGTGATCGGCCGGCGCAAGCCGCTCTCGTTCGAGGCGCTGGGGCGTGGCGCGCCCGCTGCGTCGCTCGATCAGGCGCGGGTCGCGCGGCGACCGGTCTGGTTCGACGGCGCCCGGCTCGATACGCCGGTGTACCGGCGCGAGTGGCTTCCGGTGGCCGCCCGGTTCGATGGCCCGGCCATCGTCGAGCAACTGGACACGACCATCGTGGTGGAACCGGGCAACCGGGTGGCGCGCGACGCCCTGGGCAATCTGCTGATCGAGGTCGGTTGATGCAGATCGACCCGGTGCTGCTCGCCCGCTGGACCCGACCAGTACCGGGTCCGCGGCAGGCCACGCCCGGTGCCGAAGGCCTCAAGATCGGCGGGTCGGCTGCCGATACCGTACGTCGGGTATGGAGAAGCGTTGGAATGGGAGAAGCGCCGCAATGGCTCGCCACGTGCAGGCAACGTCGGATCCGAGGCGACCATCGCCCGGCCTGTTACGCCCGGCAGGGTTCACCGTCGCTCCGACGCGGCCGGCAACGTGGCCTGTTCCACGCGTCCGGCGCCGTGCCGACAAAAAAAGGGCCGGAACACTTTCGCGTCCCGACCCAACGGCGGTGGCTTGGTACGACGTGCGCTCGGATCAGGCCGAACACTCGTTCACGAACTTCTTGCGCGCCTCGCCCTTGAGCGCCTTGCTCTTGGCTTCGGCGACACAGGCCTTCGATTTCTCGAGCTGCGCCTGGCGTGCCTGCTTCTCCTCGGCGGTTGCCGCCAGGCACTGGCTCATGAAGGCGCGACGGTCGTCGCCCTTGAGCGACCGGGTCTTCGCCTCGGTGCTGCAGAGCTTCATCTTCTCCTGCTGCGGCTTGGCGAAAGCGGGGGCGGAAACGGCGAGGCTCAGAGCGATTGCGGTGACGACGAGCTTCATGATGTTCCCCTTCTCGATGTGGACGTTGTCGGGTTGCGGAGGCACTGCGCGGCCGCGTTGTGCACGACCGGGACGCATCGTAGGGATCGCCAGCGCAGATTTCTCCCTGCTGCGCTCACAGCGCAGATCCCGCGTCCCGCAGTTGCTGCCCGCGCTACCAGCCCTCCGGCCCCGCGCATGCCGTCGGCATTGCACGAGCTGACGTCCCTGCGTCCTCCTGTGCGCCGACCTCCGCCCTTCGCCCGCCAACCTCCGCCCCCGTCATGGACCTGACCCGCGAGATCGACATCTACTGCGAGCGTGTTTCGCCCGAGCTCTTCGCCGAGCCGTTCAACGCGCTGAGCAACATCGGATTCTTCGTGGCCGCCGTGCTGCTGCTGAGGCACTTCGGCCGGCGCGGCTGGGACTTCCGCACCCTCGCCGCGCTGACCGGGCTGGTCGGCGTCGGCAGCGTCACCTTTCACACCGTCGCCACGCAGTGGGCCGCCATTGCCGACACGCTGGCGATCGCGATCTTCATCTGGTTCTACCTGCAGCGCTTTCTGGTTCACCACGCCCGTCTCGGCAACTACTCCGCGAGCGCATTCGTCATGAGCTACGCGCTCACATCGCGACTGGCGGAGCGGGCTTTTCCCGAAGACGCGTGGAACGGTTCGGTCATGTACCTGCCCGCACTCGTGACACTGCTCGCCATCACGACCTGGGTCGCCGTGACCAAGGGCCGCCTCTGCCTGCCGTTTCTGATCGCCAGCGCGCTCTTCGTCGTATCGCTCGCGCTCAGGACCATGGACGAGTCGGTGTGCCCGATATTCCCGACCGGGACACATTTCCTCTGGCACCTGCTCAATGCCTGCGTGCTGTACGCCCTCGGTGCGGGGCTCGCCGGATTCACCTCGCGCAGACGGCGACGATCGTCGAACCCCCACTATTGAATCGGCGCGGCGGCGCCGGCATTCACGCCATCACGGCGCGCACCGGTCGGCGCTTGCGCCCGATGAACAGGTAGTAGGGCACGCGCACGAACGGAAGCCCCGGCACCGGTGCCGCGCGCTCCATCATCACCTCGGTCTGGCAGCGCGCCATGAGGAACGGCAGGTGATCGGGATTGGGAAACACGCCGTCGCGGTCGAACCATGCACGCCAGAAACTGCGCGCCAGCGCGCCGTGGCGAACGCACCCGGGCGCCGGATCGCGGCGGGACACGTAGAAATCGACGACGCCGAGCAGCCCGCCGGGCTTGAGCATGGCCAGCGCATTGTCGATGGCCCGGAACCAGTCGGGGATCATCGACAGCGAATACGAGAAATAGACCGCGTCGACCGGTTGCTCCGGCGCATAGGCGGTCGCATCCGCCTCGATGACGCGCACGTTCGGCCAGTCTTCGGCGCGGCGACGCGCTTGTTCGAGCAGCGGGCGGCACAGGTCGACCACGTCGACGCGCCTCAGGAACGGCAGACGTTCGCGGAAGAACGCCACGTTGCGGCCCGTGCCGCCACCGAGTTCCACCACGGTCGCGCCGGCCGGCGGCTCGAGCAGCTCGATCAATTCACGCCGACCATGCAGCAGGGCCTCGCGCGATCGATCGTAGTCGACCGCCTGGGGACCATAGAATTCCGCCAGACGCTCCGCATGCGAGCCCTTGCGCTGCTGGCCTCGCAGCAACCGGTACAGTATTCGCGCATCGGCCATCAGCATCGCGTCACTCCGGCAGCACGTCGGCAATGTGGAAGCCGGCGTACGTCTGCACGCGATCCTGCCGCGTCAGTTCCCGGGCCCACCGGTCATGAAAGCGCAACCGTTCCTTCACGCGCCGTCGGCCACCCGGCACCGCGATGGTCGCGCGATCGAGGTACTGCGGCCGCGCGTGGGCGCTGCGGAAGATCGCGCGTGCGCCAGGCGCGGCGCGCTCGAAGATCGCGGCCCATTCATCGGCGAGCGCGGCGGGATGATAGGAACTCATCCAGTCCATGTGATCGAGCAGCACGAACCTGGAGATGCGATCCGACGTCACACGGAGGAATTCGGTCACCGTGCACGTACGTGGCAGGACCCGGTCGGCGAGACCGGCCTTCAGCCGCTCGAACCCTGCGCGCTTGAGATACTCCGGACAGCATTGCTGCGTGTAGTGCCCGCGCAGGTACACCCGCCAGAAGTGGTTGTCCGCCACGGGCAGCTGGCGAAACACGTGGTCGACGGCGCTGCGCACGTAGCCGGCCACGCCGCCAGCATGCTGCGCCTGGACTTCCTTGCGCTGGGCATGGGGCACGCCGAGCATCGACATCGTGAGCTGGCGACCGAGCATCCAGTTCATGGGGCGGGTCCAGAGCATCGGCGCGATCCGGCTGTCGTAGATGTGGCGTTGTTCCGCGATGCCCGGCGCATCGGTCAGGTCGCGGACCGCGCGTTCGAGCTTCGGGCGCAGCCGCATATAGCTGCGCACGGCGCGGGCGACCAGGCCGGACAGGCCGTGGTAGTAGAAGCTGCCGCGCTCCTCCGGATGCCCGAACCAGCGTCCGTTGCGATCCCAGAACAACTGCGCGAACGGCGACAGGTCGGCACGCAGCGCATCGCGGTAGAGTTCGTCGAACCGGGGGTGCCGGCCCTCGCCGAAGAGCGCGAAGAAATCGGGATGCCCGAGGCGGCGGATGCCCGCCAGCTTGAGCTCCAGCAGGGCGATCTGACGCGGATTGGCATCCACGGCGTGGACCCGGCGCGGCCCGCACAGGGCGTAATCCAGCGCGTTGCATCCGGCGCTGGCGATGACCAGGACGATGTCATCGCCGTCGAGCTGCAGCGCCTGGCGATCGACCGCGGGGTCTTCCCAGCAGGTGTTGTAGACCAGCGAGCGGGTGTAGATCGCATCGAAAACGCGCTGGTCGACGCGGTCCAGGAACGTCAGGTCGTCGGGCTTCAGGGCAGCCCCTTCTACGCCGTGGCGGCGTCGTGGCGATGCGAGGCAGCCTAGGGACCCAACGTGACCGGCGTATTACCTTTGCGTGCGATTCCTATTGCATGCTCTCGCGTTGCATCGCTTCCTGCTGGGGCGCCGCCACCACGGGAATCACGCGGCGCCGCACCCGTTCCGTGGAAGGGACCGTGGTGAAGCTGGGGCAGCCGTACAACCCGATGTCGACCCCGGTTTCGGGATAACGCCCGCAGGCGAGGCGCTTCCAGAAGGCCGTGTTGTAGATGCGGCAGCGGGATTCCCCGGCGCTGCTCCAGTCCAGGAAGATGCACTGGCGGTGCATGCAGCAGTTGCCGCAATGGGTGCACTCCCCGACGACCGTCTCGCCCACGGGTTGCTGTCGCCCGTAGAGGACGTAGCGCGAAAACGCCCTGGACCTGACCTGTCCCTTGAGGTGGCCCGCCCCCCTCAGGACCGTACGGCGATAGTCGCGCAGATAGGAAGGATCGCGGGAAATGGCCGTCGCCACCAACGGCGCAAACGGTACGAACAGACCCATGAACCCGGCCAGAAGCCAGTCAATCACCACTGCTGCCTTCATCGGGACTCCAGAGGATTATTTTGCAGATACTCTAACCTGATACGGCGAACGGAGGAAACAACCCCGACGCCGGCGCAGGGGCTAAACTCACAACCCGATAACTTCGAACGTGCCATGGATCCCATCACCCTTTCCGTCATCCAGAACGGGCTCCAGCAGGTCTGCAACGAGATGGACCTGGCGTTCGTCCGTTCGGCGTTCAGCCCCGTGATTTCCGAGGCGCTCGATCGTTCCGACGGCATCTATCACCGCGCCACGGGCGAGCTGATCGCGCAGGGCGATCTCGGCCTGCCGGTGTTCGTGGGCACCATGCAGTTCTCGACCCAGGCCGTGATCGAACGTTCACGCGATCCCCAGCCCGGCGACGTGTACATCCTCAACGACCCGTATCTCGGCGGCACGCACCTGATGGACGTGAAGTTCGTCAAGCCGTTCTTCCATCGCGACCGGCTGTGGTGCTGGCTCGCGAACACCGGCCACTGGCCGGACACCGGCGGCATGGTCCCGGGCGGCTTCTCGGCCAATGCGACGGAGGTCGAGCAGGAAGGCCTGCGCCTGCCCCCGGTAAAGCTGTTCAAGCGCGGTGTGCTGGACGAGGAGATTCTCTCGATCATCCTGTCCAACATCCGGCTGGCGGATCAGCGGA
Source organism: Burkholderiales bacterium (assembly GCA_038324085.1). Taxonomy (GTDB): domain Bacteria; phylum Pseudomonadota; class Gammaproteobacteria; order Burkholderiales. Next base: position 152,267 of record JBBQHP010000007.1, read on the forward strand.
TCGGCGACATTCAGGCCCAGGCCGCCGCGTTGGCGGTCGGCGAGCAGCGGCTCACGGCCTTGCTGGAGCGCTATGGCGCGGACACCGTCGACGCGGCCGTCGTCGAACTGAAAAGCCGTGCGGCACGGCAGATGCGCGCGAAGATCGCCACCATCCCCGACGGCACCTATGCGGGCGAAGCGTTCGTCGATTCCGACGGCGTCGTCGATGTGCCGCTCAGGATCGCGATGACCATCACCAAGGCCGGCGACACGCTCACCTTCGACATGACCGGGTCGTCCCCACCGTGTGCCGGGCCCATGAACAGCGTGATCGCCACGACCAAGTCGTCGATATACCTGGCCATGAAGCACGTGTTCCCCGAAGTGCCGCTCAACGCCGGCACCTTCGAGCCGCTGCACATCGTCGAACCGGAAGGCACGTTCCTCTACGCGCGCTATCCGCGTCCGGTCTCCGGCTGCGCAGCCGAGGTGAGCCAGCGGATCGCCGAAGCCGTTTTCGACGCGCTGGTAAAAGCCATTCCCGAGCGCCTGTTCGCCGCTCCCGCCGGCACATCGGGCAACTTCGCGCTCGGCGGCACCGACCCCGCGAACGGGCGCCCCTACGTGATGTACGTCATCTCCGGCGGCGGCTACGGCGGCTCGCGCAGCGGCGACGGCATTTCCAACGGCTGTTCCACCATCGGCATCTCCAAGACGACGCCGATCGAGGTGCTGGAGCAGCGCTACCCCGTGCTGTTCGAGCGCTATGCGCTGCACGAAGGATCGGGGGGCGCGGGCGAACACCGCGGCGGCTTCGGCGTGACCTACTCGGTGCGGCTGCGGCGCGGCGAGGCGCGGGCGTCGATGGTCATGGACCATGGGCGAACCGGACCGCGCGGCGCGCTCGGAGGAGAAGACGGCGGCATCAATACCGTCCAGGCGGACCTCCACGGCACCGTCTACCGGCCGCGCCATCGCTCGAAGGACCAGGACGTTCCGCTCGGTACCGGCGACAGCGTCACGGTGTCCACGCCCGGCGGCGGCGGCTACGGCAAGCCGTTCGCCAGGGACCCCCGAGCGGTACTTCGCGACGTGCACCGTGGCTACTACACGGCGGCCGAAGTCGCGCAGCGCTTCGGCGTCGTGGTCGATGCCAGCGGTCGTCTGGATGAAGCCGCGACGGACCGCGCACGCGGTGGCGCGTTGCAGGCGTCGGAGGATTGCCACAGAATCGAAGCAACCGGCGGTTGAAACGCCGGCGCGCCGATACGTTCTTGCACCATCCCAGAGGGAGAGTCGAAATGAGTGGAATCGATCGTCGCAGCTTCCTGAAAATCGCCGGCGGCGCTGCGGTTGCAGCCGGTTCGGCCGGCTGGCTTGCCCAGGCCATCGCCGCCGGCAAGATCACACCGACCGGCACCGACGTCTTCATCGTCGTCGACGTGCAGAAATGCTTCATCCCGGGGGGTTCGCTCGCCGTCGAGCACGGCGACGAAGTGGTACCGCTCATCAACGAGATTGCCCGGAAATTCCAGTACGTCGTGATGACCCAGGACTGGCACACGGCCGACCACATCTCGTTCGCGTCGCAGCACGATGGCAAGAAGCCGTTCGAGGTGATCGATCTGCCGTACGGCAAGCAAGTGCTCTGGCCGGATCATTGCGTGCAGGGTACCGAAGGCGCGGAATTCGCGCCCGGTCTCGATATTCCGCACGCGCAGCTGATCATTCGCAAGGGCTACCACCGCGAGGTCGACAGCTATTCGACGTTCATGGAAGCCGACAAGAAGACCCCGACCGGTCTCGGCGGCTACCTGAAGCAACGCGGCGTGAAGCGATGTTTCCTCGCGGGGCTCGCCACCGACTTCTGCGTGGCGTGGAGCGCGATGGACGCGCGCACCGCGCACTTCCAGGCGCTGGTGATCGAGGATGCCTGCCGAGGGATCAACCTCGGAGGCACGGGTATCGACGCGGCATGGAAGCAGATGACGGCGAAGGGCGTGAAGAGGATCCAGTCGACGGATCTGGCGTGACCGGCAGGGATCGCGACGCCCAGGAAAAGCCCGCACACGCGGGCTTTTTCATGCGCATGATCTTCGACCAGCCACGAGCGGCTGATCAATGGCCGGTCGTCCCGGGCTGCGGCCGCGAGTGGCGACGCAGCCCCCACACACATGCCTCGCCTCGGGCTTGTTCGCCCAGCCACACCGCTCGCCTGGTGTCTGGCCTGAACGACATTCGCGAGGCACGGCGTCGACGGCCGCCTGAAGGAACAGGACTGGCAGCGCGTCGCACGCAACCATCGCCTGCCAGCCGCGCGGATTCTTTCGTATGATTCGCCGCCGCAAGCCTCAGGAAAGCCGCACCCGATGTCGTTGAGCATCTTGTACGTCGAAGACGTTGACGAACTGCGTGGCACGATCAGTGAACTGCTCGAAGAAGAGGGTCGCGAAGTGGTCGCGGTGGCGAACGGCGAATCGGCGGTCCAGGCACTCGAGACGCGCACCTTCGATGTGATCGTCACGGACGTGAACCTGCCCGGCATGTCGGGCACCGACCTGGCGCGCCGTGTCCTCGAGACCCGCCCGGATCATTGGATCGTGATCTGTTCCGGCTACGAGTTCAGGCACGGGCTCGCCAAGCTCGGCCCGAACGTCCGTTCGATGCCCAAGCCGTTCGAGATCGAGGACCTGGATGCATTGATGCGCGAGATAGCCCGACATCTCGGCAGAGCGCAGGCGGCCCGATGACCTTGCGATTCATGGATGGCGGCGGTGCCATGGGGGCGATGATGCGCAGCCATGACTGGGCCTCTTCCCCCCTCGGTGTCCCGACGGGCTGGCCACAGACCCTGAGGGCGATCGTGGGCGTGATGCTCGGCGCACCGCAGCCCATGTTCCTGGTCTGGGGCGAGGACCAGTTGATGCTCTACAACGACGCCTACAAGGAGATCCTGGGCGGGCATCACCCGGCGCTGGGCAGACCCTTCGGGCAGGTATGGAACGAAGTGATCGACGAGGTCGGGCCGATCATGGCGCGGGCCTATGCGGGCGTATCCACCTACATGGACGACATCGCCCTGGTGCTGCTGCGCCATGGTCGTCCGGAGGAAACGCACTTCTCGTTCTTCTACACGCCCCTGCGCGACGAGGACGGCGAGGTTCGCGGCGTCTTCTGCGCCTGCACGGAGATCACGGCTCACGTGGTCGCGGAGCGCTCGCGGCATGAAGAGTTGCGCGGCTTGCGCGAAGTGTTCGAGCACTCGCCGAGTTTCGTCGCTGTCGTGCGCGGCGCGGATCACCGGTTCGTGTTGATGAACGGCGCGTTCACCCAGATCACCGCCCGTCGCGACGTGGTCGGAATGACATTGGGCGAGGCGCTGCCGGCATTGACCGAGCAGGGTTTCGGGGAAATGTTCGACGCAGTCTATGCCACGGGCAGATCGGTCACGCGCAAGGCGCTCCCGTTGCCGCTGTGGCGCGACGCGGCGGCGATGCCCGAAACGCGCTTCATCGACTTCGTCTGCGTGCCGTTGACCGGCGCAACCGGAACGGTGCTGGGCATCTTCATCGAAGGCTCGGACGTCACCGTATGGCAGGAGCAGGCGCGCATCCTAAGCGAGAGCGAAGAGAAGTTCCGCATGTTCGCCCAGGCGGTCCCGAACCACGTCTGGACGTCGCCGCCGGATGGTGCGCTCGACTGGTTCAACGACAGGACGCTCAACTACAGCGGCCTGACGCACGACGCACTGGCAGGCAACGGCTGGACTCGCCTGGTGCATCCGGCCGATCTCGACCGGGCGGCCAGTGCCTGGGCGCGCTCGCTGGCGACCGGCAGCAACTACGAGATCGAATTCCGCATCCGTCGGGTCGACGGCGTCTATCGATGGCACCTGGTGCGGGCGATTCCGATCAGGAGCGGCGATGGAACCGTGGCGCGCTGGGTCGGCACCAACACCGACATCGACGACCAGCGCTCGGACCGGGAAGCGCTCGCGGCGCTGAATGCGACCCTGGAACAACGAGTCGATGAACGCACCCGCGAGCGCGAAAGGATCTGGCGCAATTCTCCGGACCTGATGGCGGTCCTGGCAGCGGACGGCATCTTCCGCGAAGCCAATCCAGCATGGGGCGATGTGCTGGGATGGGCGCCCGACGAAGTCATCGGCCGGAGGATCGACTTCTTCGTGCACCCCGACGACACCGCCGCCACTGAAGCGGCGCTGGCGCGGGCGACGGTCGGCGTGCTGCCGACGTTCGAATGCCGCTGCGTGCACCGCGCCGGCGGGTATCGGTATCTGGCGTGGACCGCTGCCCCCGAAGGCCAGACGATCTTTGCCTTCGGACGCGACATCACCGCGGAGACCGAGCAGCGCCAGGCGCTAGAAATGGCGGAGGAAAAGCTGCGCCAGGCACAGAAGATGGAAGCGATCGGGCAACTCACCGGCGGCATCGCGCACGACTTCAACAACATGCTGGCGAGCATCTACGGCGCCGTCCAGTTGATGCAGCGGCGATTGGACGCCGGCCAGTTCGACGACTTCGGCAAGCTGCTGGAGCGAGCGGCCACGAGCTCCCGGCGGGCGGCCGCACTCACGCAACGACTGCTCGCATTCGCGCGCCGACAGTCGCTCGATATCAAGCGCACCGACATGACCCGGCTGATCGGTTCTCTGGAGGACCTGTTCGGCCGGACCCTCGGTCCCAGGATTGCGCTCCGGATCGCCTTCGGCGACCCGCTCTGGTCGGCAAGGATCGATGCCAGCCAACTGGAGAACGCGCTGTTGAATCTGGTCACCAACGCGCGCGATGCGATGCCCGACGGCGGAGAATTGCGTATCGACGTCTCCAATGCGGTGATCGACGAAGCGGTCGCAGCCAACCAGGCCGATCTGGGTGCCGGGACCTACGTGCTCGTAAGTGTCACCGACAACGGGACGGGAATGCCCGCGAGCGTCATCGCCCGGGCTTTCGATCCCTTTTTCACGACCAAGCCCGTCGGCCAAGGGACCGGTCTCGGCCTGTCGATGGTGTATGGCTTCGTCAAGCAGGCCGGCGGCCACGTCAGCATCGACAGCGAACTCGGTCGTGGCACGACCATCTGGCTCTATCTCCCGCGCGACCTCTCGGACGGGACGGAGCAGGAACCACCGGCGCTCGCGAACCCGGACCCCGGGGGCGAAGGCGAAACCATCCTGGTCGTCGACGACGAAGCCGACGTTCGCGCCGTGATCGTGTCCATGCTGCACGACCTCGGCTATCGCTCCATCGATACCGCGGACCCCAATGCCGCACTCGCCATTCTCGACCAGGACCGCACTGTCGATCTGCTGGTGACCGACGTCGGCCTGCCCGGCATGAATGGACGTCAGTTGGCGGAGATCGCGCTCGCCAGGCGGCCTGACATGAAGGTGCTCTTCGTGACCGGCTACGCCGAGAAAGCCTTCGCCCGCGACAGCCAGCGTGCGCCTCCGCACCTGATCCTGACGAAGCCGTTCACCATCGAGGAGCTGGCGAAGCGGATCCAGGAGGTTCTTGGACAGTCGGGTCGGCAGCAATTCGAGTCGTCGGTGTGAGGCAACAAATGGCTTGACGTGATTTTTTCCTGGTACTACCTTTTTTTGGCGCGGCCGAGCGATCCGCAGCGCCTGGACATCCAGTTCCCGCCGGCAAGGATGCCGAGGGAAGAACCGGCAAAGACGCCCACTTCAGTTTTCGAGCTGACGTGGGCTTTTTTTGTCTGCTGAGACCGACACAAAGTCGCATTTCTTCGATCCATCCGGCCCGGATGCCGGCGTCCTCACGAAGTCTTTGTTCGCAAGGTCACCACGTTTTTCCAAAGCCACGTCGGCAACGTCCATCACGTCAGCAGGAGCCTTCATCGTCAGTGCCCTACAGGGTCAGTCCAACCAGGAGACAGCCATGCCCAGAACGGTCATCAGCGTAGATCGATCGAAGTCGCCGCAGAACCAGCCGGAGCCGGTCATCGTCAACCGCTGGCATCCCGATACTCCCATGTACGCGCAGGTGAAACCCGGCGAGGACTTTCGGGTCGAGACGTTCGCGTGGGATGGCGCCCAGATCGGCAACAACGACAGCGCCAACGACATTCGCGACTGCAACCTGATGCCCTGCCACCATCTGTCGGGTGCCGTTGCAATCGAAGGTGCCGAACCGGGCGACCTGCTGGTCGTGGATATTCTCGACATCGGACCGTTCCGGGATCAGGAATGGGGCTACACCGGTATCTTCCCGACCGACAACGGTGCCAGTTTCCTGACCGATCTGTTTCCCGAGCCGCGCAAGGCCGTGTGGGATTTCCACGGCATCTACGCGACCTCGCGGCATGTGCCCAACGTGCGCTTCGCGGGCATCACGCATCCGGGCATCGTGGGCTGCATTCCTTCGGCCGAATTGCTGAAGACCTGGAACGATCGGGAACGCGCGCTCATCGCGACCAATCCCAACCGCGTACCGCCGCTGGCACTGCCGCCCGATCCCAATGGGGTCATCCTGGGGAGCCTGAAAGGCGAGGCATTGAAGAAAGCGGCGATGGAGGCGGCCCGCACCATTCCCCCGCGCGAGCACGGCGGCAATTGCGACATCAAGAATCTGTCCCGGGGCAGCCGCGTCTACCTCCCGGTCTATGTCAAGGGGGCCGGCTTGGTCACGGGGGACTTCCATTTCTCCCAGGGCGACGGCGAGATCACGTTCTGCGGCGCGATCGAGATGGGCGGCTGGATCGACTTCGGCGTCGATCTCATCAAGGGCGGTTGCCGCAAATACGGCATCACCCAGGCGATGTTCGAGACCAGCCCCGTGGACCCGAAGTACGGCGAGTTCCTGGTCTTCGAGGGTATCTCGGTCGAGGACGACGGCACCCAGCGCTACAACGACACCACGCTGGCCTATCGCCGCGCCTGCATCCATGCCATCAACTACCTGAAGAACTTCGGCTTCACGGGTGAGCAGGCCTACACCATCCTCAGCACGGCGCCGGTCGAAGGTCGCGTGAGCGGCGTGGTGGATATTCCCAACGCGTGCGTATCGCTCTACATCCCGACGGCCATCTTCGATTTCGACATCCGTCCGAACTCGCAAGGCCCGAGCAAGAAGGTGGGCGCCGGCGATCTGGCGCGCGCCTCCTAGCAACCGCCGCGGGCGAGTGCGGCCGACATGCCGCGCTCGCCGCTCACGATCCAGGTGCCCCATGCCTCTCTACGACTACCACTGCGAATCCTGCGGACCGTTCCGGCAGTTCCGTGCCATTCGCGATCGTGCCGCCCCGGTGGATTGCGAACACTGCGGTGCGCCGGCCGTACGCTTGCTGACCGCGCCGCAATTGAACCTGATGTCGCACAACAACCGGATCGCCGAGACCCGCAACGAGAAAAGCGCCCACGAACCCGATGTCGTCACCATGGTGGGTCATGGCGACGGGCATCGGGCCGAGCCGAAGAAGCCCAGGGCGGCCCACCACCACCACGGCAGCGGATCGCACGGACATTCGCACGGCCCGCAGGCGCACCGACCGTGGATGGTGGGTCACTGAAATACTTCGCGCTACGGCGCTGGTAGCTGCGCCGGCGCGTTCAACGGGGTGCCCAGGCTCCGCTGAACTCAGCCGACGCGATCGGCTGCCGGAAAGCCAGGCCTCGCTGCCGAAGATCTCGCGCCGCGCGGAGTAACCCAGCAGACCGGCGTGCCCGGGCATGCTGTCGATCACGAGCCGGGTTTGCCGGTCGAGTTCGGCGCGTTGCCTCGTGTTGATGAGTTCGCTGCTGGCGTTCCATGGCGTCCCGTGGGCGGCCAACTACGCCGCGACCAAGGCCTACGTGCAATCCCTGGCGGAAGGACTGCGCGTGGAACTGGCCCCGCTCGGTGTCGACGTGATTGCGTCCGCGCCGGGACCGATCGCGAGCGGGTTCGCGCAACGGGCCGACCTGCATATGGCCCAGACCCTCGAGCCGGATGTGGTGGCCCGCGTCACTCTCACTGCGCTGGGGCGAAAAGGCACGGTAAGGCCCGGTTGGTTGTCCAAACTGCTCGGCTGGTCTCTGGCCGCCCTGCCTCGCTGGGGCCAGGTGATGGTGATCACCCCGATCATGAAAGGCATGACGGCGCACCAGGGCCGAGGCCGCCCCGCGCATGATCGACCGGCGCGCTGAGGTGAGGCTTGTGGCGGCGAGCGGCCGGCTCGTGGTAGCTTCCGAGGCCGTAGAGTCGGACCCCGGAACCGGATGCCGAGAAAGCGCAAGACACCCGCTGCACCGCTGGAATTGCGCGAAGCCTGCGTCATCGCGGCACGCGAAGTCATCGCCGAGGAGGGCGTGGAAAATCTGAGCCTGCGCGACGTGGCACGCAGGCTGGGCGTGTCCCACCAGGCACCCTACAAGCACTATGCGAGTCGCGACCACTTGCTGGCGGAAGTGGTGCGTCGGTGCTTCGAAGGTTTTGCGGCCCATCTGGATGCCCGCCAGCACTTCGACGATCCGGCGGAAGACCTGAAGTCCCTGGGCCTGCGGTATCTGAGCTACGCCAGCCAGCGCCCGTTGGAGTATCGCTTGATGTTCGGCACGCCATGGCCCGCGTCCGCGGAACATCCCGATCTGGTCCGGGATGCGGTCCACGCCTTCGACATCCTCCGCCAGGTATTGCGGCGCGTGCACGGCACTGCGGTGGCCGGGCAGGACCGCGTGGACTTCGATGCACTCTTCGTCTGGTCTTCGATGCATGGACTGGCCGGCGTGATGAACGGCGAGTGCATAGGCAGGCTCGACCTCTCCCCCAAGGTCTTCGACGAGGCCTCGGCACACATCATGGACATGGTCGAGCGGGGTTTGCGCTCGGCCCGCTAGCGGCGACGAAGGCGGCATGGCGGGGTCCGCCCCGCTACACTGGGCATCACGCCAACACTGCAGAGGGGAATCGCATGACGAGCTACGTGGAAGGTGCGCTGGTCGCGGACGAGAAGATCGTCTACGTCGGACACGTGAGCCTCTGGTCGTTGTGGCTGCTGATCGTCGTCGGATTCGTCCTGCTCGCCGCCTTCGGACTGGGGCTGATCTTCTGGCTGGTCGCCTACGTCAAGTACAAGTCCACGGAACTCGCGATCACGAACCGGCGCGTCATCGCCAAGTTCGGATTCATCAGCCGGCGAACGATCGAGATCAATATCGCCAAGGTCGAGAGCATCCAGGTCGACCAGGGCATCCTCGGGCGCATTCTCGATTTCGGTACGCTTGTCATCTCGGGCGCAGGCAATCCACAGGCACCGATTCCCGGGATCTCGGATCCGATGGCTTTCCGCAAGGCCTTCATGGAGGCGCAGGATCGTCCGAAGATCGGGGGCTGACGGTGGCGGCCGCGTCGCGCGCCAGTCGAGGGGCCCGGCAGCTCCCCGTGCACGTATATCTGGCTGAAGCAACCAACTGGCCGGACATCCAACGCCCCGAACGCCGCCGATCTCATGCACCGGTCGAACTGGTCGTAGCGGGTGCGATCCCCGATTTTCATCGATTCGTGACCGGCGTGCGGACGCTCGCCGCCGGCGAACCCTTCGTCGTCTGAGTCGTGGCCGGGGCCGGGGACGACCGGCCCCAGGCGCGCACCCCGGACCACGACCCCCAGCCCAACGCGC